>NZ_AUBI01000052.1 GCF_000429165.1 Acetobacter nitrogenifigens DSM 23921 = NBRC 105050 | reverse complement strand
CTGGGCTGTCTCACCAAATCACACGCCGAAGCTGGCTCCAACCGACAGGAAGCGTGCAGGCACGATAAGATAATGCGGCCTGCAACGTCGACTTGCTGTGAGGTCGATGAGGGATACGATAATAGGTGTGATGGTGCTGTCACGTGAACTGGTGTGGGGTATTAGAAGGCGTTTGAGGGATTTTCAGGCGGAGAGAGCCGTTGCGTTGTTCCATTGGGCGAGAGCCCGGATACGATGGATGTGACGGGAGAGAGCGTTGCTGAGAGAGGCAGTCGGTACAAACAGGTTTCGAATGGCGGCAAGGACCGGGATGAAGCGCAGACAACCTCCCGGTGATCGAAACCGTTGCATGGCACGTTCGCGCTTTCGTAACGGTAGATGTGAGTTCTCCGCTCGGTTGTTCAGGCCTTTATGAGATCGGTGTTCCACACAGGGCATGACCTGACGTTTTGCTGTTCCGTATGACTTCAGTTTGTCGGTAATCATGCGTCTCGGTCTGCCGCCCTGCTTCTTGAGAAGCCGCGTCAACAGTCGCCTCGCCGCCTTCGTGTTGCGTCGTCTTTGCAGGATTTCATCGAGAACGTAGCCGTCCTGATCGACCGCTCGCCACAGCCAGTGAACCTGACTGCGGATCACGATCCTGACCTCGTCGAGATGCCACACGTCGCCTGAAGCCGCGCGCCTGCGGCGCAGCTTGCGCGCAAACGCAGCTCCGAACTTCAGGCTTCAGCGGCGGATCGTCTCATACGACACGACAATCCCGCGTTCGAGCAGCATTTCCTCGATCAACCTGAAGCTCAACGGGAACCGGAAATACAGCCACACAGCGTGCGCTATCAGTTCGCGCGGAAAACGGTGACGTTTGTAGCTGACAGGCGGAGCGCTCATGCGGGGCAATCTACAGCCCCAATGTTTATGTGACAGCATCCAGATAAGGCAACGCGGTGCTGTCACGTTAAGTGAGGCGTGATAGTTTAGCTGCATGAGTGCTCTGCCTTGCAGCTACAAACGACATCGTTTTCCGCGTGAGATCATC
>NZ_AUBI01000051.1 GCF_000429165.1 Acetobacter nitrogenifigens DSM 23921 = NBRC 105050 | reverse complement strand
TCCGCAATCCACAATGACGGCTCACTCAACGTGAACCACAGCAACACGCTGACGCTGTCCCAGATTATCGATGGAACAGGCAGCCTCGTTCAACAAGGCGCCGGCACTCTTATTCTGAGTGGAGCCAACAGCTATACAGGCGAGACGAGCGTCAATGCGGGCGTTTTGCAAGTTGACGGAGATCAGAGCGCGGCCACGGGGACGACCACAGTCGCCTCTGGCGCGACGTTAAGCGGGGTCGGGACGCTGGGCGGCGACGTGGCGGTCAAAAGTGGCGCGACCCTCGCGGCTGGTGATGGCGCCAGCGGGATCGGCACCTTAACGGTCGCCGGGAATCTGGCCTTGTCGACGGGCTCGATACAGAACTTTGATGTAGGCGTCGCCAATGTGGCGGGCGGGTCATACAATGATCTGGTGGCTGTCGGCGGAAACCTGACCCTTGGCGGCACGCTGAACGTTGGCGCGAACACGGCGGGAGTTGATGCGGCGAGCGGCGCCCTGGATGCCGGCGTTTACCGAATTTATACTTACGGCGGCGCCCTATCGGGTGTTGCTGACGAGACGCTTGGCACGGTGGCCGCAGCTTCCGGCGTCACCCTGAATCTTCAAACCTCGATTGATCATCAGGTCAACCTTGTCGTCAATGACGGTACTTTGAATTTCTGGGACGGATCCAATACCGGAAGCAATCACGGCTCGGATGGGTCGTCTGGCAACGACGTGGTTGACGGAGGAAGTGGCGTCTGGACGGCGATAAATGGGCAGGGCGACAACAATTGGACCAATTCCGCGGGTAGCCGCAACGCGCCATGGGACAGCGGCGCATACGCGGTGTTTGAAGGCAGCGCCGGAACGGTGACGGTCAAAGATACGGACACTGCAGGAAATCCGGCGAATGTAACATTCAGCGGCATGCAATTCGCCAACAACGACGGCGGCGTTTATGTCGTGACCGGCGATGACCTGTATGCGACGGACGCCACGACGACGATACGTGTGGGCGACGGCACGGCGTCGGGGGCTGCGATTACAGCTGATCTGGACACTGTTATTAATGACAGCCATGTTTCAGGCGGCACGTCTCTGGACAAGACCGATCTGGGGACGCTGATCATCACGAAGGATCAGACCTACACAGGCGCGACGACGATTGGCGCCGGCACGTTGCAGCTTGGGGATGGCGGAGCGACCGGCGACATCGCCGCCACTACGGCTATTCACGACAACGGCACGTTCGCAATCGATCGCAGCGACGCGTTGACTGTGGGGCAGGTGATCGATGGCACGGGTAATCTGAACCAGATCGGTACAGGCTCAACGACTCTTGCGGCGGTGAACGCCTACACGGGCGCGACGACGATCAGCGGCGGGAGGCTGGCGTTGTCGGG
>NZ_AUBI01000050.1 GCF_000429165.1 Acetobacter nitrogenifigens DSM 23921 = NBRC 105050 | reverse complement strand
TCGTGCCATGCCTGTTCTCTCTGCTCCTTACCCCACAGGCAGGAAGTGAATCAGATCTCAGGCAGATCGTATAGATCTTTTGTCAACGCGACCTAATCCTCCCCATCGGCCTGCCGCCCGATCAATCGCATGTAATACAAGTTATACGTGAAAGCGATGGAGTGGAATTGATTGGGTCCCCTATCACACTAGAGGTATCAAAAAAACTTGACGAAATTTTCGTCCAATACATTATCCGATTTAGCGATGCTATTGATAACCTTGATAATCAAAAGAAATTTCTAGATATTCTTTCCGAGCAAATACAAAAAATTCGGAAACGCGCCGCCGACGCCGCCACGACAGTCAATGAGCGCAATTTGGAGCATGAGATGGCCCGGCGTCTTGGTCCTTCTCTCAAAGCGGAAGCCGTCCATACGTAACCACGAGCGCTGTTAATCGACGATCATGCGCCAAACGACGATTCCCGCTCGAAAACACTTTTCAAGCACATGCGACGCTTAAAAGAACTCGGCTACGAAGTGAGTTCTATAGCAGCATCCTCGCTAAGGAGCGAGCCAATCGCGTCGAAAGATTTTGACATTCATTCTATTATCCAATGGGGTAAACCGTATTTCGGATCCGTGGAAGAAATTTTTCGTCTTCAAAAAGACAGCTTCAATCTGATTTACTTTCATCGAACGAGCGTCGCCGTCAGCTATATCGCTCTTGCCCGCTGCTATCAAAAAAATGCGAAAATCTATTACTCACCTGGGAATAGGACTCATTTGCAAATTACAGAAGAAGGCCATCGTTCAGTCAATGAAAATCTGGTAATGCAAGAACGTCGAATAAATCTATATGAAACGTCGACCTCGGTCATGGCGGAAGTCCTGGCTCTTCACGATCACAAATCGTATCCAGAATTTCTCGAAATGGCGCCTACACTCCGCATAGTCGCTGAAACTGCTCCCGATCTTTGGCCCGAGGTTGATTTTTTATCAAAAATTACAAAAATAACAAGAAAAATATTTAATTTCACTACAGAAATCTTATCCTTATAACTGATCTGTAGCCAAAAATTGATTTGTAGTAAATTTCAAATTGCACTGCAGAGACACCTATCTTTTTCTCTCAATTGTCGGAGAACGTCTTCCCCATGGGTATGTCTCTTTTTATCACAACGGTTCTCGGCTTTATACCACCGAACTATGCCGCAACGGGCGTTGCGTTCGTATCATTCGCCGTAGCTTCGTGCGCACTTGTCATGCGTTTCTGGAAGCCACCTTCCAGTGACTCCCGTTGGGTTGTCGTTTACAAAGTTGTCAGCGCGCTCGCTCAGGCTCGCGGCTGGAATGCCTGCGCCTATCAACCTGATCGTAAAGCGCTGATGATCCCTGTATCGACATCTCGTTCGGACGCGGCAGACACTCTTGGGTTGAAATCTGATAACACACGCCCGTAAAATTTTGCTTGAAAATACACTCTCTATGGCCTGTTAGGTCTTGAGATGATCTGCTGTTGCAGCGATGCAGATGACAGCCATGAAGGACGTAGCGGTTTTCTCATACCGCGTGGCGAC
>NZ_AUBI01000049.1 GCF_000429165.1 Acetobacter nitrogenifigens DSM 23921 = NBRC 105050 | reverse complement strand
GTCGCCACGCGGTATGAGAAAACCGCTACGTCCTTCATGGCTGTCATCTGCATCGCTGCAACAGCAGATCATCTCAAGACCTAACAGACCCTAGCCCCCCGACTGCCAGCTTGGTGGTTTTTATTTGTAATCCCCACGCGATGGTCAATTGGTTTAATTGCACGTTGTAATTATTGGATTTTCCGTTCGCACTCCAAGGACATACCAATAGCGATGCCATCAGGGTGAACGCAGCAGATTCATGGATTTTAGGTGGCAATATAGCGGCCTCCCAAGGTTGTGGGAAAATCCCTATACTGTTCGGATGTTTTTCCGTTTTGATTGCGATAGAGTTCTGGAAAACGACATTCAGCAAACTATCGGTAGTCTCGGATTGCCTGAGCATCGAGTTGGGTCGCCGACACCAATTTGTAATGCCGCTTCTCGACGACCCGATCCGCTGGCTTGGCGTCGACGATGTGGTGACGTTTGGCATGGGCCGGGCACCGTCGCTGGCTGATGTCGCGCGCATTCGGTTTCAGATGGATGAAACCGAACTGGAAACCCATTTGAAAACCCGCCGTGACGCAGGCGATCGAGCGGTTTGACGTTCATGCGCCGCGCACGGTGGCGGATCATCTGGCGCAGGACGCGTGGGAAAAGGCCATGGGCGAGTGGATGCGTCCGTCCAGCTAAGGGCGCGTCGTGGGGCGACACGCTCATGGAGCTCGAAGATCTGTTGACGTTGACAAGATCAGACGTGATCCGTCCGGCCGTCCCGTCCGCCGCTGCAATCAGTCAGATGGACGAAGCGCTGGAGTGGGTGTCATGGATCACGGACGCAGGGCAACGCCGTGTCGTGCTTTTCTGGATGATGGTTCATCCGATCAGCCGTCGTCATCTTTTCAGCTGGCGTGACATAGGATCGCGAATGAGCGTGAGTCATGTCACCGCTAAACGCTGGCATTCCAGCGGGTTAGCGGTGATCACCAGAAAAATGTTCGGTCAGGTGAATTTTCCCCTTTCCAAATGTTCCAAAATGCAGTGTTTTTAGGCCCATGATCAGGGGTCGTGCAGCCAACCGGTTGCGCGGCCTTTTTTATTGAGCGTGTCACGACGATCTCCACCGTGGCCCGTCACATGAACTCGTGCCTCACTTGGCTGAACACAGGGCCGGATAAGCTGAAAGCTCCGGCCCGGGTCCAGGTGATGTTATTTGAACGCGCTCCTCAATGCGCTGATTTGTGCTGCGGCGAATTCTTTTGAGATGTCCGCATCAGGCGCCAACTGGTCGAAGCCGTGATAGGCGCCGGGCGAAACGAGCAGCTTGGTAGGTACGCCTGCCTCGATCAGCCGCCGCGCATACTCTGTATCTTCGAAGACGAAGAGATCGAGCGCGCCGACGCCAATGAATGTTGGTGGAAGGCCTGACAAATCCTTTTGTCGTGAAGGAACTGCCTCGGGAGGCGCATCATCGATGCCTGCCGGCATTCCAAGAAAAGATGACCATCCGTATTGGTTTGCCTGGGGAGTCCAAAGGAGCGCGCCTATAAAGTCAGGAACTTTAATCGTGCTTCCTGTACGATCATCGAGCATAGGGTAAATCAGGATCTGGGCGGCAAGTGGGACCTCCTTGCGATCGCGCGCTGTCAGCGCAAGCCGCGCTGCATTGCCGCCGCCAGCGCTTTCACCCATCACCGCGATTTTGTCCGGGTTGAGCCCTAGGTCCCGTTGACAAAAGATCCAATCCAGAGCCTTGCTGCGGCGATATTGAGGAAACTTATGAAGGACAGGGCGGTCTTGTCGTAGCGGGTCG
>NZ_AUBI01000048.1 GCF_000429165.1 Acetobacter nitrogenifigens DSM 23921 = NBRC 105050 | reverse complement strand
AGAATATCGTCAATATTCCAGATCGCGCTCCTGTGGGATAACTGAATTCTACAAAATAACCTGAAATTAACCCAAGTGTGAGAAATCCGCGTCGACAGCATCACGCAACCACTAAAATGGCGCAATGTCACCAAGCTGCGCCGTTTTAACCCGGGACGCAGCTGTAGCCCAACCATCGGCTCTGCCTTTCCTGAACGCGAAAAGTATCCGTAAGTCCAAAGCTGCCATATGTAAGCGGTGCCTCGCTCGCACATTGACCGAACCTCTGTTCGCGTCATAGGCATCGGTCACCGCCTATTTGACGAAGCACTTACTGCAATCAGCCTATTGAGTAGTCCCGGATGCCTTATGTTTGGCATCTTTCGCTATCTGCGCCAGTGTCGTGACAGCATACTTCGCAATCAGGTGGGCCTCCGCAGCAGCATGCGCCTTTTCCAGCACAGAATTCGATGCACGTTCGACTGGGCAGGTTGGGTGATCTCGCGACACGGGCGCGGTGAGCGCTGGCCCCTTTGTTAGAGCGCGCTGGACGTCAAGCACTGTGACCTGGTCGAGCGACCGGGTCAGTTTCCAACCGCCTCCTCGGCCGCCTTCGGATTCAACAATCCCATGTTCACGTAGCACCCCGAGCGTACGGCGCACAACAACGGGATTTGTGTTGAGCATCAACGCAATCCTTTCTGATGTTTCCCTGCCGCCGAGCAGTCCCATGTGAACCAACACGTGCAGCATTCTGGCGAGCCGACCGTCGGTCGTCATCACAGACCTTTCCGCAACAATTATAGTTACGCTATCTTGACATCGAGCCCTTACCGTAACACATTTTGTTACACGATAGAAAGAGCGCAAATGCGACGCCGTCAGTTTTTGAGTCTTTCGCCACTCGTGTTTGCCTTTCCACCAATAGCCCTGCCAGCAAATCAGGAGGCGTCCGTGAAAGAGACAGTTATTCAGACCCGCACCATCAACATGAGCATCCTCGATGCAGGTCAAGGCCCGTTGGTTCTGTTTTGCCACGGCTTCCCTGAGACCAAATACGCATGGCGACACCAGATCAACGCAGTTGCACAAGCTGGTTACCGCGCCGTTGCGCCAGATATGCGAGGTTATGGCGGTACCGACGCGCCTGAACATATAGATCAATACACGGTCTTCCACGCGGTTGGCGACCTGGTGGCACTGCTTGATGCGCTTGGTGAGCACCAGGCCGTCATCGTCGGCCACGATTGGGGTGCCACAATTGCGTGGCAAGCTGCGCTGTTGCGGCCAGATCGGTTCCGCGCTGTCGTCGCACTTAGCGTGCCGATGATGGGACAGCCACCTGTGCGACCATCAAAGATTTTCCCGCAAACCGAAGACGCACTTTTCTACACGCTGTATTTTCAAGAACCCAAGCTCGCCGATGAGGAGTTTAACCGCGATGTGAGCTTGACTCTCCGCAAGCTCATGTTCGCAGCAAGTGGGGAAGCAGGCCCACGTAAGCCGGGCGATGGGACACCTAATCCATTCGGAATGGTCGCGAAGAGCACCGGGTTGCTGGCAAGCCTCCCAACTCCCGCTAAGCTGCCGGAATGGCTACCCAGCCGAGAATTCGACCAACTGGTCAGAGCCTTCGAGTTGTCAGGCTTCACAGGAGGATTAAACTACTATCGCAATCTTGATCGCAACTGGGAACTGCAGCAAAGCAGCGTCGGTCAACTGGTCCAGGTGCCGGCACTTTTCATAATCGGCGAGCGTGATACTGGCCTGACTATACCCGGCATGGATCAGATTATCGCCGCAATGCCGAACTTGGTTCCTGACTTGCGAGGCTCCTATGTTCTTCAAGATGCGGGCCATTGGCTTCAACAAGAGCGAGCGAAGGAAGTATCGGAGTTAGTGATCAATTTTCTGGGCGAGCTTTAGACTTCCCGGATCGGATTGACTCGCGTCTGGCCGAGGCCAGACGAACCGACCAGCAGCTAGTTAGTCAGGTCAACTGCCGTGCCGCCGAAGCTGCGTAATTCCACGGCAACAACTCATCGATCCGACTTTGCTTATGTCCTTTCACGATGGCGGTGAGCGTGGCGGTCAGGTAGGCAAGCGGATCGACGGAGTTGAGCTTGCAGCTTTCTATGAGCGAGGCGATCATCGCCCAGTTCTCCGCTCCCGCGTCATGGCTTGCGAATAGGGCGTTCTTTCGGTTCAGTGCAATCGGTCGGATGGTCCGCTCGACCGTATTGTTGTCGATCTCGACGCGGAAATCTCACAGAAGGGTTGTACATCGGGTTAGATTATGGAAAAGTCAGTTTTTCACAAAAGAATTTTTCGTAATCAATAAACGAAC
>NZ_AUBI01000047.1 GCF_000429165.1 Acetobacter nitrogenifigens DSM 23921 = NBRC 105050 | reverse complement strand
CGTGCCATGCCTGTTCTCTCTGCTCCTTACCCCACAGGCAGGAAGTGAATCAGATCTCAGGCAGATCGTATAGATCTTTTGTCAACGCGACCTAGCTCCGAAGCGTTTGCGTGCATCCAGCGTAGTGCGGCGTAATGATCCTCGATTACACCCTTGTAGGTTGTTTCCGGCGACAGTCGATACTCAACAGTCACAATAACCCAGCCCTCATCTCGAGCGAGTTTTTGCAGCCGCGGGACCGAGAGAGACGCACTGCCTGCTATGGTGCCGCCGCCATGAGTATGGAAAATCCCGGGGCGCTTCTGGCCGGCGGCAGCGTTGATGACAAAAACTTTGACGTCGGGGTTATCGCCTCCAACCGGAACCATGCGTTCTTCCACCGATACGTCGGGCAATGGCTCAGCGGGGTTCATTGCAGCAAGCGCTGCGCGCATGGCGGGCAGGGTCTGATCAGACCAGACTATTCCTGCGACGGCCGGCTCAATCTTCTCAGCTGCCGCTCGCAATTGCGGGTCAACGCGTTCAATCACTTCTTCCATAGTTCGAGCCTATCCCTGTCCGGTTATACGATTCTGCTTTTCGCCCAAAGTCTGCCTGCTTCAGCCGCTACCACCGTGTGTGTCAGCAAGGTCGAAACGCGAGTAACCGCAGGATGGTTCTTCGAACGAACGATGCTGCGTTCGTCCTGAATAGTGAGGGTACGATATGGGAAGAAGATCAGTCCAACGTTGGCCGCTCGCTTTACTCGTTTACTGATTCTGGACGTGTGCGTGGGTAATCAGCGCTAAATGCTTTCATATTGTTTTATCTTGCACGGAAGATGGACAAGACAGGATGCCTGCTCGTCTGACCTGTATCGCGCCCATTCTACCTTCGGTCGACACGCGTATAGCGATCCCGCCGCCCAAGCGGGCTGACGCCTTTTACCTTTCGAAGCCCTGGCGCGATCTCATGCGCCGCCTGATCGAGAAGCGAGGACGGTCCTGCGAGAAATGCGGACGGACCGGAACGCGTCTGTTCGGAGACCACGTCCACGAACTGAAAGACGGCGGCGCTCCGCTCGATCCGTCGAACGTCCAGCTGCTTTGCGGGTCATGCCACACGACCAAGACGGCGCGAGCCCGCGCGATCAGAACTGCGACTGCCGAAAGACCTTGAAAAACGGCTGATTTCTACGGTTTTCGTGGGTTTTGTCCGGCCGGGTGGGGGCGGGTCGAAAGTCTGGGCCGGATCGGGGGCGGCAACCGCGCCAGTCTCACGCGCAGATTCTTCGCCGGTTATCAAAGAAATCAAGTTATCAAAAGGAGACATCGTCATGGCTCATGGCGGCGCACGACCTGGTGCAGGCCGAAAGCCTGGCAGCCGGAACAAGAAGGAACTCAACTGGAATGGAAAGCTTTTGGTCGATCTGGAAGAGCTGGTTTCTCCAAATTCGGATATCGTCGATCCGCTGACTGGGATGACGGTTGCCGAGTTGGCCGGCGTGTCGCCGCTACTTTTTCTGGCACGTATATATCGAAATAGAGGGCTTTCTCCGGTTGTTCGGACTGACGCGGCAAAGGCGGCGTTATCCTATTCACATGCGAGGCTTTCGGCGCCTAAAAGCGAACAAGCGAGTTTTTTTCAATCGGATAGCTCCGATGGTGATTGGGAAGAAGATTTACCACCAGTCAGCAAAAGAAATTGAGAGGATCATGAGGCTCCTCTAGAGTGGGTAACACTGGCTGTACCTATTCCAGCTAAGCCGATTATGAGGCTGACGGCACTGATATACAGACAAATAACAGCGACTCTGTCTAGACTGCGAATGCCTAAACTCGCTTTTCTGGTAATCTCATTTACTCTGATAATTTCTCTCGTCAGCGCTTCTCTGAGATCTGCTGGGTTTTGAGTTCCTTTGTCCAGCTGTTCGACTAAAAATTGCTCGGGAGAAAATTTTTCGACCGTTTTCAATTTAGGAAATGAAATTGACAAAAATGAAAATATTACTCCCAATGATAGAAATATCATGTAGATAAAAATTAATGTTACTATGCCTAGTTCCGAAATTTTATTATGTTCTTTTATATAAAATTGCAAAAAATTGGTCACAATATCAAGTTTTATAGACAATGCGACGCAAGCGGCTATAAGTATACTTGATCTTGAGTTTACGAATACATCGTTGAGAAGTCGCTTTCTTTCGTCGTTTGCGTACGTCTCTAACGTCTCGATATTTTCTCTTCTAAATGAATTGGAGTTTTCGTCTCTTTTCATGCTGTGGTGCCCAAATTCCTGCCCTGTCTTCAAAATAAACTGATTCTGTAGGAATATGGCTTTTGAGAGGCGGGTAATGAATTTTAGCAGATAGGATTGGGAGGCTCGGCGGCGCGCGGGCCAGTCGCTGCTGCCAGAGATCCCACTGTCGAACCCGGAACTCGCGGCAAAGGCGCTGCGCTGCTTCAAGCGCTTGCGCATTCCGGACGTTCCCGGCGCGCCCGCGATGGCGGACGCCTG
>NZ_AUBI01000046.1 GCF_000429165.1 Acetobacter nitrogenifigens DSM 23921 = NBRC 105050 | reverse complement strand
GATGATCTCACGCGGAAAACGATGTCGTTTGTAGCTGCAAGGCAGAGCACTCATGCAGCTAAACTATCACGCCTCACTTAACGTGACAGCACCCCTGATCGTACAAAGCCGAGCTTAAGGTGCTTCCCATGTCGGACGCTCTCCAAACCACTCGACGAGCATGTCGACAAACCGCCGGACCTTGACGCTGATCAGTCGCGCGGACGGATAGACGGCGTGGATGCCGAGGCTTTCTGTCGCGTAGCCCGGCAGAAGCTCGACGAGCGTGCCGGCCGCCAACTGTTCTCCGAACACGAAGCGCGGGCCATAGGCGACACCCGCACCAGCTAGGGCTGCTGCCTGCAGCATCTGCATATTGTCCGCCAGCAGTCGGGAAGGGCTCTCGATCTTGTGTGCGCGCCCGGCCGTGTCGGTGAAGGTCCAGTCGCCCGCCGAGCTCGCTCGGCTGAAGGCAAGACGGGCATGCCCGGCGAGCTCTGCCGGCGATCGCGGTTCACCAACCCTCTCGAGATAGGCGGGCGCCGCACAGGCGATCATGCCGCTCGCCGCAAATCGCCGAGCCACTAGACTTGAATCCGCGAGGGTTCCAATGCGGACGGCCAGATCGAAACCGCCACCGACCAAGTCAACGAAGTGATCCTGCAAATTCATTTCGACCGTCACGCCGGGGTAACGCTGGAGATATTCGGCGACGGGGAGCCCGAGATGCATTGCTCCGAATGTGGTGGGCGCAGTTATGCGCAGAACACCGCGCGGTTCATCCTGCAACGCAAGGGCAGCGCGATCCGCGTCGCCAAGCGCTTCCAGGATCAGCCGACCGCGTCGGTAATAGTCCTGGCCTGCATCCGTGAGATGTTGCCTGCGCGTGGTCCGATGCAGCAGCGGGACCCCCAGGCTCGCTTCCAGCGCAGCCAGATATTTGCCGGCCATCGCTGGCGTCATGCCCAAGGCACGAGCGGCGGCGGCTAGGCTTCCCTTGTCAACCGCAGCGATGAAAACGGAAAGCTCCATAAAGCGGTCCACGATGCCATTCGATCCTCATATTATCGACTGAAGATCATTATTCCCAGATTATCGTCTTAGTGGAAAGGGCCCAAATTCCTATTTGACGGTTCCGCCGCTGTTTCAGAACAAGGATGACGCGCAATGATGATCTTTTCCAATGGTCTCAACCTCCATGGGTCGCAATCGGGTCAGGGCGAACTGGCCGTGCTGTTCCTCCATTATTGGGGCGGCACCGCGCGGACTTGGGATCGCGTCGTCTCAGCCATGCCGGACGATGTCCGCTCCATTGCGCTCGATGCGCGCGGGTGGGGCGGTTCTCCGCATCCCGAGCATGGTTATGACATCGCGACGATGGCGGACGACGTCGAAGGTGCGATCGCCACGCTAGGGTTGACGCGCTACCTGCTGGTCGGGCACTCCATGGGCGGGAAGGTGGCGCAGCTGCTGGCGTCGCGGCGGCCGGCAGGCCTCGCGGGGCTTGTACTCGTGGCCCCGTCGCCAGCGCAGGGTAAGATCCTTCCCGAGCCCGAGCGCGAAGCGATGAAGGGTGCCTACATGACCCCCGAGGGCGCAGCATGGACGCTCGACAATATCCTTTGCGCGACTGCGCTTCCCCAGGAGCTTCGCGACCAAGTGATCGCCGACAGTCTCGGCGGTGCTTCGGCCGCCAAGATCGCATGGCCCACTAGCGCCATCTCAGAGGATGTCAGCGCCGACCTCGACCGGATCCAGGTTCCCATCCTCGTGATCGGCGGTGAGAAAGACGTCGTCGACAGCGTGGACCTGCTGCGTACCGTGCTACTACCGTCTCTTCCGACCGCAACCCTCGTGGTCGTCCCCAAGGTCGGTCACTTACTACCGCTCGAAGCTCCGTCGGATGTGGCCGGCCACATCCGCGCTTTCCTCATGAGCGAGCAGTCCCGATGAGCGGGCCGGCACCCACGCCGGAGGAGATCGGCCCGGCGTTCGATAGCGCCATGAATCGGGGCGATGTCGATGGGCTAATGGCATTGTTCCATCCCGACGCCGTGATGCGCATGGCGGAGGGCGCCGTTATCGATGCTGGGCCCGAGGCCCTGCGAGAAGCTCTAGGCGATCTCATCGCCGCACGAGTGACCTTGCAAAACCAGCTTCGCCGCATACTGATCAGTGGCGATATCGCTCTCTTGCTGCTCGACTGGGAAAGCCGGGTGCCCGGTCCCGACGGGCAGGACATCATCGATCAGGGTGTCGCAACGCAGGTCGCCGAGCGCGTGGCCGAACAGGACTGGCGGCTGCGCATCGCCAACCCCCTCGGGGTCCGATGAGGCTGCTGGCAGAGCCCGCATTCGGCCCGGTTGTTCCTGCAGCATTCCCCTGGACGAAGAGGGAAAACATCACGCTGTCTGTGTCGGCGCGCGGGTCATGTGCGCAATTTGAGCCCCCCGGCCTATCATCGCGGGGGTGCTGTCACGTTAAGTGAGGCGTGATAGTTTAGCTGCATGAGTGCTCTGCCTTGCAGCTACAAACGACATCGTTTTCCGCGTGAGATCATC
>NZ_AUBI01000045.1 GCF_000429165.1 Acetobacter nitrogenifigens DSM 23921 = NBRC 105050 | reverse complement strand
GACGCCGGAGACGACAGGCTGTTTTTCAGGTTCAGTTCCTGTCCGACGCTGATCCCCGAGCCCTCGAAATCCATCGCGCCGCCGGTCGAACCCCACCCGTCGCCCGACGAAGACCCCGACGACCCGCCGAGGTTTCCCAGAAGCTTCGAGACGTCTGACAGCGTGTCCCTTGTTCCGCCGTCAATGTCGTTGAGCAGCGGATTGATCAGCCCCATCTTGAGGATCATCGACGCAATCTGCGTCTCGATCGCCTGCAGCGTCGACCTAAACGACATCCCGCTCGACGTGCCTTGCAGGAATCCCTGCACGAGACCGTCCGACAGCTGGTCCGCCATGTTCGAGATCGAGCCCGTCAGATCCGACAGCGTCTGCTGTTGGTGCTCATAGGCGACTGACGCCTGCGTGACGGCGTCGGCGCTCGCGAGATAGGCCTGAGACGTCCTGTCCGTCAGACTCTCCCCATTGCGAAGTAGAGTCTGCTCGGCCTGCATATGCGCGGTCATGGCCTGTCGCGCGTCATCGTTCTGGCCGAGCGATGCCGTTTCCGCCTGAAGAATGGCGAGCTGATCGTTGTTCGACCAAATCTGCCCGATCAGTTGCTGTTCCTTCTGCGCCGCCGTCTGGCGGTCGAGAGCCGCGGTCATGTCGTCGACATGCTTCGAAAAATCCGGGCTCTTCTGATCGAACGAGTTCAGGGCGGCCTCGTAGGCCTTCTGGTAGTTCGTCACATGGTCGAGCGACTGCGCCGTCTCGGCGTAGGAGGCGTTCACGGAATCCTGTTCGTCCGCCTGCCGCGAAAGCGCCGTAACGCTGGCCGTCCATTCATTGCCCAGACGCGCCTGCGCCTGTGTCTGGGCAGCGAGCACGGAACTTGCCGACGCATGGGCGCCGTTCATGCTGAGCTGCGCCTGGTCGACCTGCTGGGCGACCGAGATCATCTCCCTCTGATAGCCGGTCAGACCGGCGGCGCTCTGCGCCGACAGATCCAGACTATGCGACAGTTCCTGCAGCGGATCCCGGGTGTTCGCGATGGACGCGCTTGTGGCGTCCATTTGCGCATGCAGATCCTTCGCGCCGGTCTCGTACGCCTGCTGACCGATCAGCCCCGCCTGAAATTGCCTGTTCAGATCGGAGAGCGCCTGAGACTCCCCGGCGTAGGTCCGTTGCAGATCCGCAAGCTGTCCGGCCGTGCCTGGATCGCCCTTTGACACGTAGGCGTCGGAAGACTGGCGCAGACCGGCGGCGGCTACAGAACCATAGACCCGTCCTTCCGTCGTGCGGGCAATATAATCCTGCGTCTCCTGGGGAATCGTGTCCGGATTGCTCCCCTGCGCGAGCCATCTGTCGACATTGCCCGGCCCCCAGTTATAGGCCATCGCTACAAGCGTCTGGTCGCCGTCATACTTTGCGTAAAGCTGCTTGAGATATTTCGCAGATGCGCTTTCGTTGCCGTGCAGATCCGTGATGTCGTAACCGCCCGCGTTGGACGGCATGACCTGCATCGCCCCGATGGCTCCGGCGCCGGACGTGACGAGCTGTCCGTTATGGTATTGCCCGGTGCTGCTCTCAGCGGACTGAATCAGGTGCATCAGCGA
Source organism: Acetobacter nitrogenifigens DSM 23921 = NBRC 105050 (assembly GCF_000429165.1). Classification (GTDB taxonomy): domain Bacteria; phylum Pseudomonadota; class Alphaproteobacteria; order Acetobacterales; family Acetobacteraceae; genus Acetobacter; species Acetobacter nitrogenifigens. The sequence continues at coordinate 3,074 of NZ_AUBI01000045.1, read as the reverse complement.
CGTCAGGTCGCTCCCGAGCGCCTGCTCTGCCGCAACCGTATCCACCATGGACGACGCCTGTCTGAAGTTCCATGAATCCGACCCGGATGACGACGCTCTGCCTGCAGGCGACGCGAACACCGGATCCGGCGCATTTCCACGGCGCATGCTGTCAGCCAGTTCCTGCGGCACCAACGCCTCGACGCCACTTTCAAGCTTGCCGTAAGCCCACCCGGCTCCGGATTTGACCGCTCCCCACGCCGTCTCCATGGCGCCGGGAATTTTCCTGATCTCCTCGACGAGGTCAGTAATCGCTCCGATGCTGGTCGTGGCCATGCCGACGATGACGTCCCCGATGCCCTGAGCTTTCGTCGTGGCGACGTCGTGAACGACGCCGAACTCATCTTCCAGCTTCCGCCACGCCGCCTGAAACGGGGTCAGGGCATTGTCGGTGGCGCCATGCACAGTTTGCTCGAGCGTGCGCAGAACCAGATCAGTGGCGCCGGCACGATCGCCCATCTGTTGCATGTGCTGGACGGACTGGACGAGCGCTGCGTCGAAGCCGGTCAGGCTCTCTTCCGAGAATTGCTGCGCCGCCTTCGATGGGTCTTGCATGGACGACGCCAGGGTTTTGGCGGCGTCCGGAACCGTCGTGCCCATCACCGTCGCCAGATCCTGCGCGTCATGCGTCAGGCGCTGCAGCTGCGTATTGTCCACGGTCGGCACGGAAACAATGGTCTGGATAATGGTCCGGCTATCAGCGAGCGACAGGTCTGAGCCCCCGTGCAGGCTCCGCGCGGCATGCTCCGCTGTTGCAGCGAGATCGGCGTAATCGGTGCGTGTGGCGCGAAGGTGCTGCGACAGTTGCGCCATATGCTCCTGCTCGCCTTCGGCGTAGGAGCCGAGCTTATAAATGGCGACGCCTGCAATTGTTGCGGCAAGACCAAGACCGGCCGGACCGGAAAGCAGACCGCCGACCAGTTTTGTCGCATTGCCGAGGCCGCCCATCGCCTGCACCATGTTGGGCAGCTGATACGTCGTCGCCGTGATCGCAGAGCCGCCAGAGAGAACCTGATCAACCCATTTGTGAAATTCATCGGCGATCTGCGCGATCTGGTAAGATTGCAGCTTGACCGTCGCCGTGTTCTTGCCTTGCGCGGCGGTCAGGTTATCCAGTCCCGCGCTCGCTGCGTCCGTGGCTTCGGACGCGTCGTGCGTGGCGCCCGTCACCTGCGCAAGCGCTTCGCCCTTCCTGCGCAGGGCGTCGATAGTCTTCTGCTCGCGCGTCTCTATATTTTCATATTGCGTCGCCAGCGTCGCCTGAATGTCGCGATACTGCTGGAGCGTGATGGCGCCCTTCCTGTAATCTTCGGTCGCTCGCTCCAGCCGCATTGCCGTCCGGTCGAACGCCGCCTCTATGCGGTTGGTGGCCTTCTGCACGCCATCGGCGGACCTGACGAACTGGTCAGTCGTCTGGGCGGTGCGCTTCATGGACCCGTCGACGCCGTCCATGGCGGACTGCACGTCCTTGCCTGACGTTGAAACCTTGTTCAGGTTTTCCGCGACGGTGCGCGCCTGCGCACTCACCTGATCATTCAGGCGCGCAATCAGTTCCGAGACCCGTGTGGCCATGTCATTTCTCGCTCAGAACAAGAGAAGGATATGTGATGGGCTGGCCGACGCCGAGATCCCTGCGTCGTGCAAGATACCGCTCGCCGCGCCGGAAAACGCTCGATCGCGGATTGAGCTGCGCAAGCTTCCGCTGCGCGTTCCCCTTGAGAAGATACGGCGCCTGCCACTTGCCATAATGACCGGAAAGATTGAGGAAACGCCGTTCGGCTGTGATTCCCGCGAACTTTCGCTGCACTGTCTGCCGCGCGGCCTCTATGATGCCGGGCGGAACAGACATTTTCATCGCCCCGACGTCGATCTTGCGCGCATATGGAACCGGATTGGAAATCGTCACCTCGACGCCTGATGGCAGGTCTTCAAGATCGCCGGTCCACACGCCGCCTGTAACCATGACGATCCATGCGTCGCGATAATCGCCGCTCGATACGGGAGATTTGTTTCGACACGTCTCAAGCGCCAGAATGACGGCCTGAGACAGATCGCTGAAGTTATAAATAATCGCGCCGCCCGGCTGCAGATCGCTTTCAGGCGCATCGGCGGTTCCGTTGACCGTACGCGTCCACCTGGAGGACGCCTCGCCAGCCGCGATCAGCGCGTCGCGCTCCGCAATGACGTCAGCGATCAACTGGGCCTTTACCGCATCGACAGAAACGTCATCCCGGACATAACGATCAATTTCCACCATGAACGTATCGCGGGCCATCTTGCTATTTCCTGAAGATCTGGTCCAGCTCGGCGCGGATCTGACGCCCGCGCAGGTCCAGAAAAACCCGGTCCATGGCCTTGACCATCAGGACCACAAAATCGCGCTCGTCCCCGTCGAGATCCTGCGCGTCGCACCACGCCAGCACATCGAGAGCAGGCAACGGCTGCGGCCGGGACACCCCACGGATCGCGCCCATGCCGCCACCGTAGATCTCGACCATGTGGCGGCGATGCCCGGCCATTTCGTGCCAGCAACGCCATGGCAGCCGATACGCGGGCAGCACGTCCACACGACGCGCCTGCGCATCCACTGCATCCCAGTTCGGGTGATCCGCCGGGAGGAGCGCATCGCCGTAAGGCGCCACCAGCGGCGCGTCCTCGATCGCCCAGACGAGCGCGTCGGTCAGTTTTTTTCCGCGCTCTCCAGCTGCGCCTTCGTCGCGCGCCCGACCGAGCCCGCCGCCTGCATGGCGAGCGCCAGCAAGGGCCGGTTTTCACGATGCTGGATCAGGTCGCAAAACTGCTCGATCGTCACCGGAGCGCCGTCGTCTCCGTCCAGGCCGGAAACGTCGATCAGGCATTTTTCCGCCATCGCCTGCGCGACGCATCCATCCTCGATCGAAGGCGGCAGGGCATCGGGGCTGACAGGCGTCTCGTTCGCCGACAGCCCCGTATTGTAGCGGATGGCTGCCGTGCGCCGCAGCGACCAGAGCCGGTCGGCATAGGCGTCCGTAAAACCGCGCGTCGTGATCGTGAAG
>NZ_AUBI01000044.1 GCF_000429165.1 Acetobacter nitrogenifigens DSM 23921 = NBRC 105050 | reverse complement strand
AGCGTGGACAGCGCCGTCGCCATGTCGCCCGTGTAGCCGGTGAAATGCGCGACGGTCAGATGCGAGGAATCGTCAAACCTGCCGACGACCACGCCCATGTTGTCGAGCGTGTCCGACAGGGTTTTCAGGGACTGGATCGCCTGCGTGTAGCTGCTGACGCTGTCGAAGCTCGACGGCATCAGCTGATCGAGCGCCATCTGCATCGTGGCGTCGGACGACGTCAGATGCGCGTCGCCGAGATGCTGTTCCAGCGTCTGCGAGTTGGAGTTTTTCCCCTTTTTGTAATGCCCGACGTCGCCGACGAACCCGTCGTCGACAGAGACGCCCGTATAGCCATACACGGCGTTGATCGCGTCAAGCGCCGACTGGAGAGATCCCGAAACGTCATCGTCGGAACGTTTGACCCGCCTGTCGGAGATCACCAGCTGGCCATCCTGCCCGCTGACGCTGTCATAGGCGTAGTGCGACTTTGAAAACAGCGAGCCGATGAGGCTGCCGATCCCGCCAAGCACCGTGCCGCCGATAACAGCCCCCAAAGGCCCGCCGATACTGGAGAGGCCTGTTCCAATAAGCGCCCCAATACCAGTTCCGCCGGCGGACCCAACCAGCGATCCTATTGTGCTGCCGCTTCCGCCACCCGTCAGGCTTCCGACCAGGCCACCGACAGCCATGCCGCCGCCCAGCCCCGCCAGCATGTTGCCTATGGAGGCGTTGCCGATGACTTTCGTGCCAAGGGCCGACTGGAGCCAGCTTCCGGACGTCGCCGACGTGGCTGACGCCGGAGACGACAGGCTGTTTTTCAGGTTCAGTTCCTGTCCGACGCTGATCCCCGAGCCCTCGAAATCCATCGCGCCGCCGGTCGAACCCCACCCGTCGCCCGACGAAGACCCCGACGACCCACCAAGGTTTCCAAGAAGCTTCGAGATGTCGGACAGCGTGTCCCTTGTTCCGCCGTCAATGTCGTTAAGCAGCGGATTGATCAGCCCCATCTTGAGGATCATCGACGCGATCTGCGTCTCAATCGCCTGCAGCGTCGATTTGAACGACATCCCGCTCGACGTGCCCTGCAGGAATCCCTGCACGAGACCATCCGACAGCTGGTCCGCCATGTTCGAGATCGAGCCCGTCAGATCCGACAGCGTCTGCTGCTGACGCTCATAGGCCACGGACGCCGCCGACACCTGGCGCGACAGTTCGACGTAATCCTGCGCCTCCTGCGGCAGCACGGCGCCATACTGGCGACGCATCTCCATTTCCGCCTGCAAACGCGCAATACCGACCTGACGCGCGTCGGAATCCTGCCCGATGCTGGCAGTTTCCGCCTGCAGCAGCGCAAGGTTGTCAGACAGCCCCCGGTTCTGTTGCAGCTGCTGCGTCCGCTGTTGCGCATCCGACAGCGCATCGAGCGCCGAGACGCGCGCGTTCACTTCCTCGACGAACTTCTGCGACGCCGGGTCGAAATTCTGCGTCGCCGCGTTATATGCCTCCTGATAATTCGCTGCGTGCTGCAGCGCCCTTGAGGAATCGCCCGCCGCAGAAGAAATCGCCGCCTGGGCGCGCACCTGTCGCTCGATTTCCGTCGTGCCGTCTTCATACGCTGCCGTCAGCTGGCGCTGTTTCTCCGTCAGCGCCTGCGTAAGGGCCTGCTGGTTGACGCCGGTTCCGCGCGTCGTCGTGTCGAACTGGGCCACGACCTCAGCCATGCTGCGCCACCAGCCCGATTGCGCCGACAGGCTCTCGTTCTGGTCCTTCATGCCCTGCGTGATCGACGTTTGCGGATCAAGCGTGTTGGCGAGGGCGATTTTCGCGTTGGTGATGCGCTCGCTTTCCTCCTGCCACTCGCGCGAGCCCTGCGTCAGGCCGCCGAGCATTTTCTCATGCACGCCGATCCAGTCCTCGATCGCCTGTCGGCTCTGGGTGATGCTGGTGGAGCTGTATCCGTTCGCCGCGTCGGCGGCGCCCGCCGAAAGGGCCGCCTGATCGCTGATCACGGCGGCGGACGTCGCATGGGCCGTCGCAGCGGCCGACGAGGCTGCGGACGGCGTCGCGTAGGATTGATCGTCCCACTGACGGCCGCCGCTCTCCTGCAAAGCGATTTTCTTGATCAGACTGGTTAGACCGTCGCCCAGCCCGAATTTCTGCGCCTCCTGATCGATCGCCTTCGAGATCGCGGGCGTCAGGTCCGCAAGGTTCTGCCCGAACACCGAGCTTGCGTATTGCTGGCCCCCAGCCGAGCCAGTTTTCCACCCGCCATAGAGCGCCAGCGCGTTTTCGAGATTGCCGCCCGACTGCTTCAGGAAATTCTGATACCGCGTGATGCCTTCGTCGATGTTTCCCGACAGGGAGTTGACGTCATACTGCGAGCTGTAGGCCGGGTTGATCTGCATGATCCCCAGCGTGCCGCTGGACGGATTTGTGACGACATGCGTTCCGGACGCGCTCTGGCTGGCCGCGTCGCTGTGCGGCAGCAGGTTCAGCAGCGACGTGACCCCGTTCAGCAGTTTGGTTCCGATGCCCGTCGCCAGCTTCTCCAGCGTGTCGAGCAGCGGCGACGCCGCCTTGTTCAGATCCTCCATCGCCCGCTGAAACGGTGTCAGGCTTTCTTCATGCGCGTTCTTAACGGCGTCCGTCAGGTGCTCCATCACGAGGGCGTACGCCGCGCCCTGCTTTCCGGCCGCTTCCAGATCCCGCACCTGATCCACCAGCTGCGCGTTCACGCCCGGCAGATGCCGCTGGTAAAGATCGCGGATCTCCGCGAGCGGGTCCGTCATGGCCGTCTGCACGGCTTTCAGCCCGTCTTCCAGAGACCCGAACACGGCGCCAGCGTCGCGCGCGACGCCCGCAAGCGCCGTGATGTCCGACGAATTTCCGGAAAAATCATAGGTTCCGCCAATCGCCTGCGACGCCGTCCGCGCACTGGCCTCGTCCCACCCGGGCATCCCCTTGAGACTGTCGGACGCGGACGTGATCGCGCTGGCCATGCTCATCGCGTCAGTGCGCGTCGCGCGCAGCTGCGTGGACAGGGCGGCGAATTTCTCCTGATCCGTTTCGGCACGCGACGCCATCGCATACAGGCTGACGCCCGCAGCTGCCGCAGCCACGGCGATGCCGCCCGGTCCCGCCAGAAAGCCGCCGACGACTTTTGCCGCGTTGCCGACGCCGCCCATGGCCTGCACCATATTGGGCAGCTGATACGTCGTCGCCGTGATCGCGGAGCCGCCGGCGAGAACCTGATCGACCCATTTGTGAAATTCATCGGCGATCTGCGCGATCTGGTAGGATTGCAGCTTGACTGACGCCGTATTGCGCTCGGCCGCCGTCGTGACGCTGTCCGTCGCTTCCGCGAGCGTCTTTTGCGCCGCCGTCGCCGCCTGATGCTTCGCCGTGGCCTGCGTGACGCGGTCGCCCAGCGTCTGCAGCGTGCGCTGCGCCTGTTCGGCGGTGACGCTGCCATTGGCCATGGATTTGTTGAGCGCGTCCTGCGCCGCGTCGAGGTCGCGCTGCGCGCGCTCGACAGCCTTCGCCGTGCGGGTGACGTCGTCGAAACGGTTGACGAACGCAGCGCCGCTTTTCGTCGTGGACGTAATCTTTTTGTCCAGCGTCTCGGCGGCGTTTCCCGCACTGTTCAGCGCATCGGCGTCAGCCTTCGCCTTCGCGGCGACGTCGCTTTCATAGGCGACCCGCATATCCGAGATCGAGGGCATGTCAGATCTTCTCCGTGAGAACGATGGCGGGATAGGTGATGGGCTGACCGGCCTGACGATCGCGCGCGCGCCCCTTGCTGCGGCGCAAAATCCATGGCGCGCCGTCGATCAGGCCCGGCGGAATGACAACGAATCTGCGCGCGACCGTCAGCGTCGGAAACATGCGCAGCGCCTTCTGGCGCACGGCCTCGACCACGCCGCGCCCGATCGTCCGCATGGCGCCTGTGTCGATCTTGCGCGCGTAGGGCTGGGAATTGACGATCATGACTTCCGAGCCTGGCGCGATCCGCGACAGGTCTGCGCTCCAGACGCGGCCATTGACCACGACGACCCAGCTGCGCCGGTACCGGCCCGAACGCGCGGGCGAGCGGCGCATGGCTTCCTCGACGCAGAAAATCGCCGCCTGCGGCAGGTAATTGAACTCGTAAAGAATGACGCCGTCCGGGCGCACCGTGATCTCGGCCCGGCCGCGCATCCCGTCGACAAAGGTCGTGTAACTGTCTGGCGCATCGCCCGAGAGGATGACCGCCTCTCGCGCGGCGATGGCCGCCTCTGCCAGATGGCGCGACAGGGCGGCGGGCGACAGCGTCTTATCCACGAACAGCCTTATGTCGCGCTGAAACGTGCCGCTGACCGCCATGTCGCTATTTCCTGAAAATCTGGCCCAGCTCGGCGCGGATCTGACGCCCGCGCAGGTCCAGAAAAACCCGGTCCATGGCCTTGACCATCAGGACCACAAAATCGCGCTCGTCCGCGTCGAGATCCTGCGCGTCGCACCACGCCAGCACGTCGAGAGCAGGCAACGGCTGTGGCCGGGACACCCCACGGATCGCGCCCATGCCGCCGCCGTAGATCTCGACCATGTGGCGGCGATGCCCGGCCAGTTCGTGCCAGCACCGCCACGGCTGCCGATAGGCGGGCAGCACGTCCACACGACGCGCCTGCGCATCCACTGCATCCCAGTTCGGATGATCCGCCGGGAGGAGCGCATCGCCGTAGGGCGCCACCAGCGGCGCGTCCTCGATCGCCCAGACGAGCGCGTCGGTCAGTTTTTTTCCGCGCTCTCCAGCTGCGCCTTCGTCGCGCGCCCGACCGAGCCCGCCGCCTGCATGGCGAGCGCCAGCAACGGACGGTTTTCACGATGCTGGATCAGGTCGCAAAACTGCGCGATCGTGACCGGAGCGCCGTCGTCTCCGTCCAGGCCGGAAACGTCGATCAGGCATTTTTCAGCCATCGCCTGCGCGACGCAGCCATCCTCGATCGAAGGCGGCAGCGCATCGGGGCTGACAGGCGTCTCGTTCGCCGACAGCCCCGTATTGTAGCGGATGGCTGCCGTGCGCCGCAGCGACCAGAGCCGGTCGGCATAGGCGTCCGTAAAACCGCGCGTCGTGATCGTGAAG
>NZ_AUBI01000043.1 GCF_000429165.1 Acetobacter nitrogenifigens DSM 23921 = NBRC 105050 | reverse complement strand
TCCGTGAGCGTGTATGTTTTCGGACCGTCCTCGACCCTGTCGCGCGGTTTCGGCATGTAAGCGGCCGCCGTGACCTCATCGGCCCCGATCTGCGCCACGAACGGAGCCCTCGCGACGCCGTCCGCCAGCTGCGAGGCCTGCGGCGGCGGCGCGTAGGCCATGACGCTGACGCTCTGCGACTGATCCGCCCGCATGAGGCGCATCATGCGCCCTTTGTCGGCGATCTGACGTCGTCGCCGCTCCGTGCGCCACGTCATGCCACGCCCGCCGGGCGATACGCGTCGAGAATGTCCGCCGCCGCCTGCGGCATGCCGCCGGTCGCCGCTGCGGACGTGTCCCAGCTGGTCGACCCGACGCCCTGCTCGCTTTCGGATTTGAGCAGCGGATCGCGCCCTGTCGCGTGCCACAGCGCCGCCGCCGTCAGGCGAACCGCACGCTGGATCGAGGCTGGCAGCGTGCCGCGCATCGCCGTGCCGTCCGCCGCGACGCTGTCGAGCGTGTAACCGGCCCGATAGGTCACGACGTAGCGCGCCGCCCGCCAGCAACGCGGATGACCGCTGTCCGGCGGGTAGACGATGCCCGCGTCGGGATTGACCGGCAGCGCCGCGACAGCGTCCGCATCAAGCGCTGTAGCGCCGATCGTAAGCCCCGTGACGGCCGACACCGGGTAACGGCCCAGAACGAGATCCGACTGGCGCGCCTCGCACCCCAGTTCGATCACGTCGCACCATGCCCGGTCGATCAGGGGACGACCGACATAGGCGAGCGCCATCGACGACGCGTCCTGCAGCAACAGCGCAAGCCTTGCGTCCTGCGACGCGTCAGAAACCCCGAGATCCGCCTTGAGGTCGGCCAGAGACGCCAGCGGCGCATCCGGCGCAGGCGGACCGACTGGCGTTGTCCGCCTCATGGTCCGACCTCCCGACCGTTACGAGCCGCCGCCGGCGGCGGCCGTCGTGGTCAGATCCGCGAACGAGCCCTTGATCAGCGCCTCGGGGCGATACACCGCCAGCGCAAGCCGCTCTTCCGCGAGGATCGTGACCATGTTCTTGACGAAGTTGTCGCGATCTTCGGTCGAGATCGTCACCGTGGCGTCCTCGCGGTCGAAGATCTGCGCCGCATAGCGGAAAGCGCCCGTCATGAAGCCGCCCGCCGCCATGGCGAGGCTCTGCGCCACGGGAAGCCCCCACAGCACCGGTCCGGCGACGCCGGTCGGGTTCGCGAAGACATAGCGCTGCTGGCCATCTTTCGTCAGCTCGATCGACGCCCAGTCGGTCGGGTTGAGAATGTGGCCCGTCGCAGGGAAGAGCGCCAGCGTCGCCTGCAGCATGGCCAGACGCAGGCGGTCGATCATGGTCTCGTTCTTGACCGTGACGCCCGCAGGCTGCGCATACGCGGTCGCCTGCGTCATCAGGCCTTTCAGGTTCTGGCCGGTCCCGTCGCCGCTCAGAAGCTGCGTGTCTTCGACAAAGGCGAGACCGTAACGCAGACGTCCGTCGATGTAGCTGGTCAGCATGGGCGCGTCAGCAAGGATCTGCTTCGACGCCAGAACCCAGTGGGCGATTGTGCGAACAGGCAGGTTTTGCAGATCGAAGGTGAGATCGGACTGGGGCTTCGGCGTGGTCGGGTTTTCCGCGACTGCGGCGGCGTTGTTCGTAAACCCGGTTTCGCGGACGTAGTCGATCGCGCTCGAACTGGTCGACCCAGGCATCAGCAGATCACGGATCACCAGCTGGCGGTTCGGCACGACCTGCACGATTCCGGGCTGGCGATCGGCGACCACAAGCCCGGTCGTTCCGGACGCGCCCGTCGTGCTTCCCGACGTGATGTTCTTCAGGTCCACAGACAGGCGACCTTTCCAGCGGTCGCCCTCGGCCATCGCCGCCTTGATGTTGTCGTCGGCGACAAAGCGCTGGCCCAGCGAGCGCGTCTCGATCTGGGCGTCGCCGCCGCCAGCGCGCGCGCCCTTCTGCTCCATCTCCGTCACGCGCGCCGCCAGCGCGTTCATTTCCGTCAGGGCCTTGTCCGCCGACTGCTTCGTCTCGCGGGTCATCTCGCCGAGATTCTTCATCTCGGTTTTCGCCGTCTCGGCGAACTGCCTGACCTGATCCGTCGCCGTCTTCAGATCCGCCACAGCCTGCTTGTATTCGTTTTCGGTGGACATCCCGTTTTCCCATGAAAAAAGGGCGCCGAAGCGCCTTTGCGTGAAACATTGAAAGTGAAACCCGGACGACGCGCCGCGCCGTCCTTCCCCCGTCTCAGAGACCCGACAGATCCGGCAGGTCGAGACTGGCGAATTGCGAGAAAGGCGACGTCGCTCTCGGCGCTGCGCCCAGAAGCTCCAGAATGCCGGCGGCGGCCGCGCGGATCTCGCGCAGAGGCGCGGCCTTGCCGTCGAGCGCGAGCGGCGCGCCGGTCAGCGCCTCATGCGCCGCCTGCAGGTGCTGCAACAGGGCGTCCCGCTCATCCTGCGTCGGCGAGTCACCGCCGACCAGCGCGGACTGATGCAGCTGAATCGCGGCCGCGACGGCATCGGTCGCTTTCGCGGGCGTGATCGTCGACCGCAGTTCCGGCGCAGCGAGACGGCGCTTCATGTCCGTGACCCGCGCCATCGCATTCGACGGATCGTCGACCAGACTGACCTCATGGAGGTTCACCCGCTTGAGCTGGCGCCGGGGCTCTCCGACCTGCGTCCCCTTGATCGCGCCGCCGTCCGGCACGGAAAAGCCGATCGAAAGCCCGCTCAGCGCGCCGTCTTTCACAAGCCCGTAAAGGCGTTTTCCGTAATCGGTGTCCATCCCCGAGAGCTTGCCCTTGAGGTGCAGACCGTGACTGTCTTCCGAGGCGTCCGTCCAGACCCCGGCGGGCAGGCCGTCGCCACCGAGAAATCCGTGCATGACGTGCATCGCAATGCTCCGCCCCTGCGACTTCCTCTCCGCGAGAGAGTCCGCGAACGCTCCCGGCAGCACCACGTCGCCGTGAGCGTCCGTGTTGTTAAACACGCTGCCGTAACCCTCGAACGTTCCGTCTGTCGCGCCAGGTGCGAACTTCACCTCGAACGGCGCGGCAAGGTAATCGCCGTCAATCATCGTCTTCGCTCCCTGTTGAGTCGGGTTGTGGCGGATCGGGCGGCGGCTGGCCGCCCGGAACAGGCTTGAGCGTCGGCTGCACGGCCGCCTTGCCGATATCGGCTCGCGGGATCATCTGCGCCTGCACGCACAGGACATTTCCGTCCGGGTCCGGCGGAAGGTTTTCCCTCGCGCGAACTTCATTCGCGGTCACGAAACCATTCTGCAGACCTGCGACATAGAACGCAGTGCGAGCCGCCGTATCCCCGCGCATCAGGGCGTCGACGTTGTGCTTCGCGTAGAAACGCAACCGATCGGCCGGGCTCAGCAAACACCGCGTTATCGCCTGCTCGATCCGGATCAGCCACGGCATCAGCCCGTATTGCAAAAACCACAGGTTCATCTGCTCCAGCCCGGAGCCCCACGCCGTCGACTTCTCCATCCTGCCGATCATGACCGGCGGAACCGCGAACCAGCGGCACAGCGTCTCGACGTTGAAACCGCGTGTCTGCAGCAGCTGCATATCTTCCGGGTTGAGGCCGATGGATTCCACCTTCCAGCCCCCCTCCAGCAGCGGCGTCTTGCCCGCGTTGATGGCGCCCGCGTAGTCCGCGAGGATGGCTTTCGCGCGCTCTTTCTCCGGATCTTTGAGGTAGTCCGGAGCCGAGATATAGCTTTGCGTCAGAAGGCCGTTTTTGAACGTCTTGCCCGCCGTCTGCTCCGCCGCCAGCGCCGTGCCGATGGACTGACGTCCAACGGAGATCGGCGACAGCCCCAGCAGCCCATCGAACGAGAACCCCTTGATATGGAAAATATCCGCCTCGGCCAGTACCAGATATTTGCCCTGCCACGCATAGGTGTAGGTCAGCGCGCCACTGTTCGGATCGCGCCGCACCGTCATACGATCCGGGCGCAGCGGGTTGATGGCGATCACAGACCCGTCGCCACGGCGCATCACCTGTCCGAACGCGTTGCCCCATGTCACAAGACACGCGACCATGGTTCCCCAGAACTCGATCGGCGTCATGTCCGCGTTGGGCGACGTCGCCAGAACCGAAAACAGCGGGTGGTTACGGGCGACGATCGACGTCTCGTTCGGCTGCCGCTCGTATAGCTTGAGCGGCAGCGACGCGATCGTCTCCGACAGCAACCGCACGCACGCCCAGACCGTGTCCAGCTGGATCGCGGCGTCGACCGTCACCGTCTGACCGGAAAAGGTCGGACCGCCCGCCAGAAACGCGCCCAGACGCAGATCCGTCAGGCTGACGCCTGTCGTGGCCAGCGCCATGACGTTCGCCGCCTTGAAGAACATGGCCCCGAAGGCCTTACGGATTGTCATACCGCGATGATCCCGGTTCTAAGAAAATCCTCGACCTTTCCGCCGCTGCCCGGCGGCTCCGGGTTGCGAGACATCAGGGTCACGGCGTTGAAGGTCGCCATCAGCGGGTCGATCTTGAGGTTCCCCGCCGCCTGCTTCGTGATGACGATCGCGTTGCCTCTCGGCTCGACCTTTGCGTTTGACGCCGCCCACGCCATGATCGGCCGCGCGCCGTGCCGGAACGTCCCGTCAGCCAGCTTGCGCTCCGCCGTCTTGATGGCGCCTGACAGCGTCCAGCCCTGCGAGACGCCGACGACGCGGTCGCGCCCGATGCCGCGCACAGCCAGCGCGTCGACGATGGCGCCCACGCCCTGCGGATCAAGCCCCACCTGGGCGAGGCCGCCCCCGGCGTCGACAACCTCCAGCACGTCGGCCAGCTGCTCGATGTCGTCTCCCGGCTCCGACACGATCGCCAGATCGCCCTGCGTCTGAAAATCGCGCATGACGCTGGCCTCTTTCTTGCGAAGCGTAAGCACGCCCTCAAACACCCAGCTTTTTTGCCAGTGCAGCCATTCCTGCGTCGTCGCGTCGCGCCCCAGCACGACGAGCGACAGCAGGTCGTCCAGCCCGCCGCCGTCGATCCCTGCGACCACGACCTCTGCGCGGGCGAGAACCTCCTCCAGCGTGAGCGTGTCGTCGCCTGCGCCCACCCAGTAATCCGCGCCGACCCAGCGGTCAGAACGAAGCGCAAGGCCAATCTCGACATTCAGATGCTGCGAGGCCCAGCTGGCCATTTCCTCGACGCCCTTCTCGCGGACGTCGTCGAACTCCTGCC
>NZ_AUBI01000042.1:0-2500 GCF_000429165.1 Acetobacter nitrogenifigens DSM 23921 = NBRC 105050 | reverse complement strand
CAGCGAGCTTAAGCCGGTAGGTGTAGGCGTAGCGAAAGCGAGTCTGAATAGGGCGACGAGTTGCTGGCAGAAGACCCGAAACCGAGTGATCTAGCCATGGCCAGGCTGAAGGTGCGGTAACACGCACTGGAGGGCCGAACCCACGCCTGTTGAAAAAGTCGGGGATGAGCTGTGGCTAGGGGTGAAAGGCCAATCAAACTCGGAGATAGCTGGTTCTCCGCGAAATCTATTGAGGTAGATCGTCAGGTGTTGACCCCGGGGGGTAGAGCACTGGATGGGCTAGGGGGGCCCAAAGCCTTACCAAACCTAACCAAACTCCGAATACCCGGAAGTTTAGCCTGGCAGACAGACAGTGGGTGCTAAGGTCCATTGTCGAGAGGGAAACAGCCCAGACCACCAGCTAAGGCCCCTAAATCGTGGCTAAGTGGGAAAGGATGTGGGGATTCCAAAACAACCAGGAGGTTGGCTTAGAAGCAGCCATCCTTTAAAGAAAGCGTAATAGCTCACTGGTCTAATAGAAACCCTGCGCCGAAAATGTAACGGGGCTCAAGCCACGTGCCGAAGCTGTGGGTGCATACTTTGTATGCGCGGTAGCGGAGCGTTCCGTAGGTCTGTGAAGGAGACGGGGTGACCCTCTCTGGAGATATCGGAAGTGCGAATGCTGACATGAGTAGCGACAAACAGTGCGAGAAACACTGTCGCCGTAAGTCCAAGGTTTCCTGCGCAAGGTTAATCCACGCAGGGTTAGTCGGCCCCTAAGGCGAGGGCGAAAGCCGTAGTCGATGGAAATCAGGTAAAAATTCCTGAACCTGCCAGAAGTGACGAATGCAAGATGTTGTCAGTCCTTATCGGATTGGACTGGCTTTTTGCGCATTCCAGGAAATAGCTCTGGCGTATAGACCGTACCCTAAACCGACACAGGTGGACTGGTAGAGCATACCAAGGCGCTTGAGAGAACGATGCTGAAGGAACTAGGCAAATTACTCGCGTAACTTCGGGATAAGCGAGACCCGTGAGTGGGCAACCATTTGCGGGTGGCACAGACCAGGGGGTAGCGACTGTTTAGTAAAAACACAGGGCTCTGCGAAGTCGAGAGACGACGTATAGGGCCTGACGCCTGCCCGGTGCCGGAAGGTTAAGAGGAGGTGTGCAAGCACTGAATTGAAGCCCCGGTAAACGGCGGCCGTAACTATAACGGTCCTAAGGTAGCGAAATTCCTTGTCGGGTAAGTTCCGACCTGCACGAATGGCGTAACGACTTCCCCGCTGTCTCCAGCATCGGCTCAGCGAAATTGAATTCCCCGTGAAGATGCGGGGTATCCGCGGTCAGACGGAAAGACCCTATGAACCTTTACTGCAGCTTTGCAGTGGCATCAGAGACATTCTGTGTAGGATAGGTGGGAGGCTTTGAAGCAGGGGCGCCAGTTCTTGTGGAGCCATCCTTGAAATACCACCCTGAATTTTTCTGATGTCTAACCGTGGCCAGTAAGCCTGGTCCGGGACCCTGCATGGTGGGCAGTTTGACTGGGGCGGTCGCCTCCCAAAGTGTAACGGAGGCGCGCGATGGTGGGCTCAGGCCGGTCGGAAACCGGCTGTCGAGTGCAATGGCATAAGCCCGCCTGACTGTGAGAGTGACAGCTCGATCAGAGACGAAAGTCGGCCATAGTGATCCGGTGGTCCCGCGTGGAAGGGCCATCGCTCAACGGATAAAAGGTACTCTAGGGATAACAGGCTGATCTCCCCCAAGAGTCCACATCGACGGGGAGGTTTGGCACCTCGATGTCGGCTCATCACATCCTGGGGCTGGAGCAGGTCCCAAGGGTTCGGCTGTTCGCCGATTAAAGTGGTACGTGAGCTGGGTTTAGAACGTCGTGAGACAGTTCGGTCCCTATCTGCCGTGGATGTTGGAGATTTGAGAGGATTTGTCCCTAGTACGAGAGGACCGGGATGAACATACCTCTGGTGCACCGGTTGTCGCGCCAGCGGCACAGCCGGGTAGCTAAGTGTGGACGGGATAACCGCTGAAAGCATCTAAGCGGGAAACCCACCTCAAAACTAGATCTCCCTGAGGGCCGTGATAGACCATCACGTCAATAGGCCAGGTGTGGAAGCGCAGTAATGCGTGCAGCTAACTGGTCCTAATCGCCCAATAGGCTCATTCATATACGCTCTCCTTAAAGAGAGCCCCATGCACAGAAATCATCCATGCATCACAACACTCACGCACCAACCATCCACACCCACAAAACAAAAGTGGGTTGGACGACCTGGTGGCTATGGCGGGGAGAGATCCACCCGATCCCATCCCGAACTCGGACGTGAAAAACCCCAGCGCCTATGATACTGCGGCTTAAGTCGCGGGAAAGTCGGTCGCCGCCAGGTCTTCCAACCCACTCTACACACACATAATCACCCAACGCGGGGTGGAGCAGCCCGGTAGCTCGTCAGGCTCATAACCTGAAGGTCACAGGTTCAAATCCTGTCCCCGCAACCAACGATAC
>NZ_AUBI01000041.1 GCF_000429165.1 Acetobacter nitrogenifigens DSM 23921 = NBRC 105050 | reverse complement strand
CACGGTCTATCATGGTTCGCTTAGTCGTGTCCGCTGTCGGGCAACCACCATAAATGCTCGAACGACCGAGTTGAGGCGACTACAGCCTGTCCGCTGCCATTCGTTGAGCAGACAGACTGTTTAGGGGGGTGAACGGAAGGTCCGCTTTTGAGCGATCGTTGGATATTTCCTGCCGTACGCTCAACTGCATATAAGACTCTTGCGGACGCAAAAATGGTCCGGCACCGAAAAGACATTGTAAGCCAGTCTCGCCCCCTATCCCGCCCGCAGATGAAATCGTGTGATTTCGGCTGGCACGCCCAGTCGGAGCGCGAAGCCTGGCCATAGGCCGGTCCCGTTACTGACATACAGCGTCATGCCGCCCACCTGATAGCGGCCGGAGACAAAGCCGTTATTGCCACGAGCGACGAGCCGGTCGAGGCCACGGATCATCCCACCATGCGTATGACCCGATAACTGAAGCGCGACCCCACGCACCGCGGCGGTTCGGGCGTCTCCGGGTTGATGATCGAGCAGCACGACCGGTGCATGTGTCGGCGCGCCAGCCAGAGCAATGTCGATATCCGGTTCCATCTCACCGTATCGGAATGCCGAGCGATCCGTTAAACCCGCGATCACCAGATGAGCGGTTTCGCGCGTTATAACCTTGTGGTGGTTTTCCAGCATATCGAAACCCAGTGCCGACAGGTGACGCATCCAGGCCGCATAATCGAAGAAATATTCATGGTTGCCCGGAGCGGCCAGTAAGCCATCGGGCGCGTGCAGGGCTGCGAGCGGTGCGACGTCGGCACGGCGCATCTCTACCGACCCGTCGATGAAATCCCCCGTCACGACAATCAGATCGGCGCTCGCCGCGTTCGCCCGCTCCACGACACGAGCGGCCCACTTAGCAGAGAAGAGCCGCGTGATATGCAGATCGCTCAACTGGAGCAGTCGATATCCGTCGAACTGCGGGGACAATCCGCGTATGGCGACAGTCACGTCCCTGACGAGGGGCACCCGCAGCGCGTTGGCAACGCCGATGGCGGCAAGCAGCCCGGCCAGTCCACCCACCGCGACACGGGCGTCCGTGCCGATACGAATTGGCTGCCACGCGACCAGCGCGACAATCAGTGCGCCGAGATCGAGCGCGAGTTGAAGCAGTGTGAGAAACAGGATCGTGCCGATCGCCCAGTTGAACAGGATGATGAGAGGTCGCGGAAATTCAGGCGCGAACACCGAGCCTGAAGAGAGGCGGCTCCAGAACTGGTATTGCGACGCCACGATGACGAAAACGGACACCAGGAGTTTCACGGTGATCGGAAGGGGGAGCGGCCACAACCAATTCAGGATCACGATCGACAGGAGCAAACCGAAAACAATGACGCGCACCAGTATGAATATCCTCATGGATAGACGGACCCGCCGGCGTGTGTTGTCCGTTGGCGCCCTGAGCCAATCTGCGAGCTTGCCCTGTATCGAAGCACTGTTCGCGCGATCGTGTCAGGCGAAGCGTTCGCCGACCATCTCCTCGCTTTTTGTCCACAGGGCTTCGGCGTGTGCCGGATCGAGAGCGTAGGCGCGCACCCCTGCGTTGACCAGACTGATCGGCAGGTCGTTCGGTACAACATCGCTGACGTGGCAATCCTCGCAGTAATGAGCGCCTACCATATCGGCTTCGGCCACGACGCCGGCCCAGACCGAGGTTGCAGCCCCCTGCGGAATGCTCTTGAACTGGAACGGCTTCTGGCCCTCGGCAGCAGCCTGTTCGTTGACCTGCTTCACCATGGCTTCGATCTCCCCGGGTGCCATGTGCCGCGCCAGTTCCGTCTTGATCCCACCCGGGTGAACCGCCGTAGCGCGTATGCCCCTTGCACGATGCCGCGCATCGAAGGCTACGGCGAAGAGAATATTGGCAGTCTTGGAACGTCCATAAGCCACGAACGGCACGTAAGGCGTCTGCTCGAAATTCGGATCGTCGAGATCGACATCGGCGAAGCGATGTCCAGCCGAGGACACATTGACCAGTCGCGCGCCGTCGCGCAGTAGTCCGGCAATTCGGTTGACCAGAACGAAATGTCCCAGATGGTTGGTGCCGAACTGCGTCTCGAACCCATCCTTGGTATGCCCGAATGGAGTCGCCATCACGCCCGCATTGGCGATGATCAGGTCGAAGGGCGTGCCTTGCGCATTCAGACGGTCGGCGCAGGCGCGCACACTTGCTAGATCCGCAAGGTCGAGCGCGATGAGTTCGAACGCTCCACCTCCTTGCGACGCGGCCACGCGAACCTGATCGGTTGCGCGTTCCGCTTTTGCAAGATCGCGTGCCGCGCCCACGACATGCGCGCCATGACCTGCCAGTGCCCGGGCCGTTTCAATGCCCAGTCCGGCGGAAACGCCGGTCACGAGAACGCGCTTGCCCTTCAGGGATACGCCGGAGAGAACATCGTCGGTCCTCGACGTCGCGTCAAAGATCTGAGTCATGGGTAGAACTCCCTTGGAACGGTGCGGGCACTTCTTGCCGATATGGCAACATTGGCTCTATGTGGAGCATCGCTCCGTTTGATATATACGGAGGATAACTCCGTTTAGCAAGGGGGGCCGGTGACCGACGTGAAAAAGCCTCGCCGTCGACCGCGCAGCGACGGTCGGCGCAATAGAGAGCACCTTCTGGCAGTGGCCAAAGCCGCGTTTACGATGGGTGAAGTCGACATCGCTTTGGATGAGGTCGCGCGCCGCGCAGCTGTGGGCATCGGCACGCTCTATCGTCACTTTCCCAGCCGCGACGCTCTTATCGAGGCAGTCTATCGCGCTGAACTGGATCGCCTTGCCGAAGCGGCTCCTGTTTTGGCTACGCAACATCCGCCGGTGGAGGCGCTTCGCGCATGGATGAGACTGTTTGTGGATTACATCGCTGCCAAGCAGGTCATCGCCCCCGCTCTCAACGGGTTGGTCGGGGGGACAGAGGCCCTCTATGCGCATTCCGGCGACGTTCTCAAAGCCGCGGTTAACAGCCTTGTATCCGCTGCCATCGCAGCCGGTGAGTTCCGCGCCGACATCGAGCCCCTGGATCTGCTCCGTGCTCTGGCGGGGGTCTCGAATTTTTCGGCTGATACAGGCTGGGAGAACAGTGCGAAACGCCTCGTCGATATTCTCATCGCGGGCTCGCGGTCATCGGTATCTTAAAAGACGCACGCGCCACAACTTTGTCCGCTTTGCGACGTCACTCTTTTGTTGCGCGATGTCTGAGAAGTAGGCGGAGCCGCCTATCTGAAATACAGGACGTGGGTCGGGCTGGTTCCGGTCCGAAAGCACCCCATATCGAAAGGAGCACTTGAAAACAGGGGAATAATGGCATGAAGATCGGCATTATCGGGGCAGGCCAGATTGGAGGCACACTGGTCCGCAGATTTACGGCCTGTGGTCATGAGGTGAAAGTCGCCAACTCACGCGGCCCGCAGACGCTAACCGAACTGGCGCGGGAAACCGGCGCGAAAGCCGTTACCGTCGCGGACGCGGTCAAAGACGTGAACCTGATTGTCGTCACCATTCCCGAGAAGAACATTCCGGCCCTGGGTCACAAGCCGTTCGAACATGTTCCGGCGGATGTGGTGATCGTCGATACCGGGAACTATTACCCCCGCGAACGGGACGGTCGCATCTCCGCCATCGAAGCAGGCAAGGCGGCAAGCGTCTGGGTCTCGGAACAGATCGGTCGCCAGGTCATCAAGGTCTTCAACAACATCTACGCCAGGCACCTCTTGGAAAATGGAACCCCAAAGGGCACGGCGAACCGCATCGCCCTGCCGGTCGCGGGGGACGATGTGTCCGCGAAGCAAACCGTCATGACACTGGTCGATGACGTCGGATTTGATCCTGTCGATGCCGGGCCTCTAGCGGAATCCTGGCGCCAGCAGCCGGGAACGCCGGTCTATTGCGCGGATCTGGACGCAACGGGTGTTGCGAAGGCGCTGGCTTCTGCCAGTCCTGAACGCACGGCGCAATGGACGGCAACCGATCACAGCCCCGGCAGCTTCGAAGCACCAGCCTGATACTGTTTATTCGGCAGGCTTCACTTGCCCGGGTGAAGCCTCGGCCCGATAAACTCCACCAGCCAGTCGACGAAGACACGCACACGTGGAGAAAGTTGCCTACTGCCTGGATAAAGCACGGAGAGCGGTGTGGGTGTCGGTGGGAAATCGGCCAGAACCTCGATCAGCGTGCCATTCGCGAGATCATCAATGAAGCGGTAACGTGGTGCCTGCACGAGGCCGAGCCCTTGCCGCGCGGCCGCGGCACTGGTTTCAGCGCCACTGACCAACAACCGCGTCGGCAGCATCACCTCGATCACCTCGTCTCCGCGCGTGAACTCCAGCGGCAGGGGCTGGCCGGTGCGCGACGATACGAAACCGATCATCTGATGGCCTTCCAGGTCCTCCGGTGTCGCGGGCATTCCATGCCGCGCCAGATAGTCCGGGCTGGCCACGGTGACTTCTTGCATCACTCCCACAGGCCGGGCCACCATGCCGCTGTCGGCAAGCGCACCGGCCCGCACGACGCAATCCACACCTTCGCGGATCAGATCGACAAACCGCTCACCCTCTCCGAGATGAACGGTCAGGGCCGGATGCCGCGCGAGGAAGTTGGGCAGCGCCGGCAGCAGGACCGTGCGCGCCAGATAACCGACCATGTCCACCCGCAGCACGCCGGAAACGGTGCCACCCGCGTTCCGATCCGCGTCCTCAAGGTCGGCCAGAATCGCAATGCACCGCCGGTAATAGGCGATCCCCTCCTCCGTGGGCCGGACGTGGCGTGTCGAACGTTGCAGCAAGCGGACACCAAGCCTGCTCTCCAGCGCCTTGATCGCAGCGGTCGCGACTGGCCGCGAAACACCGCAGGCGGCTGCTGCGGCACTGAAGCTGCCGCGATCAACAATGCGGATGAAAAGATCGAGCGTGGCGAGCCTGTCCATGGGATTATTCCATGACGCAAAACAATTCTGTCGGAAAGAGCGATCTTATCGAACGGGCGATGGAATGATCAATATGGGTTCCCACCAAACGGAGAGTTCCATGCCTGAAGTCAAAACCATTGCCCTCATTACCGGCGGAAGCCGTGGCCTCGGGCGTTCGACCGTCGAGGCGCTTGCCCGACGCGGTATTTCATCGATCTTCACCTATCATGCCAACAGGGCAGCTGCCGACGCGGTTGTTGCCAATGTCGAACGCAGTGGAGCCCGTGCCGTGGCGCTGCAACTCGACACTGCCGAGACGTCAGCCTTCCCGGCCTTTGCCAACGAACTTCGACGCGTGCTGGGCGAGTGGGGTGCTGAGCGTTTCGACTATCTGGTCAACATGGCAGGCACGTCGCATAGTGGTCTGTTCGGTGAAGTGGCGGAGGAGGATTTCGACGCTGCTTATCGTGTTCACGTCAAAGGCCCGTTCTTCCTGACACAGACGTTGCTGCCATTGATCGCGGATGGCGGTCGGATCGTGAATATTTCTTCCGGTTTGACACGTATCATCTATCCCGGGCGTATTGCTTATGCCTCCGTGAAAGGTGCGGTGGAAGTCATGACACGTTACATGGCCAAGGAACTCGGCTCGCGGCGCATCGCTGTCAATACGGTCGCACCCGGCGCCATCCAGACGGATTTTTCAGGCGGTGTAGTGCGGGACAATCCGGACGTGGCGCGGCACATCGCGGAAGCGACCGCGCTCGGGCGTCCGGGATTGCCAGATGATATCGGCCCGATGATCGCCTCGCTGCTGTCCGAGGACAATCGGTGGGTTAACGCGCAACGGATCGAAGTTTCCGGCGGGCAGGCCATCTGAACGCGAACCGCCAGCTTCAGGACGTCTGTCGTAAACTGGTGACCGGCTGCGAAAATGCTTCCCGATATTGTGGTCGCTGCTGCGTTGTAGGGCTTTCCATAGTCGGAATATTTGTGGATGGGCAATATTGTCGTGACCTGTGACGGGTGACCGCTTTCAGGAAACACCACGAGTTCCCTGTATGTCCGTCATGAAGGCGAGTGCCGCCTGTCCGCTTCTGTATCAGTGAGCGGACAGGCGGATCAGGGGGTAAGCAGCTTGTCGGCTATCGGAAAAAATTAGCAGAAAGCGGTCATTCGC
>NZ_AUBI01000040.1 GCF_000429165.1 Acetobacter nitrogenifigens DSM 23921 = NBRC 105050 | reverse complement strand
CGGCGCCAGGTCATGCCGGGTGTGGAGCACCGCTCTCACAAGGGGCTGAACAACAGGGCGGAGAATTCACATCTGCCCTTGCGAAAGCGTGAGCGCGTCATGCAAAAATTCCGGTCCCCGGGAGGCTGCCAGCGTTTCGTCTCCGTCTTCTCCGCCGTCCGTAACCTCTTCGTCGCGCCCCGCTCCATCGACAACGCCCTCTCCCGGCACATCCGGCGGGTCAGGGCATTTGCCCAATGGAATAGCGCCACCGCGCTCCCCGCCTGAAAACGTCAGGACAGCGGGTAACTCAAAAAGCCAAAGTTAACGTGACAGCACCCCGTGACCGTCACGCGCGCGACCTCCCGGACACCCTGTGTTCCGGTCTATGGCGGCAATCGTCTGTCGATGTCACGGGGCCTGGCCCGCCGCGTGCGCGCGCTGATCAGTGATCGGACACATTGGGGCGTGCTGCCGTCTGATGTATGCGAGTGGCTGACCGCACAGACCCGGCGATCTAGTCTGCCAGAGCCGGATCGGTTGCTCGTGGAGACCTTTCCGCGCCGTAAGCGCTGGTATCTGGTGGCGTACGGGTTCGAGGGACGAAGCGCCCATCAGACTCTGGGCCTTCTGGTAACGCGCTTTCTAGAGGAGACAGGGGTTGCGCCACTGGGGTTCGTCGCCACCGATGACGCGCTGGCATGCTGGTCCGTACGGGAGCCCGGTAACATCGAAGCCATATTCAGCCCACGTTTGCTTGTGGACGACATGGCGGAGTGGTTGGCTGAAAGTGCTGTTGTACGTAGGGCCTTTCGGGAGGTGGCGGTTATTTCTGGCCTGACGGAGCGACAACTCCCCGGGCGCGCCAGGACAGGACGGCAAATGACCGCGAGCACTGATCTGCTCTACGACGTTCTCCGTAAGTACGACCCGGGCCATGTGCTGCTTCGTGCGACCTGGCGGGACGCGGAGCGTGGACTGACCAGCTTCGACCGCATCAAGCTGCTGGTCGAAAGTGCGCAGGGGCGTATCGATCACCGCCGCCTCGACCGCGCCTCGCCTCTGGCTGTGCCGATTCTACTGGAACTGGGGCACAATCGGATCAGGGGCGGCGAAGGGGAGGATCTGTTGCTGCGGGATGCCGAGGCGCTGCTACATGAGGCGGACCTGCTGTGAAAGGGGGGGCGAACGGCAGCGTCGTGATCGCGTTGCGCCATGAGAAATTCATGCTGCTGCAGCAGAAGGCGGTCTACTGGCCGACGGAGCGGATGCTGATTGTCGCGGATATGCATATGGAAAAAGCAACGGCCCGGCGCGACGCAGGTGTCCTGTTGCCGCCCTATGACACGCACGAGACCCTATCCAGACTGCTTGATCTTGTAAGCACTGTTCGCCCGGAAACCGTGCTGGCCCTCGGCGACAGCTTTCACGATGCCGAAGGCGCAAGCCGACTTGACGCCGTCGCGCGGGAATGCCTTGCGACACTTGCCGGGGCGGCGCGGCTGATATGGCTCGTGGGCAATCATGATCCTGCGCTGCCTTCAATACTGCCTGGAACCAGCGTTCAATCGTTCGAGCGGCGGTCTGTCGCTTTCCGCCATGTGCCATCATCTACGGTGAAGATTCCGGAACTGGCCGGGCACCTCCATCCGAAAGTCCGGCTTCGTCTCGGGGGTCACATGGTGGTCCGTCCCTGTTTCATCGTCGGTGGCGGACGCATGATCCTGCCGGCCTTCGGCACATACACCGGGGGAATGGATGTCATGATGCCGCCAATCCGCTCCCTCTTTCCAGGAGAAGCAGATCTCTATGTGCCCGGGCGAAGTGGGACGTTCAGGATTCACATGAGACGCGCTTGAAAAAGAAGGCGCGATGGGAGACCCCAAAATCTGCCCTTCTGCATTTTTGATGCCTCTTGACACCATGCACGGAGTTCCCAGATTGAATCTGCCGGCCGCCGAAGGGGTCGGCAGACAGAACTATCAGTTTTGATCTTGTGTCCATGTTGCTCAAAGGAGAATATGGCTATGAGAGCCACCGTTGATTTTGCGCCCCTGTTCCGTTCGAGCGTGGGTTTTGACAGAGTGCTCAATGCCCTTGATCTCGCCAGCCGGATTCCGACGGTCGATAACTGGCCGCCTTACGATATCGTCAAGACCGGTGAGGATGATTACCGGATCGACATGGCGGTTGCCGGACTTGCCGAGGCCGACCTTTCGATCACACAGGAGCGCAATACTCTTGTCGTGACAGGACGAAAGGCGCAGGAGCCGCAAAGCGCCGCCGAATATCTCCATCGGGGTATTGCGGGCAGAGAATTCGAACGCCGCTTCGATCTGGCCGAGCATATGAAAGTCACCGATGCGCACTTCGAGAACGGACTTCTGTCCATTACCCTGAAACGTGAGATACCCGAAGCGATGAAGCCGCGTCGTATCGCGATTACGTCCTCTACAACACGTGCAGAGGAAGCCGTGCCCCAGATCGAGGCGCGGAAAGAGGCAGCCTGATGGCGTGACGAAAACTCTCCCCCGGCCATTCATCCGGCCGGGGGAGAATCTCGAAAGGTCATGAGCATGAAGAGGATGAAAATATTTCTGTCGTGCGCTGCTCTGGGCTCGTCTCTACTGAGCCAGTCGGGCGCACATGCTGGTGATATTGTCCGGACGGCTGCAACATCGTTCGATGCGATGGCGACTGAGGGAACGTCCACAATCCCCCCAAACCGGGGCTCGCACTCATTACGAAGACGGCACAGGTGATATGCTGGTCGACAGCTTGAACGCAAGCCAGTTGGATCAGAACTACAAGGGGCCGGTCTATTATCCCGGACAACCCATTCCGCCATTCAGGCCCATCGACACAGATCATCTGGCGCCGTCAGGGCCAGAGACGGCGAAGAAGACGTCCTCATCGCACGGGACGTAGTGGGGATTGAGTAAAGGCGGCGTTATAGACCGCCTTTACCTCGGTTCTTCAGGATGAAGACCGTTCAGGCTCACAGCGGGCCGCAGGATCATCTTCGAGATGCGCCTGTTCCCTGGCATCGCGCGCGACACGCGCATCCTGCTCGCGGACCAGCCAGTAGACGATGCCCAGCGCCAGAACAGCCGCCGAGAGAGCGAACAGTTCCATGGCAGTCACATCATGCAGATCCAGCAGGATGAATTTGCGGGCAATCGCCAGGAGGGCGATCAGGACGATGGTCCGCACCCGGATGACGTTCTCATGCTGGGCAAGAACGACCAGCAGGGAGTGTTTGAACTCAAGAGCGATGATAACAGTAAAGATCGCGCCAAAAATCGCCTGGAAGATCGTCTGGTTGATCGGATCGATTCCGACATCAACGACCAGATGCCATACCGCGCCGATCAGATGAATCGTCGCGATGGCGGTGACCAGCATGATGAGCGCAATCAGGGTCAGAATGATCGCCTGTTCAAAACGCTCGTAGAATGTCAGGCCCCTGAACAGCTTGATGAAGCGGGACCAGTCCCTGCTCTGCCAGGAACGTTTCATGGAGAGGTCTTCCATAGCGTTTTCCCATCTATTAATCGAGTTATAGTTCCCACGTCCTGGGTCTGGTTTTTCTTTTAGAGCAGTTCCACTGAACTCTGGCTCAGTGGAACTGCTCTAGCGATGGAGAATGTCCCCATGCAGGACACGTTACGGATCATGGGCGCTCACCGTCCGTTCGAACCGCCTCCGCTTCCTTCTCGGGAGAAGGAACAGCGCCCGCGTCCGGCGCCTGACGAAGAGGAGCCACCAATTGATCCGGACAAGGAAGGACTGGTCGAACCGCTTGATCCTTCGGATGTGGATGCGAACCCCCATGCGGATTGAATCAGTCTCCGGAAGGGCTCGTGGCCCTTCCGGCGCACATCCGGGTCAGAGCCGGTGCCAGCGTGGCAGACGACAGGACAATATTCTGCCATGATCTCGCACGGCCTTTGGCAAGGCCGATGTCAGCTGGTTTTCGAGGTCTCCCAACGACCAGCCCAAGGCCTTGGCCATGTGCGTGCGGTCGGCGACAGGCAGGAGTTTTCGGACCACGGCGACGGTCGTCGCTTCCGGGTCTGACGCGGTTCTCCAGCGAGAAACCCGATCGTAAATCCGGTGGTCGGCCGCCCGACGCATGAGGCCGTCATATCCCTGGTTTTTTTCCTGGTCGCCGAGATAGTCGGCCAGCAGGACCGCCAGCTCTGTACCGATCTGAACGGTCGGAAGCGACATAATTCTGTTCGGCCTGTCCGTGTGAAGACTCATGATGCAGTCCTCAGGCCGGGACGCGTGTCGCCCGATGTCAGAGCCGTCGCATCCAGAGGGCTGACGCTCAAGCCCGAAACAGTGGCGGTGACGTCGATATGCACGGACCCGAACAGATGCTGGAGGGCGGCCGGAGGCGTATAGGCGCCCTTGACGGCTGCCGAGGTCCGGCCGTCCATAAGGATTGGGTCGACAAGGACCGGGCACCCGGTCTGCTGGCCCAATATCTCGATGGCGCGGGCCAGTGGCATGGATGGAATGTTTACCGGCTGCTTTTCTGTCTCGCACGACAGCACATCATGCGGCGCATGAGCCGATGCCTGCGAGGCCATTCCGACCAGCAGCATGAGTACGAGACCCGCAGCGACGTGTGGCCTCTCCCTCTGCCGAAGGTGCCGAGGTTGCTTGGCCGTCTGTTCCGCTCGCTCCGTCTCTCCGGCGGAATGCGACCAAACTGGCCTCATCGTCCCAAGTGAACGGGGCACGGGAGGATGGTTATTCCAATAGTGCTGAAGCGCCTTCAGGTTGAGAAAATGGATAAAACTCGACATCTCCCTGTTCTCTCTGCTTTCGACCTCACCTTCAGAGACGCGGGGCACCCGATGGAAGGCCCCGCTCCACCCTCTCATTCGTGCGGTCGTTCCAGAAAAGATGGCGCTTCCGCTCGGAGAAGGCGTTTCTGATCTACCCGGCGCGGTCAGTGCCTTACGCCGCGACCGGAACTGGCGGAGCGGCTCTTGCCCGCGTGGGGAGACGGAACGCGATATCAGAGGCCAGGGGATCACACCCGGCAGGGGCGACCGCGCCCGCCTGGACCAGGCGTTCCAGCGTGGAGCGAAGTCTGATCCCCGGTATACCGGTATGGGCCACCAGAGACGTCAGCGTCACACCACGTCCGTCATGACCGAGGCGGCGGAGCACGGAGAGGACACGCGGAGCGAGCGGATCGTCTCCGAAAAGGGGGCGCGTTACCATGATACGCCTCCCTCCAGTCGGTTGCGCCATCTCCGGGCGGCTGTGCGCAGGGAGCGGCGATAGCGGGAATAAAGTCCTTTCAGCGTCGACATCCACATCCTCCGATTAAAGCAACATGGATTCCAGTTGTCTGGCTCACAGAGCCTATGCCGGCCCCGATGGCATCCGGCGAAAGCAAAATTGGAAGAGATGCTTGCCTCGTCAAGGGGTACGAAATGCAGATTCTTCTTCATGAATAATTTTATTATTTATATTTGTATTTATTTTTTGTGGTTGTGTTGCGGACGGAAATTACAGGGGGGGGGTTTGATATTCGTTAAACATCATGGCGATGATCGCAGAAAATCAATATATTTTCCTTCTATGATGGTGGCCCGGGGTTTTCCGGCCACCACCTGTTTTTAGAGAGCGCTTCCAGCGCGCCCGTTTGTCGGGACTTCCGTCCGCGTCTCGACGGCGGGCGTCAGAGCCGTGGAACCAGTCTTTTGATCTCCGGGATCGTCAACTGCCATCGGCGCGGGGAGCGTCGCACAGGACTTGCTTCCGGTGCGTGACACATGAACGATTGGCGCCGCCTGACCGTTTGATGTGATCGTGATTGTCTGCGTACAGGCGGTGGGTCCACCGGTGCTGACCGCCTCGAAACGCTGCCAGGAGATGCTCTGTTTCGGGAGGTCATGACCAACAGCCGGAACGGCGCGCAGGACGCCGTCCAGCCGCGAGCCCAATGTCCGATCGACCGCCTCCATGAGAGCCATATTGCGGGCCATCATGCGATCAACGGCCTCGAACATGTCGATATCAGGCATTGCCGCTGTCGTCGCGATGCCCTGGACCAGGATACCGACCTGGTGTCCCCGTGCATCAACGACGCGCAACGTATCCTGAGCCTGCGCAGGCAGAGCCGCGCAGCAGGCCAGTGTAGCAACAAAGGCGCCAGCCTGAATCATACGAGAAAAATGCATTTTGGAATCCTCCGTGTCTGTTAAGCAGTGTCGGACGACCCGGAAGATATGGAGCGCCAAGATCTAGCACGCAAGGAATTAAAATGGTGATATGTAGAGACCTTCAGTTGCTGATTATGACGGTCGGCCGCTAGCGGATTCGATCCTCGACCGTCAGCGGCGCATGGTCAACTTCGCGCACGGCAGCGTGTTCTCCTTCGTTCGCCGGGTCTCCGACGCGTATGGAACAATTGAATCGCACATCGACATCATGCGCAGGTGAGTCCGGGCGAAGACTACCAGACCGTCCCATGTATGCAGCCGGGGTAGGAGGTGTTGCTTCACTCGAAGTGCAGGGCTCAGCTACCGGGTTGCTGTCACGTTAACTTTGCGATTTTAGTTACCCGCTGGAAGTGCCGGGAGAGGGCGTTGTCGATGGAACGGGGTGCGACGAAGAGGTTACGGACGGCGGAGAAGAAACGCTGGCAGCCTCCCGGGGCCCGGAATTGTTTTATGACGCGTTCGCGTTTTCGCAGCGGTAGATGTGAATTTTTCGCCCTGTTGTTCAACCCTTTGTGAGAGCGATGCTCCACGCCCGGCATGACCTGGCGTCTGGCCGCCCCGTATGATTTCGACCTGTCGGTGACCATGGGTTTTGGCCTGGCGTCCTGTTTCTTCAACAATCGGGGCAGGAGGGGTTGACCCTGCCCTGCGAAGTGCCCTCGTTTTTAAGTAAGGTCTGTCTAACCGGAGACAGGCAATGAGGAGATCACGTTTAACGCAGAACGAGATTATCAGGATCCTTAAAAGCATCAGGCGGGTGCGTCGGCGGCGGATCTGAGGCGCGGCAGCTAAAGGCTCTGGAAGAGGAGAACGTGAGGCTGAAGCGGCTCCCGGCCGAGAGCGTGATGGACGTCTCGACGCTGAAAGACCTGCTGGCAAAAAATTCTTGACGCCCGGCTTGCGGCGAAATGCTGCGACCTGGACGATTACGGAGCGGAGTTACACGCAACGCCGCGCGTGCCGGTTGGTCGGCATCGATCCGAAGACGTGGCGCTATGCATCGCGACGGCCCGATGACGATGACGCTGATGCCCGCCTCCGACTTCGCGCATTGGCCGCGGAAAGGCGTAGGTTCGGCTATCGGCGGCTGCGGTGCTGTCACGTTAAGTGAGGCGTGATAGTTTAGCTGCATGAGTGCTCTGCCTTGCAGCTACAAACGACATCGTTTTCCGCGTGAGATCATCGGGCACGCGGTGTGGCTGTATTTCCGGTTCCCGCTGAGCTTTCGGCTGATCGAGGAGATGCTGCTCGAACGCGGTATTGTCGTTTCGTATGAGACGATCCGCCGGTGGAGCCTGAAATTCGGGGCGGCGTATGCGCGCAGGCTGCGCCGAAAGTCGGCGAAACGCGAAGACATCTGGCATCTCGACGAAGCCCGGATTGTGATCGGCGGCAGGCCGCACTGGCTGTGGCGGGCCGTCGA
>NZ_AUBI01000039.1 GCF_000429165.1 Acetobacter nitrogenifigens DSM 23921 = NBRC 105050 | reverse complement strand
TCCGTGAGCGTGTATGTTTTCGGACCGTCCTCGACCCTGTCGCGCGGTTTCGGCATGTAAGCGGCCGCCGTGACCTCATCGGCCCCGATCTGCGCCACGAACGGAGCCCTCGCGACGCCGTCCGCCAGCTGCGAGGCCTGCGGCGGCGGCGCGTAGGCCATGACGCTGACGCTCTGCGACTGATCCGCCCGCATGAGGCGCATCATGCGCCCTTTGTCGGCGATCTGACGTCGTCGCCGCTCCGTGCGCCACGTCATGCCACGCCCGCCGGGCGATACGCGTCGAGAATGTCCGCCGCCGCCTGCGGCATGCCGCCGGTCGCCGCTGCGGACGTGTCCCAGCTGGTCGACCCGACGCCCTGCTCGCTTTCGGATTTGAGCAGCGGATCGCGCCCTGTCGCGTGCCACAGCGCCGCCGCCGTCAGGCGAACCGCACGCTGGATCGAGGCTGGCAGCGTGCCGCGCATCGCCGTGCCGTCCGCCGCGACGCTGTCGAGCGTGTAACCGGCCCGATAGGTCACGACGTAGCGCGCCGCCCGCCAGCAACGCGGATGACCGCTGTCCGGCGGGTAGACGATGCCCGCGTCGGGATTGACCGGCAGCGCCGCGACAGCGTCCGCATCAAGCGCTGTAGCGCCGATCGTAAGCCCCGTGACGGCCGACACCGGGTAACGGCCCAGAACGAGATCCGACTGGCGCGCCTCGCACCCCAGTTCGATCACGTCGCACCATGCCCGGTCGATCAGCGGACGCCCGACATAGACGAGCGCCATGGACGACGCGTCCTGCAGCAGCAGCGCAAGCCTTGCGTCCTGCGACGCGTCAGAAATCCCGAGATCCGCCTTGAGGTCGGCCAGAGACGCCAGCGGCGCATCCGGCGCAGGTGGACCGACTGGCGTTGTCCGCCTCATGGTCCGACCTCCCGACCGTTACGAGCCGCCGCCGGCGGCGGCCGTCCCAGGCATCTTCAGGGATTTGAGCGGCTGCGCCGCAGATGGCAGGCCGCCGCCGAAGCGACCGAAGCCAAAATATCCGGTTTGCAGATAGTCAGCGTAACGCTCGTTCAGCCGAACGATGCTGACGTCCCTCACCACCCGATATTTGTAGTTCTTCAGGTTTCCGAACAGGACTGGCTGCGCGCCTGCGGCGATGTCAGGCATGCTGTTGTTGTAAACGATGGGATAACCCGCAAACATATCAGGGACGCCAGCCTGGACACTGGGAACCCACAGCGGGCGTCCCTGATTGTCCTTGAGCTTCGCCAGAACCTTGATCGTCTGGTCGTTCATCATGAAAACGGCGCCCGTGCGGTATGCCCGATCAACGCTGAAGGCCAGCTCAACGAAATCGTCATAAGTTGGCGACGCGCCGGCGGCGGTTGCGCCCACTGCGGACGCGGTGAGCACGCCAGTCGGGCCAGACGCGCCCCCGGCGCCGGTCGTAAGGTCATCAGCGAGCGTGCGCCCGAACGAAGTAGTCAGCGCACCGCGAATAAAGGCGTCCAGATCCATGAAGCTGTCCTGCATCAGGGTCCACGGCACCAAAATCGCGTCAGTCGCATACAGGAACGCTTTCAGCGTCGTCTGGCCAAAGCTGAGATTGCCCTGCCCGATTTGCGTGTTTTCCGCGATGATCTTCGCCCGACGGCTGGTGTCGTCGTTGGTCGGCCATGGCAGATCAGCGCCCGTATCGGTGGCGATCTCGTCGAAATAGTTCAGCGCCTGGAAATAATCCTTCAGCGCGACAAGGAGCTGAGCCACGAAAGCGGGCGGCACCAGGTAGCCGCCTGCTGCGCCCGGCGTCGTCCCCTGTGCGTTGCGGATGTTGCTGGACTGAGTAACGATCCTCTGATGCGCAAAGATGCGGTCGTCAGCGGCGACGCCGTCCATGCCGCCGCGCAGCCACGACATGAACACCCGCGTCTCACGCTGGTCGTCGTCGGCGCGCTGGCTGGCGCTGATTCCTTCGACTGCAGCGCGTTGCGCCACTTGCTGCGCCAGTTCCGCATCGGCCGCGTGCGCCTGCTCGATACGGTCGATCTGCGCTTTCATGGCGTTCGCTTCCGCCATCATCGCGTCAAACTGGGCGATCTGCTCGGTCGTCGCCGTGTCACCGGACACCAGTGCGCGCGCGTTTTCGATCAGCGTCGCCCGCTTGGCGCGCAGTTCCTTGATGGTCATCTGGTTTTCCCTGTTGGGTTTAGAAAGGATGCAAACCTGATCCGACGCCGGTCAGGCATATGTGCGAGGAGGATGGCCTGCCGGTCAGGCGGCGTTCTCTGCCTCGGCGATCTGGAGCAGACGGCGGCGCGCCGTCAGGCCCGCCGATATGTCAGCAAGTTCTGCGGCGGGATCTGATGTGGACAGCGCCTCAGGAGCGCGCGCAAAGACGCCGGGCCGGAGAGCGGCTTTAGCGTTTGATGCGCCAGAAACGAGCGCATCCGCGAAACCGATATCCCTGGCTTCCTGCGCCGTAAACCACGTCTCCGCATTCATCAGCTGGCTCATCGCGTCTGGCGTCTGCCCCGTCTTCTGGGCGTAAAGCGACGCCAGCTGGCCGTCGACCTTGGCGAGAATTGCCGCCGTCTCGCTCATGTCGTTTCGATTTCCGACCACCGCGCCCCATGCGTTATGGATCATCAGGAACGCATTCTCCGCCATCGTCACCGTCGACGCGGAAAGAGCAATCACTGACGCGATCGAGGCGGCGAGACCGTCGACGACGACCGATACGGCGCCCGAATGGGCCTGCAGGGCCGCAAAGATCGCCAGACCGTCAAACACGTCGCCGCCGGGGCTGTTGATACGGACGACGAGATCTCCGTCGCCGGCCTGCGCGAGCATCTGCACGAAATCCTTGGCGGTGACGCCCCAGAATCCGATCTCGTCATAAAGCAGTATCTCGGCGACGCCATCAGCCGACGCGCGCGGCTTCAGGCCAAGCGTCTGTGGCAGCCCTGCCTGGGCATGCGTCATCAACGCCCGGTTCGAAAACCGTGCGGCCGGAGAATCATAGCGCTTCATTGCGTCAATCCTGCTGGGTTTGCTGTTGTGAGGCCGGAGCCGCCGTTTTCTGCGCCTGCGTCGCAAGCGGCACGTTCGTGCTGTTGATCAGCGGCATGTCGCCGCCCTCGACCGGCGGCCTGTTCTTTTTGCGACGCGCCTCGTTGATCGTCTGCGTCCCCGACGAAATCTCCTGCGCCGTGACCTGGGCAGATTTCACCGGGTCCATGGAAAGCAGCCCGTCGCGATCGAATTCGACGAAATACCCGCTCCCCGAGAAAAGCTTGTAGTTCAGTTCGCTTTCGATCCGGCTAAGATCGGCGTCGAGGGTGAATATCAGGTAGGCCAGCGTGTTTTCCGACAGGCCAGTCCCCCAGCTGGTCGTCTTGTCCGTCTCGTTGAGCAGATGCAGCGGGACGCCGAAGAACCGCGATATGTCGGACACCTGATAGCGCCGCGCCTCGATCGTCTGAAGATCCTGCGGACTGAGCTGGAACGGCGTGTATTTCGCACCGTCGTCGACGACGACGGTCCCGCCCCATTTCGACAGGCCCGCATGCGCCGCGTTGAACTCCGCCTTGGCGCGCAGGATCGCCTCGTCGCTCATCCGCCCGGGCACTTCCAGCACACCGCTGGGCATGGCCGCGTTCTGGTGCACCCGTCCCGTTCGCTCCTCCATTGTGAGGGCAAGTCCAATGGAGCCGCGCGCGAAGGACTGGATCCGCGACAGCCCCTGCCTGCCGTCAAAGCCCGGACCGGGGATATGGATCATATCCTCCTGCCGTATCGTCTCCGAGAGTCCATTTTCGTGCGTGCAATTATAGAAATTTACCCCTGGATACTGGGGCAGCCGCACAACCTGAACCTGCCATGGCGAGAAAGCTTCGAACCCTATCACCCGACCGGCGCCGTCATAGCGCACTGCGCTGTAGTGATTGCCCCACAGCAGGACGTTGACGCCCCAGAGCTCGCGCCACGAAAACGCCGTCAGGGCGCGGCCGGGAAACGGCGCCTGTTGCAGGAGAGGAGCCAGACGATGGTTTCTGACCTCGACCCGCTGTCCGTCGTCCTGTTGCCGATAAATTTTGAGCGGGAGCCCCGCGATGACCCCTGCCTCAAGCGTCACGCATCGGTAGACGGCGGAGCACGCCATCGCCGTGCTTTCGCTGATCCGCGGCATCCACTCGCTGTTGCGCGCGACCGGGTAGCCCAGCCACTGCTCCCATGATTTGATGTCGGACAGGGGCGTCGAAGGGTTTTCCAGACTCCCGGCGGCGCGGAATTGCGGCTCGACGCGCGCACGGCGTCCGCCACGGTCCTCCACGCCGAAAATTCCGCTTAGCAGGCCCAAAGGCTTTTCCTTTCGTAAATGCTCTTTCCGCCCGGAGCTTCCGGGTTACGCGACATCAGGGTCACGGCGTTGAAGGTCGCCATCAGCGGGTCAATCTTGAGGTTCCCCGCCGCCTGCTTCGTGATGACGATCGCGTTGCCTCTCGGCTCGACCTTCGCGTTGGACGCCGCCCACGCCATGATCGGCCGCGCGCCGTGGCGAAACGTCCCGTCCGCCAGCTTGCGCTCCGCCGTCTTGATGGCGCCCGACAGCGTCCAGCCCTGCGAGACGCCCACGACGCGGTCGCGCCCGATGCCGCGCACCGCCAGCGCGTCGACGATGGCGCCCACGCCCTGCGGATCGAGCCCCACCTGGGCGAGGCCGCCCCTGGCGTCGACGGCCTCCAGCACGTCGGCCAGCTGCTCGATGTCGTCTCCCGGCTCCGACACGATCACCAGATCGCCCTGCGCCTGAAAATCGCGCATCACGCTGGCCTCTTTCTTGCGAAGCGAAAGCACGCCCTCAAACACCCAGCTTTTTTGCCAGTGCAGCCATTCCTGCGTCGTCGCGTCGCGCCCCAGCACGACGAGCGACAACAGGTCGTCCAGCCCGCCGCCGTCGATCCCGGCGACCACGACCTCGGCGCGGGCGAGAACCTCCTCCAGCGTCAGCGTGTCGTCGCCTGCGCCCACCCAGTAATCCGCCCCGACCCAGCGGTCAGAGCGAAGCGCAAGCCCAATCTCGACATTCAGATGCTGCGAGGCCCAACGGGACAGTTCGGCAATTCCCTTGCCGCGAGCCGTTTCATATTCCTGCTGTAGTCGATGAATTGTAATCGACCGCCCGAGATTAGGCAGGACCATTGGCCAGACTGAAGGGTCTTCCCACGCCGCGAAATCACCGATCAGCGCAGGCTTCTGAAGCCTGTCCGGAAACTCGTAGATTACCGGCAAAATCCCAGTTCCGACCGCCACCTGCGTCTCGCCGTCGTCGCCTTGCCGGTGCGATTTCCCATCACGGATCGCCCGGGCCTGCAGAAGATCCTCTCGAAAACAACCACGCGGCGGTTTGTCACTCTGGGTCGTAATGATTGCAAGAAACGCTTCCGGCTGGCTGATCATGCCTCCCCGGATCTGTCCCATCACGTCGCCCGCGTCGGCGTTCAGGGCAATGACGTGTTCCTCGTCAACAAGAACGCCCGCCGGTTTGACGCCGGTCATCACCTCTTTCGAGAACGCCTTCACGCTCAAAGTCGCACCGCTTCGCTTCAGCGTCAGCCGCTTCTGGTTCTCCTGAATATGGAACATCCCGAGCAGCTCCCGGTCCGCCCGGACCATACCGGACGCCTGGTTGAACGCGAGAAAAGCAATCTCTTTCGTCGGCGCCACGATCAGAAATTCCGCGTTTGGCCGCTGATTGACCATCAGCGCCGTCATCATCAGCGCAGCGCCATTGGTCGTTTTTGAGTTCTTCTTCGGAACGAGAAGGAATAACTCGCGGATCTGTCGCTCATTGGTCGCCGGATCGAGCGCCCCAAACAACATTCGGACAACGTCGCGGAACCAGTCCCCGGCGGCCTCACCGAACGTAGGCTGCCCGATCACATCCGGGATGCAGAGCATATCGAAAATTTCAACAGCCTGTCTGGCCAACGCAGGATTAACCGGTTGGATCTGCGGCAGCAGCGATTGCCCCTCGCGCAACCGACTTTCCCAGTCTGGCCTGCTCAGATTCAGCATACGCCCCTCAGTTCATTGTTCGATCAGGCGACATGGCCCGTTCCCATTTACTCCCTGCCCCAGGCATATCCCCCAGGTCTCCCTGACCGGACGCAATGGGCGCAGGCTTCGCATGCATGAAAGGGCCTGCCTTGTCCGCCGCCATCGCACGTAATTCAAACGGCGCTCGAGGATCACGCAGGACCGCCTTCCAGAACTCCAGGGGCGTCAAAGTCGAATAATCGGCGATGACCGGCCCGTTCCATTCCTCGGTCGTCTGCGTCTTCTTTTTCCGGCCGGCACCCGGACGGGCTCCACCGCGCGCCATGACCTGTCCCCTTTGAATAAATTGATTGTTTTCAAACACAGGCGAAAAATCTGCGCGTGAGACTGGCGCGGTTGCCGCCCCCGATCCGGCCCAGACTTTCGACCCGCCCCCACCCGGCCGGACGAAACCCACAAAAACCTCAGAAATCAGCCGTTTTTCAAGGTCTTTCGACGATCGCGGTTCTGATCGCGCGGGCTCGCGCCGTCTTGGTCGTGTGGCACGACCCGCAAAGCAGCTGGACGTTCGACGGATCGAGCGGAGCGCCGCCGTCTTTCAGTTCGTGGACGTGATCGCCGAACAGACGCGTTCCGGTCCGTCCGCATTTCTCGCAGGAACGTCCTCGCTTCTCGATCAGGCGACGCATGAGATCGCGCCACGGCTTAGAAAGGTAGAAGGCGTCAGCACGTTTGGGCGGCGGGACCGCGATGCGCGTGTCTATTGAGCGCACGAGCGCGCCGACGCATCTTAGACGAGCGGGCATGGCGACTGTCCGGAGTTCGAGTAAGACAAAGCAAAGGTCAGAGAATGAAGAGAGCCGTGATTCTATCGGTCATGATGGCCTTGCCGGGTGGAACCTGTCTGGCTTCAGATTACGACAAGTGTATGGATGCCGCTGGCGGCGTAGATCCTGCAATGATCGAATGTGGCGGTCAGGAACTGGAGCGTCGCAACGCGGATTTGAATCGTGCCTACAAGGCATTATCGACGAAGGTGGTCAGAGGTGAAGTTCTCGCTCACCTGCGAACGTCGGAAAGATCGTGGATGAAGTTTCGCGATGACGAGTGCGATCTGATCGGAGCGGCCTACGGCGACGGGTCGTTGACCAAGATACTATTTCAACAATGTCTGATTGATGCGACCAAGACTCGTACAAAGACGCTGGAGAACTACCTCCAACAGCCGGATTTCTCGCAGCCGTAGGGCCAGACTCGCCAAACAAAAAAGGCCGGGCAACCGTTTGGCTGCACGACCCCTGAGTATGACTATGCGGATACTGCAATTTGAGGAGTTTGAGGAGAGGAAAATTACGCTTAGCTGAATTTTTTTCCTATTACCTCGCAAGCCCGCCTGTGCCACGCCTGCGCGGTCTTGTAGTCGACTCCAAGGTGACGTCCCAAAGGCCTCCATTCCCAAAGGTATTTTCCTGAATAAGGGTTCACTATCAGCCGTTTGTTGACGACCGTTCGCTGGCCCATATCGACCAGCAAGCCCGGCCAACCCAGGACGATGTCCATGCGCGCCACGGCGTCGGCCGTAGGCGAGGGAAGAATGTCGTCGCTCGCCCGGAACCAGTCGAGGTCCTTTCGATCCATCACGATGTCAGGCCAGTTTATCTTCACGCCTGCAGGACGCAGGTTTTTCACGTGCAGCGTGGCAAGTGTGGTCGCCGCCTCTTCCAGCCACTCAGCCACCTGATCCACAACCGGACGCAGCGTGCTGAACTCGGTCGGCTTGCGGCTGCGGAAGGCTAGGGCCGAGACATCCACGAATTCACCCGGATCGCAGGGCGCTGGAACCTTGCTGTCTCGCATCATGCGGCGCGCAAATTGCTGAATTCGACCAGCTGCGGCTGCGGCCCCTTGCCGCCCGAACGCATCCACTCGCCCATGGCCTTCTGCCACGCTTCCTGCGCCAGATGATCTTCCACCGTACGCGGCGCATGAACGTCAAACCGCTCGATCGCCTGCGCCACAGCAGGTTTGAAATATCCCATGTGCGGAAGCACTCGCCCGGCGCCACGCTCACGCGCAGTCACGGTTTCCACGGTCTCGACCACGACCTGCTCGATCTGATCCGCCGTCATGCCGCGCTGCAGCCCGTCCGCCGCCCACTGGCGCGCCACGCGGTAATCACCCCTGTCGCGGGCCAGATCGAACCCGGCGACTTCGAACGCCCTGGAACCGATGCGGTGATACGCCGCGTCAATCTCGGCCTTCGTCGGTTCCCGAGCTATAGCTACAGCTTTTATACTTTCAGTATGAGCTAGCTTAGCTGGGGAAACCGACGCGCCGGTTTGGGTTTCCGTTTTGGATTTCTCT
>NZ_AUBI01000038.1 GCF_000429165.1 Acetobacter nitrogenifigens DSM 23921 = NBRC 105050 | reverse complement strand
TCCGCCGTTGGGCGGAACTCCGCATCCTTCACATGGAACATTTTTATTCTTTCGCGCCACTTATCGATAAACGCCAGATAGTCGAGCTGCTGAAGGACAAAATGGCTGGGGTCAAACAGGATATTGCAACGGCGATGATTGTTGACCTCTTTGAGGAACCTTTCGAAAGACGCTCCGTCATGTAGATCCTCTCCCGGATGCAGTTCGAAGCACAGATCAACCCCAGCCTCGTCAAACTGATCCAAAACAGGCCTCCAGCGCTTACCAAGTTCGCTGAACGCCGCCTCGATCAAACCCGGCGGTCGCTGAGGCCACGGATACAGATACGGCCATGCCAGTGCGCCGGAAAACGTCGCATGCGCCGTCAGCCCCAGACGACGGGACGCCTGAGCGGCGAGCTTTAGCTGGCCGGCCGCCCATTGCTGCGTCGCGACTCGATCTCCTTGCACTGCGTCAGGGGCGAAGGGCGCAAACAGTTCGTCATAAGCGGGGTGGACTGCCAGCAACTGTCCCTGAATGTGCGTGGAGAGTTCCGTAATTTCGATCCCGGCCTCATCCAGAACGCCGCGGACCCGACTGCAATATTCGTCGCTGTCCGCCGCCGCCTGCAAATCGAAAATCGATGGCGCACTGGTCGGGATCTGGATGCCCTTGTATCCCTGTTCCGCCGCCCATCCAGCCAGACCTTCAAGGCTATTGAACGGCGCGGAATCCCCAATGAACTGGGCAAGAAAAATGGCCGGGCCCTTGATGGTCCGCATCGTCACGTCCTTCCCCCACAATAACTCTGAAACCACTCCGCGCTTGCTCTGGCGGCTGAGAACGGATCCTCCGCCACCCAGTCGACCTCGGAAATCAACCAGACCGGTTTGTCAGTCTGCAGAGCGAGAGGAGATTTTTTTAACGGCAACATCTCTTTTCCAGATGCCGCCCATAATCGTTGCGTCACATCCACGCTACAGGGAGCGGCGGACGCCCGCAATGCTTCAAGAAGAGACATATTGATATCCATGACATGAACGGCGTCGATACGATTCACGTAAAGCTGCGGAACACTTGGACTATCCACACATCATATATCAGGCAACCGGAAATGAACCCTAAACCCATGACGTCTCGGAAGATGGTATCCAAAACGTAACAT
The DNA here is from genome assembly GCF_000429165.1 of Acetobacter nitrogenifigens DSM 23921 = NBRC 105050. Taxonomy (GTDB): domain Bacteria; phylum Pseudomonadota; class Alphaproteobacteria; order Acetobacterales; family Acetobacteraceae; genus Acetobacter; species Acetobacter nitrogenifigens. The sequence goes on along the minus strand of NZ_AUBI01000038.1, from coordinate 7,866 downwards.
GTCTCGTTTTTCAGTCTGATCCACGTTTCCACACGCGGATAAAGCCTCGTGCTGACGCAGGCTGCGGCGTGGACGACTGGATCCACCAGAAGAGAGAGGCGCGCGAGCAGTTACCGGGTCCTGCCAACCGTCCGGCGTCGCAAATCGCACGAGCGGACTTACTGCCGAAATCCCCGACAAGCCCGAAGCCTGACTATGTCTGGAGAATAGAAGAGACAGTAAAATTATTCTGATCGCGTTTTTTCAACCGCAGCAGTCAATGCTGACCGACGGAAACGGTTGCGCCCTGATGAGCGCACGCAAAACGTTCAATCAAAATGATCAAGGTTTCAACACGCGATTTCAGAAGAAAAATTTTACCCCAGAATGCGATGCCGACAAATTTCCGGAAAGCACCAGCGCGCCCTTCATCTACGTCTACGGCCTGCTGGCTGCCAAAACACGTTGCAGAATCACATTGAGGCGCACCGTATAGGATTTTTCGCTGTTTTCGTCCTCGAGCGCACGCAACGCGCCCACGCGCACCGCGCCCCAGAACTCTTCGTCCGCATACAAGGACGCTACGCGCAAGGCAAACCGGGACGGATCATCGACAGGACCAGAAACGATTTCAAGACCGTCGCGCCAGCCGAGTTGACGGCCGAGAAGGTCGGACGCGACAACGGGAAGGCCGTACGAAGCCGCCTCATGCACCTTATAGGGCACGCCACCCGCAAAGCGCGTAGGCGCGACGAACACCCTGTGGGAAGCGTAAAGCAGCGCGACATCATCGACCGCTCCGAGCAATTCGACGCCAGGAAACGCGCCAAGCGAGCTCAGGTCGACGCCCGTCCCCAAGTATCCCGCAACAGTGAGGTGTATGTCAGCCCCTGATGCTTCGCGCACCAGCGGCAGCACATGCTGGATAAACCAGACAAGGCTATCGTGATTCGGCGACCCTGCTTCGTGTATCGCCCCGACGAACAATAAATCACGCCGTTCCGCCCACTTCGCGGGTGTAGGGCGGACCGGCTGCATGTGCCCCAGCTCCATGACATTGGCGTATCCCGCCTGCCTGATCGCGTCGGCGTCCAGCGCGCTGGTGGCGACGACAGCCTGGCACAACCATGCGTACGCCAGTTCAGCCGATACAGCGTCCGCCACCGATGACGATTGGGTCTCGCCTGCCAGTTGCGCGCGAAGAGCGGTTCTCGGCGCGTCAAGCGCCTCCGTATCCAGCACAATTCCGTTCATGGGCAGGCCGGCCGCATGCGCCAGCAGAGTCGGCGCCAGACGCTCGAGATTGTGGGTACGGCCAATCCAGACACAATCGTAAACGCCACTCCGCTCGGTCAGGAGCCTGTCAAAGTCTTTCAGCTCCAGGTCGTGAAGAACCTCAACATCGGGCGGAAAATCAGCGCGAATTTTGGAAAGTGGTTCAGTGACTGAGTAAATCGGAGCCACAGTCACCTGATGACCGAGGCGGCTCATCGCGCGCACGATATCATTCGAACGCACGAAGCCAGAGCCAAGTCCGCGACACGGCACTTTGTCCTCGACAAATAGAATACGCTTGCGCGGCGACGCCCCCAAACGCGCCCTGGCGCGAAGAGACGGCGCGGGCGGCGGTAAAGTCAGAAAACACTCCGCATGGCGGCTTCGCAGGGTGGCGCGATCCGACGCTTCCAACGTGGCGGCTTCTGACGCAACGATGTCCACCGAGGCGAGCATCTCAGGTTCGTAAAGTGTGACGGCGTCAAGCGCCGCCGCCCGCAACCCGAGGTCGACGATTGCCGCCGCCGGAGAGTCATACGTCCTGTCGAAACCATTCAGCACGCCAAGCAGCGCCCGATCGACCATCAGGCAGGGCGTCGAACCGCAGGAAACTTCCCGCGAAAAACACGCCTCTGGCGTTTCAGGCGCAGCGCCCTCCAGATAACGCTCAAGCGAACCATCACGCCAGAGGATGGCCCCGGCCTCCAGCAACCGGCCATCCGGCCGAACGGTGCGCCCGGTGACAAGACCGACTCGTTTTCGTCCAGATCCTCCGACCGCATCGAAATGGCTCAGCGCCGCCTGCACGGCCCCATGCCCCATCTGGACGCCCTGCCCCAACCAGAGCGCCACCTGCGCCGTCAGGTGCGGCAACGCCGACGCCATGGCGTCGGCATGGGTGGCGTCACTCTCCAGCCTGATGACCCTGGCGCCGATTATGAATCGCTCTATACGCGCCGTGTCGTCCCGGGAGCCTGCGTCGACAATCACCAGTTCGGTAGACGCATGAAACGTGCAACGTAACGCGGAGAGTGCCGCCAGCGTCTGGGGAAACCTGTTGCGCACGTGCATGACGACGCTCAACTGAGGTGTCCCGCTGAAAGAAAAATCGAGAGGGCGTCGCGCAAGAAGCGCGATCAGCGCCTCGGCGCGACGCGCAGCGAGACGTTGATACTCGCTCTGATCGAGCGGAGGCAGGGACTGGGCCTGAGTCTCGCGGCGCGCAATCCAGTGGGCGAACGCGTCCCGAAAAAGACCTCGCTCGATGTCCTCGCGCACCGACCCCGAGTGGAAATACGCCTCGAGATCGATGTCCGGATGCGGGCGCCGCCGCTCAAGGCAGCCAAAACGAACGAAATGCTCATAACCCGACCTAAAATTTCTGGCCGCGACGGCTTCGCCGATATCCGGGTAAAGATCGAGATAGAAACTTTCGGAAAACCACTGGAGCGCCGAAAACTGACCGGGCGTGCGGTTAGTCAGAAAATGCTGCAGCGCGCTTTGAAACAAGCCGTCCCGCAAGGCCTTTCTGACTGAGGGATACGTCTCAAGATACCATGGGGCGTCGAAATACCACGACGTGCGACGAACATCGGCCTCATGAGGAGCAGCCAGCAATGTGGCGAAGGCGCCTGTTTCGGGAATGGACGACGCCGGATGCGGCTCGTTGTCGGGCAGCGGCGACGGCGCGAGAAGAGAGTCGTTGTAAAAGAGCTGCGGGTCAAAGAAGGGGCTGCCAGACCGAAACTCCCGGTCGCCCGTTCGCAAGTAATGATCGTAGCCGTTGAGCGCCCCCGAACGATCAAGGGTCGCGCGAGTCAGATCCGGGTAGCGGGACAGATACCAGGGCTCCGAAAACAGCCCGTTCGGCGACCGGTCTTCGTGACCGTATTGCGAGTAATGGTCAAAGCCTGAGACAAAGCCATTCTGGCGAATGGCCTCTTCAATGTCAGGATAGGCGCCGCGGTACCACTGCTCATCGAAATACTTGTTGGGCGATAGCCCACGCGCGGCGCCTTCGTTCCGATAATGGGCCTCCAGCGCCGCGTTGTCGGCGGCGGCCAGTTCTCCAAGTTCAAAAGCGTAGCGGGCGCGGTACCAGTCGGCGTCAAAACTGGACCAAACTGGCGTCTTCAAGGACTCCGGCGGCACTTTATCTCACCTTGCCTGAAAGTCGGCCTTGGCGATGCGTCGACTTGCAGGGTCAAACACGTGCCCCGAGTGAACATCGCCGCAGTCAACGCGGTCACGCCTGACGCTGCTAGCGGGCGTTACGATTGGGCGCGACGGGCCCGCCACAGCGCCACAAAATCGATCTGCTGTAAAATGACGGGCAGGAACCCGGCTTCACGGGTGAGATCGGCAAGGTAGTTGCGGGCGGCGGGAAACAACATTCTCGGCGCCTCCACCAGCAGCAGCGGCTCAAAGGTCTCGGCGGTGGAGTTTCTCAACGAAAACAGTCCGGCGTAGACGATTCTGGCGTTGAACAGCGCGAGAGGCTGTTGCCCTTCCGCAGGCGACTCCCCCACCCCTTCGCAGCGCAGCACCAGTTCGACTTCGAAGTCAGGAGAGTTCTCTCCGATCTGCTTGGCGCCGACGTCCAACTGCAACGTCGTATGCGGACGCTGGGGCGGCCGGGTGTGGATCAGTGGGGCGTTATGGACGTCGAACGTGACGGAACGGACATACTGCACACCCATAAGAATGGACGGACCAGTCTGCTGCTGGACGCTGCCCGCGACCGACTCCATCGTGTTAGCATCGACCATATTGAAGAACGCGCTCCATTTCGATGTATACCCTACAAAGGGTTCCGTAGCAGACATCGCGCGTATGAGCGAGTGCGGCGGTCAGCGAAGGCCGCTTTCAGACGAAACGTCCATGCAACACCCCGAGAGCCGGCATCGGTTTCCACCCCTTTGGCAACTCGGCGCGGTGAATCGGCGCGATATGATAGGTCGGCGCCGGGTCCAAAGATTGCTCGAGAAAATGAGCGTAGGCGCGGACCTGGTCACGCCGCCAGGCGCAGTCCGTCAGGGCGGCTTCGCGTGTCGGATAGATATTCGCCACTTTTCGCGTGCGCCCGATCAGGGCGACGACGGCCCACATTCCATCCCGCGTATTTTCGCCCCGTTTCCTGCCCGGCAAATCGAATGGCAGAACGGTAGTCATCGGTCAGGACGATCCTTTCCAACCCGGGAGAACGCGCCTGCTGGCGGCGTTCCGTCACGACACCATGCACGGCGACCCGATGCAAGATTTCCCCGTCCAATTGACAGAACGCGGCCGATGGCCGAGCCATCCATCAGCGCTTTCCTTGCTCCGGGCGCGGCGTGACGTTAGGAATCGACCATGATCCGCCTTATCCTCATCATACCGTTTCTGCTCGCGCTGATCCTCTTCGCCGCGAGTAATCAGGACTCCCTCCAGATGTGGCTCCTGACATACGGGTGGTCTTCATCTGTCGGGATCGTGGCGTTGATCGTCGCCGCCATATCGTTTTTGCTGGGCGCGTTCTCCGTATGGGTCGTGGAACTGGCCCAGCGGCGGCGCGCACGGAAAGCGGAAGCACAAATTCGTGAGCTGAACGTAACGCTGACGCAACGCGACGCCGAACTGGCGCAGCTTCGCCGGGACGCGGTCATGGTTCCGCCGATTTCCGAGACGCCCCACACCAGCCTGCCGCCGCAGTCGCTCTGAAAGCGAAACCCAGATGACCGATCGACAGACCGGGCTGATCGCCGCCCTGGATACGCGTGACCCGACGCAGGCAGAGCGCTGGGCGCATGCGGTGACACCCCACGCCTCGGTCATAAAACTTGGACTCGAATTCGCCTATGCGGCGGGTTTCGGCGCGGTCGCACGACTTGCCGCAGGACGGGCGCTCTTTCTCGACCTAAAGCTGCATGACATTCCCAATACCGTCGGCGCAGCCGTCGGCAGTCTGGCGAGTCTGAAACCGGCCATGCTGACGATTCACGCAAGCGGCGGAAGCGCCATGGTCGCCGCCGCCAGCGCGGCGCGGAATGACGCATTCGCCACAACGGCGCGGCCGCTACTGCTTGCGGTTACGGTCCTGACCAGTCTGGACGATGCAGCACTTGCAGAAACCGGGGTTGCGGGCGGCGCGAGAGCGCAGGTGCTGCGGTTGGCCGAACTCGCGCTGCGCAACGGGGCGGACGGCCTCGTCTGCTCAGCTCGTGAACTGGAAGCCCTGCGTCGCGAATTCGGCGAGTCTCCTGTATTGGTAACGCCCGGCATCCGCCCCGCAGGCGCTGCGGCGGGCGATCAGAAACGCGTCATGACGCCGGGAGAGGCTCGCAGGGCCGGCGCCGACTGGATCGTGGTCGGCCGCCCCATCACTGGCGCAGATGACCCCGCCGCCGCCGCCGCCGCCATAGCGGCAGAGCTGACGTCGTGAGCGGCGCAGTCGGCGTCAAGATTTGCGGGTTGACCGAAGAGGTCGGGGTCGCCGCCTGCATAGACTGTCGCGCCGACTGGATCGGTTTCAACTTCTTCAGCCGGTCCCCACGTTACGTGACGCCCGAGCGTGCGCGAGAACTGGCCGCCATCGTAAAAGCCGCCGCGTTTCAGCCCGTCATTGTCGGATTATTCGTCGAACCGTCCGAGCAGGAAATAGAGCGGGCGCTTGCACATGCTCCCGTCGTCGTCATGCAGCTTTACGCCTCGCCCGAGCGGGCGCTCGTCCTGCGGGAGCGGTTTGGCCTGCCGACTTGGCTGTCTTGCCCGGTTTCGGACGCCGCCGACCTGCCAGCCGAGGGACGATTCGAGCGGCTTGTCGTCGAATCCCGCCCTCCGAAAGACGCGACGCGCCCCGGCGGCAATGGCGTCGCGTTCCCGTGGGCGATTACAGCCGACTGGGCCGCGCCATCGCCCTGGATGCTGGCTGGCGGCCTGCGGCCGGACACTGTCGCCCAGGCTATCGCTGAAAGCGGCGCGGTCGCAGTGGACGTCGCCTCCGGCGTCGAGCGCTCTCCGGGCGTCAAGGATCCTCATGCGATCCGGCGCTTCATTGCGGCCGCGCGCGACAAGAATGCGACCGAAAGCGCTTTCCCTCTTGAGTCTCGTGGAGATGCTGCTATCTAGCCTTGCCGACGCCGGAGAGATGGCCGAGCGGCTTAAGGCGCACGCTTGGAAAGCGTGTGTGCGTTAATAGCGTACCGTGGGTTCGAATCCCACTCTCTCCGCCACAGAGCGAATTTCCTTTTAAATCAAAGCAGTTAGCCTAGCCTGTAGTTACAGCGCTGTGCCGTGTGGTTACATGTGCGGCGTTACATCGCCAAGGCGGGGGCAGACGATTGCTGAACATCTTCAGGCGCGGCCATAGCTGGGCAGTCCGCTTCCATATTCCACGTGAACGGCGGGAAGACGTGGGCAAGGCATACGGAGCCGCCACAGGCCACAAAGCCGAAATCGTGAAGGCTCTGGGCACCTCGGATCGTGCTGAAGCGATAGCCCGCCGTCCGAAGGCGCTTGAGGCGATCAGGCAGGAGGTCGATGCGAAACTGGTGGCGGCTGCCGACCGTGAGACGACTCGCGTGGGGCATGTCAGACAAAACGAACTCCACCCCGGCCTTCTCAAGCCGGAGCAGGAAGTGAGCGTCACGACTCAGGCGGTCGAGCTTGGCGATCAGCAACTGTCGCTCCGGTCAGACGGCAACGCTCCATCGCCTCCATGAGCTTCGGACGGTCATTCTTCTTGCCGCTTTCTATCTCGGTGAACGTCGCAAGCACCTTCACGTTCTTTCCTGAAGAAGCGGCTACACGCGTTCTTGCGCCTGCTACAGACATTGCTCCACTGGGCTGCACTATATAGAAGAGATTGCCCAGAGCGATAGCGAAGGAGTGATTTATCTGCGCGCTCCTCTGGCTGACAACCATCACGATAAAGATAATTACATGGCTGTTTACTCGTGGGATGAGGCGGGTCGCCATATTGAAAGAGACGGCTGGCGCTTCCGAAATCCGGGGCGTAGGGGGGAGGTTTAGAGCCGGGGAACCTGACCGTGAAACGTCACAGGACCGATCCGACGCAATTTGACTGGCAAGCGAGCAAGTCGGCCTAATTGTCAGGCCCAGCGTAGACAAAAGAGCCTCACATCCATCGTCGTTTTTCTTACGGAACGCTAACAGGCATCTTATCACTGCCAATTTGAACTTCCCGGGTCCTAGCCAGCTCCTGAATTCAGCTGTTGCTCCAACTCATTCGCTGCGTCACCTTTTGAGAAAGCGTAGGCTTAGGGCCTGTTAGGTCTTGAAAGACGGAGCGCACTGCATAGCTCTTTGTCATGAGCATGATACAGTCTGTATTTTCCGATGATGCATGGTCGATCTGGGAACCTCTGATCGAGACGGTTCGTCCGAAAGGCAAAACCCCGCCTCGCGATCTGCGACGGACCATGTCAGCGATTTTCTGGCGCCATCAGAACGGCGCGAAATGGCGCTCCATTCCTGCTGAACTCGGCCCCTGGTGGACGGCAGCCCAACTCTTCATCCGCTGGGCAAAGCTCGGCGTCTGGCAGGCTCTGTTTGAACAGGCGAAGGGTCAGGATTCGGCTTTAGGTCTGGTCTTCCTCGACGGCACAAACATTC
>NZ_AUBI01000037.1 GCF_000429165.1 Acetobacter nitrogenifigens DSM 23921 = NBRC 105050 | reverse complement strand
GGGGGGGGGGGGGGGGGCTGTACGCCTGAGGCGATAAGAGGATCCGCAGGGCGTGTGACGGGCTGAAATGGGTAGTCCCGGATCGACTGTGACGCGCTGAAGCGGAGAAATTAACAAAATATCAACCGTTTTTAGAGATACAGGCCCTATTCCGTACGGCATAGCCTGATCCAGACGTTCGCGAGGTTCGGTGCACCTGCCAAAGGACACTATAGCTTACGAGGGCGTTATGACGAAATTCTGGCGGGCGGTTACCCTATTCCTGCGGGATCGTGAGGGGGTGACTGCAATTGAATACGCACTGATCGCCGGCCTCGTCGCCGTCGTAGCGTTCACGGCGATGCAGACGCTTGGCACAAACCTGACGTCGCTGTTCAATACAATTGCCAATGACGTCAAAAGTGCGCCCGGTGGCACCTCAGGCTAAATCATAGTCAGTCGGGAGATGGCGCACGTTTTTACAGGTGGCGCGGCGCTACTCCTTCTTGGCGCTGCGGCCATCTCCGACTGGCGGACGCGGCTCATACCGAATCGCCTGTCGGGGGCGTTATTTCTTCTCGGATTATTCTCTTTTTTTTGTAACGGTCGTGGGTTGGTTGGCGCTGCGACGTTTCTGGCAGCGTCGATTGTGCTGCTTTTGTGTTGGCGGTTGGGTCTCCTCGGTGGTGGCGACGTGAAACTTCTCGCGGGTGTGTGCCTTCTTCTGCCCCCACAAAGTTTTGTCCGGACGGCATTTTGGATTGCAATATCGGGGGCGATATTAGCAATTTTTTATCAGTCATCGTCTATTTCTAGACGCAAGGTAGTCCTTGCTATGAAGTGCCGTAATGTAAACCGGCCCCATGCGGAGGCAAGCTTGTGCAGCCATCGTAATGACGAAGCTCTTCCTTATGCGGTCGCCATAGTTTCTGGATACGCTTTGAGTTGTTTGGTGTGAATAATGCTGAATCAAAATATACATAGATATATACCATATGTATGTATATTTTTTTTGAGTGGAACGTCGCTGTACGCGATTTTGAAGTCAGCGGCGCGGCCGCCCGCGCAACTTCACGACGCCGCTGCGATGATTAAACCAGAACCGAAGGTTTCGGTTCTGGTGGCTGAACATCAGCTTTATGCCGGATCTGTTATAAAAAACGGGGATCTTACGGAAGTGCAGACGCCAAAATCGTTTGTATTTCCGGGCGCCGTTGTAGAATCAGATTCTTCAAAACGTGATCTTGTTGGAACTCTGTTGAAAGTTTCTATTCCGAAAGGAGCGCAAATCAGGGTTGAGGATGTGGTGCATCCGGGTGAAGGAGGATTTCTTGCGTCGCTACTCGGGCCAGGGCTTCGTGGTGTGGCCGTGGCGGTGGATCCTGCAACGTCTGCGGGTGGCCTGATTTGGCCGGGCGATTTTGTCGACGTAATACTAACGGTCTCCGATACGTCAGAAGGCGTCGGGCCAAAAAACACGACGTCTAAAATCATCCTGAGCGATATACGTGTCGTTGCGGTGGATCGACGTTTAGTGCGAGGAAAAGATCCCTCGAAATCGGAGGAATATCCGAAAAATGTTGTTTTGGAACTCACTCCGATCCAGACACAAAAACTGTCCCTGGCGACAAAAATAGGAAAAATAACACTGTCGCTGCGATCGATTTCCCGTGTGGCAGGAGAGAAAGATCATATTGACGACTCATTCTCTTTCGATTTTCTTGATACCAATGCGCCGAAATCTACCGCTGCACCTACGAATATTCTCCACGTCTTTAATGGCCGGGTCGAGGTGAAAAGTGAGAATTAAAGAAAACCTTATTGCAAAAATATGTACAAATTTTCTTTTGTCATTTTCTGCGGCATTCTCGGTTTTGTCGTGTGCTCTGGCCGAAACGCCGTCGACGGGAATCGTTATACAACTTGGAGCCGGCCGCTTAATAGAATTAAAAAATCAAGTAAGAAACGTATTCGCCGCTGACCCGAAAATTGCGGAAGTGAGACCGGCAAACTCTTCAACCCTTTTTGTCTTCGGGACGGGATTGGGTCATACGACAATTTCGGCGTCAGATGAGGCAGGACATTCGATCGCCCAATACGACGTAACGGTAGTGCCGGCTCAATACCCGGCTTCTCAAACGAGAGAAAGTTCATCAAAAGAGCTTGGAAATTCCGTTACACCGAAAATGCTTCCCGGCGGCATGATTCTGAATGGATATGCGAGAGATCCCGAGCAGGCGCAAAAAATCGCCGAGGAAGCTCAGGATGAGGTTGGGAAAGACCATATCTACAATCATATGACCGGGAGTCAATCATTGCAGGTGAATCTGCAAGTCAAGGTTGTAGAGATGTCTCGACAACTGGTGCGTGAGATTGGCGTCAATTGGGAAAACATGAACGCTCTTGGAACAAGCGCGGCCATAGGAATCGCCACTCAAAATCCGCTGGCAGCGATGACATCGTACCAAAGTAGCCTGTCATTTTTGTCAAAATTCAAGGTTGCTGGACGTTCGATGAACCTTGAGACGGTAATAGACGCGTTATCTCAGGATCAGCTTATTCACGTTTTGGCAGAGCCTAATCTTACGACGATGAGCGGAGAGTCTGCTAGCTTCCTTGTGGGTGGAGAATACCCTATACCGGTCTCTTCTTATAATAATACAGTCTCTGTTCAATTTAAGCAGTATGGAGTTTCTTTGTCCTTCGTGCCGACGGTTTTGACGTCAGGAAGAATCAACTTGCATGTCAGGCCGGAAGTCAGTCAACTGTCAACTAACGGCGCCGTACAAATGGGAGAGGGTAATTCTACGATTAGTATTCCTGCTCTCACGGTGAGTCGAGCGGATACGACTGTGGAACTAGGAAGTGGGCAAAGCTTTGCGATCGCTGGTCTGTTTCAGGACAATACTACAAATCAAAACCTTGGATTGCCAGGACTTGGGGACTTGCCGATTCTAGGGGCGTTGTTTCGCTCCAACAGCTTTCAGCATAATCAAAGTGAGCTGGTGATTATCATTACTCCATATGTTGTGCGTCCGGTTGGAAGCCCGGATTTATTAAAAACCCCGGATTCCGGCTGGGTGCCGCCCTCAGATTATCAGCGAATATTTCAAGCTAAACAACGCGCAAGCGATCGTGAAATTTATGATGCGTCAACAGATAGAAAAGATGACAATATTGATGGAAAATTAAATATTGGATTTATGGTTAATTAACATGAAGAAGATAAAAATATTTCTATTCAATCTGCCCTTGTGCGTGTCTTTTCTGGTATTCGATGGGTGCGCCCAAGTAGATCCGTTATACTCAAGTTTTTCATGGAATTCGTCGAGCGCGAACGCGAAAAATCTCTCTTTACAAGTGGAGAATACGAAAGATTTATCTTCCGGAAAATATGAACAAGAGCATGATATTTCCTTAGGAGCTGAAGCCGTTAAACGCTTGAGGGAAGGAAAAGTGAAACCGCTACAAGACGCGGCCCTAAGCAAAGTTGGAAATTCGCAAGGCGTTTCTTCCAAGGATCAATAGCAAAATGGTAGAATTTAAAAAAAAATATAAACCTGACAGCGGAAATACGACGTCGGTACAAGAATATTATGCTCAAGCGTTCGTGATAGATGATGATAGTGAAGCAGTCATTTGTGAAGTTTTGGAAGAATTTCGTTCGGGTCAGTATTCTGTTGCAACTATGAGTTGCCAGGGGGCAGTAGAGAATCTTAGGCGGGGCGGTAATCCACGAGTTCTTATCGTAGATGTGAGTAATGAAAAACAGCCGATCATTATTTTGGAGGAGTTGGCCGCCACATTGGAGCCTGATGTGAAGGTTCTTGTCATCGGAGATCGTCAAGACGCTAATTTCTATAGACTGGTAACACGGGGCCTTGGAGCAGCAGAGTACCTGTATAAACCGTTGACGCGTGCGATGGTGGTTCGGTTCTTCGGCCCATTTTTAGCCACCGGGGATTGCGCGCCAGATGTAAGTCGTGGAGGACGTGTTTTAGGTGTTGCGTCAGCACGAGGAGGTGCTGGGTCTACAACAATAGCGGCCAATTTGTCATGGTATCTAGGTGAAGTATCTCGTCGGCATACATTGTTCATAGATGGCGATATTTACAAAGGTTCCGCGGCGGTGTTGTTGGGTGTAAAAACAGATAATGGATTGCGTGCCGCATATGAATCGCCGCACCGCGTTGATGAATTATTTATCGAACGCAGCGCGCAGAAGGTTGCGGGTCGATGCGACCTTTTAAGCAGTCAGGTTGATTTTTCAGAATCTGTGGTTGTAGCGGAAAATGGACCGCAGCATTTAATCGAAGTGGTGAGAAAAAAATATAATTTTATTGTTGTAGATATTCCGAATTTCAAAAATGACCTATCATTTGCGTTGAATGATTTGTGTCAACAGAAAATAATAGTTCTGAATCCTACGCTTCCTGGGCTACGGGATACAATTAGAGAAATGTCATTGGCATTTTCTAACGGTCATGGAACTCGTCCTGTCTTGGTTTTGAATAAATCAGGGCAACCTGGGGGACTGTCAAGGCAAGAAATAGAGGGCGGGCTAGGACGAAAAATAGATGTTGTTTTTCCTTACCTACCGAAATTAATTAATAATTCTGAAATATCTGGTGTGCCCGCCGCATCTATAGATGGACCATTTAAGGACGCGGTCATTTCCCTTGCTCAAGAGGCGGCATCAATCGCTAGCGTCAAAAAAATTGCCAATGAGAAAAAAATATTTGGTAAAATTATTAATTATATAGAAGGAGCTAAACGATGAATGGGACACGTGCATTTGGTAAGAAGAACCTTGGAGCAGCAGTGGAACAGCCGAATCTAGCTACTCCAGTAAAAGCTCAAAATTTCGATTACGCAGCTCAGGCAGCAGAACTACACAGTGCCTGTCTAGAAAAACTTGACCCAGCTGCGATCAATAAGCTTTCACCCGACAGGTTGATGGCGGAAATTGAACACGTTGTGAACGAAATTGCAAATGAAAAAAGAATTCAACTAAACGCAAAAGAGCAAAAATCACTAGCAAACGACCTAGTTAATGATATGTTGGGTCTCGGCCCAATCCAACCGTTATTAGATGACGACCAGATAACAGATATAATGGTTAATGGACCTTTTAAAATATTTGTCGAAAGGCAAGGGGCGCTTATCGAAACGGATGTAAATTTTCGGAATAAAAAGCATCTCATGGCTGTGAGTCAAAGAATCGCGTCGGCGGTAGGGCGTCGTATAGACGAATCCAGCCCTACGGTAGATGCTCGACTTTCTGATGGTTCACGGGTGAATATAGTTTTCCCGCCGTTGGCATTGGATGGTCCGTACTTGTCTATAAGAAAATTTTCAAAAAAAAGCATTGATTTTAAATCTATCGTAGAAAATGATGGATGCTCTCAGCAGGTGTCAAAAATTTTAGAAATATCCGCAAAGTGTAGACTGAATGTCATAATATCTGGGGGGACAGGATCCGGGAAAACCACTTTGATGAATGCGATGTCGAAATTGATCGATCGCGGAGAAAGAGTGGTTACTGTCGAGGATGCTGCGGAGTTGCAATTTCAGCAACCTCACGTAGTGAGATTAGAGACTAGGCCTCCGTCGATTGAAGGGACGGGAGAAATCACTCAGAGAGATTTGGTGCGTAACGCCTTGCGTATGCGTCCTGACCGAATAATTATAGGAGAAGTGAGAGGAGGAGAAGCGTTTGATATGCTCCAAGCAATGAATACAGGTCACGATGGCAGCATGTCAACTATTCACGCAAATAATACGCGAGAAGCTATTACTAGAATAGAGAACATGGTTCAAATGGGAAACCTTGGTCTATCACCACAAGCAATTCGTTCTCAAATAATTGGTGCTGTCGATCTTCTGGTGCAAATAGAGCGGCATAGAGACGGGGTCAGACGGATTGTCCAGGTTACAGACGTGTCCGGTCTCGAGGGTGATATAGTTGTTTTGAACGACGTCGTTTCATTTGTTATGGATGGAGAGAGGCACGACGGACATATAAAAGGAAGCTATAAAATATCTAGAACAAAAACGAGTTTTCATAACAAACTGCGATATTTTCAATTAGATAAAAGTTGGAATGCAGCCTTGGGTGAGTGAATTGTTGTGCTGAATTCGATTTGGTTTTTTTTTCTTGTTTGTTTTTCTGTTTTCTATTGTTGGTTATTTTTCTATTAAATATAATAACGAAATAGTGAAGCATAGATATTATCGGATTGGAGAGGTGTGTAGTATATCCACTTTTCGAGTGATGCATGATAATTTATCAATTATAAAAAATAAAAATTCAAAAAGTTTATTTTTTGAATTTTGCAAAATATTGTATGGACCGAGTCTCGGTGGAGCGATTTTTACAAGAAATTTCCACATAAAGAATGGGATCATTACATTATTAATAATACTATTTTCTATTTTTATGAGCATTAATTTTTTTATTACTTTTTTTTGGTGTCACCTGCTCTGATTTTTGTTGCATGCCGTCTGTATAATAGTCGTGTCAAGGGTATTTATGTTGCAACTTTGGTTGAGCAATTGCCAGATGCCGTTTTGATGATTTCGCGCAGCCTTAAAGTGGGTATTTCTTTAATCAATGCTATAGAAATTGTTTCGAGAGAAACAAGATCTCCAACTAAGGATTTATTCCGGGAGGTAATTGCGAGAACTGTTCTTGGACGTGATCTGGGGGAATCGCTTAGGGAAGTTGCGATCAATAGCAAAGTTCAAGAATATGTTTTCTTTTCTACGGTCATAGGAATACAAATTAGTACAGGAGGTGGCCTGGCCGAGATGTTGGAGAGTTTTGGAGCATCCGTAAAAAAGCGAATTTTCGCTAGAAAGAAGGCGTTGGCGTTGGCGTCGGAGGCGCGCGCAAGCTGCTATGTGCTGGGCGGAATGCCTCCAGTCATGACTATTGTCATGTCTCTGATGAATCCTCATTACATGAGCGTGCTTTACGAAACGGGTCTAGGAAGAAATTTAATGTATGGCGCATTAGTCTCATTTTTTTTAGGAATCATATCTATGATAGTGATTTCCAAGCGAGTGTTGCGTTGAAATGTATTTTTTAATTATAGAACTAATTACTGCTTTTCTGTTGATTGTTATTGTGATAGGAAAAGTTCATTCAAATAGAAGGTTGAGAACTGATCGCTTGGCGAAGATTTGTTCCAATGGTCACAGGGAAATTATTAATAGTAACTTTTTTTTTAGCGTGATAAATGAAGCAAAGAAATACATATTAATTATTTTTGAAAAAAAGTATAATTCTGACGCCATTTACCAGACGGCCAGGAGGGAGGCGATTTTTGGTAAGGTCTTTTTTGTAAAAATCATTTCGATTCTGATTTTTATCTTGTCATTTTCGGTTTTCTTTGGTCTGGGTTACATTTCTCATAAGATTTGGAAATTTTCCTTTGTGATATCTGTCGTTCTTGGTATAATTACTCCCGATATAATAATTAGTTATAAGAAAAAGTTATACTTGTCTGGTGTGGACTCTGGGTTGGCGGATGCTTTGGATCTATTTTTGATTTGTGCCGATGCTGGGTTGGGTATGGAAACCAGTATGGAGCGCGTCGCGAAGGAAATGACATACCTCAACAGAAAGACCGCTTCAGAGTTTCTGTTGACTGTGGATGAGATGAAAGTAAACCCTAATCACGCTGTCGTATTGACCGGGCTGGGGATGCGAACAGGGCTTCCGGCAATGCTTCGACTCAGCTCTGCGTTGATCCAAACGCTGGAGACGGGAGCCTCTCTTCGATCAGTTGTGAAAGTCCTGGTCGCCGAAATTAGGGAAGAGAATCTCATTCGATTCGAGACTCAAGCGGCGCGCCTTTCAGTTTTGTTGACGATTCCGATGATAATTTTTTTGTTGCCGTGTGTTTTTATCGTGATCGCAGGGCCAGCGGTTATCAAGATTATAGATGTGTTGGGGCGTTGATGATGAATGAAGAGAATTTTTCTTGTTCTCGTCATATTGTGATTTCGAGTTTATTTTTATGTTCTTTGTTATTATGTGGTTGTCAGAGCGGTATTCGTGGAGATGATGTTTCGCATGAAATATCCGTCGCGGAGGTAGAAGCTGGCGGTGGTAACGTCGACGATGCAATTTTTAAATTGAGAAAACTTTACGAAAAATATCCTAAAAATATCGAAATTCTCCTTCAGCTTGCGAGTGTGCACGAGGGCGCGGGAAGATATGAGGCGGCCGTACAGTTGTATAAAAATGCAATAAAGTTGGAACCAAATTCCCGCATCGCTCAGATCTGTCTTGGTAAAATTTATATGAAATCGGAGAACGATAAGGCAGTCGAGATGTTTAAAAATTTGTATCAAAGATATGGAGAAAACTTTGATATTTTGAACGATTATGGTGTCAGTCTGGATGAGGTTGGTAGGTATTCAGAAGCGCAGGCAATATACAGGCGTGCGATGGAAGTGGATCCAGCACAAGTTTCCGCGCCGGTAAATTTTTCACTATCTTTGGCGTTGTCGGGAAAATTTAAAATGGCAATAGATTTTATCGAGCCGTACGCCGAAACGAGTGAGGTTTCTTCTAGGGCGCGGCAAAATTTTGCAATGATATTGGTTGGAGATGGGCAACGCCAACGTGCCATGCGTGTTTTGGAAAAAATTTTTTCAGAGAAGGATGCTGTTCGAGAGTTAGATGAGATGTCAAAATTCTGGGAACATTTTTCTGGAGGAGATAAAACGATTTACGATAGTATGCTTCATGGTTAGATTTTGCGCTTTGGTGTTGTGGTGTCGTGTTTTTTTGTTTTTTCCAATTGCATTTGTATATTGCTAACCTGCTTGAATGGGATCGGGATGTAGATTCGCTAGGTTCAGGACTCATCCTTTGAGCCAGAAGATGAAGGTTGCTGCGATGTGGATTGCGGACATGAAAGTATGAGCGCAGCGGTCGTATCTGGTTGCAACACGCCTCCAGTCTTTCAGTTTTGCGAACATGTTT
>NZ_AUBI01000036.1 GCF_000429165.1 Acetobacter nitrogenifigens DSM 23921 = NBRC 105050 | reverse complement strand
GCCAGTCAGGTTGAGGCCGGCGCCAGACGCTACAGTCGTAGCACCCGTATAAGTATTATCGCCTGCAAGGGTTTCTGTTCCCCCGGAAACCACCACGCCGCCCGAACCGGACGCGACGCCTGAGTAGGTATTGCCAAACGCGCTGTTAGCGTTCGTCAAGATCAGCGTATTGCCGCCCAGGGAGATTGCCCCGCTCCCGTCCAGAGACTTTATCGAAGAAGAACCCGACGTAACGCCCGAGATGTCGAACGCGGCATTGTCATGCACGCCGCTGGACTGAGCCAGTGAACCCACACCCGACAACGCCAGCCTCCCGCCGCTGATCGTCGTCGCGCCCGTGTAGGTAATTTGGTCGGTATTCGAGCCATTGATCGTTGTCGTGCCAGTCCCCATTTGCGTCAGACCGCCGCTTCCGGAAATCGCCTGGCTTATGGCAAAATTACTGCTATAATCAATCGACAATATGCCATTATCTACGATAGTCGGATTTCTAAAAGTATTTTGCTGAGAACTACCATTCCCCAACTGCAAAGTTCCGGCGTCAATGTAGGTTACTCCACCATAATTACTATCGCCTGTCAGTATCAACGTCCCGAGCCCGATCTGGTGAAGATCACCGTTTCCGGAAATAGATTGAGATACTGTATACGTGTCGCTTCTATCAAAATACAGATGGCCATCGTTTACGATAGAAGAAGAGTTGGAAATACTTCCCGTTGTTCCACCATCACCAATCTGCAATGTCGCTGGCGCAGATTTGACGCTTCCATCGAGCGCCGTTGTTCCGGTAATTGTCGTTGTTCCGGTATAGGTGTTGGATCCGGAAAGAATCATTGTGTCCGTTCCGTCCTGCACCAGATTTCCACTTCCGGTAATATCGCCAGTCAGGTTGAGCGGCGTGCCCGTGCTGGAATGGTCGAACACCAGCGTACCGTTATTGGTGATGATGTCTCCATCGAGAAAGCCAGTCGTCCCGCCATTTCCCAGTTGGAGCGTTCCACCTTGATTGATATTTACAGATGTAGCTTTAACAGTTGTAGTTCCATCAAGAACTAACGTTCCACCGTCAACATTGGTTATAAGGTTACTGCTTAGATTTGAAAGTGGATTTGAAATAACCCATGTCCCATCGCCCGTCTTGGTAAGGGCGCCAAATTCTCGGACCGTGCTTTGCAGCGTATCTTCACCCGAATCACCGGTCAAAATCAACGAGGCGGCATCGCCGCCTCCCTGTAGATTTCCGTTGATGGTCGAGCCGTTATACAATGTAACAATGTTCGCTTTGTTCGTTCCCAGAGTTATATTTCCATTAATCACTCCGCCTGTTTCGTTTGTAAAATCAACGACGCTCGATGCAGAATTTCCCAAAATAACGGGGCTCGATCCAGTTATGTCAGCAGACCCATCACCTCCTGCGGTAATGGTTCCGTAATTCTCTATCGTATTAGTCGCAGACGCATTGGCGCCAGTTCCCTGAAACCATATCGCCGCGCTACGATTGGTTTCAATAAGTCCGTAATTTATAATCGTGTTGCCGCCGCCGCGAGGATTAAGTGCTTCGGCATTAAAAACCGCCCCTGCATTCGCGGATTTATCCGCATTGAATCCAGTGTAAATGGCTCCATTTTTTCCAATAACAACCGTAGTATCAGAATCAAATTGGATGGTGTCAGATCCTGTTCCACCTGGATTATTCGTCGACAATTCCGTGCTTGTGATAGTTCCATTAATGGTTATCAGGTTATTTTGTGCGCTTGTGCCAGAATTCAGGCTAATTGCGGTACCTGTCGTGTTAATAACGCTGCCCTCCGCAAGGGTGACGTTATGGATGCTCTCCGAAGAATCGGCCCCGCCATAACCTATAACTGACGAAGCGCTATTTGAGGTGACGGCTAACGTTCCAGTCAGGTTGACCGACGTATAGGTGTCACCAGTTCCTCCAATCAGAGGCGAACTGGAATTGCCTGCCCCCGTATAACTAGAGCAGGTTAACGTCTGGCCCGTTGAATTCAGTGTACATCCAGTTGGGTAGGTGGCCGCGCGCGCAAGTTCGCCGCCGCACAGAGGAATGAGAAAAGTTGTCAAAAAACACGACGATTTCAGGACAAAAAATTTACCGCCATTCCTCATCTTCGCACCCAAAATTAACCGTTAATTAACCTAACCGGAGTCTTGCAGATGCGGCAATATTGAAATATCAAAAACAAGATAGGAGGCGGATTTTGATCTGAAGTGCGACACTGGAGATAACCTCCGGTTATTTTGGACAAGGAGTCCAGAGATTGACCTTGGACTGTAGCCACCTGACGTTATGAGCCGGCGGGTGATCGCCCTTATGAAGGATCAGAAACACAGGATTCGCAGGATTACGCGGCTTCTGGGCCGTCGTTATAGCGGGTGATGTCACGTTAACTTTGAGCTGTGCAACACTGGTCCGATGAACACGAGGTCAGTGAGTTACAAACGACATCGTTTTCCGCGCGAAGTGATCGCGCATGCGATGTGGCTGTATTTTCGCTTTCCGTTGAGCTTTCGACTGATCGAGGAGATGTCGCTGGAGCCTGAAATTTGGCTCGGCAGTTGCCCGCACCTTGGGTCGCAAGGCTGCCAGCCTAGGGACATCTGGCATCTTGATGAAGTCCGGATCGTGATCCAGGACTAGCCGCACTGGCTGTGGCGGGCGGTCGATCAGGACGGCTAGTCCTCGACGAAATCCTGCAGACCCGCCGCAATACGAAGGCTGCAAGGCGTCTGCTGACCAGACCTCTGAAGAAACGGGGCATACACTCGAGACCGATGATCACGGACAAGCTGAAATCTTACGGAGCCGCCGGACGAAAGCTCGGCCTGTCGGTCCGACATCTGTCTCACAAGGGGCTGAACACCCGCGCCGAAAACAGCTATCTGCCCTTTCGAAAGCGCGAGCGGATCATGCAAAAATTCCGGACCCCAGGCGGATGCCAGCGTTTCGTCTCAGTCTTCTTCGCTGTCCGTAATCTCTTCGTCCCACCCGCCGCCACTGCCACGGCTCTTTCCCGTCATATCCATCGGGTCAGGGCTCTCGCTCAATGGAACAACGCGACCGCTCTCGTCGGCTGACAATCCCGGATTCGGCCTTCAGCCTTCTAACGTTAACGTGACAGCACCCCTCACTATCCTCATCAATAAGGCCTCCTTCTCAGCGGCAGAAAAACTTACTGCCGAAATCCAGGATAACCGCGCCGGGGTGATACTCGGTGATTGGTCGGCCGGGGGCTGGTTGCGGACATGCGATGGAAGATTCACTATTAAACTCACCCTATTCAAAGGGTAATTTAAGATTGCCTGACTGGGCACACTTTCGGCACGGTTGGCTGAATGAGGTGTCCGGCGTAACTTTAAATATTTTTCTTGGCCTGAGACCTTATGACGGCCAGAAACTGCATAAATCTTATCTTCATACAGGTCTTCGAAAAGCAGTGGGTAGGTAATTATTCGCCGTTTTCATTAACTATATTTTCCCACAGGAGATACCTGACGCGATCCGATCTCACGTCCGCCCTCAGAAACACTCCCGATGTTTTTAAATGTTCGAGGTGAGGGGCGTAAACAGACGCAGCACCCGTAACACAGTCCCATGCGCTGGTGACGCCGCCCTCGTCCCCTGTCTGTTACCGATGTGCGAGTATGTATAGTGGAAGGGAGCCCGTTTAGGAGCATAGGTCCCATTCACCTGCACTCAACCCTGAACAGTTGCTTGGGACTTTTGATCCCGCACGACGTGGACAGGAACCCTCACCACGCCACAGCCAGTCATCGGCTGCGATCGTTCGCGCGAGCTCCCCGATCTCTGCGACCTTCCATCCGGCACGATGCAGCGCATTCCCAATACCCGCGACACCATCGCCGAATGGGCCGAAACGCTCACGCCCGAAAATCCCATGGTGTTCGAGGCCACCAGCGGCTGCGACAACCATCCTCATCGCCGTCGCACGTCAGCTTCTCATCATACTCAATGCAATGATCCAGGAAGGTCAGCCTTTGCAGATCACATGATCAACACAGTTGCCCATCAGGAAGTATCACCCTTAATCCGGAGCGGGATAAGACCTTGGAAATATAATCCTGTCCGCCGGCCCCGGCGCTTCCGGGGAGCCCTTCTTTCCACAGTCGGCCAAAGCCAGCAGCAGGCACCCCAGCAAAATCGGCGTGACCATGACCCGTTTCATGAGCCTTCTCCATCAAGGCGCGTCAACCATGCCGCCGCCTGCTGCCGCACATTGACGCCAGAGGTGCCGCCTTCGCTGGTGCGAGAAGCGATGGACGCCTCGACCGTCAGCACCGAGAACACATCCTCGGTGATCTGCGGATCAACTTCCTGCATCGCCGAAAGCGGCAGATCGGACAGATCCACGCCGTCAGCCTCCGCCCGTGCGACGATCCTCCCGGTGACATGATGCGCCGTGCGGAAAGGCAGTTTCAGAACCCGGACCAGCCAGTCAGCAAGATCGGTGGCGGTCGAAAAGCCTGAGCCCGCGAACTGGCGCATCCGACCCGCGTCCGCCAGAAGATCCCGGATCATGCCGTCGCATGCGGCCAGCGTCAGCGTGATCGCCTCGGTCGCCTCGAACACCGGAACTTTGTCTTCCTGCATGTCCTTGGCGTAGGCCAGCGGCAGGCCCTTCATCACCGTCAGCAGGGAGATGAGCGAGCCCGCGACCCGCCCGACCTTCGCCCGCGCCAGTTCCGCTGCATCGGGATTGCGCTTCTGCGGCATGATGGAGGAACCGGTGGTGAAGGCGTCGGACAGGCGGATGAAGCCGAACGGCGCCGAGCACCAGATGACGATCTCCTCCGCCAGCCGCGACAGATGCATGGCCATGATGGACAGCGCCGAAAGGTATTCGAGCGCGAAGTCGCGATCCGACACGGCGTCGAGGGAGTTTGCGGTCGGCCTGTCGAAGCCGAGCGTGGCGGCTGTCATGCGACGGTCGATGGGAAAGGACGTCCCGGCCAGAGCGGCCGAGCCGAGGGGACATTCGTTCAGGCGCTTGCGTGCGTCAGCCAGTCGTCCGGCGTCGCGCGAGAGCATCTCGACATAGGCGAGCAGATGGTGGCCGAAGGTGACGGGTTGCGCGGTTTGCAGATGCGTGAAGCCCGGCATGGCCGTGTCAGCGTATTCCAGCGCGCGCGTGGCTAAGGAGCGCATCAGCGACGCCGTCTGGCCGGACACGCCGTCGATCGCGTCGCGCACCCACAGGCGGAAATCGGTGGCCACCTGATCGTTTCGCGAACGCGCGGTGTGCAGGCGCTTGCCCGCCTCTCCGATACGCTCGCTCAGCCGCGCCTCGATGTTCATGTGAATGTCTTCAAGGGCCTCATCGAAGGAGAACGTTTCGGCCTCGATTTCCTTCGCGATGCCGTCCAGGCCGTCGCGGATAGCGGCCTCGTCCTCGGCGGAGATGACGCCGACCTTGGCCAGCATGGCGGCATGGGCCAACGATCCGGCGATGTCCTGACGCCACAGGGCCTTGTCAAAACTGATCGAGGCGTTGATTTCGCGCATGATCGCGGATGGTCCGCTTGCGAAACGGCCGCCCCATTGGACGTTGGCGCCGCCGCCTGTCTGTCCCGTCGGCCCCTTGCCCGCCACGCTCCGCTCCGTCATGCTCGCCTCATGCCTGATAGTCTTTCACGATGCCTTTTTCGTCCGGATACGCGCCTTGCACGGCGCATGCTCCTGATCGCGGGCGGCAGCCTAATCGCAGGCGCTATCGGGCGCAAACCGGCGTTCGCTGAAGACGATGCCGCCAACGGCACGCCGGTCGCGCCCGACAGGCTTACGGCGCACCCGCCGAAACCCATGCCTGCGCTCTCCTTCGCGGATGCGGGCGGGGCTGTTCACACGCTTGCGGATTATGTCGGCAAGCCGGTCATTCTTCATCTCTGGGCGACATGGTGCCCTCCCTGCGTGACGGAACTGCCCACTCTGGCGCGTCTTGCGCCGCAGCTTGAAAGGGACGGCGTCGTCGTTCTCGCCGTGTCGCTTGATCGCAGTGGCGCAGCGAAAGTGGCGCCGTTTCTGGCGCGTATCGGCGTGACGACGCTGCCGCCTTACTACGATCCGACAGCGGCTACGGCGAAGGCGCTGGACGAGGAAGCATTGCCGGTCACTGTCCTCATCGATCGACAGGGACGTGAAGTAGCGCGCCGATCGGGGCCAGTCCTGTGGGAGGCTCCGGGGGCGGAAGAGGCGTTGCGCCGCCTGTTGGGCTGAGTCCGCGCGCCGTCACGCTTCCGGCGGTGTGCTGTTCGCGCCTTCCCACTCCTGCCGAAGCATCGCCATCATCACGGTGTCCCAGCGTTCCCCGTCGATAAGCACCGAAGATCGACGGACGCCTTCTTTTACGAAATTCTGTCTGGCGTAAGCGCGTATCGCCGCGACGTTCCAACTGTACACGTTCAGTTCGACACGTTCGATCTGAGGGTGGGAAAACGCCCGGGCGACGACCTCCCGAACCATATGACTCGCCAATCCCCTACCCCGTTCGCTTGGCGCAATCGCCACGCGACACAGCCTCGCCACCCCGTTTGGCCAGTCAAAGGCAAGTTGAGCGTGGCCTATCGTCTTTCCAGCCTCATCCTCAACCATCCAGCACAGGGCTTTCGCCGCCGAATGATCGACTTCGACCATCATTGGAGCCAGTTGCGACTTGTCGAGTGGATGAAGCAATCCAGGACCACCCCATTGGGTGACCTCTTTCTGGCTTTGAAACCAGCCGGACAACGTAGCGAAATGCTCATCGGCGAATGGAACCAGACTCAATGCGTAGACCTGCTTGTTTGGTGTAGAAGGCATCAGATATCCTGTCATACGCGCCATTCGGGGGCGAATATCTTCGCCCGCCCCCGATATCCCCGCCTATTTTGCGAAGCATTTTCTAAGTGAGCAAAGAATTTCATGGAAGAATGGAATATAAAATTTCTGCCCGATACGTGGATCGCTCTGCACGGTATGCCTGTAAACTACTCGCTACAGGTTCAATGCGGGTACAGGATACCAACTTTGATGAACTCACTCGCCTGCCGTCGCTCAACAATTCTGTATTTGCTTTATTCCTTTACCGAAGTTTCCCCCTATGCTCACGCAAGTAAGCCTTCTGCTGCGAGTTCAAGGCTTTGTGAAGACGTGCATCAGGTGAAACACCGAGCACGGCATAGCCACCCGCTCCAAGCTTCTCAGACAGCAACATTGCTCCATCATCTGAAAAAGAAATAAGATGATTGTCGAAAGCCGCATCGAGCGTAGCAATTAATAAGAGACCGTTGTCAGGATCCAAGCGTTCAGTATCGCTGGCAATCGCCCAGGGCTTTATGTGAGAGGCCCGCAGCAATTCAAGAACTGGCACACCCGTTACAGCACATTTACTGCTCCAACGTTCAATAATCCCCTCGCGAAAAATGCCCTGCCCTATGCGCGCTTTTATTAAAGCTTGCCTCTGAGTCGGGGTAAGTAGCGGTGAGTTATTGATATCCTCAATATCTGAACTCACTGTACCCTCATATGCTTCCTTCTCACTCACAACATCCAAGAATTTATCAAAGGCCAAAAGAGTGTCGAAATTCACATAAAAACCCACGTAACTACCAGATCCATTTTTCTCTTCGAATTTTCTGAAATCGGCATTTTTTATTTCCTTATCGAGAAGGATGCCATTTATTTTTACTTGACAAAGATCCTTGTAAGTAGCGCGATCCACAACAAGAAAGGTATGATTTCTCTTTATACTGGCAATATAAATATATCGCCCTCCAATTTTATATTCATCTGCATAAATCCAAGAATCATAAGCACGATTATAGCCCTTTTCAAGCAAATGATTTTGCACTTCCTCTCTTGTCAACATCTAACTCTCACTCACACTGAAATATTATTCTAAAGCAATAGACTGTTTTTTAAATCTCAACAATCTTTCTTTGATTGCGTTTATCGTGACCTAGACTGATACCCAATTGATTCGATGGGAAAATCTGATTCAGGCTCTGCAACAAGACTGGAGGTGAGCGATTTTTTTGGCTGACGGACGGACAAATGGAGCATCTGCGGCCCTTTTTCTTAAATAGCCATGATAGAGCCCGCGTTGATGATTGCCGGTAAGCGTTCGGATGTCACGCAATCATATCTAATTTGAGGGAAAGCGATTTACGGACACAATCTGCTCGTTCGAGACTCAGCCTATCGGCTGGTCTCGCCAGCACCATCGACGATCAGCTTCGGCATGGAGATCGTATCGGTCGGCCTGGGGGAAGAGGAAGGTCCGTTATTGAGCGCCAATCGCAGCATGTCGCCGTCGTTATTCCCGCTTCCGCGGTGATCGATTCTGGCGCGGCATCCGTCACTGGGAAGACTGTCTTGCGCTTTAAACGACGTGTGATGCATCTTAGAATTATGGCTTTCAAAAGTGCTCCGCCCACCGAGATCATCCCCGCTAGCCCGGAGGAGATCCTGCTGACCCTCCCCCGCCGAAAGATACCTGGCGTGCTCCTTCATCAGGGGGAAATGATGAGGAATTACGCCTCGGGTGCCGTTGGGGCCGCAGACGTTGGTCTGCAACTGCCCACCGGGAGTGGCAAAACGCTAGTCGGCCTAATGATAGCCGAATGGAGACGCCGCAAGTTTCGAGAACGGATCGTTTACCTCTGCCCAACCCGACAACTCGTCAATCAGGTAGTCGAGCAGGCGCGGGACCAATATGGGCTCACCGTACTCGGTTTTACGGGACCCAAGTCCGATTACTCAGCACTAGCCAAGGCGCAATACCAGAACGCGGACCACGTTGCCGTCACAACGTACAGTTCGCTCTTCAACACTCATCCGTTCTTCTCAAATCCCGATGTTATTATCGTTGACGACGCGCACGCGGCTGAAAACTACATCGCTGAGACATGGACGCTCCGGGTGCAACGGACCGATCCCCAGCATCGGACCCTTTTTCAGGCAATGTGTGCGGTTCTGGACGGCCTCCTTAGTCCCCTCGATCGGTCGCGTCTGGCAGGCCGGTGGGATGCTAGCCCAGATGACCGAAAATGGGTCGAGAAACTGCCGACCCCCGACTTTGCGCTCGTGGCAGACGAGTTAGCAGCGGTCATTGACGCTCACGCTCAGGACCTTAGCATCCGGTTCGTATGGTCGCTTCTGCGTGGACACCTTCGTGCTTGCCACCTTTATCTGTCGGCGACAGAAATCATGATCCGGCCAATCGTGCCACCAACTTGGCAGCACACTCCATTCAACGGCGCACGACAGCGCATCTATATGTCCGCAACTCTCGGAGCGGGTGGAGACCTCGAGCGATTGGTTGGCAGGTTTCCGATCAAACGGTTGCCCGTGCCGGAAGGATGGAACCGACAAGGTATTGGTCGCCGCTTCTTCATCTTCCCCGAGAATTTTCTGCAAGCCGAGGAAGTCCCGACAATCCGGACTGAGTTGATGAAGCGGGCGGGCCGAAGCTTGGTCATTGTGCCCCGAGACCAGCTTGCCGAGGAAGTGACCACTGGGGTCATTGAGACGCTTGGCTATCCGGTATTCGATGCCCATGCGCTCGAGGAGTCAAAAGCGGCGTTCGTAGGCTGCGAGAAAGCCGTTGCAGTTGTCGCCAACCGTTATGACGGCATTGACTTCCCGGGAGACGATTGCCGTCTCTTATTTGTCGAAGACCTGCCGAAAGCAGCCAATCTCCAAGAGCGTTTTGTTATGGACCGGATGGGGGCCCGGCAGCTCTATGACGACCGTGTCCAGACGCGCGTCCTTCAAGCGATTGGGCGGTGTACGCGTTCTCTACAGGATTACTCGGCGGTGGTAATTTCCGGTGAGGAGCTTCCAGCCTATCTCGCCGATCGCAGCCAGCGCGCCCACTTACACCCCGAGTTGCAGGCTGAACTTGCGTTTGGAATCCACCAATCGACGGCCACAACCATTACTGAGGTGGTAGAGAACTTCGACATGTTCATCTCCAATGGGGAGGAATGGGCGCACGCTAACAACCAGATCCTTGCGGCCCGATCTAAAGCGACCCAGATGCCGTTCCCTGCGCTTGGCGATCTGGAAGGCATCGTCCACCACGAGATCCGATACCAGACCCTGCTCTGGCAAAACGATCATGAGACCGCTCTCGCAGCGGCAGAGAGCGTCCTCGGCGGCCTCACGGACCCAAACCTGCGCGGCTATCGTGCCTGGTGGCACTATCTCGCTGGCAGTGCAGCGTGGCTGGGATCTAAGGATGGAGTACCTGCCTTGGAGGCCAAGGCTCGGGGCCATTTCGCCCAAGCAAAAAAGGCAGCGACGGACGTTCCATGGCTAGCCCGTCTCACACGTTTTGAAGCTCCGGCCCAGGAATCTGAGGCAGATGTGCGGCTTGCCGCTATGGAGCAGGTGGAGCGCATTGAAAACGTTTTAACCGGTCTCGGCACGCTTCATGATCGCGCCTTTAGTACCCGCGAAAAAGAGATTTTGGAGGGGCTCGCGGGCGCTAGTGCCTTTGAGCCAGCCCATGTGCTTTTAGGGCGGACTCTTGGCGATATTGCGGACAAACGAGAGACTGACGCATCACCCGATCCATGGTGGTTGTCAGGTTCGACATGCTTTGTGTTCGAAGACCATGCCGGGGCGACGAACGATCTGTTGGACGCAACGAAAGCGCGCCAAGTGGCTACCCATCCTAACTGGGTCCGCAAAAATGTTCCGCTTCCGGCAGAAGCGACAGTCACGCCAGTCTTGGTAACCCCAGTTACCTCAATGAGGAGTGGCGCTGCACCTCATCTCAACGAGGTGCTTCTATGGCCGCTTGATGAGTTCCGGGCATGGGCGACGCAAGCGCTCCAAGTTTTGCGAGATCTCCGCCGAACTTTCACCGCAGCTGGCGACCTCGCGTGGCGAGCGGAAGCGGCCCGTAGATTGGATGAGGCCGACATCAGCGCATCTGCCCTGCACGCGCGCCTTCAACGCCAGATCGCCAGCCAAGCGCTGACGGAGGTACCTTAGCGATAGCTTCTTGAAAGTGCACTGATCGGGAGGCTAGCGGCCTTCTACCGGATACGCACATATGGGGTGCTCGGTTTTCCTTCGGCCCGCAGCGGCAATAGGAGTTTGCCGCCCGTCATGTCTGCTACGTGGAGAGCAATCTGGGCAGGTGCATACCCGAGATGCCAACGACTGCTGCCCGTTTGCTGCCATTCGTTGAACAGAGAGGCTGTTTAGGGCGGGAACGCCGCCAGTCGACTATCGATGAGAAGTAATCGAAAGCTGCCTTTCGCAGTGCTCAGGCTTTTGACGGCTATCGACCAAACACCATCATTCCTCTCTGTGCCCCGCCGGTCTGCTCAAAAGGTATCCGGCGCCTCCATCGCGACCGTAGAGAAATGATAGTCAAGCTTGTCGACGAAACGAACCGCGGACGCGGTTTCGTCGAAAGCGAACAGTGCAGGCTCGAAAATGCAGAGATTTCGGCCCGTGCCCACCGAACTGCGATAGGAAATCGCATCAAACCCTCGTCGGATCAATACGTCGGCCAGAAGTTGGGTGGCGGCGTAGATGTGGCGCTCCTCCGGGATGATCGGCTGGCTGAGCAGCGAATCAATATGATAGATGAGTGCAAACTCATCTAGGGTCTGTTAGGTCTTGAGATGATCTGCTGTTGCAGCGATGCAGATGACAGCCATGAAGGACGTAGCGGTTTTCTCATACCGCGTGGCGACTGCTCTCCACTCCTTGAGGCGTGCCCACAGGTTTTCCACCAGATGTCGGTGCCGATAGGCCCATTTCGGGCAGGCTACTTGCGGTTCGTTGCGTTTTGTCGGGATGACCGGGCGTGAACCCCTGTCCCATAAGGCCTCTCGAAACTGGTTCGAGGCATAGCCCCGATCGCAGACGACGTAGCGCGGGGCGTGCGGCAATGCGTCAAGGAGGGCCATGGCCGAGGGAAGTTCATGG
>NZ_AUBI01000035.1 GCF_000429165.1 Acetobacter nitrogenifigens DSM 23921 = NBRC 105050 | reverse complement strand
TCTTTCACCCTGACACCAGGTCAGGCCCATGAACTTCCCTCGGCCATGGCCCTCCTTGACGCATTGCCGCACGCCCCGCGCTACGTCGTCTGCGATCGGG
Organism: Acetobacter nitrogenifigens DSM 23921 = NBRC 105050; assembly: GCF_000429165.1. GTDB lineage: Bacteria > Pseudomonadota > Alphaproteobacteria > Acetobacterales > Acetobacteraceae > Acetobacter > Acetobacter nitrogenifigens. The sequence goes on along the minus strand of NZ_AUBI01000035.1, from coordinate 12,994 downwards.
GCTATGCCTCGAACCAGTTTCGAGAGGCCTTATGGGACAGGGGTTCACGCCCGGTCATCCCGACAAAACGCAACGAACCGCAAGTAGCCTGCCCGAAATGGGCCTATCGGCACCGACATCTGGTGGAAAACCTGTGGGCACGCCTCAAGGAGTGGAGAGCAGTCGCCACGCGGTATGAGAAAACCGCTACGTCCTTCATGGCTGTCATCTGCATCGCTGCAACAGCAGATCATCTCAAGACCTAACAGACCCTAGCGACACGCCGCAGGTATCTTTCTACGGATTGAGCACCCGCACACCAGATGTTTCGAACGGTAACACGTCGCGACTGGCCACGGCATAGTCACGGGACGCGGCTGTCGCAGCGATATAGCCATCCGCCCATCCCTCGGACCTGACCCGCGAACAAGGGCAACACCTCCTGCTCCAGCCACTCATGCAACACAGAACGCTGCCGGCCGGCATAGCCCCAATCCCGAAGCGCTGCTCCGCTATCGTAACGGCCGACAGGGACAACGCCTCGATCGCGTGAGGGTCGATCCACACCAGACACGCGGCTCTGGGGTGGACTTCCACAAGGCTCCGAGATCACATTCGTATCGAGCAGGGTCATTCGAAGGAAATCGGCTCTTCGCAGCGTAGGCCATCCTGCTGTTGCTGCGGCATCTGTACCTCGGCCAGCGCCCCGGACCTGTGTTCCTGCAGGAACAGTCGTTTCACACGATGAGCCTGCGCTATCGCGTGACGCTCGACGCTAGCGCCGCCGTCACTGACTTCCGCAGCACCTTCAAGAACGCAGGTGCCTGTTTCGGTGGCGGTAATGCTCCCCCACATCAGTCGGCCTGCGTCGCGCTGTTGCTGTCGCGGGCGTCCGGCATCATGGAAGTCCGCGACGCCAACGGCGAAACCATCCGATACAAAAGGGATACCTACACAATGGCTATGAACTACGTTTCACCCGGCGATAATGCTTCCATCATGTCCAGCCCGGCGGACTACACGACCGGCGACGTCGTGATCCTGAACTCTATGATCGGCATCGCCGCGGGCACGGCTGCAACTGGCGATCCTATCGACGCCGCGCTGAACGGCGTCTTCAAACTGAAGAAAGTCGCGGGCGACGTGTTCGCTCCAGGCGTCAACGCCTATTGGGACGCGGCACAAAAGCTAGTCACTCACCGTCACGGCGACCGGCGACACGCTCCTCGGAGTTACGTGCAGGCCTGCGACGGCGGGCGCGGCCACTGTTCACGTCCGGTTGTCGGGTGCCTTCTGATGCAAATACCTCCCGATATCACGCCTCGCCCACTCGACAACATGACTGCGATACCCGCCAAACATCGCCATGATGTGCGACAAACCTGAGGTCATGCGCGAATGGTTGTGACGGGAAGACGTCTGCCTGATCCCACGAATCAACCTGGTGCAGCTTGGCGCGGCTCCTGCAGAACTGATTTCAAGCGAAGTCCTGATCCTCCAACGCATTGTGATGGACGCACCGGAGGACTCCGTAGGCAACTTTAAACTGCATATAGGAAAATAACTAGTAATTCACGGAATTTCGTTACTATATAAAAGATCGTGTCAGTCCGCCCAGAACCCGTCCGTCGTCCACACGTGACACGCCCTGCGCCAAAGGAAAATACGTCCTGATTAGAACCAACAGGCGTTCAGATAGCAGATACAAATCACTCACAGGGCTTCCTTCCATCGGTAAGCTTGGAAAGCGCAACACTCCGCTCTTTTCCATGAGTTAATAGGTCCTGAGCCCAAATGAGTCCCGAGTCTCGAGATTAGAATGTGAAGCTTGAGTCGATGATCGCGTGTGCATTGAGAGAACGTGGAACGAGCCGCGTTTCAGACATAAAGTCGGAAACCAACTGCTGTTTGGCAATAACTGCGTCCGTGAGAGGAACTACCTCTCCGACCATGCCCTTGATCACATCGCGAGCAACCGGTAGGGGCAACCCTACCTCCTCTGCCCATACGGTGGCGTAAGAGTCTGGGTGTTTAAGCATCCACTGATGTGCGACCCGATAAGAGCGAAGATAGGTCAGAATATTTTCTCGCTTGTCTCGGAGTGCGTTATCTGTGGCGACTACATAACTCAGGCCGCTCATCAGTTTGCCTCCATTTACAATTTCCCTCGCTCCGTCGACAATTTTTGCGCTCGAAATATAAGGTCCCCACGTCGCCCATGCGTCGACAGCACCGGTTTGTAGCGCGAGTTTCGCGGCGGCGGGAGGAATGAACACAAATTCCACATCGTCATATTTCAACCCAGCGGCGTGCAGCGCTGCAAGCGTCAGGTAATGACCCGTCTGAGAACGCAATGTCGCGATGCGCTTTCCCTTCAGATCGGAAACCGACTGTATGGAGCTAGCTTTCGCTACAACGACGGCTGTCGTCGTACCATCTGTCTGGATGCCGGCGATCGCTTTGATGGGGGATCCTCCGCCCTGGGCGAAGACAAGTGGAGCATCGCCGATTGCGCCGACGTCTACGGCGTTCGCCGTCAGGGCCTGTATCAACATCGGCGCGCCAGCAAATAAACTCCAGCGCAGAGACGCGCTTCCCGCATATGCAACTCCTGACGCCTGGAATAGCGATCTGGCGCCTCCCTTTTGATCTCCGACGAGTAGCGGAGTGTCAGCGCCAGCGGGTCGCACTGGCAATGCAAGAGCGCTCAGACCGATCAGAATTTGGCGGCGGCTCGGTGTTTGAATTTCAGTTATATCTTTAAAATTCATCACGATATCGCATATTTTTTTCTCGGTTTGAATCACACGGTAGCAATGTGACCTGTTCATCATGAATCGCAATGATGACAAGTGACAGTGAATATTCATCAACGGTGTCGTGGGCAAAGCTCATTGGTCGATCTCGCCGTGCATTGTGGGCGTAACAATGAACCTGAGCACGTTTGCCCACGGCAAAGTGCGTCAGGTTTTGGAATCCATACAGCTTCAAGAGACGATTATTCCTGAATATTTTTAGGAGAGCGTATCCGACTTAAGCCTATGTATAGGTACAATCACATTGACATATCGATATTATTAATGATGTGCAAAAAATTAAATTTCGAAAAAAATGACATGTTCATTAATTAATAGTGTTGATGCGGTGCAATATAAAGAATCTATGTTAGTAAAATTCGACGGTCGCGCTTGAAAATATGAGTAAAACCAATTCTTTTCGACAAAGAACATTGGAGAAATTATCGTTATGTCCGTGAAGAGAGGCTTGATTTTAGCGGCATCCGTTTCGATGTCTGCGTTCTGCAGCCATGCCACGGCGGCTACCCCCCAACAGCAGGAACGCCAGGCCTCTCTGTCGTCAACGCCTAGGCTGAAGGTCGAACCCTCTAAAGTCCCGGCACAATCCGGGCCGCGAGGAAACGAAGCGAAGCCCGTCTCTGGCGCGCGCAAAGCTGCTCAAGCTCCGGCCGAGACTGTCATCGTGACGGGCACGCACGCCTATAACCGCACCGCGCGCACAAGTTCTGCGCCGATCACGGTTATCTCGTCAGCGGCATTACGCCGGTCAGGCCAGTTAAATCTCGCGGACGCCCTGACCCGCGTTGATCCCTCCATCACGACGCAGAATCTGGCTGGCGACGCCGGGGCCCTGACGTCGTCAATTCGGATGAGAGGTCTGAATCCTAACGAGGTCCTTGTTCTTGTCGATGGAAAGCGACGTCACGTTACAGGAAACATTTATGCGGACGGGGGGCCACAGCAGGGATCGACGCCCGTCGACCTGAACATGATTCCGGCGTCAGCGATTGATCATATTGAAGTGCTTCGTGATGGGGCCGCGGCCCTCTATGGTTCGGATGCCATAGCTGGCGTGATTAACATTATTACGAAGCGAACCGACCATGGCCTTAACGTCGTCGCGCAGACGGGCGCCAACGCGTATAATGGGGACGGATGGCAATATCTGGTTGGTGTGGATGGAGGTTTCAAGCTGGGAAACGACGGCTTCGTTCACCTTAGCGGCCAAGCTTATCATACTGACTTCTTCGTCTCGAAGTCGCGTGGCACGGACGATCACCGATGGACGACGACATCGTCATGGCCTGCTGATTCGAATCATAGCCAGATGACGCCAGAGGAAACGCGCGGCAATCTGTCCATCGAGTGGGAAAAGCCCATTAATGAAAATGTGAAAACCTATGGCCTGATCACCTATGCCCACCGCCACGCCGAATCATACCAGAATTACCGGTTGCCGAGCATAGCTCCCTCCTATTATCCCGGCGGATTTTCTCCGCGCGAAGTGATTGATGAAGACGATTTTCAGGCCAATATCGGCGTAAAGGGCGATAATTTGTTCGGCTTTGATTGGGATCTCAGCACGTTATACGGGCAAGACGGAGACGCCATCCGTAACAGAAATAGCGTAAACACCGGTTGGTTATCAGCTTACGGCTGGTCGCCCACGTCATTCCGGGCAGAAAATTACACGATGGCGCAATGGACAAGTAATTTCGATATGCGTCGGAATTTTAACATTGCTCACCTGGTTCCGGTGACATTTGCTATAGGCGCAGAGCATCGACTTGAGACTTACCAGATAAAGGCTGGCGAACCCGCATCCTATCTCTATGGAGGCGCTGCCGCATATGCTGGTCTTACCCCTCAGAACGCCGGAAATTGGCAACGTAATGTTTGGGCGGGCTACATAGACGGCGACTTTCATCCACTGAAGCACTGGGATCTCGATTTCGCAGGACGATTCGGGCATTACACGGACTTTGGCAACACCGAGACAGGCAAGGTTACTACGCGTTACGATATCACCCGGCGGATCGCTGTCCGTGCGACGATCAGCAACGGCTTTCGCGCTCCGAGCCTCGCAGAGGAGCATTTCAGCTCTCTCAACGTCAGCCCGACTGGTGCTACAGGTCTTTTGTCCACTACGAGCGCGGCCGGGCGTCTGATCGGCGCCAATCCATTGAAACCCGAACGATCAACAAACATAGAGGGTGGAATTATCGTCGAACCCCTAGACGGTCTTCACATTTCGGCGGATCTCTATCAAATCAACATCCGCGACCGTATTACGGGAGCACAAGCTGTCAACGGGCAGGCTGCCTATGATGCTATTGCGTTGACCGGTGTGCAGGTGCCCACGGGGCCCGGCGTCGATATCAGCGACATCAGCGCGAACTATTTCGCGAACGTGGGAAGCACGCGCACGCAGGGGGTAGATATTCAGGCGGACTATCGGTGGCGGCTTCGCCAATACGGTACGCTGGATCTTTCGCTCGCCGTCAACCTCAACCGTACGCGTATTCACCACGTCAACACCAACGCCTTTGGCCAACCGATGGCTAGCGCCCAGACCATCGGATATCTGACGTCCGCTGCGCCGCGTAGCAAAATTATTTTGAACGCGTATTGGGCTGTCGGACGGTGGGACGTGAACATACGCCAAACGCGTTACGGTCAGACAACGTCCATGCTGTCCTACGAGGATCTGGCGCCTGCAGCGATCCGTTATTCCACGACGCAATTCGCACAGTTTGTTAACACGCCGGTCTGGTTGACTGACCTCGAAGTCGGATACAGAATCGATCCCCACTGGCATGTTGCGCTTGGCGCCAACAATATATTCAATCAACGGCCGAGAAGGCTTAATCCCATCAACAACTATCTCGGTCCAAGAATGTATGACCAGAGCGCCTCCGGGATTTCGATTGTCGGTGGCTATTATTACGGACGCTTAAACGTTAGCTTCTAGAGTGCTTCTTTAGTTGACAGGTTACGATTCAGCCTTTGTACGTCAATATGTTTTAGAGCAGAGCCGTGCGCCAGTGACCAAAGGGCACGCCCATGCGCAACCGCTGTCCTCGCGCACACAGGCCATGAGTGCGGGCCATATTGGTCTTGGCCCAGGTTTCGTCGATGACGACGAGACGCTCAGGATCTAGGTCGATCTGCCCGTCGAGCCTGGCTTGACGCTGGCTCAGGATAGCCGGTCGGTCTGCTCGCTGGCGTGCGCGGTCTTTTTTGCGCGTCAGTCTGTGTAGAGCGAAGAAGGGCAGGAGCGTGCCGTGACCAAAGCTGTGGTCGCGATCAGGGAGAGCCACCCGAAGCTCGGTGGTTGTTATGTCCGGTGTGTGGGCCAGAAGACGACAAATCAACCCGTGCCGTGCTTCGATCCTGCTGGATCGGCGGTCGCCACCCAGCCCCCAGTAGCTGACGCTTGTGGCGCCGACACCGAACCGCGCCGCTGCGGCACGATGGCTGGCTCCCTCGGCGACCGCCGCTGGCATACGAGTTCGGAGATCAATTGATAGGGCCGTCGACATAGAGGCCAACCACCATCATAAATCAGGCGTAATGGGTAGCCATTGCGACTCACTCAAATCCGGAACCGCTCCGCGGCATTTTCTGCCTGTTTTTTCGGGAGATATGTACATGCGTCGGTATGGTCTGAGCAATGGTCAGTGGGAGCAGATAAAAGATCTTCTTTCGGGTTGCGAAGGTAATATCGGTGGAACGGCTTCAGATAACCGTCTGTTTGTGGAAGCAGTGCTGTATCGTTACTGTGCAGGCATTCTCAGGCGTGTTCTGTCTGCCCGGTTCGGGGACTGGAGGAACGTACACTGGTGCCTGCGCCTCCGGTGTGAAAACGGTGTGAGTAAATGGATTTTCCGGCAGTTGACTGCTGACCACGACAGCGAATACGTGATGATCGACAGCACGATCTTCCGCGCTCACCAGCACAGAGCAGGCGATCGTTAAAAGGATGCGGACCGGGCCATCGGACGATCCCGTGGCGGACTGGTCTCCAAAATTGATGCCATTGCCGATGTTGCGAAAAAGGCGGTAGTTCTTTCTGTGACACCCGGGCAAAGCGCCGACATTACCGAGGCAGAGTTATTGCTCAATGAGGCCGATCTCGTCATCGAACGCTTTTTGCCAGTCCGAAGCGGGGCAGAATCGTAGCGACACGCTACGACAAGTTAAAACCAACTTTCCTCTCAACAGCGCAACTCGATTTCGCATTCAACATAGTTGTCAACTTGATATAATGGTTCTTGATTTATCAAATCTCTCGCTGAAATCTGAAAAATTATAATATCTCTCGGCTGAGAAATGTGTGGGATACGCATAAATAACATTTACTTTTGTTATCAAATTTCTATATACAAAAAATGTCAGTCATAATTATCATTTATATTTTTAATTAAATAAATATAGAAAAAATCATAAGTAAAAAAATATTGGTTTTATTTATCTCCGTCGACCGTAACGTTTTGCAATACGTTGAGTTAACCCAATCATTGTCGGCGTCCCGACTGAAAGAAGTGTTTTTATGACGGAGCCAAAGCGCAACTTTGCTTTAGGCGCCTATCTAACCGGATCGGCGACCAATGGCGAGGCCTGGCGAGCACCCAATGAGGACGTTGACGCCGACATCGAGTTTGCCCGTTATCGCGACTACGTCAGCTTGTTGGAGCGGGGGCGTTTCGATTCTATTTTCCTTTACGACAATGTGCTGCCAATTGCCGATACCCGCGCTGTCGCCGACTCACCAGGGTTGCCCCGCTGGGACACATTTACTCTGTTAGCTGCGTTGGCGGTTACGTCCCGCCACATCGGCTTGATCGGGACCGCAAGCACCAGTTTCAACGAGCCATATAATCTTGCTCGTCGTGTTGGTTCTCTGGACAGGCTCAGCGGTGGGCGCGCGGGGTGGAACGTCGTGACTGCCACTGGCGGTGGCGAGAATTTTAATCTGCCTCACCATCTTGACCATGCTGATCGATACGAGCGCGCTCATGAATTTGTCGACGTCGTCACCGGTTTGTGGGATAGCGTCGCGCCCGCCGCGTTCTTGCGCGACAAGCAGAGTGGACGTTGGTTGGACCCGTCGCTGGTGCGTCCGCTGAATCATAAAGGTCGCTTTTTCAGTGTAGCCGGCCCCCTTAACGCGCCGCCTCCCGTCCAACGCCGTCCGGTGTTGGCCCAAGCGGGCGCCTCTGGTCCGGGGCGAGAGCTGGCCGCGAGAATCGGAGAAATCATATATACAGCTGAGTACGATCCCACTGCCGGGCGCGCGTACCGCGCCGACATCTTAGAGCGCGCCGCTGCGTATGGTCGAGGAGAAGCGAATCTGCGCATTCTGCCCGGCCTAGCTCCGTTTGTTGGAGAAAGCGATGCTGAGGCTAGAGAGAAATTTGAAAACTACCTGCGCTATCTGGATCACGGCGAGAGCCTACGTGGGTTGTCATCATACGCCAGCCTGGGCATCGACCTGTCTGCATGGCCGGCTGGCCGACCGATCGAACTGGGTGACGTTGCGGAAACTAACAGTCATAAAAGTCGCCAATCCCTGATCGTGGACTGGATCAGGCGCGATCGTCCCACGCCCCGGGAGGTTTTGCGCCGCTTTACGCGCGGGGGACACCGTATCATCGTGGGTACGGCGCGTGAGATTGTCGATGATATGGAAGGCTGGTACCGGACCGGCGCCTCTGACGGCTTCAACATCATGTTCACGTCGGCCCCTGACGGTATCGGCGATTTTGTACGGCTCGTAGCGCCAGAACTCCAGCGTCGGGGATTGCTGCGTACCGAGTATGTCGGGCGGACGCTGCGCGAGAATCTCGGGCTGCCCGATCCCGTTACGCTGTGACTGACCAAAACCTGCCCATCCACGTCGTGTCCAGAGGCTCCCTGGGTCGTTCCAGCGCACTCCGAGCATATCAGCGAATGAGTAAAATGGCATATAGGCCTAAGTACCGCAGAATTTCATCGTCTTCTTGCGAGCGGATCACGGCGGGGCTCGTCTTCGCGGCCGCGGCGCTGCATCTTGGAGGCCCAGAAGCGCGCGCGGATGGCTTTGAGAAACAGGCCACGTCGCGAGTAACTGCGGTGGCAAGCAAACCCCCACCAGAGCGGCGGCGAACCCCACCGAAAAAGCCGACGCAAGATACTGAGCAGGTGGTCGTAACTGGCACGCGTGGGGCGGTACGCGCATCGCACAGCATGTCGCCGGTCGTCATCGTTTCGCACACCGACCTGACGCGCACGGGCCAGCCCGATTTGCGTAACGCGCTTTCCTTGCTGGACCCGTCCATCAACAATACCCCAGGCTATCCTGGGCAACTGGGGTTCACAACCAAGACAGCATCTTTGCGTGGTTTGCCGTCGAACGAAACCCTGGTTCTGGTCAACGGCAAGCGGCGTCACACGATAGCGTCGATCTTCTACGGCGGCGCCATGCAAGGGCAATCGCCAGTCGATCTCGACATGATTCCAATGAGTGCGATCGACCATATCGAAATCCTCAAGGACGGCGCGGCGGCCCAATATGGATCCGACGCCATCGCCGGCGTGATTAACATCATATTGAAGAAGGCCGACCATGGTGGTTCCGTCGAACTCAGCTACAATCAGTACGGGTCGACAGTAGGAACGTTGGGCGATTACGGGCGGGGCGGGAACCTTTTCTTCAATAAGGGTGTCCGGATTGGCAACGCTGGCGGGTATATCAATCTCAGCGCCGACATCATCGGCAATCAATGGACCAACACTGCGGGATACGCCCCGATGAGCAAGGGGGGCACTCCCACACTGCTCTATCCGCTGCAGCCCAACGGGCAGCTCGATTCGCGCGAGTACGGCAACCGTTATCGTCAATTATACGGCGTTCCGGAAACAGAAAAACAAGCTGTCTCTTATGACATGGCGGTTCCGCTCGGCGCATGGGGAGAGTTTTACTCCTTCGCCACGTATACTCACCGTACAGCCTACGAGCCTGGTTGGTACCGCCCATCCAATTCGTCACAGAATATCATCAGCGTCTACCCCGAAGGCTATCTGCCGATCATATCGACAGAGGATCAGGATTTTCAGTTTACTTCCGGCTTGCGTGGCAAGAACTTTTTGGGCTGGGCATGGGACGCTAGCGTCAACTATGGCCGCGACCAGACTGCCCTAGGGTTAAGCAATTCGATCAATGTTTCACTCGGCCCTTCCAGCCCTCATAATTTCTACCTCGGAACGTTGACCAATTCTGAATTGACTGCGGATTTTGATTTGCGACGCAAGTTCGATACCGGTTTGTTTAAATATCCACTTTCTGTATCGGGAGGCCTGGAGTATCGTTACAATCAGTACGAAATTGGCGCCGGCGAACGAGCGGCGTGGGCTGATGGCGGCTACATTTTCCCCAACGGTGTCCGCTCCCTGCCCAGCGCAGCTGGTCTCGGCGCGTACTATCCCAACGCGGCTGGTGCCTATTCGAGAATGAACGGCGCATTTTACGTAGAACTGGATCAGCAATTAACGAAAGCCCTGTCGATCCAGCTATCCGGCCGCAATGAAACCTACAGCGATTTCGGCAATACCGCCAATGGCAAGGTATCTACCCGCTATCAGGTTACGCCGTGGTTAGCCTTTCGTGGATCTGCCAGCAATGGTTTTCATGCCCCCACACTACAGCAGGAATATTTCCAAAGCGAGGCAACATTCTACTCCACTAACTCGCAGGCGAACAATGCGCTGATCACAACCACGAATGTCTATTCTTCCGTTAATAATATCGGGGCCCGCGCTCTGGGCGCGTCTCCATTGAAACCGGAAACTTCGCACAATTTCGGACTCGGGTTCGTGTTGACGCCAATCCGGAATTTCGATCTTTCGCTAGATATCTATCGTATCGACATCTTCAACCAGATCATCCCACTGAGCGTGTCCGGAAACGGCATCACCGGTGAGCAGGTCATGAATATCCTCCATGCTAGCGGAGCAGTTCCGAATGATGGGAATTACTACCAGTACACGTTCATGCGAAACGCCGCACACACCGAGACAGAAGGGATGGATCTCCAAGCTCACTACCTGAGCGATTTCGGCGATGCAGGCACTGTCTTGTGGGGCGTGACGATGAACCAGCAACAGCACATGATCAAGCGGATCAACCCGCTGGCCATCAACCTGGGCTCTGCAGTTCAACCTCTGTTCCGTAATGAAATCGGTAACCTGACCACAATCTACCCGCGAAACACATTGCGCCTCACTGGAACGTGGAATTACGGCCCGGTTTCGACAACCGTGCGCATTTCGCGATATTCATCGACGAAGAACCTGTCAAACCAGGGTCCGGCCTACGACGAGACGGTCGGTCCCGCATGGTTGATGGATTTCGATATCAGCTATCGCTTTCGGCCTCGTTGGGTCGCGGAGATCGGCGGCAACAACGTGTTTAACAAGCGGCCAAACGTGCTGAACGCCCGTGCGCAGGCCGCGTCCTCGCTCTATCAGGTCAATCCCAATTACAGCACCGCGTCTATCTATGGCGCTGAAGGGTCGTACTTCTATGGGAAATTGCGTTATTCGTGGTGACGGGACCTCGTGGACCTCACGCCGTGGTTTCCTCGTCGGTGCGAGTGCCCTTGCTGGCCAGACCGCCGCGACGGGCCGCGCGTCGGCGTCGGGGTCGCCCATCCTGTTGGTGGGCGACCAGAACAGTTCACTTCGTTCTTTGCTAGACGCGGCGGGGGAGGGTGCCCCCACGGACTACCGCATTGAATGGAAGGAATTCACCCAGGCGCAACCGTTGCTTCAGGCGCAGAACGCTGGAGCAATTGACTTCTGCCGCGCAGGCGATGTTGCCTTTCTGTTCGCCTATGCTGCAGGGGCGCCGATTGTAGCGATTGGGGCTAATTTAACCGGTGGCCAGGGGGCGGCCATCTTGGTGCGGGCCGACTCTGCATTCGCCACCGTCAGGGATCTGAAGGGGCGGCAAGTTATCCTCAGCCCCGCTGGGCTGGGCGAGCCCCTGCTTTATGGTCATTTGGCACAGGCCGGCCTTGCGCCGGGGGACGTGCATGTCGTTCACGCGACGCAGAATGTTGCCCAGCTCTCGCTTGCAACCGGACAGGTCGATGCGTGGGTGACCTGGCAGCCCTATATCGCACTGGGCCAGGAAATCGACCACGACCGCATCCTGGTCGACGGGCAGGGAGTCCTGTCATTCTATGTGTTTGGTATCGCGCATCGGAACGCGCTGGAGACTAAGCGTGCTGCGATCATCGACCTGCAGCATCGCATCGCCCGTGCGATGGTGTGGGCGCGCGCTCATCGTGACCTCTATGGGAAGACGTTGGCCAGGGTGTCGCGAATGCCAGATGCAGTTGCCCAACGTTCAGTCGAAAGTAGCAGGTTGGAGGAAGTCGCCATTGATGATCGAGTCGTCCACGATACGACAGATCTTTATCAAAAACTCTCTGCTTACGGGCTTATTAAAAAGGGTCTTGATATCAAGAAGGCTTTTGACCCGACGGTCCTCAATGGCGTTCTTTGAGACGTTTCTTGATATTTATAGTGGTTCGTTGCCGGCGGCTTCAGGAGGGTTCGGTCATGTCACGTTAACCTTGAGCCGCGCTACGCTGATCTGATGAGCAAGCGGTCAGTGGGTGCTGTCACGTTAACTAGCGTGGGGTATTAGGGCGTGTCGTCAGTTAGCATCTGGCGCTATGAGGCTTGTACTCCCGTTTGATCTGTGATGTTTTCTCTCTGTTTTCAGGGAAAGAATGAATGCGACGATATGGCCTGAGTGATAGCCAGTGGGAACGAATAAAAGATCTTCTCCCGGGTCGTGAAGGCCATGTCGGCGGAACGGCTGCCGATAACCGCCTGTTCGTGGAAGCGGTTCTATATCGTTACCGTGCCGGCATTCCCTGGAGTGACCTGCCTGTCCGTTTTGGTGACTGGAAAAACGTCCACCGGCGATTGCGTCGCTGGTGCGAAGGCGGCGTGATCGAACGGATTTTCCGACATCTGGCCACCGATCGTGACAACGAATACATGATGATCGACAGCACGATTGTCCGGGCTCACCAGCACAGTGCAGGCGCCCGTAAAAAAGGGGCGCGGATCAGGCCATCGGGCGGTCCCGTGGCGGACTGACTTCGAAAATCCACGCCATTGTCGATGCTGCGGGAAAGGCGGTCGCCGTGTCACTGACGCCC
>NZ_AUBI01000034.1 GCF_000429165.1 Acetobacter nitrogenifigens DSM 23921 = NBRC 105050 | reverse complement strand
ACTTCCCTCGGCCATGGCCCTCCTTGACGCATTGCCGCACGCCCCGCGCTACGTCGTCTGCGATCGGGGCTATGCCTCGAACCAGTTTCGAGAGGCCTTATGGGACAGGGGTTCACGCCCGGTCATCCCGACAAAACGCAACGAACCGCAAGTAGCCTGCCCGAAATGGGCCTATCGGCACCGACATCTGGTGGAAAACCTGTGGGCACGCCTCAAGGAGTGGAGAGCAGTCGCCACGCGGTATGAGAAAACCGCTACGTCCTTCATGGCTGTCATCTGCATCGCTGCAACAGCAGATCATCTCAAGACCTAACAGGCCATAGACGAATCCATATCAAGGTATAAAGATTATACAGGAGATTGTGAGGCAACCAAGTTACGCCTGCTGAAGCAGGCGGAAGAAGCCTTGCAGGATTTAATTATTCAAAGAGAAATGCACAAAATGCATGACGTTGACGCCGTATTCGAGGCTCACTCTGTGCCGGATTCGATAAAAGAAGGTTTGGTTATTAGGTAGACGTGACTATTTAAAGCGTGAATTCGGGTCTTGGCGGCCGTGGCTATGACAGTGGCAAAATCAGGTATTTTCTGGCTGAGAGGAATATCACGGCCTGTATTCCGTCGAAGAAAAACAGAAAATCAAAACTCTTTTATAGCAGGTATTTCTACACAAAACGCCGTCACGTCGAAAACATACTTGCAAAACTCAAGGGCTGGAGACTGCTCGCTATCCGATATAACCGCTGCGCTCACGCCTTCATGTTCGCAATCCATACAGCCGCCTGAATTACTGATGCCGAGCCCCGTTCCATAAGCACGATTGACCCGGCGTCCACGAGAGGCGACGCTGTAACGAACTATATCGACCGGAAACGGAGACTATGATGAACCGCAAGTTATCGGGTTATCTGGCCGGGGGGGCGGTCGTCGCCCTTGCCGTCATCGGATTCGGCGGGTGGTCCGTCATCGCGCGTCCGGAGCAGGCGAGGCTCAGCGTCGCCGCCGGGCAGGGCGCCGATCCAGCATTGCCCGCGCCGAACAAGACGCTGTTCCCCACCATCAATGTGGCGACGCCGATCGGGTGGCATGCGGGGGAAACGCCGACGCCTGCGCCGGGGCTCGCAGTGAAGGCGTTCGCCGCAGGGCTGGAGCACCCGCGCTGGCTCTACGTCCTGCCAAACGGCGACGTGCTGGTGGCCGAAAGCGACTCTCCCGGCACCGACATACAAACGCTGAAAAACCGTATCGCGAGTTTCGTAATGCGCAAGGTCGGTGCGGGCACGAAGAGTCCGAACAAGATCATGATTCTGCAGGACAAGGATGGGGACGGCGTGGCGGAAAGCCGCAGCGTCTTTATCGACAATCTGTATTCGCCGTTCGGCATGGCGTTGATCGGGGATGCGCTGTACGTCGCCAACGCGAACGCGATCCTGCGCTTCCCGTATCACGAGGGCGAGACGCACATCGCAGAATCGGGCGTAAAAGTCGCCGATCTGCCGTCAGGATATAACCATCACTGGACCAAGAACCTGATCGCGAGCCCGGATGGGGCGAGTCTGTTCGTCACCATCGGTTCGAACAGCAACGTCGGCGACAACGGCATGGAGGTCGAGGAAGGACGGGCGCGGATCGATCGCCTCGACCTTGCGACTGGTAAGCTGACGCCCTACGCGACAGGCCTGCGCAACCCGAATGGCATGGCGTGGGAGCCGCAGACCGGCAAACTGTGGGTGACCGTCAACGAACGCGACGAAATCGGCAGCGATCTTGTTCCTGATTACATCACGTCGGTCACGCAGGGCGCTTTCTACGGCTGGCCCTACAGCTATTACGGGAAACACGTCGACACCCGGATACAGCCGCAACGTCCGGATCTGGTCGCCACAGCCATCGCGCCGGATTACGCGGTCGGGCCGCATACGGCGTCTTTGGGGCTTACCTTCTCCTTTGACGCCGCCCTCCTGCCTCCCGCGTGGCGTAGCGGCGCGATTGTGGGGCAGCACGGGTCATGGAACCGCAGACCCAAGAGCGGCTATCGCGTGATTTATGTGCCGTTCACCGATGGCAAACCTTCCGGCCCGCCGCGTGACGTGCTGACCGGGTTCCTGAGCAACGATCAGAGCGAAACGCGTGGGCGCCCGGTCGGGGTGACGCTGAGTCATGACGGAGCATTGCTGGTGGCTGATGACGTCGGCGGTATGGTCTGGCGTGTGACAGGGAAGTAGATCGGAGAGGATGGCGCACGAGGACGTCTGGGGTCATACTCGGTTAATCTGAGCAGGCGGTCGCTATCACAAGTTTCGATATTTGAGAAATGTTTCATTTGTAAACAAAAATCTATGGATTTTTTCTTGTGATCCTCGCATCGTGGCGATGATTCTTTTAATGGTAGTTTCATCATGCCGCTTCCAAAATATATAGAAGATATAGTCGACAGATTGGGATCTCTCGATGGCGATAGCGCCCACCCATTCCACTGGCTGGCCGAAGATATAAACACGTTTTACAAAGAGGGGCTTCGGGCAGGTAAGTGGACGTCGGGAGAGAAGCACGCTTGGAATCGTATCATTTACGAAAGAATAAGATATAATTTTGAAAAATTGACTGATTCAGATGAAAACAAGGAAGCATCAAGAAGGATTCGTGACGCCGCACGTAATTTCCCGGGCGCTACAGTCTCTATTCGACTGTTCGTCGGACAGATTCGTGTCGGACACAGCTTCCAGTCGGCCAGCATAGAGCAAACTCGTTTAGTTGGCGCGCCAGAAGATATCGCAAACCGCCCTATGTCGGAGGAGCTTAGAGGTGACAATGTCTTACCCGGACCTCTTCCTGTTGAAAGATTGCGAAGCGGCGATATCAGCGCAGACCAATGGTTGATAAGAATTTTCCACTATTCAAGGAAAAACGCTTGGGTTGTCGCAAACAATCGAGGATTTACCGCGCATTGTTTAGCCGATCTTCGGCCCTTGCGCCTCATTCCAACGAGGTACGCTGAAAATTCCCATGAATGGCAACGGCTCAATGAAGTTGATGGGGATAGAACATTACCGTCAACCGAATCCGTGATAACGTCTGGCCGTGCGAACAACAGAATTCTTGCAACCGCGCGGGTTCCGGTTCAGTGGTCGTATTTTTAACTTGGTCCTTCTTTCATATAAAGATTTAAAAGCTTCTTCTTTTCCTTATTACCCCAGCCGCCGCCGCAAATCCTCCGCAACACGCACTGCGCCGACCGAAATCCCGTTCCAGTTCCGCAATTCCTGCTCCGTCCATCCAGCAAGCACCGGGCTGTCCGAAACCCCCTCTCCGCCGAAGCGCGCCAGCACCGCAGCCATTGCGGCTTCAGCGCCGCGCAATCCGCCGTCGCGACATTTGATCGCGACGCCAAGGCCGGTCTGCGGCAGGCTCGCCACCAGCACGCCTTCTGCGCCGATCTTGGTGAACGCGCGTTCGCCCAGCGCTTCCATGACCACGGTGTCGAAGCCGCCTGTTCCGCTGACCATGAACGGGGCGCTCGCTACAGCGCGGCGCAGCCGTTCGGCGGCACGGGCGCGGTCGGGGCTGAAGCCCTGTCCCGTCGCGAAACGGGCATAGGCAAGCGCAAGGGCGCGCATCGGGATCGCGTAAGTCGGAATGGAGCAACCGTCGACGCCGCGATTGGAGGCGTCGTGCGCGGCGCCGGTCACTTCGGTCATGGTCTGGGCTACACGCTGCATGACCGGGTGATCCGGGCGGATGTAGCCCTCGACGTCGATACCCTCGGCACAGGCGACGCAGATGAAACCGGAATGCTTGCCGGAGCAGTTGTTATGCAGAGCGCAGGGCTCTTCTCCCGCCGCCGCCAGACCGCGTGCAGCCGCCGCGTTGGTCGGCCAGTGCGCGCCGCATTCGAGAGAGGTCTGGTCCCGTCCCAGTCGCCCGAGGATGCGTGCGGCGGCGGCGGCGTGGGCGGGTTCGCCCGCGTGTGAAGCGCAGGCGAGGGCCAGGTCTTCCGGGATCAGGCCGAAGCGGTCCGCCGCACCGCTTTCGATCAGCGGCAACGCCTGCAACGCCTTGACCGTGGACCGAGGAAACACCGGCGCGTCGATATCGCCTTGTGAGAACACGATGGCCCCCGTTGCGTCGGAGACGACGATGACCCCGAGATGAAGGGATTCGACGCGCCCGCCGCGCAGTACTTCGGCCAGAGGCGCGTCGGTCCGGTGTGAGGCGTGTTCAGTCGTCATCCCTGTCTCCTGTCAGCAACCAGATGCGCAGGCCTTCGGTCTGCGGTCCGTCCGGGTCGATCTCGATGGCGCGCTCCATCACCGCGCGCCGCAGACGCAACAGCGCAGGCGCGTCCACAGCGCCTGTTTCCGCGTTCTCCTGCCGCTCCGCAAGCCATGCCAAAGCGGCGCCCGCCTCCCGCAGCGCGGGCGGTGCGTCGCGGTCGGGGGACAGTCCGTCTTCGACAATAGCGCGCGCCTCGGCTTCATCCTCGCAGCAGACGTATAGCCAGACGTCGGCGGCGTCGGGTCGGGTGGAGGCGGCGAACTGTTTCAAAGGGACAGGTGCGGGAAGGAAGCGGACCGGCTCGCGGTTTCGGGATTTTGGGAGTGAGGAAGGCAGCGGCGTTGGGGCGCTCACCTGAGCTGTAGGGGGCGCTTCTGCCGTTGTATTTTGGGCGTCCGCCGTGCTTTTGGCCTCTGCGGCTACGCCAACCGAGACGTCAGACGCCGCCACTGCGGGGAAGAGATCGAACTGGGCGTCGTGCGCTCTGTGGCGCGCGCGACCCCTTCCGGTGGTTCCGCGTGGTTTGGCGGGCGCAGCGACCGTGTCTTCGGAGATCGTTCCCTCGAGCGTAGGTTGTTGCGTTTTCCGTGCTGACGATCGCGTCATCGCGTCGCCACCGTTAAGGAACCGCCGCAGCGACGGGTTCGTCCCGCGCCGCGTCATTGCGGCGGAAGGGAAGCCGATTCATTCGTCCCCGAGGCCAAGCACTCGGCACATAACCCTTCGATCTCGATCGTCGAGTGCTGCACATGAAACCCCGAGCCGCGCGACGCGAGCGCAATCGCGCGCACGATCCCGCCGTCCTCCAGCTCCGTGACGCGCGCGCAGGTGCGGCAGATCAGAAACTGGGTGGCGTGGGCGCAATCGCCGTCATGGTCGTGGGAATGATCGAGCACATGCACGCACGGCACGAAGGAGGACAGGCGTTCGATCTTGTGCGCGAGCCCATGCTCCAGAAGAAAGTCGAGCGCGCGATAGACCGTGGGCGGCGCGGCTCCGGCGTGCCGGGCCTGCAACTGCTCCAGCAGATCATAGGCCCGGAGCGGATGGGACGATTCCAGCATCAGCCCCATCACTTGCCGCCGGAGCGCGGTCATCCGCACGCCGCGCTTTACGCACAGCGAGTCCGCGCGGTCCAGCAGGGCCTCGGTGCGGGCGGAGAGCCGATCTCCTTCGGGAACGAAGGCTTCGGGCGTAGGGCGGGTGGCGGTCGGCATTGCATGTATATCGTAGGCCATGTCGCGGGCGCTGCCCATACCCGGCCAAGGTCGACGCAATTTCATATTGATATATTATAACATCACGCTTAAACCCGCCCGACTATGCGCGTTTCTCCTCCCTCCGATCAGCGCGAGTTATCTGCGCCCGGCACCATGCGGCCGTTGACCCGGCGCAGCGTCTTCGCCTTGTGCGCGGGAGCTGGCGTCGCTGTGCATATCGGATGCGCCGCGAAAGCGTCCGCGGCGACGCTGGTGCGTGTGCTGGCGGCGGAAGCTGTCTGGCGGGATATAGCATTGCAGATCGGCGGCGACGCGGTTGCGGTCGATTGCGTCATGACTTCCGCCGATCTTGACCCGCATCTGTTCGAACCGACGCCCGCGACGGCGCGAGCCGTCTCGTCTGCGGCAGTGCTGATCGCCAATGGCGGCGGATATGACGCCTGGATGGATCGCCTCGTCGATGCGGGGAAGAACTCAGGCGCGCGCTATATTCGTATCTCCGACGTCGTGGGCTGGCGCGAGCCGGGCAATACGCATTTCTGGTACGATCCCGCCATTGTGCGGCAGGCGGTGGGCGCGATCGCCTCGGCCTTCTCGGTGCGAGCGGGGGATGCGGCGCCCGCCATCGCTGCGCGAACGGAAACGTTGCTGCGCGATATTGACGCTATCGCCGCGCGTATCCGAGTAATGCGTACAAGGTTTTCCGGCGCGCGTGTCGCCGCCACGGAACCTTTTCTCGACCAGCTGCTCAACGCGCTGGGGCTGGATGAAGCGCACGCTGCGTTTCAGCGTTCGGTCATGAACGACGTCGAGCCTGGCCCGGCCGACGTGGCTGCGTTCGAGAGCGATTTGCGGGGCGGTAGGCTGCGTATGTTGGTCTACAACGCCCAGACCGTGACGCCTGCCACCACGCGCTTGCTGTCTTTGGCTGGCGCAGCGCGGATTCCGACGATATCGGTGTCGGAAACGCTGCCGTCGAAGCTGCGCTGGCAGGACTGGATGGGCGGCATCCTCGATCAGATCGAGCATGCTCTGAGCGTCGACGCCAATCGGAGGCCTGCATGAGCATGAACGCCGATGGGGCGGCCGAGACGCTGACGATGGCGCGGCCTGTCGTGGCGGATGACGCCTCGTCGGAGGGCGTCCGTGAGCCCGTTTCCGCCGTTTCCTGCCGTGCGCTCTCCATCGGTCATGGAGAACGCGTCGTGTTGCAATCGGCCAGTTTTGCCATCCCTGCGGGCAGCTTTGTCGGTCTTCTCGGTCCGAACGGAGCGGGGAAGACGACCTTTTTGCGCGCGTTGCTTGGGCTGACGCCGGTGCGTGGCGGAGAATTGCGTATTTTCGGGGCTCGACCGGTTTGTGGCGACCGTAGCGTCGGCTACATGCCCCAAAGCCGCACGCCGATCCGGGTGCGTCTGACCGGGCGGGACATGTTGGCGTCTTCCCTGCATGGCGAGCGATGGGGACCGCCGCGGTTGAATGCCGAAGATGCTCGCCGGATCGACGAGGCGCTCCATGCGGCGGACGCGCAGGAACTGGCCGCACGCCGGATCGATGCTCTTTCAGGCGGGGAGTTGCAGAGGCTGCGTCTCGCACAGGCGTTACTGGGCGCGCCGCGATTGCTGCTGCTCGACGAGCCGCTGGCGAGTTTCGATCCCGTGCGTATGCGAGAGGCCGCGTTGCAGATTCGAGATGTCGCGCGCCGCGCGGGAGCCACGGTGATCTGTTCCGCGCATGATATCGATCCGCTGCTCGGCGTCATGGATTCGGTGCTTTATATTGCGCGGGGCCGGGCCAGATTGGGTTCGGTGGACGAGGTGATCACCAGCTCCGCGCTGTCTGACCTGTATGGCGCTCCCGTTGAAGTGTATCGGTCTCCTCGAGGGAGAGTTTTCGTCAGCGCCGACGCCGCATGAGAGAAGCTTGCGCCGAACGCCTGCGCGCGTAGTCTCCGCGCCGCCTGTCCATATCCCTGTCGCTGCTGGTTCTGTCGATGCTCGAATATGATTTCATGCGCATGGCCTTCGCCGCGTCCGGGTGTGTGGCCGTACTGGCGGGGCCTGTGGGCTGGTTCCTTGCGCTGCGCGGGCAGAGTTTTGCGGGGCACGCGTTGTCGCATATCGGCTTCGCGGGCGCAGTTGGCGCGGCGTTGCTTGGTTGGCCGCCGCTCGTAGGGTTGCTGGCGGTGGCGGTCGTGTCCGGCGCGGGCATGGGCGCGCTGGGGGGCCGCGCCACAGGGCGGGACGTTGCGATCGGCATGATCCTCTCGCTCGCCATGGGGTGTGGCGCGCTGTTCCTGCATCTGCTCACCCACTCCGCCATGACGGCGACAGCCCTGCTGTTCGGGAACGTGCTGGGCGTCACGCGCGGAACGCTCGCCTCGCTGGCGGTGATCACGGCGTTTTCGCTGGCGATGCTGGCTTTTCTCTCGCGTCCTTTGCTGTTCGCAAGCCTTCAGCCTGAGCTGGCGGAGGCGCGGGGCGTCAGGATGGCCCTTCTTTCAGTTCTGTTCCTGATGCTGGTCGGCGCCGCGACGGCCGGCTGCGCGCAGGTGACGGGAGTGTTGCTGGTCTTCACGCTTATGGTCGGCCCGGGGGCGACGATCCTGCGGGTCGGGCTGTCGCCTGCGCTCGCGCTGCCAGCCACAGCGGCTCTGGCGCTGGCGGAGGCGTGGGGCGGTCTGGCGTTATCATGGTGGAGCAACGCTCCGGCGTCGTTCTGGATAGCGGTTTTGAGCGTCGTCTGTTTTCTGGTCTCAGGTATTCCAGCGCGGTCTTTACGGTTCAGGCGTGAGGGGGGCGTGGGTTTGCACTGATCGCGGGATTGCTGGGAGTGTCGGCCAGTCAGGTGGGATAGCGCAGGTGTCGGGGCGCTGTCCCGTTAACGAAAAGCGCCTGAATTTACGAAGTTTTCTGCTTTTTTGCAGAAAAAGAAAACGCGGGCGGCCCCGGGCGGCTTCGAAAATAATGAGCGCGCCCCTGTGATATGTCGCTCTGACTGTAGGCTTTACCGTCCGATCAGATTGGACCAGGGATGGCTGGCGGTTCGCGTCATGACGATATGAGCCCTGCACGTCGGCGTCCCGAATACGCCAGCGATAGTGTTGCCGTCCGGGTGACCTTCGAACACCATGGGCAACGGGCGACGACTGGCGTCGGTGAGTTTTAGCTGCGCGTGGAAGCGCTTGTGGTCCGCGTCTGGACGGCCGCGCAGGGTCAGGGCCCCGGTGCCGGGGGAGAAGACCAGACGGTCTGACTGGATCTGCAGGACGGAGTCCGTCTGATCGGGGCAGGAGCCGCGATCCGTAACCAGACGGCCGGTCCAGTTTCCGTAGGGGTCGTCCTGGGCTGACTGCGCCGCGAGAGCTGGCGTCGCGAGAAGCGGGAGCAGGGCGACAAGAGCGCCAGCGCCGCCGAGCCTGCTGGCTCCGATTGCGCGAGGTCTCCGAAAAATGCGCCGTAACATGATCTCGGCCTCCGGTTCGTTGGCGGCGGCGGAGCCTTCTGCTGGGCGTCCGCTTCGCCCGGCGCACCTCCCATGCGGTGAAAGAGGTGCGAAAAGGATGGAAACTGGTGACGCTGGGCCGCCATCGTCCTATACCGCGCCGATAACCCGCCGCAACACCTCCGCCGCCATGCCATCGTATCACCACGACGGAGGCGGCGACAGCAAGGACCCGCCGATGACCGGACCCGCTCAGGACACGCCACTGCCGCTCGACGCCTCGCTGCATTCGGACCGGATACTGATTCTGGATTTCGGGTCGCAGGTGACGCAGTTGATCGCCCGTCGTGTGCGTGAGAGCGGCGTTTATTGCGAGATTTGGCCGTTCACGGCGGACGCCGAGCGCATCCGCTCTTTCGCGCCGCGCGGCGTCATCCTGTCCGGCGGTCCCGCCAGCGTTCATGACGCGGGAGCTCCCGTCGTTCCGGACGTCGTCTTCACTCTCAACGTCCCGGTTCTGGGCATCTGCTACGGTCAGCAGGCGATGTGCAACCAGCTTGGCGGCAAGGTGGAGGGATCGGACCACCGGGAGTTCGGTCGGGCGTTCGTAGACATCACCGAGGATTGCGCGCTGTTCCGTGGCGTGTGGGCGCGCGGCGGGCGTGAACAGGTGTGGATGAGCCATGGTGACCGTGTGACGCAGATCCCTCCGGGGTTCCGCGCCGTCGCGACGTCCGAAGGCGCGCCGTTCGCGGTGATCGCCGACGAGGGGCGCAGGCTTTATGGCGTGCAGTTCCACCCGGAGGTGGTGCACACTCCGCATGGCGCCGCGCTGCTGCGCAACTTCACGCACCATGTCGCCGGCTGTACCGGGTCGTGGACGATGGCGGGTTTCCGTAACGTCGAGATCGAGAAGATCCGCAAGCAGGTTGGCGACAAACGAGTGATTTGCGGCCTTTCGGGCGGCGTCGACTCATCTGTCGCAGCAGTGCTGATTCACGAGGCTATCGGCGACCAGCTGACCTGCATCTTCGTCGATCACGGGATGCTGCGTCTGGGTGAGGCGGAGGAGGTGGTCAACACGTTCCGCGGCCGCTTCAACATTAAGCTGGTGCATCGCGACGCGTCCGAGCTGTTCCTGTCTGAGCTTGAAGGCGTGACCGACCCGGAGATCAAGCGCAAGACGATTGGCCGCCTGTTCGTCGAGGTGTTCGAGGAAGAGGCCGCGAAGATTGGCGGCGCCGATTTCCTTGCGCAGGGCACGCTATACCCGGATGTGATCGAGAGCGTCAGCTTCACCGGCGGCCCTTCGGTCACAATCAAGTCTCATCATAACGTCGGCGGCTTGCCGGAGCGGATGAACATGGGGCTGGTGGAGCCCCTGCGTGAGTTGTTCAAGGACGAGGTCCGCGCCCTCGGGCGCGAACTGGGCATTCCGGAGGTCATCGTGGGCCGCCATCCGTTCCCCGGGCCGGGGCTTGCGATCCGCATCCCGACGGACGCCATCACGCGTGAGAAGCTCGATCTCCTGCGTCGTGTCGACGCGATCTATCTGGAAGAAATCCGGAACGCGGGCCTTTATGACGCGATCTGGCAGGCGTTCGCAGTTCTGCTGCCAGTGAAGACGGTCGGCGTGATGGGAGACGGCCGCACATATGATCAGGCCTGCGCGTTGCGCGCCGTGACCAGCACGGACGGCATGACGGCGGAAGTTTATCCGTTCGACATGGGGTTCCTGAATCGTGTGGCGAGCCGCATCGTCAATGAGGTGCGTGGGGTCAATCGGGTGACCTATGACATTACGTCCAAGCCGCCCGGCACGATCGAGTGGGAATGATCCCACGTCTGGCGCTGAGGTGATATGAATTTGTGAATACCGCATAGTTCCGGGGTTTTCGGAATGGTTCTCCGCCGCTCGATATTTTCGGGCGGCGTTTTTGTATGCGCTATGAAACAGGTTTATTGGCGACGGTTCTTCTTCATGTCGGCTTTCGCTATTGACGTTGCGGAATCTTCGCCCGCCGTACCGCGAAAGCGCTGCGCGAGCCATGCGGTTACTTCACGATCAAGGACCGGACAGTCCTGCACGGGGTCTTCCCGGGGGCAGGTCATCCTGTGTTCCACATAGCGCTTTGCGGCGCGCGCTGCGGCGATCGTCTGTTCCAGCGCCGCCATCTGATTATTCAGGATCGTGCGTCCCTTGTCGTTCGGCCCGGTGGCGAGGACGTCGGTAATTTCCCCAAGGCTGAGATGGCAGGCATCCTGCAATAGCTGGATCAGCGCCAGACGCTTCAGTGCCGGTATATCGTAGAAACGCCGACCGCCCTGGCGCCACGCGGGTTTCAACAGCGCAATCTCTTCGTAGTAGCGCAGCGCTGATGCGCGAATTCCGAAAAGCCGGGCTACGTCATTGATCGGTAATGGCGTCTTGAACATGTTTTTGGTCGGCGACTGTAGCCGCCCCCTCTTGTGACATTGCCAGACTCAGCGACCCCATAAAGGGCCTTGAACTCAAGTTCACTTGAACTTGTATCGTCACGGCCAGTGAGGGAGCAAGGAGAACATGACAATGCAAACCATGGTGAATGGAACGGTTGAAGTCGGATTCGAGCGGGTGCGGGACGCGCTGAATACGATCGCGATGGCGGAGGGCGGACTTGAGGCGCAGCTTGCGATCTATCATCGTGGCGAGCGTGTCGTCGATTTGTGGACGGGGACGTCGATAGGCGCCGACACACTGCTCGGCGTCTATTCTGTGAGCAAGGGCGCCGCTCATCTGGTCGTCGCGTTGCTGGTTCAGGATGGGATACTCGACCTTGACGAACGGGTAAGTCATTACTGGCCAGAGTTCGCCTCCGAAGGAAAGGCGGAGCTCACGTTGAGAGAGTTGCTGGCGCATCGTTCCGGTCTGGTGGGTTCTTATCGAGGGTTCACCATTCAGGAACTTTCTGACGAACGGCATGTGGCGGCGCAACTCGCAGCGCAACGTCCGTTCTGGCGACCCGGCGCGGCGTTTGGCTATCATGCGCTGCTGATCGCCGCGCTGTCCGGCGAAGTGGTGTGGCGGGTAACTGGTCGCAGTATTCAGCAGATATTCGCGGAGCGGATCGCAGGGCCATGCGACATCGACTTTCATCTTGGTCTGCCTGAGGCGCTGGACAGTCGCTTTCGCCCCTCTGAAGCCCCGAGGTCTACGCCCGAGCAACGTCTCCAGCTTGCCGCCGCCGCGACCGACCCGAACAGCATCCCGGGCATCGCGTTTAACCGCCACGCTCCGGGTAATCCCGAGGTATGGGAACTGCCGAACATCGAAGCTGTCCGGCGCATCGGTCCTGCGTCTTTCGGCGGCGTCGCCACAGCCCGTGCGATGGCGAAGATGTATGCAGCGGCAATCGGCAGGGTTGACGGCCGCGATCCATTACTTGCGCCAGAAACTGCGCGGGATTTCGCTCAGGTGCAGTCAATCGGGTACGACATGGTGACCAGAGGCCATCTGGCGTTCGCGGTCGGATTTCATTCGACTTCGGAATATTATCCGGTGCTTGGGGCTGGCGCGTTTGGGCATAGTGGCGCTGGCGGCCAGCAGGCATTCGCCGATCCTCGGCACGAGCTCGCGTTTGGTTACGTTCGTCGCCGACTGGCGTTACAAAGTGTCGGGAGCGAGGATATCAGGCGGCTTGTCACTGCTGTGATCGACAGCGTGCAGTGTCGCTAATCATCTCCAGCTGACATCGCCTGGTGGTGGAGGGCCCGATCGTAGCGTCAGGCGGTTACGGCCGTCTGCGGGAAAGAGGGCTCTCACGACTGTTTTCAAGAGGCGATGCTTGGCGAGATCTGAGGTTGTGCATGAGAGTTAGGAAAGCAGGCCAGATTTTTGATAACTTTTTATAATTTCGTCAAAAACGGAGATATCAGATCGACTCCGCGCAAGCAGCTGCGCGCCGGAAACGGAGGAAAATACCGCCTGTGCGCGTATTGTGCGCTCTTGCGGTGAGAGGTTTGCGGATGCCTGTACAATTTCACTGAGCCATGCGACGTTCACATCGGCGAAAGTCTGGACCTCGTGCTTCACCGCGTCTGGCAGGTCGTCGTATTCCGCGCTCATAAAGCTGCACAGACAGAGCCTGTTTCCGTTTTGAAGTGAGCGCCTGAATATCTCCGGGTAGCGAAGCAGGCATTGTTCCGGCGCCGGGTTCGCCTCCCGCAGGCTTGTGAGATCTGCGAGGGTGTCTTCCCAGTAACGGCGGGCCACGGCTGCGCCC
>NZ_AUBI01000033.1 GCF_000429165.1 Acetobacter nitrogenifigens DSM 23921 = NBRC 105050 | reverse complement strand
ACGCAGCCGAACCGTATACCTGCCGCTCTCAGCCGGTCGATTTCCGCGATCGCAATCTCGGGCTTGCTCCTGGCAGTCTGATATTCTTCGGGTATGCGCGCCCGGGTCATACGCGTCGGGTCAGCGATCCAGCTGTCCGGCAGGAACAGCCGCAGGCCTACCATGACCGGTACCTCGTGCGCCGCCAGGGTCAGGGAGACCATGGTCTGGCAATTGGCATTCTTGCCGAGGGATGAAGCATATTGCGGAGCAACGCCGACCGAATGCGTGCCCTTCTTGGGCAAGGCGGTGTCGTCGACGATCAGCCACGATCGTGGGCCACCCACCAGGCGATCGGCGTGGCGCCACAGGGCCGCCTCGAGCGGCGCGCTGTCCCACCCGCCAGTATTGACGAAGTGATGCAGCCGATCATACGGAACCTCGCCCGTCCGGGCCGCGATCGGCTGGATGCTCTTGCGATCGCCCGGACCGATCAGTCCAGCAATGTAGGCCGGGCACATGCTGCGCTGTGCCTTATGGCCAAGCCCCGCCAGAAACGGCTCAAGCCATGCGTCCAGATCCGCTCGCCAATCCCTGTCCATCGCCAGCCCTCATCATAGCCGGTCTCCTATGAATCAGTGATCGCCGCCCAAGGGAATCCCCTTCCCAATATTTTCTGCCAAAGTAGTGCTAGCAACTCCTTACTCATGGTTATACGATATCCGTTATTTTGAAGTCGATATCTTCGGCGATTGTAAGCGGGTCCGCCGCAATACGGTCCCTGAGTCGCTGGAGCGCCTCGCAGATTATCTGCCACTGATCATCTGACAGTTCGGCATGGTTTTTCTGCACAGCATCGAAGCAACTATTTCAAGAGAATCTAATCAAGCGTCGATAATACGTCCGCTTTCCGGGTCGGTAAAAACTCACCGGTAATATCCGAAAACAGGGGGCGTAAACCGACATTCGGCACCACACCTCAGGGCCCTCGATCATACTGCTGGCGCGCATCCTCCATATTCTGCCAGTTTGCAGCGATCCATGCCGAAAAATTCTCCAGCGTTGGCACCAGACTATACCCCAAAGGGCTCATCTCATACTCCACGCGTGGCGGCACCTCGGCGAAATAGTGCCGAATAACCAGTCCGTTCCGCTCCAACATCCTAAGGGTGACGGTCAGCATTCTTTGAGAAATTCCGCCTACCTCTCGCCTGATGGCGGAAAAACGCAATCGGCGGTCTGGCGCTGTGGCGAGTTGCAGCATCACCATAATCGTCCATTTATCTCCAAGGCGGGTCAACACCTCGTTCTGGTTACACGAGCCGGTCATGGCGGGACGCGTAGCTTGTTCTTTCGTCAGCGGACGGGGCGGTGTGCTGCGTTCCGACATGAGTTCCTCCCGGGTAACCGAGGCACTACGAAGTGCCGTCTTGCGGCGCCCATCCTGGGATATATTTTCGTAACCAACAATAGTTACGAAAAGGAACTCAAGCCATGCAGATTGCTATTATCGGCGCTGGTCATGTCGGCTCTGCCCTGGCGAGCACGCTTGGGCTGGCCGGATATCAGGTTGTCGTCACGAATTCTCGGGGCAAGGAAAGTCTGTCAGACTTCACCCGCCGCACGGGTGCGGTCGCCCGCGACATGCGTGACATCGCACAGGGCGCCGATGTCCTGATCATTGCTATTCCCCTTTGCCGCCTGCCTGATCTGCCGGCGTCCGTGATAGCCGACCTGCCTGCGCACGCTGTCGTGGTGGACGCCAATAATTATTATCCGGCCCGTGACGGACGCATCGCCGCCATTGACGGAGGACAGGTGGAATCCGATTGGGTCGCCCTGCAGCTTGGTCGCCCTGTCATCAAGGCGTTCAACAACATCATCGCGGATCGTCTGGCGCACCGCGGCCGATCGACAGGGGTTGCTGATCGCGTTGCGCTTCCTGTGTCAGGCGACGATCCTGCAGCCCGCCGAACCATTATGGCGATCGTGAATGCAATTGGCTTCGAGCCATTCGACGCCGGGACAATCGACGAGTCATGGCGCCAGCAACCCGGACAACCCGCCTACTGCACTGACCCGACTGTGGGCGAACTCCGTGATCTTCTGCATCGCGCCGACCGACAGGCTGCCATACGCAATCGCGATCAGGGTGCACGTCTGATGGCAAAATTGCCACCTGATTATCCATCAGATCAACTGGTTCGCGTGGCACGATTTTTTGTGGGCCTCGATAGGTTGGAGC
This sequence comes from Acetobacter nitrogenifigens DSM 23921 = NBRC 105050, assembly GCF_000429165.1. GTDB lineage: Bacteria > Pseudomonadota > Alphaproteobacteria > Acetobacterales > Acetobacteraceae > Acetobacter > Acetobacter nitrogenifigens. The sequence goes on along the minus strand of NZ_AUBI01000033.1, from coordinate 11,437 downwards.
CTGCAGCATGGGCGGCACTTTTCAGGTTGGGCATAGCCGTTTTGCTCCATCGATCCTAGGATGGAACCGTCGCTCGTGCGTCCCTCCTAGGAAGCACGAAGGGAGATCAGCAGGCCAGACCTTGCTAAAGCAGCCTGTCAACTCTGCTGACACGACGCTTCGCACTAAACGCTATATCGGGGCGGCGTCACCCGGCTGTCCCGCCGGGCAATTTGGGGACGGGCGTTCACAGCTTATCTTCGGACAAACTCAAAAGCTGCGATGAATAAGCGCGGTATCACTCCCACACCTGAAAAGTCGACATTGAGCTGGCAAGGAGATGTCCCTGCCGAAGTTGCTCCGGCGTCCATGACCTTTACTCGGCGTCTCAGCATTTACAACACGGCGGCGGTCACTTTCACCTGCGCGAACAGGGAGGCCTGATCGAGACGCACCTCCCCCTGCTTGCCGAGTTCAAGCGCCGCCAGGAAGTGAGCGGCCTTCGCCGCGTTCCGTCGGGCCGGCCCCGGATCGGCCGCGTCTTCTCCATTTCCGGACGCACCAAGCCCGGCGAGCCCGTCCTCAAGGGTCCACCCGGCTTCGTCCTCCCGGCCTTGCAACACCGACCGCCACCACACAAGCGCTTCGCTGACTTTCAGACACTCAAAGGCGGCCGGCATGCCAGCCCGGTCACGCAGCTGCGGCTGCAGCTTCAGGCGGCGGCGATACAGCGAGAGCAGCGCATCGAGAAAATCTCCGGCCAGAAGCGCCTGTTCGCCAACAGCCGTATCACCCGACGCCGGTCCGCCCCGCGCAAAGACATGCTCTCCGAGCCGGGGCAGAGCGCCAAAAGCCTCGACCGCCCGATCCAGCGCCTGCCCGCGCAGCACGCGACTGCGCAGCCGCTCTCCCTCCTCTGTAGCGGTCTGATGGCCCTCGGTGTCCGGGCGTAGCATCAGGCTCGACCGAAGCTGCACGAGCGTCGAGGCCAGGACGAGCCAGTCCGCCGTCCGCTCCAGCGGCCGTGTCGTCATGCCGCTTTCGACACATTCCGAAAACTGCTCGATCAGTTGCATCAGCGGCAACGCCCGCACATCAAGCGTTCGGCGGCGCACCTCTTCGAGCAGCGCCTCCAGCGGCCCGCACCAGTCCCCGGCTTCTAAAACCGGGGTGTCAGACATCGTAAAGCGGACGAATGAAGAAACGCAGGTCCGGCCATTCGGTCGCCAGGCCCCGCAAGGCGGCCCAGGGCGTCCAGTCCGCGGACCAGAACCCGATCGCCCAGACCCGGCCAACATCATCCGGCGGCGCCATGACGGCCTCAACCTGTCGCAGCGGACGTGACGTCCCCCAGTGCCGCCACAGCCACGCCTGCGCATCACGCGACGCAGGGCCAAGCGACAGAATGTCCAGCGGCGCCGGACACAGGGCGTTCAGATCGAAGGGAACCTCACCGTTACTCCCGTCACGCTCCATGAGCTTTGCCTGACTCCGGGCGGTCTGTCGGCTCAGCCCCATGATCAGGCCGTTCTCGGCCGGACCTGTCGCCGTCGGCAACGCCGCCGCCAGATCTTCAGCGGAGAACACATCCCGCGCCCACGGAATACGCCCGCTTCCCGCAGCCGCCGCGCGGAACCGCACCATCGTCTCTTCAGGGCCATCAATGATCAGGACGTGATAAAGCCAGTCGGGCTGAGCACAAATGAGAGCCTCGTCGCCCTCGCCTCCCCTGCGCTCACCCTCCCAGGCAGGCGCCAAAAACGGTTCCACGACCCCTGACGGTCGCGGCGGATGCGCTGGCAGTCGGGCTCGCGCAGGAAGACTGAGACCTTCGTCCTGTGCATTTTCCTCGGGCGGTCTCCGGTCGCTATAGGTGTAGGCGACAGGCTTCCTGGACAATCCGTTGCAATACGCTTCAAGGCGCTCGACGGTGGCGTCCACGTCCGCGACAATCTCCGCCACGCTCCTCGTCACGGCTCAAATATCCAGAAGCCGCACGGGAGAATCAAGATCAAGGCGCGCACGCCGGACATAACGCCGCATGGTCCGCAGATCACGGTGGCGGGTGTGCTCCATGATCTGCTCGTCGCGCGCGTTGGCGCGGAACGCCTCGGTCACGAAGCCGGCGCGCAGCCCGTGCGGGCTGAGGCGCTCGCCCGAGGGCGGTTTGACGCCAGCGGCCTTTGCCCGACGCAGCAGGATGCGACGGACGCCATCCGGGTTCAGCCCGTCGCGCCCGACCTGTCCCCAGCGATTGATCGGCCGGAACAGCGGCCCGTCTTCTATGTCGGCCTTTTTGAGCCAGGTTGAGAGCGCCAGAACCGGACAGGTGTCGCTGTGCCTGCCACGCGGAATGAAGGTGGTCGCCCCCTCCCCTCCTGGATCGGTCTTGCTGTGTGAAATGGTGATTTTGAGACCCGTATCCTGAATGCTGACAGTTTCGGTTGCCAGCGCCGCGAGTTCCGAGCGCCGCAAGGCGCCAGCAAAGCCGATGAGCAACAAGGCCCGATCGCGCAGGTCCGCAAGGGACTCAGTTTTCTTCCTCACGTCCCGGGCGACCAGCTTTCTGACCTCACTCGACGTGAGCGCTGCGGCCTGTATTCGGGGTTTGCCGTGAAGGCGTCCGATCGCGCGCAGCGTTGTACGGATCGCCGCGTGCCCTGCGCTCCATTCGAGATTGCGCATGCGGTGCTGATACCCGATCGCCGCGAGCCGTCGATTCAGTGCTGCGCGGCTGTAGCGCGGCGCCAGTTCATGCAGCCACGCAGCCACCACGGGTGGGGGCGCCGGCAGCGGCTCCGCGCCATGTTCACGGCACCACACGCAAAAGGCCTGCCAGTCATGCGCATAGGCCCGCAACGTCTCCGGCGCATGCGCTGCGACGCGGGCTGTGTTCTTTGCCGCGTCGATCGCATCCCGCAGCGACGCGCTTTCCGACGCGGCCAGGGCTTCCCGATGGGCGATATCCAGATGCTCCGTTGTCACGTCTGCCTCACTTATCGACGCCCCCTGCACGTATCGCACCGCAGGATTCTGCGCTTTTGCAGCAATTAGGGCAAGCATATTCTAACGCGTGGTAAGAGGGCATTACCACGCCTTAGTGCGCCCTCACTTTATCAGTGGGAAACCGCGGAAATCCGACGCAAACCGCCTCAGATAGGGCCTCTGAGGCCTTCCAGCAGCGGATCCAGGTCGGCCAGGGACCGCACGCCATACATCGCGAGGAACCGCTCCGTCGTGACCCAAAGCTGCGGCTGCCCCGGCACCGGCTTGCGGCCGATGGGGCGGATCAGGCCGTGCTCCTGCAGCGTAGACAGCGTCTTCTGCGGCAGAGGGGCGTCGCGGTAGCTTTCGATCTCCGGCCGGGTCACCGGCTGGCGCGCCGCGATCAGCAGCAGGGCCTCCAGCACCGCCCGCGGCAGCCGCTGCGGACGCTCTCGTGTGGCCGCAAGCAATGCCTCGCCCAGATCGGCAGCAGTCCGGAACATCCAGCCATCACCCGCCGGAACCAGCTCAAAACCCAGTCCGGATGTGCGCACGGCCACCACCTGCATCACGGCCCCAATATCGACGTCTGGGCCCAGAGCCCGGGCCAACGTCGTGGTCGGGACGACGCCGGGCCCACGGAGCAGAAGCGCCTCGGCAAGTCGGATCGTTGAAAGTGGGAGGTCGTCCATCCGGGGAACCTACGCCACAGGACGCTGTGCAGCCACACGTCGTCAGTCGCAGCCATCAGAAACCGTCAGCGAGTCTCATTATTTGAGAGTTGCGACACTGGCGGAATTCCATTGGCGCGTCCATCCTCTAATTCACGCACACGCGATAAGTGGTATTATCACGTCTGATAATCCCTGCTATGTTTTTCACGGCCCGAAATCACACCAAGTCCAACTGAAAACACCCTGATATCAATAGATTATGAAGAACTCGTTCGACCGAGACGACCTTTCCGCATCCCGTCCCTCGCATCATCTACGGACCATTCGCGTCTTCAGCGAACCAGGCGCTCGCAAGCGGAATTTCTAACTCATTGATTTTATGGGAAACTCTATTCGCATCCATGCCGGACACTGACAGCTAAAATCCGGCGCAAATCTCCTCAGATCGGCCCCCTGAGGCCTTCAAGCAGTGGATCCAGGTGCGGCCAGAGACCGCACGCCATACATCGCCAGGAGCCGCTCCGTCGTCACCCAAAGCTGCGGCTGCCCGGGGACCGGTTTACGGCCGATGGGACGGATCAGGCCGCCCTCCTGCAGCGTCGCCAGCGTCTTCTGCGGCAGAGGAGCATCGCGGAAGCTCTCGATCTCCGGCCGCGTGACCGGCTGGCGCGCCGCAATCACCAGCAGCGCCTCCAGAACCGCCCGCGGCAGCCGCTGCGGACGCTCTCATGTGGCCGTAAGCAGCGCTTCGCCAGGATCGGCAGCCGTGCGAAACATCCAGCCGTCACCCACCGGAACCAGCTCAAAACCCAATCCGGACGTGCGCTCGGCGACCACCTGCATCACTGCCGAAATATCGACGTCTGGCCCCAAAGCTCGGGCCAACGTCGTGGCCGGAACTACGCCGGGCCCACGAAACAGAAGCGCCTCGGCAAGGCGGATTGTCTGTAGGAGAATATCAGCCATCAGGCGACACTAGCGCGGAATATCCTGGAGACAGAGCATGTCAGTCGTAGAAATCCAACTCGCTCGGAGAGTCTCATTAACACGAAATCTAGACAAGAATCCTAGTCCGCGCATGGTTTCGTGAAAACTAATTCCATGAGGAATGAGATAGCGTTTATCCCTCCCAGGTGGCCTCTCTAACTCCATGGAGTGGCCACCTCCCCCCAAGCAAAACCTCATCAGTCGGGGAAAATTCGCACGGCCAAAGGAACGTTTAAGCAATCAGAAATGACCTATGTCTTAAAAAGACTATCCTCAGTCGCACGAATGTTGAATCCCAACACCTGATGCAAGGGAGCGTCACGGAAGCTCTCGATCTCTTGCCGTGCGACTGGGTGACCCGCGCCAATCACCAGTAGCGTCTCCTTCACCACGCGCGACGGTCGCGCCTGTCTCGCCGCCCGCAAATCTCCACTCAGATCGGCTGCCGCGCGAGACATCCAACCGCCACCGGCAGCGACAAGATCAAACCTCCACCGCGCGGTCCGTTCGCGAACGGCTAAGATCACCGCTGCAACGTCGACTTCTCCACCCAGTGCACGCAAGGGCTACGCACCTAATACAGTGGGCGCAATAACGTAATCCAGCGGTCAGGACTGGCCGGATATCCTTAACCTGCGTCAGGCTTAGTTCGACCGGTAGATCGACTCGGATCCCGAACGTCTCGCCTTCATCGACGAAACCTAGGCCAGGACCAATAGGGCCCGCACTCACAGATGGCGTTTACGGGGACAGCGGCTGCGCATGGGCGCGCCCTTTGGTCGCTGGCGCACGACGACCGTCATCACCGGTTTGGCTGATCACCGGATGAACGCCCCATTCTTCAAGAACAGCCCAATCAATCGGATCGCCTTTTAGGTCTATATCGAGCGCGCTCTGGTCCCGGAGTTACCCCCAGGCGGCATTGTCATCATGGACAACTTCTCCAGCCACAAGGGCGAACGCCCCCACCGCTTTATCGAACAGGCCGACGTGAGACTGCTCTTCCTGCCGCCCGGACCGTCCTTGCCCTATGGGACAACGTCGATGTGCTCTTGGCAATGTTCTCCCGAGCCGAGTGCGCCAACTACGTCACTGCCGGAGGATACGATCCAGACAGGTAAGACTCGACACTAGAGATAGCGCACGGCAGTCGCATACACTGAAAATTCGCAAGGGGTCTCAGCAACACGAAATCCCGACACGCATGCGGAATGAAGATGGTAACCCCGATTGCCTCCTGAATGGGTCTTCCTGTGTGAAATGGTGATTTTGAGACCTTAGTTCCTAGATGATGGCGGCTTCGGCCCGTCGGTCGCATCCCGTTGTGACAAACTTTCCAACGCGACCGGACCCTCTCCACAGGTCAAGTGGTCTCCTACGGCCGCACTAGCCGCCCCACACAGTTCCTCTCCCAGATTGGCGAAACTACGAGACATTCGACCGTCAGCGGCAAACTCGAACGCAAGCCCGATGGTCTGTCCATCCAGCTTACGCGACATCGAAACAGCGGCAAAATCCCAAGGCCGCGCATGATTTGACTCGTTTCTGGCGCTGCAATGCACAGTCGAGCTAAAAGCACTCCCAGCCTCCGTGGCAACATATTTTACCCATTTCACGCCTCACTGCTCCGCGCATTTGCTTTTGCACCACTACTGATAAAAGCCCGACGATTTCGAGTTGATCCGACAAGTTCCAACTTTCAAGTTACGCACATCCTCCGTTAATTGCATTAACTCGACCACCATGTGATTTGGTGATCGCAGCGTGTGAAGTGGTGAGCACCCATCGCGCGCGAATCGGCACTAATCCGCGTTGTCCCGAGTGAAGTAGTGAGCAAACTAATATATACTATTAATCACTATTAGAATCCTCACCACTTCACACATAACCGCTCACCAAAACACACGGTCAAACGAGAACGTGACGTCCGACAGAGAACACTGGAACTGTCCAAAATTTGTCGCCGCTATCAGGCGACAAATCGCACATCTGAGGACATTGAAAACACAATCAGTCACCCGCCAACCTGCGGCAGAACAGTGAAGAGCTTTCTTGCTCAAGGCCCTCACTAAATCACACGGTGCAGAATCGAGACTAATTGTGCAATACACTCAGCGTTCACAAGGGATTCGAGCGCAATGGCTACGATTCACGACTTGCTTGAGGCGAGAGGCAAGCAGCATGCTCTAGACTTTGGCCTAGACCGCGACATAGTCGAAGCCGCTTCAGCCTATATGTCTGACGAGGAGAACGGCCTCGGATTTATATACTCTGGTTGGGCACAATGCGCATTGCCACACCGTCGGTTACAGCCGAGTGAACCTTGGCAAATGTCGTCCGATAGGATTCGATTAATCATCGAACCAGGAATCAAACCAGTAGGGCAGACAGATGAGCTTGTTCATGTCGGCGTTCCGTTTGGTGCCCACGGCCGACTAATCTTGTTATTTCTGCAAACCGAGGCTGTTAGAACCAACTCACGTGAGATTGAGTTAGGGAGCAGTCTCAGACAGTGGATGCGTCGTATAGGAATCTCACCGAGCGGCTCAGCAGCGAAGTCCGTAAAAGATCAGGCCGAACGCATCAGCAGATGTCGTCTAACTTTTCATATTAATGACGGAAAAGGCACCAACGCGCTGGTAAATCAAGCGATAGTAGACGGCGCGCTGTTCCTAGATGATCCATCTAATAAATCAACAAGCGGTACAATCGAATTAGCTAAATTGTCGGAAGGTTACTTCGAACAATTGAAGAAACACCCGGTTCCTGTTCATGAAGCTGCTGTCCGAGCAATATCAAACAACTCGGCCGCGCTAGATGCTTACGTGTGGCTAGCATATCGCCTACACGTATTAGAAAAGCCAAAAATGGTTACTTGGGCGGCGCTTAAGGCTCAATTCGGACCAGGTTACAAAGAGTTGTTCCACTTTAAATCGAAATGGCAAAAGCCCCTTTCTTTGGCGCTTGCTGTGTACCCCACCGCAAATGTCGAAGTAACGGATCAGGGGCTTATTTTACGCCCCTCCCCTGCCCCGGTTTCCCCAAAGAGGTTGACCGGCTAAGGCTGTTGATTAAAGCACTTGGACGGAAAACGAGGGTTATTCCGCTCGATGTCTAATCGAGGAAAATCAGACAGTGGCAGTTAAATGGTGATTTATTGACCGAGCCTCGTGGAATACCCTCGTTTTTGACTAAGGTCTGTCCAACCGCAGACAGGCAACGAAGAGATCGCGTATCATGCAGGCCAGACTTTCAGGATCCTGAAAGAGCATCAGGCGAGTGTGTCGGTGGCCGATCTATGCCGCAGGCACGGGATCAGCGATGCGACGTTCTACACGTGGCGGCCGGAAACGGGCGCTGGGCACGCGCTCGCAGCTGACGCTGCCCGACGGGCCGAACCAGCGCTAGAGCCTGGACTTCGTATCGGACACGTTGAACAGCGGACGGCGCTTCAGGGTGCTGACGGTTGTCGACGACTACAGCCCGGAATGCCTCGGTCTGGTCGCCGACACATCGCTGTCGGGCGAACAGCTTGGCCGCGAACTAAACCGGATCGCAGAAAGTCGACGCTCTCCCATGATGATCGTCAGCGACAATGGCGCCTAGATGACCTCGAACGCGATCCTAATCTGGCAGAAAAAGCGGTCGATGCTGTGGCACTATATCGCACCGGGAAAGCTGCAGCACAACGGGTTCGTCAAGAGTTTCAATGGCCGGTTCCGCAACATCGCCCACGCTCGGACAGTCATCGACTCCTAGCGAGCCAATTACAGCGCCGTCAGGCCCCACACCGGCCTCAATGGCATGACACCAAAGGCGTTCGCTCAGCACGGCACATAGCAACCTACAGACCGTAACTTAAATCTGTGGACCGGGTCATTATTAATTACAAGTAAATACTACAAAAAGCGGTCTTCGTTTAAGTTATTATTTGACCCAAGTGTAGTCAGACACAGCTACCGCTTACAGGCGTTACCATGCGAATTGCACGTAGAGTGGGATGCGGCAAACGCGACACGCATATTTGGCCTTGAGGAAATCGATAGCACTGCTCAGACGGATTAGCAATCACAGTTATCGGCGGGGTTAACTCCTTATCGTGCGAGAGCAAATACCCCCTCACCTAAAACGATCTTGTTTTTTTGCTGGATATTCGAGCAATTAAATTCATCGTCGGTATACTGAGCGAGGCCCTTTTGATCCATTCTTGTTCGAATGGACCGCGCGAAACAGACGAGCGACCCGTCTGCTTACAGTTTGTATTGCGCAACATGTTATTACAGAATCGATCACACGCAGAGCACCACAATTTTCCCCGGCTTAGCGGCAATTACCTATCTGGGCGCAACGCGTGTTTTATGCGTGACGGCCCATGATTAGCGCCTTCCTGCGAAACATGATGCACGTCCAGCGAGAGCCAAGCTGCGGCCGCTATACACTCTGCTCGCACGGATGTTGCCGATAAGGCACCAATCTTCCGGGCGGTGCGACGCGTAGCGCCCGGTGCATGAACCCAACTTAAAAAACGAAAACGGACCCGGCGAAGGCACGATCTCCAAATCCACCCGAACCGAGGCGTCTAGCCTCAACCTACTTGTGTTCTTTTATGATCTCGCCGGATCGTACCTACGTCAAAGAGGATAAAACTTCAGGGACACGCAGCACCCCGTCCGCAAGTCAAGCAAAGCGAGAGATTAGCCATCACGGATAGGGACCCTGGGGAATGTTTCTACTGATGTGCACACACCCGAACGCATTATCGCGCAGATCATCCAAATGCCGCGTTGGCCGCGCCAGCAAAAGGAAGCGCCATTAGAGTGAAGCTTCGACTAAAAAACCAGATCGAACAATGAAAACATAAGTTCTAACGGGTATGAGGAGACGCCTGTCACCGAGGGGTCACCGAATTTCTTCCGCGAGTAGGTAAGATCAGAAAAACTTCCCAAGCGCCTTTGGATTGAATGATTAACTTTTCTGTGGGCCAACATTCAGCGACGAGCCTACTCTGCGTAATGCGCAAATAACCGAATTAGACATGTCTAATTCGGCACGCTGCCACAAGCAACGCCGATTAACCCGCCGCTGCGATTGCCAAGAGCAATTAGACATGTCTAATTTGCGTCGCGAGTGTAAGCGTGTGTCCGATGATGTTATCTTCTGTCTTTTTTGAATAAAGGAGAGTGCAATGACAAAGGTGGTACTTGTTTCGTCGCCAAAGGGAGGTAGCGGCAAGTCTGTAATTGCGAGGCATCTTCTTACGGCAGCCGCACAAAGCGGGTTAAACGTGATTGGCGTTGACTATGATCGTCAAGGTACGTTGGATAAATGGGGTCAAAGACGGGCTCAAACTTTGAGTAAATTCCCGGAGTTTGTCCCTGTGCCGGTTATTGCGGGTTCGCTGCAGAATTGGCGGGCCGCGCTCAAGAGTGCAGCACGGGCTGATTTAATCGTTATCGATACCCCACCGAGCGTCGAAGATCATATGGCGGCGATCACAAATCTCGCTCAAGCATCAGATTTGGTCATAGTTCCATCTGTTTGTACTCAGGATGACGTCGATAGTGTAGCGCCTTGGGTTGAGGTGCTGAAGACAACCAAGTGCGATAGTGTTCTGGTGTTGAATCGAGCTAACCGCAGAACGAACTCCTTTGCAAAGGTTCGCGGCCGATTGATCAAAGTGGCCGACGTATGCCCGGTGGAGCTGCCACAGTTGGAGGACGTCCATGTGCCCAGTACGCAAGGATTGACGCTGTTGGATTTTACGAAGAGTCGAGGCCAGGAGCCGTTCGAAGAGCTTTGGGCGTTCACCAAGAGGAAGGTGCAGTTATGAGTAGCCGTCAACGTGTTGGACGAGCGCGAGCCTTGAGGCTTATGGACGATGAGAATCCGGTAGAAATTGCCGACGGACGTTCCCAAGATTTGGCATCTCAAGTTACTATATCTGGAGAAGTAGTTGACGTCATTAAGGAGGTATTTGCAGGGACCTCGGTTCTAAACGATCAGAATAAGGTGTCGCAAATATTAGCTGCGCGAGCGGAGATTTCTGAAAAGTGGGGGCAGGCTCGGGACGCGTTTTTGTCAATAGGCCGATCTCTGCTCGAGTTGGAAAACGTGCTTTCCAAGAGCGAGTATTTGCGGTTGAGGTCAGGAACCGAACGACTCTTTCCTTTTTCCGATGCTACAGCCACTCAGTTCCGGCAAATAGCCCGAGCTGTAGATACAGGTAAAATACCGCTCGAAAAGTGTCCGGGAAGCTATGGAACAGCATATCAAATCACGCTTCTTACCGATGTACAGCTCCAGCTGGCAAATGAGCGAGGTCTCATCAGGCCTGACGTAACCCGTAAGGAGATATTGAGCCTCCGCAGGGAAGTGCAACCAGTAATGAGCCCTGGAAATCGCGTCGACGTTGGAACCCTCCGCGAGGAAAAACGTAGGCTGACTCTTCGCCAGAATGCGCTCGAGGCTGAACTACAAGAAATTCGTCGGCGCCTCACGGAGTTGACTGAACTCGTGGGCTGAGTTTGATCTGGGGCTGCCCCTATGCGGGCAATCCAGATTATACAGAGCGAGGCTCGCTTTATAATGCGGTCTCTTATCACGCTCAATTATGGGAAGAATTTTGGCAGCCGTTGACGAGGATAGAACTGCAGCACAAAAGTCAAAATGCACTGCGAAGCCACGGAGTCAATCTAATTGTTCAGCTGTGTGAACGAATCTCACCAAATCACACGCCGAAGCTGGCTCCAACCGACAGGAAGCGTGCAGGCACGATAAGATAACGCGGCCTGCAACGTCGCCTTGCCGTGACG
>NZ_AUBI01000032.1 GCF_000429165.1 Acetobacter nitrogenifigens DSM 23921 = NBRC 105050 | reverse complement strand
GCCGTGGCCCGCCGTTACTGGGAAGACACCCTCGCAGATCTCACAAGCCTGCGGGAGGCGAACCCGGTGCCGGAACAATGCCTGCTTCGCTACCCGGAGATATTCAGGCGCTCACTTCAAAACGGAAACAGGCTCTGTCTGTGCAGCTTTATGAGCGCGGAATACGACGACCTGCCAGACGCGGTGAAGCACGAGGTCCAGACTTTCGCCGATGTGAACGTCGCATGGCTCAGTGAAATTGTACAGGCATCCGCAAACCTCTCACCGCAAGAGCGCACAATACGCGCACAGGCGGTATTTTCCTCCGTTTCCGGCGCGCAGCTGCTTGCGCGGAGTCGATCTGATATCTCCGTTTTTGACGAAATTATAAAAAGTTATCAAAAATCTGGCCTGCTTTCCTAGCGCCCAGACACAACCTCAGATCGCGCCAGGCTCAGGACCTGTTAATTCGTTGAATTGAGAGGGGTGTTGTGAATCGCAGGCTTATCGAAGGAGATCAAGCCTGTGAGTGACATGTTTTTGCTGTCCGGGAGCCAGATGGAGAAGATCGGGCCGTTTTTCCCTCTTGCTCACGGAGTGCCGCGCGTGGACGACCGGCGTATTCTGAGCGGGATTGTTTATGTGATCCGCAACGGCGTTCAGTGGAAAGACGCCCCGAAAGCATATGGCCCGCACAAGACCTTGTATAATCGCTTCATCCGGTGGAGCCGCCTAGGTGTCTTTGACAGGATTTTTGTCGCCCTGACGGAACAGGCAGGCCGTTCGACGCGCCTGATGATCGATGCCGCACATCTCAAGGCTCACCGGACAGCCGCCTCCCTGCTCAAAAAGGGGCTTTTCCCCGCCATATCGGACGGACAAGGGGCGACCTGAACTCAAAACTCCATGCCGTGTGCGATAGTCAGGGCAGACCTCCCCGACGGGACAGAGGAGGTGATGTCACGTTAACTTTGAGCTGTTCTACACTGATCTGACGAACAAGAGGTCAGTGAGTTACAAATGGCATCGTTTTCCGCGCGAGGTGATCGCGCATGCGGTGTGGCTGTATTTCCGCTTTCCCCTTGAGCTTTCGACTGATCGAGGAGATGCTTCTGGAGCGCCGCATCATTGTCTTTTATGAGACGATCCGCCGCTGGAGCCTGAAATTCGGCTCCGCATTCGTCCGCCTTCTGCGTCGCAAGGCAGCCAGACCGAGGGATATCTGGCATCTCGATGAAGTCCGGATTGTGATCCAGGAACAGCCGCACTGGCTGTGGCGGGCGGTCGATCAGGACGGCTACGTTCTCGACGAAATCCTGCAGACCAGCCGCAATACGAGGGCTGCAAGGCGTTTGCTGACCAGACCTCTGAACAAACGGGGCATACACTCGAGACCTATGATCACGGACAAGCTGAAATCTTAAGGCGCTGTCAGACAAGAGCTCGGCCTGTCGGTCAGGCATCTGTCTCACAAGGGGCTGAACAACCGCGCCGAAAACAGCCATCTGCCTTTTCGAAAATTAGAGCAGATCTTGCAGAAATTCCGTTCCCCAGGCGGATGCCAGCGTTTCGTCTCAGTCTTCTCCGCTGTCCGTAAGATCTTCGTCCCACCCGCCCCCATTTCCACGGTTCTTTTCCGTCATATCCATCGAGCCAGGGCTTACGCTCAATAGAACAGCGCGACCGCTCTCGCCGCCTGAAAAACCCCACGCCAGTTAACGTGACGGCGCCGCGACCCGTCCTGCGGGCGATCTCGCGCAGGGTCATATGGACAAATCCACGTGGCATTGGGCGGCTCCATCAGAAGGCGCAACCACGATAAATCCTCGCGTGTTGCACTTCAGATTAGAATCCATCGTGAGGAATCGCACGTAATACAACGTGTCGCCAGTTAAGGAGGATGAAGCCTCAGACTGTTGAGCATCCGTAAGCCAGTCGCAGAAAGCTGGGCTCAACTGCTTTTCGATAAGTCATGTGAAGCAGTGGCGGTAATATAGCCCTCGCACATCAGCGCAATCTGCTCCTGAAAATCGCAAGCCCACGGTTTGGGCAAAAGTCTTTCGAAAATAGTCCGGATGCTGCCGATCAGCGAAGTCAATAGGGTGATTGTCGTCATCCTCAAATCCGGGAACGACACGTTTGGGGCGCTCGCGAACATTTTGGCCGCTGCGTCCTCTATCCTGAGGGAGAAGGCCTCGATGAGCGGCGCTGTATCGACGGCAATAGAAATTTTGTGAACGGCACGCGCGTTAGCACACTGCCCCGTCACCGCTCTCCAGTAACCGTCAACGAGACCCCTCGTCATTACGCGTAGAGACTCGCCATGGTGCTGACGGCAAACTAGCTCCACATTGCTCGCCATCCCGTCGAGCACACTTGCGGACAGAGCAAAGAACAAGGCCTGCTTGTTCGGGAAATACTGGTAAATTGTACCGACCGAGACGCCAGCTCGTCTGGCGATCTGGGTGGTACTCATCGTCACTGGACTATTTCCGTCCAAAAGCTGAATCGCAGCTTCGAAGACTGCATCTACCGTCACGGTCGCACGTGCTTGCCGTGGCACTTTCCGGGCGGTCAGCGTGGTGATCGGAGCAGAGGCCATATGCGAATTCCGTAAAGACAGATCACTTTATATATTTGTCGTAGCTGATTACCAAGCTACGGGAAATATCATGAACACCAATCACCGCGTTGCGCTTATCACAGGTGCGAACAAGGGCATCGGCTTCGAGATCGCCCGCCAACTTGGAGAGGCGGGGGTTACCGTCCTGATCGGCGCGCGCGATGCAAAGCGCGGCGCAGAGGCGGCAGCGAGGTTGGTGGCACAAGGCATCACGGCTGCATATGTTCCACTGGATGTTACGAATATCACCAGTTTCGGCGCTGCCGCCCTCCTCATTGAGGAGCGCCATACCCAGCTAGACATCCTCATAAACAATGCCGGCATTTGGAAGATCAAAGAAGACGGGATGCCCAGCGTGACGACTCCCTCCGTTATTCGCGAGACTATGGAAACCAACTTCATCGGTCTGGTGGCTGTGACACAGGCCATGCTACCCTTACTCCGTCGATCAGACTCAGGCCGAATCGTCAACCTGTCGAGCACACTCGGCTCGCTCAATGCCAACAGTGATCCAACAAACCCTTACTATTCGACGCGTTTGCTCGCTTACAACGCGTCTAAGACGGCGGTGAACATGTTTACCGTACAGCTCGCTCAGGAGCTGAGGCACACATCAATCGCCGTCAATGCGGTTAGCCCTGGTTTCGTCAAAACCGACCTCACCGCGGGCAACGGCTTCAAGGAATCTGCCGAAGGAGCCGCCGCGCCTGTCCACTTTGCACTGCTCGAGTCGAATGCCATCACTGGCCGTTTTGCCGACGCGAACGGAGATATTCCTTGGTAACTCCGCAGTAGCAAAGAAAGGTTTTTCTCTTCTATCTGCCTACGACGTATCGTCGGTTGACCGCTGAGCGTGTGTCATGAGGGTTGTAATTTCGAGCTCGCTGTGCTGTTTGTTTTCCCGAGAGCGCGTTCACTGAACTATGAATCGTGGGGGATGACGCTGGGCGTGGATTGTGATTCACCGTTTTCAGTGATGGAGATGCTGATAGCGCGAGCATTGAGTGACGATCTTCGGGTGCGCGTTCTCGAAGCCGGCGCACCGAGCGGGTCAGCCCGCTCAGTAGCGACGCGGTTCGGAATCGGAATTTCGACGGCGATCCGATGCCTTCGGCGCGAGCGTGAAAGCGGCGAGCGGACGGCGCGCCGTTCAGGCAAGCAGTGCGGTACGGCGTTCCTCATGGCCATTGGAAAGCCAGCGATGCCACGTTAACTCTGTCCCGTGATAAACAGCGCTGATGAGCGAGACATCAGTGCATTAAAAGCGACATCGCTTTCCGCTGAGTTTTCAATTGACAGAGGAGCCGCTTCTGGAGCGCGGGACCATTGTCTTTTATGAGACGATCCGCCGCTGGAGCCTGTGAAATTCGGCTCCGCATTCGCCCGCCTCCTGCGTCGCAAGGCAGCCAAACTGGGGATATCTGGCATCCTGATGCAGTCCGGATCGTGATCCAGGGCCCGCCACACTGGCTGTGGCGGGCGGACGACCAGGACGGCTATGTTCTCGACGAAATCGCCGCAATACCAAGGCTGCGAAGCGTCTGCTGACCAGACCTCTTAAACAACAGGGAGCCCGCCCGAGACGGATGATCACGGACCGGCTGAAATCTTACGGAGCCGCCAGACAAAAGCTCAGCGGAAAGCGGAAATACAGCCACACCGCATGCGCGATCACCTCGCGCGGGAAGCGATGCCGTTTGTAACTCACTGAACTCGTGTTCATCCAATCAGTGTAGCACAGCTCAAAGTTAACGTGACATCACCCAACCGGGTACAGCTTATCAGGCCCAAAAAACTATCCGAACAATGGGGTGCCACCTCTACCCCACCCACTAAACAAGGGAATTGGGATCACAAAGAGGAAATAAAAACGAGAGATTTCTCGATCCGACCAGACGAGACGCAGCGAGACGTCAGGACCCACAGCTATCGATTAACACCTCTTAGCGCATTCGCAGTCTCCTGTTCGACTATCTGTATCAGACGCGTATGCGCTGAAGTCGAAGGCCACAGCAGACCCAGTTCGCGCATCGGAGACGGCTCGGGCAGCGAAAGTTTTTCGATCGACAGACCTTCAGGCCACGGAATGCTCCTGTCCGGAACCAACGCAACGCCCATGCCACGATGAACGAGAACCGCAATGGCATCGAGCGCATCAAGTTCAATTTTTACATGCGGACGAATGTGATGTTGACGAAGATAATTGTCAGCGATCTGGCCAGACCATAAAGACTGATCGTAGCGAAGAAACGGACGTTCGCGCAGAAGCTGCAATGCATCACGCAATGTCTCTGACGTCGACAAAATCACGATATAACGTTCTTCCCTCAATGGGCGCCAGATGAAGCGTTTGGGCAGCAGGAATGGTGGATGGAACAAAAATGCCACATCAATTTCTCCACTCCTTATTTTGCTGTAAATCTGGGCCGACGACCCTTTTTGCACGACAATCTCAAGATCGGGATATTTTCTGGTCAACGCGGGCAATACATCGCACAGCAAGGCTGTAATTGCAGATTGCGCTACGCCGAGCCGCAACTGCCCGCGTGGCATATTACTTTCCTGAAGCGCTCTGAGTTCACGGACATCAAGCAATATGCGCGACGCGCGCTGAGCAAGCAAAGCCCCTACCGGGGTTGGGCGGGAGAGGCGACCAGAACGCGCCATCAACCCAAGCCCCAACTCCGCCTCAAGCGTACGAATTCTAAGGGCCAGAGTCGTCGGGGCAATATTCAGCCGTCGAGCAGCCTCTGCAACCGACCCGCACTCTGCAAAAGTGGTAAAGCACTCTAGGAGGCGCGTATCCATCCCTCAAGATTCCTGTGCATTGAACGCAGCTATTTGACGGTTTTCTTTAAGCTCAATGTGGCTACGATTACAGGGGAAAAACGCAGATTTCAGATCAACTAAAAATAAACTCAAACAATTCTGCGCGAGGATAAATAATAAAATGAAAGACAGGGAAAACAAGCAGTTTCTGCCCGAAGCCGAACTGACCAGACTTGCAATCAACGCCCTCGAAGGTTTGGGTCTCTCGGCGCACGATGCGACTGACGCCGCACGTATTCTTATAATGGCAGAAATGTTTGGTCTTACCACCCACGGTGTTGGCCGCATTGAGTCCTATGGGGAAAGACTTCAGATCGCTGGCATTAATCCACGCCCAAACATTTCGCTAGAACAGGTCGCACCAGCCATGGCTCGCCTTGACGGCGATAACGGCGTCGGTCCGCTCGTGGGTTACCGCGCACTGGAAGCTGCCATGAAAAATGCATCCGACACGGGGGCTGCCTTGGTTCTGGCTAGGGGCAGCAACCACTTTGGACCAGTTTCGCCCTATAGCTATATTGCGGCCGAAGCCGGCTTTGCTAGCCTGATCGGAAGCAACGCAACCACGACCATAGCTCCTTGGGGAGGGAAGGAGGCTCGCCTTGGCAATAGCCCTTGTGGCTTCGGCTTTCCCAACCCCGGCGGTGATCCGTTCATTCTGGACATGGCCATCAGTGTTGCAGCGCGGGCCAAGATCCGTAACGCTGCGAAGGCCGGGCAGAAAATTCCCGACACTTGGGCGACAGACCAACAGGGCAGACCAACAACTGACCCCAACGAAGCATTAAATGGGTTTTTGTTACCTATTGGTGGGCACAAGGGATACGGTATGGCCCTGGTTGTCGATCTCCTCGCGGGGCTTTTGTCTGGCGCAGCCTATCTCACTCATGTCAAATCTTGGGTGGATTCACCAGAAGAGCCTCAAAACCTCGGGCACTATTTTCTTCTGATCGACACCAAGCGCCTTGGCTCGGCCCAATGGCTGTCGCATCGCATGAACGACTTTGCCAAGATACTTCACTCGACACCAGCGGCCGACCCTGCCACGCCAGTCCTGGTTCCGGGAGAGATCGAAAACAGGAACCTCGCTCGCAGCAAGAAGGAAGGAATAGCGATTGACGCGTCATTGCTGAAGACACTTGAAGCATTCGCGTCACCAAGTTCAAAGGGCTGAAGCTGTACGGCGGGATAGGCCTGCCCCTTCCAAAATAAATACCCCAGCTATAAGGGGTAGCAAAATAGGAGGACGCCGATGAGCGAAGCTTCCATACACCATTCAAATCCGGCCGAGTATCTGCAGGAAACAGACGGTTTGCGCAAAGCCACCTTCCGCAAGGTGATGTGGCGCATGCTGCCAATCCTTACATTTGGTTATCTTTTCAATTTTCTTGACAGAACCAACATCGGCTTTGCCTCCCTGCAGATGAACAGGGACATCGGCCTATCGGCAACGCAGTTCGGTTGGGGGGCTGGAATACTTTTTGTAAGTTACTGCGGATTTGAAGTTCCTAGTAATCTAATGATGTATAGGTTTGGGGCACGGGCGTGGATATCGCGGATCATGATATCATGGGGCCTGGTGTCATGCGCCATGAGTCTGGCCTTCAATCCGACAAGCTTCTATCTACTGCGATTTGCGCTGGGTATGGCGGAGGCGGGATTGTTCCCCGGCATAGCCTTTTTCCTTTCAGCCTGGTTTCCTGCAGAATATCGAGCTCGAATCCTGGCATGGTTTCTTCTGGCGATCCCCCTCTCATCAGTATTTGGTGGACCATTGGGGGGGATGCTGCTCGGGCTTGACGGAATGCTACATTTGGCCGGCTGGCAATGGCTCTTTATCGTGGAGGGCGTTCCAACGGTTATTATTGGCCTCCTGACCATCAAGCTTCTTAGTGATCGTCCAGCCGACGCATCATGGCTTTCTGAAGACGAGAAAAACATTATCATCCAGAGTCTGAATAATGAAAAATCTGACCGCGAGATAAGTCATTTTGGTCTTGCGATACGTGATATGCGTGTATGGATATGTGCTGGAGTATATCTTGGTTTTACCATCGGATCATACGGCATTCAGATCTGGCTTCCCCAGATTCTCAAACTACAGCGTCTCTCAGACGCCCAGATTGGATGGATTTCTGCTCTCCCATATGCCGTTGCTAGTATCGGCATGATGGTATGGGCGCAATACGCCGATCATTCTGGTCGCAAAATCCTCAATCTCACTCTATGCTGCACCCTGGCCGCCGCTGGGTTTGTCATCGCCGTTTTTTTCGGTCACCCGCTGATTGCACTGTTGGGGCTTACAGCCGCTCTTGTCGGCGTGAATTCAGCCCGAGCTATTTTCTGGGCAATTCCGACAAGATTTCTCAAAGGCAAGGCCGCTGCCGGAGGTATAGCCTTTATCAATACAATTGGCACAGTGGGTGGATTCATTGGCCCATCAATTGTTGGATATCTAAAGGACAGAACGGGATCATTTAATATGGGCTTGATGGTTATGGCTGGATTTCTGGCTATGTCTATACTGCTTTCATTGTCGCTTCCTGCCGTAATACGCAACGAGTAGTGTTCTTCTGATAATAATAATCAACGAGATAAAAATAATGTATAGGAGGAACCTCATGATAGGAATGACAGCGAGTGCTGCTTTTCCCTTTGCTGCCGACAATGGCTGCGCACGAGAGGCGGCGAAGAAGCCAGCATTGGCCCTATATGCAAACATCGGCCCCGAACTGATCCATTACGAAGTCGATCTGGAAAGACTGACACTGACGAAAAAGGACGCCATTACGTTAGTAGACAATGTGCAATATGCATGGCCGCACCCGTCAAAACGGTATCTTTATGTGGCAACCAGCAACACCGCGCCAAGCAATAAAGCCACGCCAGGAGACTCCCACCACCTTGTCGCACTCAGGGTTGATCCCCTTACCGGTGCTTTATCACTACATGGAGACGCTGTTTCATTGCCAACTCGACCAATTCATATAAGTGTCGACAGGGTGGGTGAAAACATACTGGTTGCGTTTAATAAACCATCCGCCATACGGGTTTACGGCATTCATCCCAACTTTACCGTCGGGCAGGAAATCGTGCAGAAATCCCCCATCGATGGCGGGATATATGCGCATCAGGCACGCGTCACACCCGATGACAGGTCTGCCATTCTCATAACTCGGGGCAATGAAGGAACTCCAACCCATACCGAAGAGCCTGGCGCATTAAAGATTTTCGACTATCACAGAGGAATCCTTAGTCATGAGATATCGATCGCACCCGATTACGGGAGAAACTTTGGTCCACGACATCTGGACTTCCATCCGACCAGACCATGGATTTTTCTCTCCATAGAGACCCAGAACCAGGTCTGCCTCCTTCGGATGAATAACGGAAAAATTGAGCCAGATTTTCTGTTCCGGACTGCGACACTTGCTACACCCGACAAGGACAGGGCCCGACAAGCAGCAGGCGCTATTCATGTGCATCCCAATGGACGCTATCTCTACGTCGCCAACCGCGCGGAACAAACTGAAGAGATAGAAGGTCAAAAGGTATTCAAAGGTGGAGAAAACAGTATCGCCGTGTTCGCAATCGATCAGTCAAGCGGTAAGCCTGTACCGATCCAGCATGTGGACTCACAAGGGATACATCCAAGAACATTCCATATAGACCCGAGTGGTAGAATGCTGGTGGCAGAGCATAATGCACCAGAGACTGTGAGAGATGGTGGTTCGTTCAAGATCGTCCAGGCCGGACTCTCGGTCTTTAAAATACTCGACGACGGGAGACTTGAGTTCGTTAGAAAATATGACATTGATGTTGGTAACAATACTATGTTTTGGTGTGGCATGTCGAATCTGCCTTCGGCGTAGATTCTTCAAATAAATAAATAAATAAATAAATACAAAAAAATAACATTTATAATGTTCTATACGATAAGTATAATGTATTGAGAGAAATTTAGTTTATGCAATAGAAAATCTCCAACGAAGAACTGATGTGTGAAAAAATGAAAACAACATACGCCAGGATATGCATATTTACTTCTCTGTGTTTTTCTATTTTCTTCTATTCTGAAAAATCATCTGCTCAGATAATGATAAATAGCGGTCTTGAACTCGCTCCAAAACTTGAATATGCGAAGCCTTTGCCAAAAAACCTTCCATTTTTTCCGACAGGAGTGCTGCCAAGATATCAGACTTTTTATGGAGATCCAGGTCATGTAAGAAATTTTCTAGCCGACAAAGGGATCGTAACCTCCATTGACTACCGTAGCCTGATCAATGGGAATGTTACGGGAGGCATACAACGCACCTCTGCCGTAGCCAACCAGATCGCTCTTACCGTGGATATCAATTGGGCCAAGCTGCTTCACATTCCAGGACTGACCAGCTACTTCGCTGGAATTAACAGGTTTGGATCAAACCTTAGCACTCATACTGGCAACTCTCTTGTGAGAGCGGAGAATTTTCTTGTAAGTTCTTCTGGAGATTCCCCAATGCATTTGGCATATGCCTATTTTGACGAACGATTTGCCCATGGGAGGGCTAGTATTGCTTTAGGCCGCTTTCCGGTAGGCATGACATTCGGATCCTCACCACTTAATTGTAACTTTGTTGGAAATGCGTTGTGCGGTAATGTAAAAGCACTAACTGGAAAAGATATAAGTTATACTGTATTCCCAAATTCAAGTTGGGCTAGTCGCTTTACTTTCTATCTAAAACGAAACATGTATATTCAATCTGGTCTTTTTTCCATTGATCAAACAGCTGACTCAGGATCTCTTTTCGATCGTACTGGCTGGAAATGGTCAACCCGACATATAACCGGGTGGACATCCCCTTTCGAAATTGGGTACATTCCATTAATTGGAGCGAGGCAGTTAATTGGGCATTATAAAGCCGGGTTTTCATATGCTCATGCCCAGTATACCACATTCGATGGCCAGCTTTATAAGAACAGGCCCACGTCGATTGGCTACAAGACAAAATTCTGGTTAATGGCTGATCAGATGCTGCTGAGGCAAGGCAGTGGTCTCGATACCGGTCTGATTGTAGCCGCCGCGTTCGTTCGCAATCAACATGACGTTTCAACCTATGGTGACCAGGCCATCATCTCCGTTGTGGACCGCGGGTTCTGGCATCAGCGTCCTACGGACGCACTCGGATTTCTCGTATCCACTCTTTGGATTAGTCCGAATCTTTCACGTCTACAAAAACGTCAATACAAAAACGGAGAAAGAATTTCGGGTGGCGTAACCACCCCTCAAAATTCTGAGCAAAACTTCGAGTTATTCTACGATGGACTTATTGTGCCTGGAATCCGCATGGAGCCTGACATTCAATATATAATCCATCCGAACGCTCAGAGGAGCATTCCAGACTCACTTGTTCTGAACCTGATGGTACGCGTTTACCTTTGATTCCTGAGTTCAGGCTCAACCATTAATAGGTTGAAACATATTAACCATCTTTTTTCATGAATTGGAGTGTATTACATGAGCGTTTCTGACGATGGTGTACTGGCGGAACTTGCGCCCACGGGAAAACTGCGCTCAGCAATAAACTTGGGCAATACTGTTCTAGCGCAGCGAGCAGAAGATGGGCGGCTCGCTGGTGTTTCTGTCGATCTGGCCTGCGTCCTAGCAGATAAAATCGGTGTTGAGGTTGAGCTGTTTCCTTTCAATACGGCAGGAAAAGCATTCGAAGCTCTGCAGGCGGGAAACTGTGATATGGGTTTTCTTGCCATTGACCCCTTAAGGGCCGAGGACCTTGATTATTCGGCTCCTTACGTCGTGATTGAAGGCACCTATCTGGTTCATGATGAACTGCGCCATCAATCCGTTGAAGAGCTTGATCGCGATGGCATCTTGATTGCGGCTGGAAGAGGCACTGCCTACGATCTACATCTATCACGCACATTAAAGCATGCGAAATTAGCACACTTTCCTTCGTCCGCGGCAGCGATTCAGGCCCTGCTGGATGGGAAAGTCAATATTGCAGCAGGAGTCCGTCAACCATTACATCTGACCGCTGAACTTAATGCTGGATTTCATGTCCTAAATGACAGTTTTCTGCTGATTCGGCAGGCATTGGCCATTCCTAAGAATAGGCCTGCCGCGCTTAGATATGTGAGCTCCTTCGTTGACGATATGAAGAGCTCTGGTTTTATTGCAATATCTCTTTCAAAAAGCGGTCAGGACATTAATGTGGTCGCTCCCTGACTTTCCGACGGAACAGAATTCGCTGATTTCGGTAAGTTTAAGTGTCTGTACGAGATGATTGTCTTTAATTACAGATCTTTCTGAGCATCAATCGAACTGACACCCATCGGAGGAAAGCAAGTGCATTGCGATTGAGGCACTCCCAATCCTTGCTTAGGCGTTGGCAGCGGTTCAACTAGCACTACTTTGGCAGAAAAAATTGGAAAGGGATTCCCTCGGCGCCCGATCGCTGATTCATAGGAGACCGGCTATGATGAGGGCTGGCGATGGACGGGGATTGGCGAGCGGATCTGGACGCATGGCTTGAGCTGTTTGTGGCGGAGTTTGGCCATAAGGCGCAGCGCAGCATGGGCCCGGCCTGTATTGCTGGGCTGATCGGTCCGGCCGATCGCAAGAGCATCCAGCCGATCGCGGCCCGGACGGGCGTGGTTCCGTATGATCGGCTGCATCACTTCGTCAGTGTCGGCGTGTGGGATAGCGCGCCGCTCGAGGCCGCCTTATGATCGAGGATTGTGACTGGTAACTTACCGTCGTTAACGACGTCGTTTGGGAGGTAGTTATGGCTCAGGAAATCCTGATTGGCGTTGAACGCCGCCGTCGTTGGTCGGACGAACGGAAGCTGGAGATTCTGGCTGAAGTTGGTGTGGATGGGGCAAGTGTATCGCATGTGGCACGTCGACATGACCTGACCGGAGATGTCACGTTAACCTGGCTTGAGCGCGAGGGTGCCGGTTCTGTCGAATTCAGGCGCGGAGAGCCGTCGCGTTGTTCCATTGGGCGAAAGCCC
This sequence comes from Acetobacter nitrogenifigens DSM 23921 = NBRC 105050, assembly GCF_000429165.1. GTDB lineage: Bacteria > Pseudomonadota > Alphaproteobacteria > Acetobacterales > Acetobacteraceae > Acetobacter > Acetobacter nitrogenifigens. Next base: position 1,473 of record NZ_AUBI01000032.1, on the reverse strand, counting down.
TGATACGATGGATATGGCGGGAAAGAGCGGTGGCGGTGGAGGCGGGTGGGACGAAGAGATTGCGGACAGCGGAGAAGATTGCGACAAAACGTTGGCATCCGCCTGGCGAACGGAGTTTCTGCATGACCCGCTCACGTTTTCGTAAAGGCAGGTTGCTGTTTTCGGCGCGGTTGTTCAGGCCTTTATGAGATTGGTGTTCCACACACGGCATAAGCTGACGCCTGGCGGCTCCGTATGACTTCAGTTTGTCGGTAATCATGCGTCTTGGTCTGGCGCCCTGCTTCTTGAGCAGCCGCGTCAGCACCCGCCTCGCCGCTTTAGTGTTGCGTCGTCTGTGCAGGATTTCATCGAGAACGTAGTCGTCCTGATCGAGCGCTCGCCACAGCCAGTGAACCTGACCACGGATCACGATCCGGACTTCATCAAGATGTCAGATATCCCCGGGTCTGGCTGCCTTACGGCGCAGCCTGCGCGCAAATGTCGCCCCGAATTTCACGCTCCTGCGGCGGATCGTCTCATACGACACGACAATCCCGCGTTCGAAAAGCATCTCTTCGATCAGGCGGAAGCTCAACGGGAACCGGAAATACAGCCACACAGCATGTGCAGTCACCTCACGCGGAAAACGATGTCGTTTGTAGCTGCAAGGCAGAGCACTCATGCAGCTAAACTATCACGCCTCACTTAACGTGACAGCACCCGTCTCCCCGTTTGCCGGCAACAGCGCACATTCAGGTGTGACGAGATCAAACAAAAACGATCGGTAGGAATTGAGCATCTTGTCAGCAGAATGAGAACCGATACTTGTCATTCGAATAAAATCCACGAAATGAGCGTGGAATATTATTATTAGTAATTATAATAATGTGTTATTTATTTCTACAGGTAGACGATTTTTATTTTATTAATATAAACTCAAAATAAGCTCCCGAGCCATTAAAACAATGTTTCGGACGTGCGAAAGTGGGCCTGAACTCAAAACTGCATGCCGTGTGGGTCAGTCAGGGGCACCCTGTTCGTCTTCACTTGACAGCGGGCCAGGTCAGCGATTCCAAAGGTGCAGACACTCTCCTGAGGGATCTCCCCGACGGGACAGAAGACGTCACCGGTGACCGGGGATACGACAACAATAAAATCAGGCTGTCTCTCGCTGTACAGAATATCACCGCCTGTATTCCGCCGAAGAAGAACCGGAAATCAAGGCCACCCTACGACTGGCATCTGTAAAAAGACCGTTACCTGATCGAAATCATGTTCGCAAAGCCGAAAGACCGGCGGCGTGTCGTCGCCAGATACGACCGCTGCGCTCATACCTTCATGCCCGCAATCCATATCGCGGCACGCGTCATTTTCTATCTCAAGGAATGAGTCCTGAGCTTAGCACTACTTTGGCATTTTCTGTGGTGAGGGTGGGCTGAGCGTCCTGCCGCAGTGAGGACACTGCCGGCATGGTGGTCGGAGGATGCGATCAAG
>NZ_AUBI01000031.1 GCF_000429165.1 Acetobacter nitrogenifigens DSM 23921 = NBRC 105050 | reverse complement strand
CTTCCCTCGGCCATGGCCCTCCTTGACGCATTGCCGCACGCCCCGCGCTACGTCGTCTGCGATCGGGGCTATGCCTCGAACCAGTTTCGAGAGGCCTTATGGGACAGGGGTTCACGCCCGGTCATCCCGACAAAACGCAACGAACCGCAAGTAGCCTGCCCGAAATGGGCCTATCGGCACCGACATCTGGTGGAAAACCTGTGGGCACGCCTCAAGGAGTGGAGAGCAGTCGCCACGCGGTATGAGAAAACCGCTACGTCCTTCATGGCTGTCATCTGCATCGCTGCAACAGCAGATCATCTCAAGACCTAACAGGCCATAGTGATGAAGAAGGTGAGGTGCGCGGGATACTCCGGTTGGGCGACGTTATTTCGTGGCGAGGAGTCGTCCCGCGAAAACTACGCCTAAATTTTAATCTCGGCGGCCCGATTGGTCGGTTCAGTTGCCGATTCACAGCCCGACGTAGACACACTGGATGTCCGCGTGGCGGCAATGGCCGTATGTTCGAACTTTCGCGATGGGCTTGGCGGCTTCCGTTCGCGCAGGGACAAACGCAAGCTCCCCTAATATACAGGAACGCCCGCCCGGATCGCGCAATGCTTGACGGAAAGCTCATCCCGCCGCATTGCTCCGCCATCATGCGTGTCGCCGCCATACTCCTCGCCGCCGGGTCCGGAAGCCGCTATGCGGCGGCCACAGGATCCACCACCGCCAAGCAGTTTGTGACGCTTGCCGGTCGCCCTGTCATTCGCCATGCCGCAGAGGCGCTGGCGCCCCATGTGTCGTTGCTTCAGCCGGTAGGCGATCCGCTCATGCTGGCGGAAGCGCTGAAAGGGTTGGACGCGTTGCCGCCTGTCGTCGGCGGGCGGGAGCGTCAGGACAGCGTCCGCGCAGGGTTGGAGGCGCTGGACGCTTTGCCCGAAGGCGAACGCCCGGACCTCGTGCTGGTGCACGACGGCGCGCGTCCCTACGTCCCGGCGCGGCTTGTCGAGGCGGTCATCGCGGCCCTCGGCGAACACCCCGGCGCCATTCCGGCGGTGCCCGTCGCCGATACGCTGAAGCGTGGGAAAGGCGGCGTTATCGACGCCACCGTGTCGCGCGATAATCTGTTTCGCGCCCAGACGCCGCAGGGATTCCGTTTTCCCCTGCTGCGCGACCTGCACCGTTCGGCGCAGGCGGCGACGGCGACGGACGACGCGCTGCTGCTGGAGGGCGCGGGCTTCAGCGTGGCGCTGACGCCGGGTTCCGAAGACAATATCAAGCTGACTTATGAGGAGGATCTGGTGCGCCTGGAACGCCTGATCGGCCCGGCCCTGCTGCCGCGCACCGGCTTCGGCTACGACGTTCACGCGTTCGCGGAGAACCGTCCCCTGATCATCTGCGGCATCGACGTGCCGCACACGCGCGGCCTCGCCGGGCACTCTGACGCCGATGTCGGCATCCACGCATTGTGCGACGCCATTTACGGTGCGCTGGCTGAAGGCGATATCGGGCGGCACTTTCCGCCGAGCGACAACGAATGGAAGGACGCTGACAGCGCGCGCTTCCTCGTCCATGCGGGCGAACTGATTCGTAAAAAGGGCGGCATGCTGATCAACGCGGACGTCACGCTGATCTGCGAACGCCCGAAGATCGGCCCGCACGCCACTGCGATGCGCGAGCGTCTGGCCTCGCTGCTGCAGGTCGATATCGACCGGATTTCCGTGAAAGCGACCACGTCCGAACGCCTTGGCTTCACAGGCCGCGAGGAAGGCATCGCCTGCGCCGCGAGCGCCACCGTTCTGGTTCCCTGATCGCGATGAGCGTCGGCGGAACCACGTCTCAATGCGCGTGGTGACGGCCGAACGCTCCATCGTTCGCCGCTGTTTCACGCCAGCGCTCTGGGCTGCAGCAGCTCTCGTTTATGCTGCGATCGCTTTTCACGCGTCGTCGCTGTGGCCCAAGACCTCGGATCAGACTGGCTATTTTCTCGCGGGCGTCGAGGCCGCTTCTGGCGATTGGCGTCTGCACGGGTGGCGTCTGACGGCGCCTGATTTCTGGACGTCGGACATCGCCCTGACGGCAGTTCTATCGGGTATCTGGCGTTGCGTCGGGCGCCCTGCCGCAAGCCCTCTGCTCCTGATGTTGCAGCCCGCCATACTGTGGACGGCTGTGGTCGCTTCGGCGTTGTGGTTCGCTCTCCGCCGCCTGCCGCAGGGGCAGGCGCGATTCGGCGGTGGGCTGCTGCTCGCAGCGTTGCTGGCCGTGCCGCTGATGCGGAGCGAAACGGCTTACTTTATCACGCTTTCCGCTATCCATATCGGCACGATTCTCTACGCGATATGGGCGTTTCACTTCATCGACGCCTTCATGGCGCGCCCGTCCGGCAAGCGTCTCGCGGCGATCGGGGGACTGCTCTTTCTGGGTGTCCTTGGCGATCCGCTGATGCAGGTCGTGGGGGTCGCGCCCGCTTTGCTCTGGTCCTGGCTCGGAGCCGGGTCACAAAAGAGCAGGACGCGCGTCGCGGCCGTGGCCGTCATGGCGGCGATGTTGGCCCCCGCGATCCTCGCGCTCAATGCTGCGACCGGCGGCTTCATGGCGGATCGCCTGGCGCCCCGTTTCGCAGACTGGAACGACATTGCAGCCAATATCGGCGTAACCGCGCACTGCGTGCTTCTCGCTTTCGGGGCTGATCCGTTCGGGCGGGTGGTTACGAACGTGGCTCCGGAATTGACCAGATTACTGCTGCTGGCCGGATGCGTGTGGTGGGTGTGCGTGGGCCGTCTTCGGGTCGAACCAATCGGTCGTGGCGCCGCCAGCGTCGTTTCTGGTCGGACGGACGAGTCCGAAGCCGCGGGGCCTTTCCTGCCACTGCTCCTGCTCGCCAGCGCGCTGGATCTTTTGAGTCTGGTCTTCAGCGACCGGCTGGCGGTCGAACAACGCTCCATAGCCGCCGTCCGGTATCTCTTTCCTCTCTGGCTGAACATGAGCGTGGTGGCGGCCCTGCTGTGCGCCCGCGCCAGACTGCCGGTTCTTCTGGCCGCGCTGGCCTTCGTGGCGACGGCGGCATCCGACATTGGCGCGCTATCGCGGCGTTCGACGGGCGTCCTGTCCAGCGAGGACAACGCATTGCTGGCGACGCTGCTGCGACGTGAACCGCGGCTGGGCGTCGGCACTTGGTGGTCGTCCCTCAATCTGGAGGTCGCGTCGCTGGGGCGTGTCGTCGTGTTGCCGGGAATTCGAGATCCGGAAGGGCGCATCCAGCCGTTTCAGCATATTCATCGGACGTTTTCATTCGACGCGCTGCGCGGGGGGCCATTCTTCGTGCTCGTTCCGCTTCCCGCCGAGACGTATGACGAAGCGGACGTGGTGCGCAGCTTCGGTCAGCCCGAGACGCGCTACCGGATCGGGCGTTTCATCGTTCTCCACTACCCGGCGCGTTAACGCCGGACGGGATATCCAAAACGGGACCTGCGCGTCAGAACGACGAGCAGTTCCTGACCACGGTCATGCCGACGGATTGCTGCTGGAACAACGTCCGGTAACGGGTCCGGATCGCGTCCAGCCGTGCGCGCAGGTCCGGCGCGTATGGAGAAACGATCCAGACAAGTCGAGACGGTTCGGAGCCGATGTGGTTGGTCTCGCGGTCGCGCCACTGTCCGTAGCCACTCTGAACGGTCAGCCCGTCCGGGAAGCGCGGCGTGATTTCGGCGGCGAGAAAGTCACGCCACTGCGGGTCCGTGATGACGCCGCCCCGCGGGCGGGTCATGCCGAACATGAGCGTGATCTGCAGACCCGGTTCGGTGCCAAGTCGTGCGCAGACGCCGGAAAGAGAAGCCTGTGCGTCGACGTTGGACGTCACCGGGGTTGGTGTCGTGATATCTGTCGCCGGGGGCTGGGCGACTTGTGGTGGAGCGTTTTTGCACCCTGCGAACGCCAGAAGCACGGTCATGGCAGCGACCCGGTGCGGGGCGATCATGCTGCGGCGCCTTCGTCGTCGAACACAGGGCCGTTCAACCCGGCCCGCAGGACCCGTCCTTCCGTCGATTCAGGGTCGATCATCCCGAAGCGCAGAAATAGATCGATCAGCACCAGATTGACGTTGAACTTGAACTCGTCCGTATCGCGGACCAGCGCGAACACGTCGGAAAGGGGGAGGAGGAGAAATTCCTCGACCTCTCCGTCGGCCGGGCGCGGCGTGAACGTCTCCGGCAAAAGCAGGTCGTAACAATGCAACGCGTCACGCCGCAGCCCCTCGGGGCGATCCATCGCATAGCGGATCACGCCCACGCCCCGGGCCTGCCGCGTCACCTCCGGCGGCAGGCTCGCCTCTTCCTCAGCCTCCTTGAGAAGCGCCTCGTCCGGCGTGTATCCGGCGGGCACGCCACCGGCCACGAGGTGGTCGAGCTTTCCGGGGTCGAGGCGCTTGTCGCGGGCGCGCCGTCCGACCCAGAGATGCAAGCCGTCCGAACGCTGCACGAGACCGTTCATATGCACGCCGGTCGCAAAGAACCCAAACAGGGGGAGGGCGCCCCGATCGATCCGCCCCAGCGCCGGGCCGCCGGGCGTCGCCCGCACGTCGAACAGTTCGTCATGTGGCCGATACAACCCCAGTGCAGCGAGGCGCCGCCCGAGAGCCTCAAGCTCGGAGGCGTCGGGGAGAGCGAATCCGTCGCGGTCGTTCAATCCCGCCTCGTGCAGCGCGGCGGCGGCCGTCGGTTCGACCAGTCCCGCCACGTGTCCTCCGAGGCGAAAAGGTCGCCTCTCGACGTCAGATCGTCGTGCGTTGCACGCATGGATATGGCGCATGAAGCCATCATCCGTGTCGGCTGTGGCGTCGCTTGAGGGAGAGATGAGGGAGAAGGGCGTCATTGAGGACTGTTCCGCGCCTGCGCCGGGCGTTTTCGTAGAGATGGGAGGCGGCGGCGTCAGCCTTCCATGTCGGTCCTGAGCGTCGGTCATGCGCGGACCCGGATGCCGCGCGTCTTCGTTCAGGCCTTTACGTTCCGATACAACCCGGCGGCGCGTGTCAGTCAAGTCGGCGCAAGATGATACGATGACGTGCCGATTCCTGGGCGCCGGGCCTTGCAAAACAGTAGGAACGGGCCACATCCAGACCCGATGAGCCCCTCTTTACGCATGTCGGCGGCGCCTGCCGCCCCGACGCCCGCCCGCCCCGTGAGCCCCACCGGCGTAACCCTCGCCCGCCTTCTCCCCTATCTCTGGCCGCGTAACGACCCTTCGTTGAAGCTGCGCGTGGTCGGCGTGCTGGCGCTTCTCGTTCTGGCCAAGGTGGCGGCCGTTTTCGTTCCGTACGTATACAGCGCCGTCGTCGACCGGCTGTCGCATCCCGGGTCGGTCGCGGCGACGCCGATAGCCCTGATCGTCGGCTATGGCCTCGTTCGTCTGGCGTCGTCGGCGTTCAACGAACTGCGCGACGCCCTGTTCGCTCCGGTGCGTTTTCGCGTCGCGCGTGACGCGGCGTTGCGGAGCTTCGAGCATATGCACCGCCTGTCGCTGCGTTTCCATCTGGACCGTCGGACCGGCGGCGTCACACGCGCCATCGAGCGCGGGACCGAAGCGGTCGAGACGCTGTTGCGCACCGCTCTGGTGATCGCTCCGACGCTGCTTGAGGCGTTGATGGTGATCGGGCTGATCTGGGGGATGTTCGACTGGCGCTACGCGGCGCTGATCTTTCTCGCCGTCGTCGCCTACGTGGCGTTCACCTTCGGCTTCACCGGCTGGCGCATCGGCATTCGCCGACGGATGAACGACATCAACAGCGAGGCCACGGGCAAGGCGCTGGACAGTCTGCTGAATTACGAGACCGTGAAGTATTTCGGCAACGAAACGCACGAAGCGACGCGTTACGGCGACGCCCAGACCCGCTACGCGCGCGCGGCGCTGCACACCCAGTATTCTCTTGGAATGCTCAATTTCGGACAGGCGGCGATTATTGGCGTCGCCATGACCCTCGCGATGCTGCTAGCCGGGGCAGACGTTTCACAAGGGCGCATCACCGTGGGGCAGTTCGTGCTGGTCAACACTTATTTGCTTCAGCTCTATGCGCCGCTGAATTTCCTGGGCTCGATCTATTCTTCGATCCGTACGTCGCTCGTGGATCTGGAACATATGTTCGGTCTTCTGGAAGAGACGGTGGAGGTTGACGATCCGCCGAATCCGTCCCCGATCGCGGCGCGCCTGCGGGATGCTCCGCCGGCCTCCGTGACGTTCGAGGACGTGCGGTTCGGATATCGGCCTGATCGGGAAATCCTGCATGGCGTCAGCTTTTCGGCCCCGCCGGGATCATTCATCGCTATTGTAGGGCCGACGGGGGCGGGGAAATCGACCATCAGCCGCCTGCTGTTCCGTTTTTACGACGTGTCGTCGGGGCACGTGCGCGTCGATGGGCGGGACGTGCGGGACTATAACCAGAGCGATCTACGCGCGGCCATTGGCGTCGTGCCGCAGGATACGGTCCTGTTCAACGACACAATTGGCTACAACATCGCTTACGGGCGTCTTGGCGCCACCAGCGATGAGATCGAACATGCGGCCCGTCTGGCGCAGATTCATGATTTCATCGTTTCGCTTCCCGATGGCTACGAGACGCGTGTCGGAGAGCGCGGGTTGAAGCTGTCCGGCGGCGAGAAGCAGCGCGTGGCTATCGCACGCACGATTCTCAAAGATCCGCGTCTGCTGATTCTCGATGAAGCGACCAGCGCTCTGGATACTCATACGGAACGCGAAATCCAGGCGGCCCTGCGCGCGGTCGCGGCCGAGCGCACGACGGTTGTGATCGCTCACCGTCTATCCACAATCGTCGATGCGGACGAAATTCTGGTTCTTGGCGACGGTCGGGTGCAGGAGAGGGGCCGTCACGCGGAACTGATGAGCCATAATGGCCTCTACGCCGCTATGTGGGCGGCGCAGGACGGCGCTCAGGAAGAAACGCAGGACGAGGCGGATGCGGCGGGCGGCAGCGTCATGCCGGGCGAACCCTCGGTCGTGTTGTCCTGACGGGGCCTGACAGTGTAACTCCCGGCGGCGAAAGCCCGGCCGGGCGACAGGAGACGATATGACGGACAACGCTCAGGCGCCCGAAGGCGGCGCGCAGCAGGTCGAGGTTTCGGAAGAACTGACCAAGTGCGCGATGGTGATCGAACATGCGATCGAGCATCTGCTGGAAGAAAATCATGCGCCGCTGGCCGTCGCGTCGGCGCTGCTTGGCGGCTCGCTCGGCCTGCTCGCCCGTACGATGGACAAGGACACGATCCTGAAGATTCTCGACAGCGCGGTGCAGAGCGTCCGGTCGGGCGAATTGCAGGACGCCGAGCACGCCCGTCGAGGCCACGACTCCTGAGTTTGAGTTCACTCGTGTGGTCCAGTGTCGCCACACGGGTGATTTTCGTCACGCTGCGGACGTTGAAGGCCACACTTCGCTTGACTGTGCGGGGTACCTCCGTCATAAGCCGCGCCTGATCCTGATGACGATAAGCCGGGCGTCGCCTCGGCCTGAATTCTTGACCGAGGATGATTTCTATGTCCCGCCGTTGTGAGATTACCGGCAAGGGCGTGCTGACCGGCAACAATGTCAGCCACGCCAACAACAAAAGCCGTCGCCGCTTCCTGCCGAACCTGCAGGACGTGTCCGTCCTGTCCGACGTGCTCGGCGCGCCGGTTTCGATGCGCGTGACCACGCGCGGCCTGCGCACCATCGAGCACAATGGCGGCCTCGACGCCTTCCTGCTCGGCACGCCGAATCGTGACCTGACCACGGAAGCGCAGGTGATCAAGCGCCGCATTCAGCGCGCGCAGATCAAGAAGCAGGCCAGCGCCTGAGGCAGGAGGCGCGACTTCGGTCGCGCCAGACCTGCTTGAACGTCCTGCATTGGCGGGATGTCTTAGTCTTGTGGCCCGACTGAGGCCGCTTTCCCCATGACGGCTAACGCCGCGGGGAGCGGAAGCGGCGGGCGGGGGCGCGCGGAGCAGGTCTCCTGTCGCGCCCCATCTGTATTATCGGCCCAGTCTATCGGCTCAGCCCGTTTCCCGGAGAAGTGCCTTGTCCGCCAAGTCCGAACTCTCGAAGATCCGCAATATCGGGATCACCGCGCACATCGACGCGGGCAAGACCACCACGACCGAGCGAATCCTGTATTACACGGGCGTCTCGCACAAGATCGGTGAAGTCCATGAGGGCAACACCACCACCGACTACATGGCGCAGGAGCGTGAGCGCGGCATCACGATTACGTCCGCCGCCGTGACGTGCGAGTGGAAAGACCACCGCATCAACATCATCGACACCCCAGGCCACATCGACTTTAACATCGAAGTGAACCGCTCGCTGCGCGTGCTCGACGGCGCGATCTTCATCATTGAAGGCGTCGCTGGCGTTCAGCCGCAGTCCGAGACCAACTGGCGTCTGGCTGATCGCTATAACGTCCCCCGTATCATCTTCATCAACAAGCTCGACCGCACCGGCGCTGACTTCTACCGTGCGTTCGACACGTTGAAGGAGAAGCTGGACATCGTTGCGATTCCGCTTCAGCTCCCGATCGGCGCGGAAGAGAACTTCCTCGGCGTCGTCGATCTGGTCGAGATGAAGGCGATCATCTGGGAAGGCGGCGAGCTCGGCGCGAAATTCCATGACGAAGAAATCCCGGCCGACCTGAAGGAGAAGGCTGAGGAGGCTCGCCAGAACCTGCTCGACACCGCTCTGGCGGTCGATACCGAAGCGATGGAAGAGTACTTCGAAAAGGGTGAAGTCTCGGTCGAAACACTGAAGAAGTGCATCAAGAAGGGTGCGATCTCCGGTGAATTCCGCCCGGTCCTTTGCGGCACGGCGTTCAAGAACAAGGGCGTTCAGCCGCTGCTCGACGCAGTTATCGATTACCTGCCGGCGCCTGACGACGTCGAAGGCATTCGCTGCGCGCCGCCGGAAGACGCGGACGACGATCTCGACGAAAAGAAGCTGCCGATTATCCCGGTCGATCCGAACGGCAAGTTCGCGGGCCTCGCGTTCAAGATCATCAACGATAAATACGGCACACTGACGTTCGTCCGCGTGTATCGCGGCGTGCTGAAGACCGGCGACACCGTTCTGAACACCACGAAGGGTCATAAGGAGCGTATCGGCCGCATCTATCAGATGCATGCTGACAAGCGCGAAGAGCTCTCTGAAGTGCACGCTGGCGACATCGCGGCCTTCGTCGGCCTGAAAGACTCGCAGACAGGCGACACGCTCGCCGACGCGGCTGATCCGGTGGTTCTGGAGCGCATGTCCTTCCCGATCCCGGTTATCGACCTCTCCGTCGAGCCGAAGACGAAAGATGGCGTCGAGAAAATGACGCTGGCGCTGCAGAAGCTGGCTGGCGAGGATCCTTCGCTCCGTCTGAAGACGGATCAGGAAACCGGCCAGACCATTCTTTCCGGCATGGGCGAGCTGCATCTCGACATCATCATTGATCGTCTGCGTCGCGAATACGGCGTGGACGCCAATGTCGGCGCGCCGCAGGTCGCCTATCGTGAGACGATCAGCCGCCCGCATATCGAGACCTACACCCATAAGAAGCAGTCGGGTGGTTCTGGTCAGTTCGCCGAAGTGAAGATCGAGTTCGCGCCGCAAGATCGGAACGAAGGCATCGCCTTCGAGAACAAGGTTGTAGGCGGAACCGTTCCGAAGGAATACATTCCTGCGGTCGAAAAAGGCATCCGCATGCAGTCGAGCAGCGGCGTACTCGCCGGCTTCCCGACGGTGGACTTCAAGTTCACACTGCTTGACGGCAAGTACCATGACGTCGACTCGTCGGCTCTGGCCTTCGAAATCGCCGCCAAGGCCTGCTTCCGTGAAGGCATGAAGAATGCTGGTCCGGTGATCCTTGAGCCGATCATGGACGTCGAAATCACGACCCCGAACGATCACGTCGGTGACGTGGTGGGTGACCTCAACCGTCGCCGCGGTATGATCCAGAATCAGGAGACGGCCGGTTCGACCGTCATGGTCCGCGCTCAGGTGCCGTTGAAGGAAATGTTCGGCTACATTTCGCACCTGCGTTCGATGACGAAGGGCCGCGCATCCTTCACGATGCAGTTCCATCACTATGATCCGGTGCCGCGTAACGTCGCGGAAGAGATCGTGGCGAAGTCGGCCTGATATCTCGGGTGCGATGACGTAAAAAAAAGCCGACCCTCAGGGGTCGGCTTTTTTTATGTGGATTACGTAATTCGCTTCGGCTGTTCGGGTGACTGAGCGCATTCCGTGGAGGCTCGGCAGGTGCTGTCGGGCCAAAATTTTTTCAGATTTGACAGGAGCCCTCGTCGTCCATTTTGACGGAAGGCCGTAGTTGAAGGAAATCGCTTCTAACGGGAGCTATCGCGTCTTTTGCCGGGTCGAGCGTTCTCATCCACGTTGCGGACGAAAAGTGCGTGCATTAGCGTGGGTGTGATGAATGATTCAGATCTCGATAACGACAGCTTGGGCAGCGGTGTAATTTCTCCTCCTCGAACGAACGAGGAAAGCGCGATTCGTGAGGCGTGGTGGCAGTTGCTTGGGCGCCTGCCTTCAGAGGACGAAATAGCGTCGGAACTTGGGCTCGGTTCTGCGGGCGCGGCGACCAGATCGAGGCGTCTGGCCTTATCGGAAGAGGGGCTAGCCCGTGTAAGGCATTTTCGTTTTTTGAATGGCGAAGTGTATGACACCGTTCTCAGCGGAAACAGACTCGCGTTCGTGCATATAGAAAAATGCGGCGGCACGACGTTGCATGAAATGCTGACCACCCAGTTTCCTGCAAACCGTATCTGCCCGGAGCGATTTGATGGTCTGGGAAGCTGGACGATCAACGAATTATCGCGTTTTGACTTGTTTTCCGGTCATTTTGACGTGGCATATTGCCGCTCCATTCCTGGAACAGTCCGGTTGATCACTATGCTACGTGATCCACGTGAAAGATTACTGTCGGTTTACAGGTTCTGGCGCGCACACAAGCCGTCACCCGAGATTGATTCTCACCCACTGATTCCACTGACCCGTACAATGTCTGCGGAGGAATTCTTCAGCGACCCGTTGGTCGATCGAAGCGCGGGCATCCGGGACGCTATTGTTGGACAGTTGATTCGTGAAGGTGAGAAAGGTGAGGTTGGCGCCGACCATATTCTTCGCACGGACCCTGGCCAGGCGCTGAAAAAGGCTTGGAAAACGCTTAAGGGCATGGCTGCGTTCGGGTTCGTCGAGCGCATGGAGGATACGCGCCTCGTGTTGAACGACGCGCTTGGTCTGCAGATGCCTCGGGTCGCGCCGAAACAGGTTTTGACCGACTTGGTCACTAACAGGGAAAGTTTTGTCGTTCGTGAGGAGGAGCCTGTGACCGCAGGGCTTATGGCGCGGCTGGACGCGCTGACGGCGGTTGACAGGGCGCTTTATGGCAAAGCGCGACGACTGTTCGACACGCGTGTGAGAATGATGCGTCTCAAGCGGCTGGCGACAGGGGGAGCAGGCAAAGGTAGGCGCTGATTAAAGGCGAAGTTTCTTTCAGGGACTTTTTCGTCAGACTGCGAATTGGGTTTCGCGCAGATAGCGACGGATACGTCTGCGCCTTAGCGGTACGCGCCACGGTGTGATCAGGCGCAGAAGTTTCCACGCACGCTCCCCATCTCGATCAGTGCGTTCCATATGCTCCGCGTCCGGCATGAAGGGAAAATCCCTCAGCATGGGGTGGGCTTGTAGTATGGCGGCATAAGATTCTTTGAAGCGTCCCCGCCATGGGCGTGAGTCCGCGAACCATGGCTTTTGCGCCCCCGTAAAATGGATCACAGCAGGCGAGATCATGTCTTCAGCCTCGCATTCGGCATAGGTTGAAACGTAGTTATAGCGAGGGGAAAGGGCGAGGCGGTGACCGACCGAGATTGCATTCAGTGCGCTCTGGTCATGAAAACGACAGCGATCCGAATGTTGCAGGAAATACCGCAGGGCCTTGTCGCTTAGTGAAATCCAGGTGTCTCTGGTCGTGGAGAGCACGCCGGAATTAAAATAGTCTCGAGGGTCTTTGATCCCGATGCATTCTAGGTAGTCCCGGGTTGTTCTGGCGCTGGCGTCGTTTTCAGGAATTTTGACATAGGGACGATCCGTTGCGCCGAGGATCAAGCCTTCGGGGACGTCGAAGCTTATAAGGTCAAGGATCGAGCCGACGATCTGGATATCGCCATCAAAATAGGTCAGGTGCTTGTAGTGCTCCGGGATGTTTCGACCTACCGTGAGGCGGGCGAGGGCGCTCGGCGGCACGTGGGTTTTACGGAACACAGCTTCGTCCGGCATCGAGTAGCGCGACGGCGAGCTTGTCTGAAAAATTATCGGCTGGTCACGGAACTCTCGTCGTATTTCGTCAGCCTCTGGCTCAGAAAATCCAACCAGAAACACGAAAATATCGGCAATCGTGCGAACATCGGGCTGGTTGAGAATTTGCGTTGCGGCGACGAGGGTAGGGACAAGAAACCCACGATCGGTCGTAAAAAAAATCGCACGGTTTTTGTCACAGCTCAAAACAGACCTCTTCGTAACGGCGAATGCGACAATGCATGAAGGTAGGCCGCCGCCATGATGGTGCAACGTCAAAAATTGAATGTGGCCTACCAGTTGCGAGAGAAACCATATAGCGAGCGGCTTCGTGCTTAAAAGACATAGCTGCTCGAGATGCCGTGATATTGTAACATTCATATTTTTGAGATTCAACGATTTGAGCTGCAGCTACACGTCAAAATTTGATAAATTTTTGGAACATAAGAGGAACCTTGCGGGCAGAGTCACAGGAGGCGTAAATTAGAGGCGCGTCCAAAAATTGAATTAATTGTAATTTTTTATTTTATATTTTCTGTTAAATGTTAAATTTATTATAAAATATACAATTGTTGCGGAATTTGAATATCGCTTGTTTTGATTTTTTATCAGAATTGTTGGCCCGAAAATTGTAACGTTAATGTGACTGACGTGGGCGGGAGGGCATTACGATCGTTCATTGCGATGTTTCAGTCCGAATGCGTTTCTGTTTCTTCTTGCGTCGCTGAACGATTAACGACGCCTCACAAGCTGCTAACGATCGCGAGCGGGTTCACTGGACGATCAAGGAGCAAGCTGATTTCGGTTTTTTAGGTTGCTCGTGTGTGTTGAAGAAGCCGAAACTGGGTTTCGCGCGCCGGCAAAAGATATATACAGACGGCGGCTTACGACGGTTTGTCTGAGAGATGGTAGGTGTCGGCCTGACGCTGTTCCTGTCATTCACTCTGTCGACGTAAAAACATCAAATTCAAAGTTCTTGAACAACGGTTCAGTTTGCTGACGGGTTGCGGTTATCGCGCGTCGATACTCATCTCAACGGGAGAGCGAATAAAATGCAAGAAACGTTTCGATTTGCGACTCGTTCTTCTCATGGTCGTTAGATATTTAACGTCTCTAGGGCGTGTCGTCAGTTAATTCCGATGATGGCGGAAACGAGTTGCACTGCTGCGAGGAATGTTGACTTCAGCTTGTCGTAGCGTGTTGCAATGCCTCTGAACTGGTTCAGCCTGGCGAAGAAGCGTTCAATGATATTTCTTTTTTTGTAGAGCTGGAAGCTGATTTTCCGTGGATTATGTCGGTTTTTCCTTGAAGGGATAACCGGTGTGATCTGCCGTTTTTCGACCTTTTGTTAAGCGGATCAGCATCATAAGCCTTGTCGGCGATAAAGGCTGCAGGGTCGACTTCATCCAGCAGGGAGGCTGCTTCTGTGATATCCGCTCTCTGCCCGGGCGTCAGTGACACGGCGACCGCCTTTCCCGCAGCATCGACAATGGCGTGGATTTTCGAAGTCAGTCCGCCACGGGACCGCCCGATGGCCTGATCCGCGCCCCTTTTTTACGGGCGCCTGCACTGTGCTGGTGAGCCCGGACAATCGTGCTGTCGATCATCATGTATTCGTTGTCACGATCGGTGGCCAGATGTCGGAAAATCCGTTCGATCACGCCGCCTTCGCACCAGCGACGCAATCGCCGGTGGACGTTTTTCCAGTCACCAAAACGGACAGGCAGGTCACTCCAGGGAATGCCGGCACGGTAACGATATAGAACCGCTTCCACGAACAGGCGGT
>NZ_AUBI01000030.1 GCF_000429165.1 Acetobacter nitrogenifigens DSM 23921 = NBRC 105050 | reverse complement strand
CACCCTGACACCAGGTCAGGCCCATGAACTTCCCTCGGCCATGGCCCTCCTTGACGCATTGCCGCACGCCCCGCGCTACGTCGTCTGCGATCGGGGCTATGCCTCGAACCAGTTTCGAGAGGCCTTATGGGACAGGGGTTCACGCCCGGTCATCCCGACAAAACGCAACGAACCGCAAGTAGCCTGCCCGAAATGGGCCTATCGGCACCGACATCTGGTGGAAAACCTGTGGGCACGCCTCAAGGAGTGGAGAGCAGTCGCCACGCGGTATGAGAAAACCGCTACGTCCTTCATGGCTGTCATCTGCATCGCTGCAACAGCAGATCATCTCAAGACCTAACAGACCCTAGTGACATCCGTCGATCTCCAATGTCATAACAAGACTGCATTTTGTCGATATCGACGTGTCCACTGACCGCTATTTTGTCGCTCGCCTCCCGGACATTCCTTACGTATCCCGCTATTTACGTGAAATTTTATAGATACCTCGGCGACGCTGCCATTCACCGGCATGTTGGCGGGGATAGATCACCCGCAACGGCATATCCTTGTAGGGAGAGGGTCGCTGCATTGGGGCCACAAAAAAAGCTGCGCCCACCGCACCGATTGACCGCCATACCTTCATTTTATTTTAAATGGATATTTTCTATATCTTTCTTTTGTGGCGGAAAAAAGGGCATTGCTTAATGCCGGAAAGGCTGCGGCAGTCCCAACCTCTCCTATCCCCCCAGGCTCCTCTCCACTGTTCACAATATGCACTTCAACATGAGGGGCTTCATTAATTCTCATCAAGCGATAATTATGAAAATTACTTTGATCTATTCTCCCACCCTCCAAAGTAACTTCCCCATAAAGTGCAGCCGTAAATCCAAAAAGCAGCCCACCTTCGATCTGAGCGACGAGCGTGTCTGGATTCACGGCCATTCCGCAGTCCACAACAGCCGTCACCTTCGAGATTTTTATTGCCTTTGTCGGCTCTATTGTAACTTCCGCCACCACCGCGCAGTGAGTGCCGAACGCATTATGCAGCGCCACGCCGCGTCCAACACCTTCAGGCATATCGCTGTTCCAGCCGCTCTTCTCGGCTGCAAGATCAAGAACAGCGACCGACCTCGGGTTATTCTTCAGCAGGCGTTTCCTATAAACGATTGGATCTATGCCTGCCTCAAATGCCAGTTCGTCAATAAAGCTCTCAACAACATAGACATTATGCGCAGGGCCAACGCCTCGCCACCAACTCACCGGAACAGGCGTGTCCGCCCGGGTCCAGATTACGTGCATATTCGGCAGTTCGTATGGTGTGTTAGCAGCCCCCGCGACCGCATCGTGATCAAGCTTCCCCACGGGGAGCCCCCCAGGCGTGAATCTGTCCATCACCGACGGGCCACTCACATGATGCGTCCAGACCAGAGGCAGGCCATCCGCCCCAAGCGTCGCACTCACACGGTCATAGTAAGCGGGGCGAAAGAGGTCCTGTCGGATGTCTTCTTCACGGCTCCAGATAAACTTGACCGGCATTTGAGTTTTGCACGCGAATTTCGCTGCCTGTTCGAGAAAGTCGGTCGCCAGTCGCCGCCCGAAACTTCCTCCGATCATGTGGTTATGTATCGCCACGTTCTTCTCAGGAATGCCGGTTACGGCAGCGACCGCCTGCCGTGCTCGCGTGGGGACCTGCGTCCCCATCCATACGTCGCAACCTTCAGAGTGAACATGAACTGTCGCGTTCAGGGGCTCCATCGCAGCATGGGCGAGAAACGGCGATTCATAGGCGCTATCTATCTTTTTTCCTGAAATTTGACCCATATCGGCCTTACGGTCGTCGCGCGCAGTGACCGGCGCAACGTGATCGGCGGCGCTTTTTATAGAGGCGAGGACGTCGCCAGTGGAGAGATGCGCATATTTTTCCGCGCTCCACGTCACATCAAGAGCGGCGAGCCCCTTGCGTGCTATCCAGTACTTTCTCGCTATGACGGCAATGGCGGAGCCTATGGAGAGAATGTCCAGCACGCCCGGAATCGCTCTCGCGGCGCGGTCATCAAATCGAACGACGCTCCCTCCCAGAAACGGGCATCCCATAACGGCGCCATACACCATGTCAGGAACGCGAACGTCGATGCCAAAGACAGCGTGGCCATTAAGTTTATCTGGAATATCGATCCGTGGGATCGATTGCCCCACCAACTTCCAGGCCGTCGGGGACTTCAACTTGACTGTGGCAGGCACCGGCTGGCGAACCGCGTCTACGGCAAGGGCGCCGTACGTGGCGATTTCATTGTTGGCAGGATTCTTGATCGTTCCATTCTCTACGATCAAACTATCCACACTTACGTTCCACTTGTCTGCTGCTGCAGAAATCAACATCAGACGCGCCGCCGCACCTGCCTGCCGCAGCGGGGTCCAGCTTTTTCGAATAGACCGCGAACCGCCGGTAGAAAGTGATCTCAAAAGCGGGGGCGTCATATCTGTGACATCCTGCGGCAATGCAGTCAGAACCGTAATTCTGTCGGGATTCACCTCCAGCTCTTCAGCAATCAGCATCGCCTCCGCCGTGTAAATACCTTGCCCCATCTCAATATTCGGCACGATAAGCGCGATCTCGTTGTCCGACGATATCCGAACGAAGCCGCCAATTTGTGTATTACTTCGCGCTGGCGTATCCGATGCGGCCGCAATTGAAACGCCCATGCGCGATAAATCGGCGAATGCCAGAAGAAGGCCCCCGCTCACTAAAAAACGACGGCGGGAAAAGTTGCCCAGAACGTCGCCGGCCTTATGAACAAGCGGAGCAATCATACTTTATCCGCGATAGCAGCAGGTTGACAGAAAGTCATGGCGCGAAAAAAATGCACCGCACCATCACACAGTAACACTATTACCCTCTTATATTAGCGGTATTTTTTCAGCTATTCGCTCAATTTCCGGAGATTGCAGCCCCTGCCATGAAACCCTTTCGTAGAGCGCAAAAATCGCGCGAAACGGAACTCCCCTCTGCGATCAACGCCGCGAAGCCGGTAACCTGAGCCACTGCGAAGCTTACGCCATGCAGATTACGTCGTGAGGGAACCCCAGGAATCGGGCGCGGATATCCAGACGCAGCGACCGTCAATTTCTCCTCCGCTTGCATGGCCTGATAACGAGATCGCGGAATATCCCAATCCAGCGTGACGCCGATAACCGACGGCAATGCGCCAGGGTAACATGCACAGCCTCCCGCCTCTGCCGCCGAAATCACTGTCACACCGCCCTCCCGGGCCTCCCGAACGGCTAGAGCCAACACCGCCTCATGCGCTGGATTAAGCGATCCGAGGCTAAGATTGATGAGGTCAACATCCTCCGACACCGCCCAGCGAATTGCGCTCACTAAAGCAGCCGCGCTGGTGCGTAATGCAGTTCTGAATACCCGAATAGGCACGCACAAAGCGTCCGGCGCCTTCTCCTGGATTGCCGCCATGACAGCTGTTCCGTGGCCCAGCTGATCAACAGTCGAGCCCGAACCGGACTCAACTCCGCCATCTGGGAGCACACCGACACCACGACATAGTCGAGTTGCATCGATATGCGGGTGCGACGACTGCACCCCGCTATCAATGACGGCAATTCGGATACCTGCTCCGGTTCGCATTGACCCTCCGACTTCCCTATGGGGCGCAGGGTCATGCATCAAGCGTCTCAACGCTTCTTTTGAGCTGAATTCGCCCGTCTTCGATCATAACGACCATGTCAGCCCGCTCAGCCAGAACAGGGCGATGCGTGATAACTATGAACGTGGCGCTCGGAAGCGCCCGTCGCAAGCTATTCGCCACGAACTCCTCCGTCTGGCCATCCAGCGCTGCGGTAGGCTCATCAAGGATTAAAACAGCAGGATTCCGCAGCAGCGCGCGCGCCAGGGCGACACGTTGACGCTCGCCAGCCGAGAGAGCCAGACCACGCTCACCGGTCTGGGTCTGGAGCCCCATGGGCAACCGTTCGGCAAGAGCCTGCAGACCAGCAAGGCGCGCGGCTCTGGACACGTCTTCGGAAGTCGCCTCACTTTGACCAAAAGCAATATTTGCGGCGATCGTATCGTTGAAGATATGCGGCGACTGGTCGACCAGCAAAATCTCTCTTCGCAGATCTCCAAGCCGCAAATCACGCAAATCAACGCCATCCACAGAAACTGTCCCGCGATCCGGATCCAGATTACGAACGAGAAGATCCGCCAGACTGGACTTTCCAACTCCGCTGGGGCCAAGGACCACGCAAAACATGCCCTGAGGAATAACGAGATTGATATCCTGCAGAATTTCTCTTGCGCCGTGACGCAATGAGACTCCCTGGAGTCGAAGTTCCTTTCTGATTCCGTTCAGATGAACCGCAGTCGGCCGTTCCGTCACATCCGGCGGGGTGTTGAGTAGTTCTTCAACTCGCGCCAAAGACACTCGAGCTGAACTAAGCCCGGACGCCAAACCCATAAGCACCTGTATTGGCCCAAAGAGACGCGTTTGATAGCTCATGAAGGCAACGAGAGTGCCTATAGTCATTTTTCCCGCAAAAACCAGAAGCCCGCCATAGATCACTATGCCGGACGTAGTGATTGTCAACAAAGTTCCCGGCACGGCGCCAGCCATAAATGAGACGACCTGCATTCTCAGCATCGACGACACAAAAGCCGAGTTACGCTTTTCGAACTTAAGAATTTCTGCATTGCTGGCATTTAGGGCGGTGATAGCCCGCATACCCAATATACTCTCGACCAGCATGCTGCCGAGATCAGCGCCGCGTTCGCGCATCTCACGCGTCAGAATCGTAAGCCGTTTCTGATATTTTATGAAAATCAACACGCATGCTGGCAAAAGAACCACACTGATGAGAAACATGCCCCAATTCAGCCAGAGCATAATCGCCACGCAGCCGCACAACGTCATAACGTTGCTTACAATCGACAGCAGTGTATCGGCAGTGACGCGTTGAATATCGCTGACATCGCTGTTCAAGCGCGACATCAGATCCCCCAACCGAAATGTGCTATAGAAACGCGGAGATAAAGTTTGAAGATGCCTCAACAGCGCTACACGAATATCGAACAACATAGAAGCCGAGGTCGACACATAACAATAACTTGCGAGTATATTCAAACCATAACCGACAATCGCAACTACAACCATAGCGACGGCTATGCGAACCAGAAAGCCTGCATCGTGGGGAATAAGCGCCTTGTCGATCATCAGCCTCGACAGCCACGGCTGGGCCAGCCCCAGCCCCGTCGCCGCCAGACTAACCATGATGACAAACGCAAGAGGCGCGATGTAGCGACGCATGAAAGGCAGCAGGAGGCCGTAGCTACTCCATCGCGCGACGGACGCAGGCGCGTTCATGCCGCACGCGCTCTTGGATAAAGCCGCAAACCATGAAGTTCATATTGCGGCTCGCTTAGTTCAGCCAGACGCTCTGTGCACCATTCGAATCCGGCTGCAAGCGTTTCGACCTGTTCCCGCCACCACCCGGTCTTGCCTCCGGTGTGATAAAATTGCGCACATATACGCAAGTGACGGCGCATCGAAGCCAACAACATAGAGTGATAATGCAGCAGAACCGCCGCCTGCTCATACCTCGACTGCCGACGTTCCGTCACCGCCTGAATCACTGCGGCCCCCAAAATGGCCTCGCGTGCCGCCTGCCCCGCACCATCGCCGCAAAGAGGATCAAATGCGATTGCATTTGCGCCGCACGCCAACCATCCAGGGCCAGAAAGCTGAGTCAACATCCTTGGCGCAGTTTCAAAAATCTCCCTTTTTTGCGAAATAATCTCAACTCTTTGAGAAATATACCGACTTTGGCAAACAAGCTCGGGCAGCTCGCCGCCAACCCCCAACAACCAGCCTCCGCCGAGGCTGGTGGGTATCAAAAACAACCACCCGTGATCCAGCGCCTCGATCCAGCATGCGTCATTCTCATCCGCCCTTAAAAGTCGGACTAACGCCGCCGACCCGGAACGTCTTCCGAAATATTTCAGTGCCGCATTCGCTCCCGCCGCATCGGAACGAACAGAAAAAACTTCTCCGGCCAACGGTTCCTTTATGCTTTGAACAGGCGGCAGTTGCCTGCTTAGTTCTCCCGCCCCAAACGTAACGCCACTGTGTGGCACCGAGACCGCCCCCCTCCCCCCCCACGCAACAATTCTTCTGGAGATTCGCATGCCGCCCATCGGCTCAAACGGTCTGCCGAGGCAATCACCAAGCAACCTTATGGCTGCTTCGCCCAACATTACAGCTGGACCACTGGTCGCTTGAGGGGCGCGCGAAAACGCAGGAATTCCGATACGCGCGAGCAGATTAGCGCAACACCTCGACGCAATGCCATCGCCTTGCAGCAGCACCTGCATATGCGCCTGCGGAACCGACGTCGGTGGGCAGCTATCGTCAGACATCAGGGCAAATTTATTATACCAGCCATCGTGATGTCGTTCCCCAACTCCCAATCCGTTTCGGGCTTAAGCGTCTTGGCGTCGTAAACTGCGACATCATAACCCGCGCCGTATATATATAGTTTCTTTCCGTTCCTGGACATCCCAAAATAAAAACGGCGTCTGCACGGAAATTCAGTATGTCCCACAGCGATGTTGGCCGAAAGGTCATAGTGCCAGAATTCACACCGCTGGTTCCCATATTCTCCATTTTCGACGACCGTATATCCGTCCTTTCCATCAGGCGTCACTTGCAGCCCTTCAACTGAATTAGGCGCAGCGCCGATAGGATCGAACTTGTACGTCGCGTTGGTGAGATCAAAGCGCCCGACGCCAAAGGTTTTGTTGTGAATGTAAGGATCTTGAGACATGAACAGCGAAACGTATTGTGATGCATTACCCAGTGTACTGATCGCCGTCCCTATATTGATATCCTGCTTCCATGCCGGATCCGGTTTCGCAAGGTCAATCCGCTTGGTGACCTTCATATCATGCGTATCTACAACCCTTACTTGTTTATCAAAGATGTAGAAAATCTTTCCGTCGGGCGAAACTCCAAAAGACGGACGCCTGTTTCCCGACCCATCTTCATCCGACACGTCAACCGCCTGAGAGACTTTATGCTCCTTCAGGTCGACGACAATGTACTGCGGTTTACCGAAGCGAAATCGATCATTGAGTTTGTCAATGCGCCATCCCAATGTATAAAAATATCGTCCCGCCGGATCAGCAACTCCCCCGAGGAAGCGATACTTCAATGTAGGCGTATTTAAAGTGAAATGGTTCACAACCTTATGGGTCTTGGCGTCAAGCACCTCGAACCCCGAGGAGGTCAGCGTCATGACGTAAATTTTGCTTTGATCCGCTGATAACTGAATATTTGATGGCAACCCCGTTTCCATCGTCACTTTCTGCACGACATGCCCTGTCGAATCGTCAATGAATTGAATTTGGTCCGGATACCCCCCCAGAACCACCGTAGCCGCACTCGCCTGTGTTCCTAAGGCCGTCGCAAGCAACACGATGACGCTTCGAATGCCGGGAATATTCATGATGCAAGATCTTCCTCAAGGAGACACGGGCTCGAACTCCCGGCGCACTGTATTAAGAAGGAACGAATGAGAATTACCGACTTATGGGAAAACAATATCAAGATTCCGCCAGTCTTTAGTCGCTGACGCACAGTTACTGGCCCAATCCGGCGAATAATTTACATGATCCGGAACCTGAACCGGCCAGAAGCACGTGACATAGCAGTCGTAGATATCCCGCTCCACGGGCTGGCACAGCCCCGCCGTGCCGCCGCCGGCATCCACCTCCCACCCCGGAGAGAAGGAGAGCGTACATCCCATTGGCACATGGGGCCGCGGCGGCGGCGTTGTCTGCTGCAAGGCGACAAAATCTTCGTCCGTAGAAGCAACCAGGTCGTCGATCCTGCGAGCTTTTCGGTTCAGGGGCTTCAGGTGCTTCATGTCATGGGTTTCCGTTCTGCGAATCGCTCAAGAAATTCGGGTTTTTGGATCGCAAGAACTCCGTATATTTTCAGGCATGTGTCCGTCCATTCGCGAATCCAGTCACAGTAGTGCAGATTAGCGTGCCCTGTGTCTCCATAGCGCACGAACGCTTCGTGGTGGCACCCTCCGGCGCAAAGAGGACGCGCCCAGCAAGTCTGGCAATCGTATTTCGTGCCTATATGACCACGCGCCAGAAAATCGCCCCGCTTTTCAGCGTCGATTCCACTGTTGATGTTGCCCAGCGTGTGACTGTCCGCATCGGTAAAACGGTGGCACGGAGACAGATCCCCGGACGGGCTCACTCCCAGCAGACCAAGACCGGCGCCGCACGGATGAGATTTGTTAACACCTTGCGTCAACTCACCTATAGTCTCCGAGACATTGGAGAATCCATGCATCTGGCCGCGCAACGCATAGTCCAGCCATTCGTCGGCGAGATCGTGAAACCCTCGCAAAACCGCGTTCATATCAGGATCTGATATTGAATAATCCTGCTTCTCCGAGCTTGTCACCGG
Organism: Acetobacter nitrogenifigens DSM 23921 = NBRC 105050; assembly: GCF_000429165.1. GTDB lineage: Bacteria > Pseudomonadota > Alphaproteobacteria > Acetobacterales > Acetobacteraceae > Acetobacter > Acetobacter nitrogenifigens. The sequence goes on along the minus strand of NZ_AUBI01000030.1, from coordinate 6,354 downwards.
GGCAAAGCCAACTTCGTGGAAACCCAAATCGTCTTTCAGGTGCCTAAAGATTCGCACGACGTCCGTAACGCCATCCGTAAGCGTGACGCGTGCAGTTATAGCTCGCGATTTGTGGCGATCTATAAGTTTTCGTAACCGCGGCTCAATGACGTCATAGGACCCTTTGCCGTTTTTAAATACACGATGCTTGTTCTGCAGATCCGGTGGACCGTCCATGCTGACTGTGACGCCAACATGATGATCCGACAGAAAATCGATAATTTCGTCGTTCAATAATGTCGCATTCGTCGTCAGACTGAACGTAACTGCCTTGCCGCTTTGCTGCGCCTGGTTTTCCGCATAAAGAACCACGTCGCGCAGCAGCCGAAAGTTCATCAACGTTTCGCCGCCGAAAAACGTTAGATGCACAGCCTTCCGGGCCGCTGACTGCTCCAGAAGAAAATCGACCGACGTCTTCGCGGTCTGCAACGTCATAAACTTGGGCTTGCCTTGCGGGGTCGCGATTTTGTCAGAACCGAATTCATAACAATATGTGCACGCAAGGTTACATTGGCTTGTGATGTTCAAAACCAACGCCTGAAGCGGAAAATCCGTCGGCGGCGCTTCGGGCGAAGAAAATTGACGCGCGGCCGGGGCGTCCGTGACAATGCCCTGCACTAACAACAATTCACGAATAAGGTCTTCTGCGTCTTGCCGTTGGTGACCTTGATTACAAAGAGCCGCAACGAGCGCCCCATGCTCAACACCCTCGTCTGCGATGTTTGCAAGAACAGTTCGCGCCGCCTCATCCAGCGCAAAAATGGCGCCCGCGGCAACAAGGTAGATAAAATCATTTCCACCCGCCTCGAATTCATGCAGTTCGCCGCGGCGGTAACGCGTCGAGGTAGAAAACGCGTCCTGATGACGGATGACGTTCATTCTGAAACCTCCGGCTGGTCCCAACGCTTGTAAGCTGGCACAGTGGTGACGAGATAACTGCGCCCAACAAGGGGCTTTCCTGCGGCGTCTTTTTCGTCCTTCGCCGTGGCGACGACCCAGACTTCACCGTAATTGTTTCTCATAAACCGACGTTGCGTATCCGGCCCCTCGACATTTGGCGTAAAGAGACCACTCGTCGGATCGAGTTTCCCGACGAAATGGACGTCGTCGTCGTAGGTGACTGTCGGGAATTCAGCGAGCGACCACGAAACAGGAACGGATCGTATCGGAAAATCATCTGCATTGCCGGGCTTTCCGTCCGACCCCGCCGACCAACCCGTCGCAGCGAATTGCTGATATCCTTTGCCATATTTTATGCCACCCAAATGGGCCAGAGCCGTGTCAGGCGACACCTTGATGTAGTCTATTCTCGAATATACCGTAAGCGCCTTTGGCAGCATTGCGCCATGCACAACGACGCTACGACTCCCGGCCACCGCCGTTGTCCCGACATCTACGGTAGCAACGACTTCACCCGACGAAAGTGAGGCCACTTTCCTGACAGTGATCCCACTGCCAAAATCCACATCCCCAGGGGAAAGCGACGCTGGCAAGGCTGCTCCATAGAGATGCACCTGCGCGCCCGTAACGCCGGACTTGAGGGCGTTAGGCCACACCGCCCCGACCATTGGCGCGCCCGTCTCGCGTGTCAGCGTCACATCCAGACCAAATTCATGATACTCGCCCCAGTACCAACGCCCCACGGACTTCGCCTGATCAGGCTCGAACCACATAGTCTCCCGCATCTTGTCGGCAATATCGTCTGGCCGCGCAGCGTCCCCACCCTCTCCTTGCGACGTCCCTCGCCAGGAGTATCCTGCATATACAAGCCCAACCCCCTTGCGAGTCACGACCTTACCGTCATCAAGAGATTTCAATGTAGTCGTCGAGGTAAACTCGTCGGAACCTGCAGCCTTCGCCACAAGATCCATCTCACCCACAAATCGCCCATGCCCACCAAACGCCGCGCTCACGAACCATTTGCCAGTCAAAATCGGAGCACGCATGGAAGGACTCCACGCAGCCCACTCAGGCGTATGCAACGGGGCATTTTTTGTTAGCCACTCGAGCGCGACCTGAGCCTGGGTTTCTGCTTTCGCTCCACCGTCATGTGCACCGCCCGCCGCAGGCGTCTCATAGGCCCGTTGCGCGGTCGCATATAGCGCTTTGTGCATATTCTGTAGAAGGGCCCACTCACGATGGCTTCGGCGAGAGGACATCGGCTGAGCGAATGCGTGACAGCTTGCGCAGGCTTGGTGCAGCACGTCGTTCGGGATGATCGTTTCGTCCTGAATCCGCCTCTCCGCGAAATACATAACCGGCTTGGCCTCTTCTGGCGCAAGACCATGCGAGGACGAAAGATATTTGACGACAGATCTCGCCTCATCGGGCGTGATCGACAGCCCGTTGAGCTTCACCATTCGCTTGAGCGTCTGAGCCCAACCTTCCGGCGTCGCTCTGGTCCAGGAGATACGGGACAAGTTCCCCTTCGCATCCGGCGTGTGACAACCGCCACACCGCTGCGTGGTCAACTTGTCAGTTACCGGAATTCCGACGTCGATCTCGGTCCAGTCAGCAGGGTCAACTGATTTATCAGCCGCATGCGCGCCACCTGCGAGCACAGAGAATGAGCCAAGAAGAAGCGTCGCACAAAAGCTAACTTTGGAAACTTTCCGCACCCGACCCAGTGGTGAGAAAAACCGCCAGCTACCGCTGGCAGTGGAAGGCGAAACGATCATCCCAAAGTGGCCTCTCACCGGATTATACGGAATGCTTTCTAAGTCCGTCACCGATTCTGATCCGAAACCAATGAACAGAATGCAGTCACGAATATGATTCGTTATAGCAATATTCCGATTTCGGAATATATGTCAACCTCATGCAACGACATATTAGGGTGCCGCCCCCCTACTCTCACGGTAGTTTAGACAGCCCAAAACAGAAAAATTGTCCCGTACCAATCGTATGGATAACGCGCACAAATATAACTCGACACAAACTATCTGTTTTTGGGGCGCGTTGTTACAGACGCATGCAAAAAATCAACTTTTTAAGCCCCTCAGGGCCATCTATTTATGCCGCCCCATTTCAACGAACCACTGCGGACGATCAATCCCGGCCAACCAAAAAAGCATCGCCCGCCACCGCGATACACCGACTCGGTCCGTCAGGCGTCGAATCCAGTCGCAGCAACAACCCGCTGATCCTGGCGCTCAATCTCGAGCGGTCGGAGTTGACAGGGTCACGTCGATCATTTTTAACTCGATATCGAAACAGTCGCGCAAGCGGAAAATCGTCACGATATATCAAAAATATGCGTTGATATTTTTATATATAGCATAGCCGGAGTCATCAAGTATGAGAGATTCGCGCCTTTCCTCTCTAATAATGTTAAGCACCCTTCTGCTCGCAACAACCCCGTTTACTCCGTCATGGGCGGAAGAAAGCTCACAACACGAAAAAAGAATTTCAAAAAAATATAGACAATCAAATCACGCAGCGAATTCCTCGACAAAATCCTCGCAAAAGAGCGAAAAAAGAGCCTCTAACCAGCATCGGCGTGGCATAGAGTCCAGCGACGCTGAAACTCTTGGGGTCCATGGAAGTCGGGTAAGAACCCACGGCGCTGAGGTGGCGATAACTCGTGCAACCATGGATCAATTTGTTTCGGGCACAAATCCGATGCAAATTCTTGCGCAGACCACACCCGGAGTAAACTTCACCTCTACGGATGCGTTCGGTCTCGATACTTGGGCAAATAATCTTTATATGCGTGGCTTCACGCAGGACCAAATCGGCGCGAGTCTTGATGGGATGCCTCTCGGCGGGCAAGGTTACCTCAACTCCAACGGCGTCGCTATTACGCAGGCAATCATACAGGATGATATCGGCGGCATGAGCATGTCGCAAGGCGCAGGTGCGCTCGATATGTTCTCCGCTCAAAATCTGGGAGGCGCCATATCATACGTATCCCGCGACCCCCAGGATAAAGCCGGCGGCAAAATAAGCCAGACATTTGGAAGTTTTAATGCATTTCGCACCTATGGTCGCGTAGATAGTGGAATTCTCAACTCAACAGGAACAAAGTTTTACGCTTCGTTCGCTCGTACCAAAAGCAACCTCTGGAAGGGTGTCGGCTACCAGAGCGAATTACAGGCAGACGCAAAGGTTGTGCAACCAGTCGGCGATACTGGGAAAATCACCGCATTCTTCGGATACGGAAATTTTACCCAGGCAAATTACATGCCTATGAACCTCAATACCTGGAGAAAAATGGGCCGAGACGCGACCTTTCTAAAACCTGATTACGAGAAAGCTAAATTATGGGCTTACTACGCACAATATACTTCGGATGTCCCCCCTGGTTACCAGGGCGTCCTTTCGAATGACGATATCGCCAACTATGTCTGGGATGGCTCACAGATACAGAGAACATACCTTTCATATATAAATGGTCATTTCGATTTATTTAAAAACATCACGTCAGATACGATAGCTTACGCCGGAATTGGTAGCGGCACATCTGGATACACAAACAACTTTGTCACTTCCCCCAGTGCGGGCGCTGTAAGCCTGCTGGCGGACGGCACAGTTAGCGGGGTCCCTATGGCCCTCGGAATGCCGCACTACTTTAGCCGCCGACTAGGTTTCACTCAAAAATTTTCTATCGAGGCCCCCCACCACAATCACATCGAAACGGGGGTCTGGTATGAAAACAACTATTGGCGCGACGCGTATCGCTTATACGAAGACTATGAAAACGAAGGCCACAATTCTAATTCAGACTTCAAACAAAACCAAGCCCATACGTGGTACGATGATTCGTTTAATACGAATACTTTTCAGTTTTTCCTTCAGGACCGATGGACTATTATTCCCGGCATGAATCTGCTCGCGGGCTTTAAGTCACTCACTCAAACAACTCACGGGGGAACGAAAGCGGACTACACTGCGGAGCTTGAGGCTGAAGGCTGGAACCCTTATTATCGCCACCCGGTGAACGGCACAATGACTGCCTCATCTGCGTTTTTGCCGCATTTCAATTTCGATTACGTATTTTTGACTCACCACGAATTTTACTGGGACATTGCTGAAAATCTCCGAGCATACGACTTTAAAACACAAACGAGCGGAGGACCTTGGGGTGGCCTAGGCACCAGCGCAGCGGGGCAGACTGCTCAAGACGTATTTGATGCAAATAAAAACAAACTTCGTCCAGAAAGAACCTGGAACTATGTCGTGGGATACAGATATAATTCAAACTTCTTCTCAGGATCGGTGGATTTCTATCATACCGATTATTACAATAGACTAGCGACCATCACAGAAGGCACCACCAGCAATGCTTATACCGCTTATTTGAATGTTGGAAGAGAAACGGTCAACGGGGCGGACATTCAAGGTACAGTCCGCCCCTTCAAGGGACTTTCTATCACCAACAGTTTCAGCTGGGCTGATGCTCAGTATCAAACCAGATCTATTAATTATGCGGGATCAACTTACAGCCTGAAAGGTAAAAAGCAGGTTTATTACCCAAAATTTATGTACAAAGCAGATTTGACCTACATGTGGCGTCAAGCGACGTTCAATTTTAACGTCAACTACATAGGATCGCGCCCAATCACATTTTTAAACGACGAGAAAGTTCCGGCCTATTGGCTTGCCAGTCTCGGCTTAGGATACAACTTCGGTAAACTTGGATTCACTAAAAATATAAAAACCAATTTTGGAATAACTAATCTTTTCAATAAAAATTATATCGGCGGTATCACAGGCAGCGCCGGCATCTCCGGAGACGATAATTACAATTTGTTTGTAGCCGCACCTCGGGAATTTTACGGTACAGTTTCAGCAGAGTTTTAATTCTGGCACTTGCCGCACTGCGCGAGGGACCGTCTCATAGGACCCTCGGTCTCTGTGACTTGAAGTATGAAAAATTTATCCGACACACAATCTTTAATCGAACTATCGATCGATCCAACCTTCCATACATGAAAGACGATGTGATTAATCACCTATCTAGAGGGTGTTATGCACATTGGATCATCTGTGCGGGATGTTTGAGCATGTATCCGACGAATGCGATGACGTGGAATCCTGCGAGCGTGGCCGCGTATCTTTCGTAGTCCTTGACCAGCCTGCGACAGCGCGTGGCCCAGGCAAAGGATCGCTCCACGACCCAGCGACGCGGCAGCAGGACAAAGCCTCGCTTGGCTTCTGGCAGCTTGACCACATGCAGGGCAATGCCTTCGGCGGCAGCGGCGTCGGCCGCGACTGCGCCGGTATAGCCCTGATCGACATAGGCGAGTGTGACGTTGTCGCCGGTCGCGTCCTGGATGTCGGCGGCGAGACGTGCCACGGCGGCGCGATCGCCGA
>NZ_AUBI01000029.1 GCF_000429165.1 Acetobacter nitrogenifigens DSM 23921 = NBRC 105050 | reverse complement strand
CGACAGGTTGAAATCGTATGGGGCGGCCCGGCGCCAGGTCATGCCGGGTGTGGAGCACCGCTCTCACAAGGGGCTGAACAACAGGGCGGAGAATTCACATCTGCCCTTGCGAAAGCGTGAGCGCGTCATGCAAAAATTCCGGTCCCCGGGAGGCTGCCAGCGTTTCGTCTCCGTCTTCTCCGCCGTCCGTAACCTCTTCGTCGCGCCCCGCTCCATCGACAACGCCCTCTCCCGGCACATCCGGCGGGTCAGGGCATTTGCCCAATGGAATAGCGCCACCGCGCTCCCCGCCTGAAAACGTCAGGACAGCGGGTAACTCAAAAAGCCAAAGTTAACGTGACAGCACCGGTGCGAGTCATCGCCTACGCTCTCGCTAGGAGGCTCTGCGCGGCCTACAGCGGCGGATTCTGGGAATTTTACGACCTTTCGAATGGCGGGTTCTACATGGCCCCGAAAGGCGACGGGAAAGTCCACGTCTTCTGGTCCGACAATTTCTATTCCGGCCAGATGAGCCTCGACGCTTTGGGGATCGTAACCTTCATTTTCACGCTGAACGCGGCGTGGGACGCGACGCACGATGACCGGTTTATCGAAGCGATGGACCGGCTGAAGGACTTCGCGTCCGGGCATGAAGAGCGGCGGGAGATTTTTCGCGCGATCGACTGATCCGAGAAACACAAGGAAATAGAAAGAAAAAGATGAAGGACAGGAAGCGCCCGCCAGAACGCCGCGCCGGCGTCAAGGGGTGGGTGCTCCCCATGCTCGCCCGCTGCGCGGCCTGCGCGTGGGTCCGCTCCCGGCGCTACGCGCCGCCCTTGCCCCCGTCGCGGCGTCCCGGCCGGGGGAAGGGGTTAAAGGAGAAGGGATTTCAAGATGTCCGCTAATCACAAAACCCCGTCGCTGTTGCAGGAAATCGTAACTGTCGGCGTGGGGACCGTCCTGTTTGTCCTCGCAGCGCTGCTCATCGTCGTCGGCCCGGATTTCCTCCTGCCTGACGCGCTGACGCATGCCGGGCTTGGCTGATGCGCAGGCGTAGACGGTAGACCAACGATCTACCGAACGTAGTCCGAAGACTAACCGAAAACCCTATGGCTGCAGCGATGCGGCCTTTCGCATTTCTGGGGGGTCACACGCCCGTATCGCCGCGCGCCGATCTCTATCAGGCGAAGCGGCAGCGCGCCGTGTCGAAATCCGGGAAGAACAGAAGGACATTCTGTGATGAGCGGATCCGTGAATCGCGTCATCCTCATTGGCAATCTTGGAGCCGACCCTGTGCTGGCGACACGGGACGATATCGACATGCGGACCGCCTCGTTTCCACTGGCGACTTCGGAGAGCTGGTCAGACAGCGGCTCGGGCAGGCGGAAACAGAAGCGGGAATGGCATCAGGTCGTGTGCCTGGACGCCCGCGTCGTTCGCGTCGTCGAGCACGGCTGCCGGAAAGGCGCACAGGTCATGATCGAAGGCCGTCTGAGGACGAGGGAATGGACTGACGAGCAAGGCGTCAGAGCCAAAAGAACCGAAATCGTGATCGACGGGCCGGGCTGCGATCTCAGGGTTCTTGAACCGGCCAGGGGCGGGCGGCCGACACGAGACCGCCGCCGTCGACGAACTCCCTACGCCGATCAGTAAGGGAACCAGACCGCCATCGTGGCCGCGCGTGGCGCCAAACAGCAAAGATTGGGACGATCATCATGCCGAGACAATCCATTTCATCCAACGCGTCACCCCGGCCTCATGCTCGCGCGGCATGGCGGCGCCTTTCCCAGGAGGCTTCGTTCCTCGACTACAGCCTCGGCTGTCACGAATTGCCATCGCGCTGCAGCGCGTCGTTGCGGCGGAGAGCGGATCGGGCGCGTCGCGCGGCGTGGGCGCATATGCTGGATGTCGACCATTCGGGACGCGTGTCATGAGCGGCGCGAAAAAAATGGCTGCAAGGGAATATTTCTGCATCCCGTCGCATCATGAAAGCGCACGCAGGTCTTCCGAGACAGGAGAACCGACATGCACGGAACCTCATTCCCGCCTGTACGCTGCTGGCCGCCGTCCGTTCGGTGTGACGGGCGTGCGGAGAAAAGAAAGTCGGTCGACGTTGCGACACAACCCGACAGGGCAAGGAGGGCGCGTCGTGGCTGATGATCGTTCAAGAGAAGCCCAACGCGAGGAACTCGCGAAGCTGCGCGACATGGTCCGTTGTGAAGTGGTTCTGGAAAAGGAGGGATTCCGGCTTGACCGGGAGGCGACGGCGCAACGCTCGGCCAGAAACCTCAAATTCCGGCGCGGCGAAGGCGAGATCATCATCGTCAATCATGACGGGAAAGGCTGGTGGGACGCCACAAATCCCGACCAGAGCGCACGCGGCGATGTTTTCAAGCTCATCCAGCATTTCGATCCGTCGAAGAACCTGGGCCACGTCCGGCGCGAATTGCGCGACCTTGTCGGGATAGAGCCCAGCTATGAGGTTCGCGAGAGGACCAAACCTGACGCCGGGGCGCAGGACCGGAAACGTGATCCGGCGTGGATGTGGGAGCATCGCAACCCGCCTCAGTCCGGCTCGGCGGCATGGCGCTACCTGTCGGAGCAACGCGGTCTGCCCGATCGCGTGCTGGAGGCCGCGGTAAAGCAGAACCTGCTCCGCGAAGGACCAAACGGGACGGCGTGGTTCGCCCACCGGGACAACAGCGGCGCACTGAGCGGCATGGAAATGCGCGGCCCCGAGTATCGGGGGTTTTCAACGGGCGGGATTGGAAAACGCCTCTTCAGGTTCGAGGCGGATCCCGGGACGCCGCCTTCTCGCATCGTCGTCGCCGAAGCGGCGATTGACGCCTTGTCCTTCGCGGCCCTGGACAGGTTCGCGCGTAACTCCATGTATCTGTCGACCGCAGGCGGCATGAGCCCGGAAAGCGTCGCCGAGTTCCGGCAGGTCCTCAGCCTGGCCGCGAAGCAACCCGACAGTCGCCTGATTATCGCGGTCGATAATGATCGCCAGGGCGACCACTACGCGCGGATGTTCACCGCCATGGCTCAGGAGGCGGGACTGTGGAGCGGTCGCCTCTCACCGAAGGAGGCCGGGGGCGACTGGAATCAGGTTCTACGGGCTCGCGGAGGAAAGGACGTCGAGGCTCCACGCCCTTTTGGGGAACTGGCGTCGGCCATGACGCCGGCGCCGACAAAGCCGACCGTGGCGTCGGGTTGGGTCGGTGATCTGGCTGCGCGGAGTGGTCAGACGCTCCCCGCGTCAGCCGCCATAACGGAACCTGCGGCGCAACGCAGCGCAGGCGGGCCGACGCCAGGAGGCCGTTAGGATGACCGAAGAATCGAACAGGCCGTTCGGCAGGGGCCAGCCCGACGAAGATCTGGAGATCAGCGACGCGGCCTGGCGGGCGCGCCTGATCGCGACGTTTCGGAGCAATTCCAGAGCGCAGATGATCTGGCGGCGGCATGCGCCCGATTCCCGTCTGCCGCCACGCCAGTTTGTGGCCTGCACCGATGGCATGAGCGACCTTGCGGGCGTCGTCATCGGGGGCGACGCGCTGGTTACGACGCAACCCGCAGCCTGGGACACCGACGGAACCTTCACCATGCTCGCGGATGACGGGTGCATCCTTACGGTCAATGGCTGGATGTCGACCGCCATTGCGGAAGAAATTTTCGAATCAGAGGAGCTGACCATGGACACTCCAGCCAACGCCCGTTTCGACAGCGTCTTCGATCTGCTCGTCCTCAAGGCGGGGCTTGCGCGGATGCTGGCTCAGTCTCCCGCCGCGAAGTCGTTCTGGGACATCCACCTCAAACGCCTTGGCGCGGCGCCTGGCCGGAAGGACCGTTGCCGCAATGCCTCGTCCGTTTTGACGAGCGAGAGGATCCTCGGCTCGGGCTTGTGATCAGCGGCGTATGGGAAGCCACGCCGGGAGACTGGGATCTGACGCGGCCTTTCCTCGTCATCTCGACGGATGGCGAGATCCGGCGTTGCGAAAGCTGCCTTGCAGAATCGGTGACGGTCCTGTGAGCGCGGCCCTGCCGATCCCGCCACGACTGGCGCCGATCCTTGATGACCTGACCCCGGCCCAGCGCGCGGCGGCGCTCGCGCTGCGTCACGTTCTGGTGCTGGCCGGAGCGGGAACCGGGAAAACCAAGACGCTGACAGCCGGCGTCGCCGCCCGCATTGAACTCTATGGAATGGACCCGTCGAGAATCCTGTGCGTCACCTTCACAAACAAGGCGGCGAGAGAGATGCGCGAGCGCATCTCTCTGGTCTGTGGAGAAGGGATGGCGCCGTCCTGGCTTGGCACGTTCCATGCCCTGTGCGCCCGTCAGTTGCGTGCCGAGCCTGACGTCGCCCATCTGCGGCCGGGTTTCGACATCAGGGATGCGGACGACACGCTGGGCATGGTCCGTCGCCTTGTGAAAGCGACCCCGCGTGAGCGGCTGCCGCGCCCGCAGGACGGTGAGCCGGGCGACGCAAGGCAGATCGCCGCCATGGCGGATCGGATCTCGCGTCTCAAGGAGGATCTCATTACGCCGGATGCGGCGGGCCACCATGTCGAAGCCATGATTGCACGCGCGCATGAGCGACGGAGCTTCATCGATGAAGCGGGATGGCGGTTCGTGGTCGGGTTGTATGGACAGTATCAGGCGTTGCTGCGCGAGCAGAACGCGGCGGACTTCGCGGATCTGCTGATGTGGCCGACGCTCGCCATGGTCCATAACGAGACCTACCGCTACCGCTGGTCACGCCGTTTCACGGCTATCCTCGCGGACGAGTATCAGGACGTGAACCGCGCCCAGTTCCTGTGGCTGAAGATGCTGTCGGACGTGTCGGGCGAGCTCTTCTGCGTCGGCGATGACTCGCAGAGCATTTATTCCTGGCGTGGCGCGAAGGTCGGATTCATTCGTGGTTTCGCAAAGGAATTTCCTGGCGCCCAGATGTTCAAGCTCGAAGAGAATTTCCGCTCGACCGGGAATATTCTGGACGCGTCGAACGCCATCATCGCCCATGACCCGTCGCGAATTCCGAAAACGCTCTATACCCGCAAAGGCGCCGGAAAGCCGATCGAGGTTCTGAATTTCGCCTACGCCAGCGAGGAAGCGGACGCCATCGCGGCCGAAATCGGTCGCCGCGCCGCCGCCGGATCCCTGTGGCATGACATCGCGGTGATCTATCGCCAGAACCGCCTGAGCCGCGCGATCGAGGAGGCGTTGATTCAGGCTCGCGTGCCCTATGAAATCGTTGGAGACGTCGGCTTCTACCAGCGCGTGGCCGTCAAGGACGCTCTCGCCCTGGTCTCTCTTTCCGCACGCCCGGACGATCGGCAGTCCGACGAAGCGTTCCGGCGTGTCGCGAACCGCCCCGCACGCGGTCTGGGGGCCAAAGGTCTCGGCGCTGTGGAGATGGTCGCGCGCGAGCGCGATCTGTCGCTCTTTGCGGCGGTGCGAGAGACGCATCTCTCTCAGAAGGCGGCGGCGGCGCTGACGGAGTTCGAGCGCGTGGTACGTGACATAGGGGCGCGGGAAGGCATCACTGTCGGCGAAAGAATGCGGCTGCTTCTCGAGGAGACCGGCTACTACGCGATGCTCCGCGCGGATGACAGCGAAGACGCTAAAGTCCAGTTGGAGAATCTCGCTGAGCTGGCTGAGGTCGCGGACCGGTATCGCAAGGTCGAGCATCTCATGGAGCACGCCGCCCTGGCGTCCGGGGCTCCCGGAGAGAAGGGGCGGGACCGTGTGCAGCTTCTGACGATGCACAGAGCGAAGGGACTGGAATTCCGCCACGTGTTTCTTCCGGCATGGGAGGAAAACCTTTTCCCCGGCTCCAACACGCGAAACTTCGACGAGGAACGGAGACTGGCCTATGTGGCGCTGACGCGCGCCATGGAACAGGCGACGGTCAGTTCCTGCGACTATCGCCAGGGGACGTCGAGCGTGCCGTCGCGCTTCCTCGACGATATTCCGGAAGATAATCGCGTGAAACGCTGGAACTGGCAGACCGGCGGCGGTGGCGGCGTGGACAGCAAGGCCTGGGCGCAGACGCGGCGTGAGATGGACGCTCTGGGTCTGTAATGCCCGGCCTGTTTCAGGAAACACCCGATCAGGGCGGCGCCCATGATCATGAGATCGTGGGCTCACAAAACCACGGCGTCGCGCGGAGCGGATGGGCTCACCAGTGCTGCGTCTGCGGCAATGGCGCCGCTTTCGGCGCATATCAACGTAACGGGAATACGGAATGGTTCTGTGGCGAACACCGGCGGCTGATGCGGCCGGTCGCGATGCCGCCGATGCCGCGAACGGGCGCGCGCGGGTCATGAAGTCGAGGCGGTGCTGGCTTCTGTCGATGGTCGTGGGTCTCACTGCGCTGGGCCTTGGGTCCGGGGCTTACGGGAAGGAAGCGTGTTCAGACCTTTTTTACGAAGGGAGGATGCCGGTTCTCGGCGGCGAGTTCGGACATGGACGTGTTCTGTGCAACAGGGCTTATGCCGCGATGGACTCGGACGTCTCGCGAGGACCGATCTGGTCGGCGGAGCTGCTGGTCGAGGAAAATCTTGAAGTCGCGGCCAGAACGAAGCGGGAAGGCCATTTTTATCCGGACGCCCGTCTTCCCTATGGCGATCGCGGCGAGCTGGAGGACTGGAAGCACAGCGGCTGGGATCGCGGGCATCTTTCTCCCTCGGGTGATTTCGCCGGCGTCGACGTCCAGGAGGAGTCATACGCCCTGTCCAATGTCGTGCCGCAGGCCCAGGGATTGAACCGTGGCGCATGGGAGGGGATCGAGAGCGCCGTGCGCGGGCTCGCGAACGCAGAGGGCGAAATCTACGTCGTGACCGGGGTTCTGTTTCCTGAGGGCCTGATGCGTCGGCGGGTCGGGCCGGACGGGGTCATGGTCCCGTCGGGCATGTGGAAGGCCGTGTTCGATCCCGTCGCGGGCGGGGCGGCAGTCTATGTCTGCTCCAACGTTGACCAGCCGGATTGCAAGGTCGTGTCTCTGGCGGTGCTCGCGCACTGGGCGGGGATCGACGTGTTTCCGGGGCTTCCGGATGCCGTGAAGCAGCATGTCATGCCGATGCCCGCGATCGAGGCGAGCCCTTACGCAGCCAGTGTCCGCGAGGCGCAATCGCGGGCTGGAGGCTTTGACTGGAATGACCGACGCGCCCGTGAAGTCCTGCGCATGTTGCAGAAGGCGTTGGGGCGGTAACGCGCTATATCTTCATATATTGGAACGGGGTGTTTGTTGTGAAACTGTATAGGTCTCCTTTTGTCGCAGGATTGGTGTTTCTTCTTTCAAATTCGTCGGTTTTGGCTTCTGTTCCTGTTGTCCAGGTGCAGTGGAACAACGGCCCCGTCAGCGTGATAGTGCCGGCAGTGCATGCGCCTGCACAAGGCGTGACGGCCCCCGCCGGAGAGATATTCAAGAACAAGACAGTATTTCTTAGGGAAGGGATGAAAACTGAGGATGTTCCGGAACTCGCAAGCAGCGGCGTCGATCCTTCCTCGGGGAAACCCAACTGGACCGGACAATTGGCTTTTGCCCGCTGGACGAACGATTTCAGTCTCCCCTTGCTGGCGAAAGCATTATCTCTCCATGCTGGTTGCTTCACACGATTGGGGCAGCAACTGACGGGAAAAGCCCAGCCGCCCGAAAAATACGTTCCTGTGATCGCGCTGAATATGAAAACGGCGCGCATGGCCATGGTTGTCGTCGAGACGCCATGTCCGGCGCCAGATGGCCTCTCCCGTGATGCTCGCGTGAACATCGAGGCTGCGAAAATGGGGCTGAAACCGGTATGGCTGGAAAACCCTGTCGAATACAAAAGGACCGAGGATCAAATTCCTGATGCAGCCTATAGCGAAGCCCTTGCCAGGGATCTGAGAGAGATCGGCGATAATACGCTGACCAACGAGATGGTCGAGGTTCTTGAAAAAAGTGGCGATTTCGATGGGTGGGACCGCATGGTTCGCTCGCGGGCGAGCACGCCCGCGCTCGCCACTTTGCTGCGTTACATGGTCGATGAGCGCACCACAGAAATGGTGACCCACATGGAGCCTTACCTACGGGCCGGGGGCGCGGTCGTTCTTGTCGGCATGGGCCATCTTGGCGGCGAAACCGGGGTGCTGTCCCAGCTGCGGCGTGATCATTTCACGGTGAAAATCGTCAAAGCGCCCGACGATGCTGGCATGGCGCCATGATTTCTGGAGCGACGGTTGGCATGTGGCCAGGGCTCTCCGGTGAAGGGCGGCGATCACATACGCCTTGACTCTGAACATCTGTTCTATATTTGTTCTGTATGACCGACACTGTCGATCGGTCCTGGAGGTTACACAAGAAGCGCTCCCGCCTTCAAAAAATTACTGAACGCCAGACTCGCAAGTCTGATCCATCAGACTCCCGGAGTCCGATCGTCAGCCTGAATTTTTATGTTTGTGTTCGCCTTTTGTTCCTGCTTATGGTGCCCTCGAAAGGGGGCATCCGGCCATGGCACACACCCACAATCCAGACATGATGGCACTCCTGCGTGACCAGGTCGCACGGCTTGAGCGCCGCAGTGGACGTCACGCCGATACCATCAAGCTGGCGACCGGCTACGACGAGATTGATGACCACCTTGTCGGCGGCCTGCTTCGTGGCGCGGTGCATGAGTTTGTCGGTGGCCAGCACGATCAAGGCAGCTGCACCCGCCCTGCCCGCTTCGCTGCTTCAATCCTGAGCCGGCATCCCGGGCGGATCGTCTGGCTGTCAGCCAGCCGCTTCGACCTGCATGCAGCCGGGTTACAAAACGCAGGCCTGGATGCCGGTCGACTGATCTGCGTCGAGGCAACCCCCGAGACGATCCAGGGCCTGTGCGAGGACATCCTGCGCGAGCGCGGTGTGCTGGCGCTGGTGGCCGATCTGGATGCGCCCCTGACCCTGACTGCCTCTCGTCGTCTGCAGCTCGCCGCTGAAGCCGGGGGCGTCACAGGCATGCTCCTTCACCGCCTGCCCAAGGGCGGCACGCTGCCCGCCAGTGCAAGCTTTACCCGCTGGCAGATTGGCGCCTCCCCGTCTGTCCTGCTTGTCCAGGGCAGCAGCGGCCTTCCAACACTGGGTGCTGCGCGCTGGCCGTTCTTCCTCCTGGCTTTTCGAGTTTTCCGACGATGGCACGCCGTATTCTGTCCCTCTGGCTCCCGTACTGGCGCACGGATCTCTACCGGCGCCGGCATCCCGACAACGCCGCGTCGTCGGGGCTGGTGCTGCATGGCCATGATGGCCGTCGTCAGGTGGTGATCGCCACAGACGCGACGGCCCGTCGGCAGGGCGTTCAACCAGGCCTGCCGCTTGCCCAGGCGCGCGCCATGATCCCCGACCTGCACGTGGACGCGGCGACGCCGGATCGCGACGATGACGCGCTGGTGCATCTGGTCGAATGGTGTCTGTGGCTGTCGCCTCTGGTCGCGATCGATCCGCCTGACGGCGTGTGGATCGACACGACGGGATGTGATCATCTGCAGGGCGGTGAAGACGCCATGCTGGGCAAGCTCGCCGCCCAACTGCAAGCGCTCGGCTACACGCATCGGATCGCGTTGGCAGACACGCCCGGTGCAGCTTCAGCACAGGCGCGTTTCGGTCGCACGCCCGTGTGCGTCGTGCCATCCGGCGCACAGCGCCAAGCGCTGGCCGACCTGCCGATTGCCAGTCTGCGTCTGGACACTGAAACACGCGAGGCCCTGAACCGTCTCGGCCTGCGGACGGTCGGGGCCCTTCAGGTCGCACCGCGCGCACCGCTGGTGCGGCGCTTTGGCACAACGATGATAACTCAACTCGATCGGGCGTTCGGTGCGGTAAGCGAGCCGATCCGACCTCTGACCCCGCGCGAGGCCGTGCAGGCCCGCGAGACCTTCGTGGAGCCGATCGGCACGGCCGAGGCGATTGCTACCGTCATCGCAACCCTTGTGCCGCCTGTCTGCGCCGCTCTGCTGGCGAGAGGAGAAGGTCTGCGCCTGGCCGACCTGATCTGCGAGCGCGTTGACGGCACCGTGCAGGCTGTACGCGTTGGCACCGCGGCACCCGTGCGCGATATTCCGCATCTGACGCGGCTGCTCGGGGAGCGGATCGACAGCGTCGAGCCAGGCTTTGGGATCGAGGCGATGGCGCTCATCGTCATCCGGCGCGAGACACTGGATGTCAGCCAGACTGTTGGGACTCTGGTCGCGCCTGACGGGGCACGGTCGCACGGGGCGGATCTGTCCTGCCTGATCGATCGGCTGCGCAACCGGGTCGGTCCGGACAAGGTCACGACCCTGCATCCGCATCCCTCCCATCTTCCGGAGCGCAGCCAGGCCCTGCTACCGGTCTCGGGGCACGCGGAAGAGAACAGGCAGGCGCGTGACCGACCGCCTTATCCTCGCCCTGTCCGGTTGTTTTCACCCCCGAAGCCGATCCAGGTCATCAATCTGCTCCCGGATGGCGCACCAAGGCTTTTTGTCTGGGGGACCACGCGTCATCGCGTCCGCGCCGCCGACGGGCCGGAACAGGTGCATGAGGAATGGTGGCGCGCCCCGTCCGTCTATGGGCGCATGCGGGAATACTGGACCGCAGAGACGGAGAGCGGCGAACGGTTCTGGTTGTTTCGACGAGGTGACGCCGACGTCACCCATCCGGGCGACCGGTCCTGGTTCCTGCATGGACTGATGTGAGGCGGCTACGATGACCGATACGCCCCTTATCCCTGCCACATCTGAGGAAATCGCCGACGCGCTGATGCACGCGCTGCGCTATGACGGTCGGCGCCGGGTGCATGACGCTGATGAACTGATGGCCTTTCTCGTCGCCGAGCGCCTGGTCAGCCACCTCCAGCGCTGTGGCTTTCGCCTGATGCGTGTGCAAAATCTTGCACTCCCTGACACCAGCTATCACCGACACCCGAATGCCGATCGCTCGCGCGAGGGCGCATGACTGCGGTAATGACCCAGTCTGAAGCGCCTGACGTGCCCGACGCTTACGTCGAATTGCAGGTCGCGACCAATTTCTCGTTCCTGCGCGGTGCCAGTCACCCGGAGGAACTGTTCGAGCAGGCACGCGTGTTCGGTTACACCGCCCTTGGTGTCGCCGACCACAACAGTGTTGCCGGCATTGTGCGGGCGCACGTGGCGGCCGAGGAACACGGCGTGCGCCTCATTCCGGGTGCCCGCCTGGAACTGACCGATGGTACGGTCCTGCTGGCCTATCCCACGGATCGCGCCGCGTGGGGGCGCTTATGCCAACTCCTGACACGCGGCCACAAGCGGGGTGAGCGACAGGACTTTACCCTGAGCTGGACGGATGTCGCGGATCTCGGCGCCGGGCTGATTCTGATCCTGTCACCTCAGGCAGACGACCCTCACCTTGCCAAGCGCGTTCAGCGCCTCAGGCATCATGTCGATCGGCACACGCATGACGATGGCCCGGTCGGCTACATCGCCCTTACGCGTCACGCCCGGCCCGGTGATATCCCGCGTCTGAAAGCGCTCGAAGCGATGGCCGCAGACGCGGAGCTGCCGACCGTTGTGACCGGCGACGTGCTCTATCACCTGCCACACCGCCATATCCTGCAGGACGTCGTGACCGCCATTCGCTGTGGCCGGACGCTGGAGACGCTGGGCGACGCGCGGGAGCTACATCGCGATCGGCATCTGAAAGCCCCGGAGGCGATGGCCGGGCAGTATGCGGACTTCAAGGGTGCTCTCGGGCGCGCGGCAGAGATTGCCCGGCGCTGTCGGTTTTCGATTTCGAACCTACGATATCAGTATCCAACCGAGACCGAACTCTCAGGGGAAACACCGCACGATACCCTCAAGCGTCTGGTCCGCGAGGCCCTCCCGCGCCGCTATCCCGTGGGGGCGCCCAAGCCGGCGCTCGCCCAGCTCAAGCATGAGCTCGATCTGATCGGGCAACTCGACTACGCCCCCTATTTCCTGACGGTGAATACGATCGTGCGCCAGGCGCGGTCGCTCGGGATTGTCTGTCAGGGGCGCGGCTCTGCCGCCAATTCCGCCGTGTGCTACGTGCTTGGCATCACGGCCATTGATCCGGTGCGATCGGGACTGCTGTTCGAGCGCTTCGTGTCAGCCGAGCGGCGCGAGCCGCCGGACATCGATGTCGATTTCGAAAGCGATCGACGCGAGGAGATCATTCAGTGGATCTACCGGCATTACGGACGCGCACGCTCTGCGCTGTGCGCCACGGTGATGCGATACCAGCCCAAAGGCGCGCTGCGTGAGGTCGGCAAGGTTTTCGGGCTTTCCGACGACCTGATCGGGCAGCTCTCCAAACACCTGGCGTCGGCCCTGACCGATGGAGGGCTCTTGCAGGAGCGCGCCGGCGACCTGAATCTCGACCTCACCGACCGGCCTCTGATGCTCACCCTGCAACTGGCCGTCGAGATCCTGAACTTCCCGCGCCAGCTTGGTACGCATCCCGGTGGCTTCGTGCTGACGCGCGACCGGCTGGACGGTCTGGTGCCAGTCCAGCCGGCGGCGATGGAGGATCGGCAGATCATCGTCTGGGACAAGAACGATATCGAGGCGCTCAAATTCATGAAGGTCGATGTGCTGGGCCTCGGCATGCTCGGCTGTCTGCGCCGCAGTTTCGAGTATCTGGAGCAGCACTATCGCACCACGATGGATATCGCCACGATCCCGGCCGAGGATCCCCAGACCTATGCGATGATCCGCAAGGCAGACACGATTGGTACCTTCCAGATCGAGAGCCGGGCGCAGATGTCGATGCTGCCCCGCCTGAAGCCCACGACCTTTTACGATCTGGTCGTGCAGGTGGCGATCGTGCGCCCCGGGCCGATCCAGGGCGATATGGTGCATCCCTATCTCCGGCGTCGGGACGGGTTGGAAAAACCCGACTGCCCGTCACCGGAATTGCAGGCGATCCTCGGCAAGACGCTCGGCGTGCCGCTATTTCAGGAACAGGCGATGCAGGTCGCAATTCATTGCGCAGGCTTCACTCCGGGCGAAGCCGACCAGCTGCGCCGGTCGATGGCGACCTTCAAATTTACCGGCGGGGTCAGCCACTTTAAAACCAAACTGATCGAAGGGATGGTCGCGAAAGATTACGACCGCGACTTTGCCGAGCGCACCTTCAGTCAGCTTGAAGGCTTTGGCTCTTATGGTTTTCCGGAGAGCCACGCAGCCAGTTTCGCGCTGGTCGCCTATGCGTCGAGCTATCTCAAATGCCACTATCCGGATGTGTTCTGTGCAGCGCTTCTGAATTCGCAGCCAATGGGGTTCTATGCACCGGCGCAGATTGTGCGCGATGCGCGGGAGCACGGGGTCGAGATCCGGGCCATCGACGTCAACCGCTCACGCTGGGACTGCACGCTGGAAGGTCCGCCCGGGCAACGGCAAATGACGGTGCGCCTGGGCATGCGGCTGGTGAAGGGACTGTCCAACGAATATGCCGCGCGTCTGATCGGCAATCGCACGCCGCTCTACGACAG
Organism: Acetobacter nitrogenifigens DSM 23921 = NBRC 105050; assembly: GCF_000429165.1. Classification (GTDB taxonomy): domain Bacteria; phylum Pseudomonadota; class Alphaproteobacteria; order Acetobacterales; family Acetobacteraceae; genus Acetobacter; species Acetobacter nitrogenifigens. Next base: position 1,498 of record NZ_AUBI01000029.1, on the reverse strand, counting down.
TATTGATGATGTCTGGCGGCGGAGCGATGTCCCTGTATCGGCCCTCGAGCGTCTGGCCGAAGCGGACGCGTTTCGCAGTCTCGGGCTGGATCGGAGAGCCGCCCTTTGGGACATCAAGGGCCTTGCCGACACGCCCCTGCCGCTGTTCGCAGCCGCCGACGTCGGGCGCAACCGGCCAGAGCCTGAGGTGATCGAGCCTGTGTTTCGCCTGACGCCCATGAGCGAAGGTGGTGAAGTCGTCGAGGATTACAACACCACGTCCCTGACGCTGCGGGCGCACCCGGTCGCGTTCCTGCGTCAGGCGCTACAGGCGCGAAAGATCATCAGCTGTGGCGATCTGGCCTCCCGGCGTGACGGGCAGCGTGTGTCAATCGCCGGACTGGTGCTGATGCGTCAACGTCCAGGCACGGCCAAGGGTGTGATGTTCATGACAATCGAGGATGAGAGCGGCACGGCCAATCTCATCCTTTGGAAAGACCGGATCGAGGCGCAGCGACCCATTGTGATCGGGGCGAGCATGATTGCCTGTCACGGAACACTGCAGCGCGAAGGGGACGTCACGCATATTGTTGTTCGGACGTTGGAGGATTTGACGCCTCTGTTGTGCCAGATTGCAAACGACACGCCTCTTGGGCACGACAGTCTGAAGATCACCGCGCGGGATTTTCGTTGATCATAGGAACCATGGCGTCGCGCGGCGTGGATGGGCTCACCTGTGTCGCGTATGCGGCAAGGGCGCCTGTCTGCTCCTACATCACTGAGCGGACAGGTAAATAAGGGGGGGGGGGGCGGAAGGTCGGTTCTTGGGGAGGGATGACAGGAAGCTGCCATTCGCAGCCGGCCTGTTTATTGCGGCTACCGACCAGACTAAGGCGTCCGCGAGCAAAGGCAGGAACGTCTGGATCGGACATCCGCAGCCATCCGAGTTCATGTTGCGGTTTGTGCGTCAGCCTTCTTTTCCATCTCCTGAAGGCGCGGATCAGTGTTTATCGCGCAACAACAAGCGTGATCCCACTTCGACGATCGATTTAATCGCAGGGAGCAACTCACGGCCGAGCGGCGTCAGGTCATATTCGACAGTAGGTGGCGATGTGGGCATCACGCGTCGGCTGAGAACGCCTCGCTGCTCGAGATCGCGCAAGCGACTTGTGATCACCTTGGCCGAAATGAACGGGCAATCGCGCCGCAATTCCGAAAACCGACGTGCCCCGTCATTGAGTGCCCAAATCAATTCGGGCGTCCACAATCCACCGAGCAGTCCCATGCATTTTGACATCGGGCAGCCTGGAAGCGCTTGGACCTTCGCTCTCTGTTTGAGCACCATCGGCAATGTCCTTCGTTCGGTTTCCGATTGGTAACCATAAACGGAAGGTAACCCATAGTTATAAGGTTTCCAAGGGAAACAATCGGAAATATATCGCTAGGAGGCGATCGGATGTCTTGTCGGACGCACCATGCGGCGAGGAAGCACCGTGCCGGGCACTATAGGAAGTATATA
>NZ_AUBI01000028.1 GCF_000429165.1 Acetobacter nitrogenifigens DSM 23921 = NBRC 105050 | reverse complement strand
TTGACGCATTGCCGCACGCCCCGCGCTACGTCGTCTGCGATCGGGGCTATGCCTCGAACCAGTTTCGAGAGGCCTTATGGGACAGGGGTTCACGCCCGGTCATCCCGACAAAACGCAACGAACCGCAAGTAGCCTGCCCGAAATGGGCCTATCGGCACCGACATCTGGTGGAAAACCTGTGGGCACGCCTCAAGGAGTGGAGAGCAGTCGCCACGCGGTATGAGAAAACCGCTACGTCCTTCATGGCTGTCATCTGCATCGCTGCAACAGCAGATCATCTCAAGACCTAACAGACCCTAGCAGCGGTCACGGATGGGCGGCGGCGGCCATTGCACTCGCCGGACCTTATGTCGGTAACGCTTTCATCTATATTTGTCTGTGCGCGGCTGTTGACTGCTTGAGAGCAGACAACCGGGCGACGAGAACGTTTATTTTCTGGCTCATGCTGATGTGCGTTGGCAACGTCTGGAGCTACGTACCTATTCGGGCGATAACGACACATGCCGACATTGCTATAGCGGCGCGCGGTATGCATGTCGGCGTCATGACGTTATTTCCGTTTCTGCTAGTCCCGTCAGTAGCGCTCATGGGTCATTTCTTTATGCGGGCGTGCCCTGCGGAGATTCCGGTGATCGCCTCCTTTGAGGCGACCCGAGTCACTTTAATCGTCGCTGTAACGTGCACGTGGTTTTTTATATTCTTTGGCGGCGTCGCCATATCAGGAAATTACGGCTACGCCGCACAGGCATTTTCCATTATCTCGACAATCGTTCTTATGCCTCTGTCCGTCGCGCTGCTATCGCCCCGTTGCCTCCGTGGGTCGATGCTATAATAACAATACCAAGTTTATAGGCTGAGACTTTCCAAACGGCCGTGGAGAAATATCCGATACCGGCTCTATCTCTAATAATCAGCCGCGAAATTTCCTGAGACATTCGCATCATCGCGGGGATGATCGCTGATTTGAGCCGACGGCGTTTCCGCAAAGCCTGCGCGGACAACGCCACACTCAATTCTGGCGCCGATACGTTCGACCCATACCGCCTGACAAACGATCCTAACTGACGAAGGCGTAGGGCTTTTGGCTCAATGGGATTAACTGCACAAGCACTCAAATCCTGACTGGTTCTGCTCCTGTATGCGAACCGTTTCCTCGTCCGCCCGGTGGGCTCGCCGCGAAGGCGGCGAACCCAGGGCGGACCCTTTCAGGCTTTGCCTGCCTGCACCCCCTCACGAATACGTTGTCCCAAGGTCGGATCGATGTTCGACCAGTATTCAAACACCCGCGAGAGAACCGGTTCCTCGACCCCGCCCAACACATGGCCGACTACATTGTTAACAAGACGATCACGCGCAGCGTCATCCATCACTCTGGTGACCAGTACCCGGGCCTGACTGAAATCATCGTCGTCAGGCCGTAGCGTATAAGCCGAACGCATGAAGGAGCCGTCGGTCGACCACACCGCATTCTCCGGGTAGCGCTTTGGGTCTGCGACCGGACCGCCTTTCGTGTTCGGGACATAAACAGGATCGCTCGCGTTCGTCATCCGCATCGCCCCGCCCTTGGTATAGGCGTGAACCGGGCATTTGGGGGCGTTTACCGGGATTTGCTTGTAATTGACGCCTAATCGCGCGCGATGGGCGTCGGCGTATGCGAAAGAACGGCCCAACAGCATCTTGTCTGGCGAAAGCCCGGTGCCGGGGACGAAATTATTCGGTTCGAACGCAACCTGCTCGATCTGGGAGTGGAAATCCGTCGGATTACGATCCAGCACCAGCCGCCCAACTTCCTGCAGCGGATACTCGCCTTGTGGCCAGACCTTGGTGAGGTCGAACGGGTTGATGCGATAATCCTTTGCTTCGTCATAAGGCATGATCTGCATCTTGAGCGTCCAGCTTGGATGCTCGCCGCGCTTGATCGCCATGTGCAGATCCCGGCGATGATAATCGGCGTCCTCTCCGGCGAGTTTCCCGGCTTCGTCCTGTGTCAGGAACTTGATCCCCTGATCGGTCTTGAAGTGATACTTGACCCAGAACCGTTCACCAGCAGCATTCACCCACATATATGTGTGGCTGGAAAACCCGTCCATATGACGCCAGTTCGCCGGGATGCCCCGATCTCCCATCAGCCACGCCACCTGATGCGCTGTTTCGGGATTCAGCGTCCAGAAATCCCATTGCATGTCGTTGTCACGCAGACCGCTGTCGACGCGACGCTTTTGCGAATGAATGAAATGCTGGAACTTCATCGGGTCACGCACGAAGAACACCGGCGTATTGTTCCCGACCATGTCGAAATTGCCCTCTTCTGTATAAAACTTGAGAGCAAACCCGCGCGGATCGCGCCAGGTGTCCGGGCTTCCGGCCTCGCCCGCAACGGTCGAAAAGCGGGCCACGACGTCGGTGCGCGCTCCAGGTTGAAGAAACTTGGCGCTCGTATAGCGGCTGAGATCCTTCGTGACTTCAAAATAACCAAACGCGCCACCGCCTTTGGCGTGAGGTTGCCGGTCAGGGATCATCTCCCGGTTAAAGGCGGCCATCTGTTCGATGAGGTAGTGGTCGTGCAGCAAGAGCGGCCCATCCGCGCCGACGCTCAACGAAAACTGGTCGTCGGAAACCGGAATGCCGGAGTCCGTAGTGTGGGTGTCCAGATCGGAAGCGCTCATCTTTCAAGCTCCTGAAACGTATGCCTACGCGTAGTGAACAATGTCCTGATGGGAACGTGCCTGACGCAAGTCTGGTTCGTTACCGAGTGCCTCTCGGTCGAACCATGAGGCGACAGGCATCGCATCTCCGCGCTTTTCGGGCGCTTTGACACAGAGGGCGAGACGAGTTGGCGGACATTTTGGTCTTGGTCGCCGCACACGCGGAAAGCGTCGTTCGGTGGTCCCCACGCTCAATACATGCGCCTTGTTGAGGCGATGTCGAGCCCCTTCAGCGCTCATCATTTTGTTACTTTATTGTCTCTGGGGCGCGCAGTGAGGGAGGAGAACTCCATCGTCGTCGGCTTCGAAGCGAACGCGGCCATTCTCAACGCCTTCCGTCGTCGCCATCCTCCATATAAACGAGCGCCATGAGAGGCGCGCAGGAAGTAGAATGGACGGATCCCTGGAGCGCATTGCGGACGCTCGACGGCGGAGAGTGGCTTGCGTTGCTGGACAGTGGCGGAGAACCTGATGAGCGTTCCCGCTGGTCCTACCTGTGCTACAATCCAGTGGAAACACTGGTTGTGCGTGGGCGGCAGGTCAGGCGCAACGGGCAGGCCGTGTCAGGCGACCCATGGGGCCATCTTCGTAACATGCAAGCGCGTATCCCCGCGTCTGGCGCCTCAGCCGACGCGCCGCCTTTCGATGGCGGGGTAATCGGTCTGGCGTCCTACGAAGCGGGCATGTTTGCGGAGCGCACGCCGTGCCGCCATGAGAGTCCTGCGCCGACGCTAATCGCCGCCTCCTATGATTCCGTGATCGCGTTCGACCGGCTTGAGCGACGGTGCTTCAGGTCCGGCCCCCCTCCCGGTCTCCGGCCGCATGCGCATGCCGTGCCGCAGTTCAAGACGCCGCTACGCTTCTTGCCCGATATGGAACGCGCGCAGTGGCTGGACGCCGTACGCGAGGTCATTCGTCTGATTGGCGAGGGCGATATTTTTCAGGCCAACGTGACCATGCGGTGGAAAGCCAATGCGCCTGCAGCTTTTGACGAAATCGCTGCATATGGCGCTTTGCGCGAAGGGTCCCCGGCGCCGTTTGGAGCGTATCTCCGCTCGCCCGGCTTTTCCCTGCTCAGCGCGTCGGTGGAACGCTTTCTCTCCCTTTCGGCGGGAGGTAGGGTCGAGACACGGCCGATAAAAGGGACAGCGCCCCCGGGAACGAACCATGAAGAAACCGCAGCCTACGCCGCAATGCTCGCGCAGGACGAGAAGGAGAATGCGGAAAACCTCATGATCACCGACCTGATGCGCAACGACATCGGGCGCGTATGTGCGATCGGCTCGGTCACAGTTCCACAACTTTGCGTCGTGGAGCGTTTTCCCCATCTGCATCATCTTGTTTCCGCCATACAGGGAGAACTGCGCCCCGGGGTCGACGCCATTGATCTGCTCCGAGCGACGCTGCCCCCCGGATCGGTCACCGGCGCGCCGAAGAGGCGCGCTATGGAGATAATTGACGAGGTCGAGGTCTCCGCGCGCGGCGCATATTGCGGCAGCGTGTTTCGCATCGGCGTCGACGGCGCGATGGACAGTTCCGTAGTGATCCGGAGCGTCGAGCGGGCAGGGAACACGTTGCGGATCGGCGCGGGCGGAGGCATTACGTGGCTGTCGGACCCCGAGCGGGAGTACGAAGAAATGCTTCTGAAAGCAGCGCCCATTCTCTCGGTGTTTGAGGAGTGAGCGACCTTTTGTGGCTGAATGGTCGCGTCCTTGCAGCGGCTGACGCGCGTATAGATCCGGCGGATAGAGGCCTTCTACTGGGCGACGGGCTTTTCGAGACCCTGCGTGTGTCGGGAGGCGTCACGCCACACGTCGAACGCCATCTGGCGCGGCTAGCAAGAGGCTGCGCCACCCTCATGATGTTTCCACCAGATTTTGCGGCGCTTCGCGAAGGCGTGAAAGATCTGATCGGCGCTTCCAAACTGCGCGACGGTTCGATGCGCCTTACCGTGACGCGCGGGCCGGGGCCACGCGGGCTGGAGCCGCCCGCCAAGCCGTCGCTCACGACGTTGCTGACGTGCTCTCCCGCCGCGCCCGCTCCACTCTCAACCCCGGCGCGCTTGCATGTTAGCCGCTTCACCCGCGACGGGACCTCTCCGTTAAGTCAGGTCAAATCGTTGAATTACCTGCCGGGCGTCATGGCCCGCCTCGAAGCGTCAGCGGCAGGATACGACGATGCTCTGCTGCCTGGCGCGAACGGCGCAGTCGCTGAAGGAAGCGCCGCCAATGTGATCTTCTTGAGCCATGGAACACTGACCACGCCGCCTCTCGACGACGGGGCGCTGCCCGGCACGTCCCGCGCAAGACTGCTGGAGGCCGGATTGTGCACTGAGGCGTCGCTCCCTCTCTCGGGTCTGAAAGACGTTGAGGCGGGATGGCTGGTCTCGGCGCTCTCGCTTCGCGCCATTGGCGCCATCGGCGCATGCCAGTTGCGGCAAGACGCCAGCATTGAAGAGACCCTGCGCCGGTTTCTTTTTGGTTGACAGCGCAGGGCCTCGTTCAGCGTAGACGGCCCGACGCAATCAACCGCGCCAACTCTTCGGGAAACGGCGTTTCTTTCGGTAATTCCGGGGCAGGGATTGGGGCGCCCAGATGGGTCTCCATCGGGATCACGCCCGCCCATACTGGTACATCGGCCTCCTGCGGATCGCCGGGCGGCGCGTCACGGACCTTAACCGCGGCTTCCTCGATCGTCATTTTGAGCACCGAGGTCGCTTTGAGTTCCTGTCTGGTCATGGGACGGAGACTGTTCCACCGGCCAGGAAACAGGCCCTCCACAAATCGCCGCAAGGCGTCTGCCGCATGGTCTGGATCGTCGACCAGTTCCGCGACGCCAAAGGCCATAGCCGAACGGTAATTCACCGAATGACTAAACGCCGAGCGGGCCATGACATAGCCGTCCATCATGCTGCATGTCACGCAGGCACGGGCGCCGACGACGCTTTCCAAAAATCGGCTGGCGGCTGAACCATGCCAGTAAAGAACGTCGCCTTCACGCCAGTGTATCGTTGGCGTCACATAGGGTTCGCCGTCGATGACATAACCAACATGGCACAGAGGGCTCGCGTCGATCACGGCGTAGACGTCATCCCGGACGTAGCTGCCGCGCTGATGCGCCCTGCGGATGCGGGAGCGCTGAGTGACCGGAAAGGTATCGGACGGCGTGTCGGGCATGGGGCATCTCGGATGGAGCGGGGGGAAAGCGAGACGAGTGGGCGAGGCGGCTTGCGGCCGCATTTGTGTAATGGCGTGATTCTGGTATGGCCTCACGGTCCAGTTTTTACTTAATGAGCAGACCAGTTCGCTGCAGTGGATCGGAGATGGCGACATTGGACCTCCCCCAAGGATGGATTCAGCCAGACCGCGCGCAGGGCGATCTGGAAGGCCAGATTTACCGCGCCATGCGCGACGCCATCCTCGACCGGCGCCTGCCGACAGGGGCGCGCCTGCCTTCGACACGCCGCATGGCCGAGGCCTGCGAGGTGTCACGTTCGACCGTCGTGCAAGCTTACGATCGGTTGCATGGCGAAGGGTACGTGGTTTCACGTTCCGGCGCCGCCAGCGTGGTCGCGACGCTTCCAGATTTGACATTTTTCAGCCGGGCTCTCGCAGTTGAAGCCGCCCAGCCTCAGCGGGACAACTCACCGCTGAACGATGCGACGCCGAAAGGCGGGATCGCCGCGAGGCCGGAGAAACTCCGCGCGGGTGAACCCGACGTGACCGAATTTCCTCATGCTCCGTGGGCGCGATGCCTCGGCGTGAGGGCCAGATCGTTGATCGTTCACGACCTCAGTTACGATGAGCCGGAAGGGCTGGCTATTTTACGGCAGGCTGTGCTCGATCACGCCCGACAGTATCGCGGCGTTTTGGCGGACCTGTCACAGGTCGTGATCGTACCGTCGACACGCATTGCGATTTCGTTACTGGCCGAAGTGGCCCTTCGTCCCGCCGAACCGGACGGTCGCGTTACATGGTTCGAGAATCCCGGTTACGTCGCCGCGCGAGACATTCTCGCCGCGCGCGGCGCCGATCTCGTCCCTGTGGCCTGCGACGCACAGGGCGTCGCGTGCGAAACCGCCGGGTTGCCGCGACCTCGGCTGATCTATGTAACGCCATCACACCAGTATCCTACGGGAGTGACGATGAGTCTGGCCCGGCGTCTGGCGTTGCTGGATCGGGCGCGACGGTCCGACGCAGTCATCATAGAGGACGATTACGACAGCGAATTTCAATACGATGGCCGGCCGATAGCAGCATTGCAGGGTATAGACCGACATGAAACGGTCGCCTATTGCGGCACAATGGCGAAGGTGCTTGCGCCCGGAATGCGTGTTGCGTACGCCATACTTCCACGCCGGTATGTCGACCCGATACGCTCCATGATGCGAGAGCGAGGATTGTCTATTCCGGCGCACGTGCAGGCCGCGTTAGCGGATTTCATCTTCGACGGACATCTGCGCGGACATATACGCCGCATGACCAGACTTTACGCCGAACGGATGAATCTTGCAGTCGAGGAATTATCGCGAAGGTTAGGCAACTCTATCGAGTTGGGGCCGGGAACGGGCGGGCTGCAACTTTTGCTTCGCTTTCGTGACCCCACAATCGACGACATCGTACTCCAGAACAGGTTGCAGGCGGCAGGATTCGGCGTTCGCGCCCTTTCACCCATGTGCCTGACTTCCTCTGGAGGCGCGTCGTCGCGCGGAATATTGATCGGCGTCGCCCGGGCCACGCGTCCCGATCTGGAGAAACTGTCACATGAGATCAGGCGCGGCGCGATCGGTTGATCCCTGCCGACATCATTTAGACGCAGGTGAAACCTCGCGATACGTGGCTGGTCCGAAGGCGGGGCTGCTGATTGCGTAAAACTCCAACGTCTTACCCGGATCCGCCGCCACTCGATGCGGCTGACCAGCAGGAAATGATGCAATATCGCCAGCGTTCACCGGCCATGTTCTGTCGCCAACACGCACATTCCCCCGGCCTCTGCGCACGAGGATAAGTTCCTCTCCCTCAGTATTGTAACTTACAGGCGTCGTGGCGCCTGACGGCAGAACGAATAACGCCACACTCTGTCTTTCCGACCGTATTGGGGCGTTTCGCCCCACGAATTCACGAAGGGTCACGCCGTCCTTGGCATGTATCAACTTCGTCGCGCTTTCGCCCACCGGAGCCACTGTGGTCGTTTCCGGTTTTTGCTCAACCGACGTGGCCGCAAATGAGGCGGGAACGGAGAAAAAAAGGGAAGTCGCCAAAAAAGAAATATGCTTGAAAACGTCTACGCTCGCTTTGGTCATCCCTGAATGCTCCTCCATTTTACTCCCCTTTTTATATTAACATATTTTAGGATATTATAGGATTTGAAGATATGATTGCATGGAGATTTTTCTGTAAATTTATATCAGCCGCCAGGGCGTATCGGCGGTCTCACACTGGTGTAGGTGAACATGGAGCTGCACATGGTTGAGCCACGCATTCAGACGCCGAGTCTTTGGTGCCCCCATCGTAACGCTTTACGCTCAAATAGAACGCCGATCAGCGTGCGCCAGTCGCCGAACCATCACGGCGAGAGCCGGAGAGCGCCCTCGTGATCGAACCGTTCTTCTGCAATTGCTGAAATACGCCCAGCCGGTCTGTTACCTGCCAATGGCCGCTTATCTTATCTTCGAAGTCGAACAGATAATGCGTGGCTCCGGACATTCGAATTCGCTGTCCAGTGGCTGGAAAGTCTGGGAGGTCTCCGGCCTGAGTCGCCTCCCACAGCCAGCATATAGTCACTGCGTCGTCGTTTACGCACATGTTCTGAATATCGAAGCGCTGATCAGGAAAGGGCGCCCGACAAATCTTCAAGCGCGCGATAAAATCAGCTACATTGAGAATCTGCCCGTCCCACGGATCGCCCGGATCGTGGTGCACCGTGTAGTTTTTGGCGATGTATCCACCGACCATTTCCTCCCGCCCACAATTCCAGACATCGTGAATAAAGGCGGCAACTCTATTCTGGCGGCGCTCCCTGTTATTCATCGTGCGTCTGATCGCTGTTCGCCGCCAAATAACGTCGCAACTGGTCCTGCACATCGGTTGGCCAAAGGCGGATCAATTCCTCCCATCGCGTCCAGTCGTGAGCGAACAGGGAGCGAGAGGCTTCTTCGAACTGAACCATATCTCCCGCGATCACGACCATGAAACGATAAACGGCTTCAACGTGCGCGCGTGTCGGACCATCCACGCTATCCGTTTTGCGGGCCGCTTCGACGAGTTTTCGCAAGGCGACAGACGCTCCCCCGGGTTGCGCGCCGAGCCATTCCCAATGCCTGGGCAGTAAAGTGACTTCTCGGGCCGTAACGCCAAGCTTGGGACGCCCTCGTTTCACTTCCGGCAACGGTTTTGGCTGGTAGCGCGCGGCCACGTCGTCAAGGGAGCCGCGTAAATCCAGATCAATAACCGCCCCCGTCGTAGCGTCAAAGACGGTGGCGCCGTTTCCCTGTTCCTCCGCTTGCTTTAGCGCCACGAGCACCGCGGCCAGCGGGCCCGCCCCGATACGTTGCGTTCCGGCAAAAACAACGACATCGCCGATTTCGGGTCTCTCGCCCATGCTCGTCTCCACGGTTGCGTTTCGCCGGACATTTACCCGGATAAAAATTAACGTCAATAACACCCGGGTAAAATTTATATATCGATATGTCTACGCCGACGTCACCGTCCGCATAGATTCTTCATTTCATTTTTTCAAAACATCATGTTTTCTCTCGAGACCCACATAAACGATCCTGCTCGGAACACGCCAGTCACCGACTGCGTGGCACTCCGTGAGCAAGAGGGAACAACGGCTCAATTCGCTTCATTCGGAGCGCAGACAGCAGGAACACATCATTCACAGCATCACCTCCATCGATAAGCCTGTGAATCACGAAACACCCCTTCATTCAATGAATTAACAAGTCTGAGTCTTCATGAACGGATCAAAAATTACAAATAGTTCATTTGTAAAATGCATAATGCATTTTAATGCTAGTGTCAGCAATAAGGAGAAGCCGCCATGATCCGGGTGTTTCAGTGGTCCACACCGGTCGAGATCGACACGATGACATTCGCAGGTGGCGAGCGTCATGTTCGACTGTCAGGCTATCAGAAAGGCGTATCTAAGAACTGGGTAATCAAGGCGGCGATCCATAAATCGGATGACCTGATTGACTTGCTGCTGGTGGCCGACGCAATCCACCGCCTGGAAGAACGACCGACGATTCACCTGTTCTGCCCGTATATCCCGTTTGCGCGCCAGGATCGCGTCTGCTTCCCGGGCGAAGCGATGTCGTTGGCGGTTATGGCGCGCCTGCTCAATAGCGCCAGCTTTAACTATGTGGAAGCATGGGACGTCCATTCTCCAGTGGCGCAGACGCTCATCACTAACTTCAAAAGCGTTCCGGCAGCACAGTTTGTCGGCGGCGAGCTTCGTCCCGGTGAAGTTGTGGTCGCTCCAGACAAAGGCGCAGTCTTGCGCGCCGGGGAAGCGGCTGGCGACACCCATCCGGTTATCGTCGCGGAAAAGAACCGCAATCCTGACAACGGGGGGCTCTCTGGTTTTCATCTACCCACCGATTTCGAAAAACTTGATACGTCAGGGGGCGCTATCGTGGTCGATGACATTTGCGATGGCGGACGGACCTTTGTCGGGATTGGCGAGATGCTGAGAGAAAGAGTCGCAGGCCCTTTGCGCCTTTATGTCACACATGGAATTTTCTCTCACGGCTTTAATGATCTTTTGGATATTTATGACGAAATCCTTGTCGCCAACCTGATGACAGACGCGCCGTTACCGACGCAGGTGCGTCACCTCCAAAACACATGGTGAAAACACGGATCATCCGATTCAGCCGAAAGGGCAGTCCTATGCTAGATATTTTTGCTCCAACTGCGACAGACTTTTATAAAACAAGCCATGCACAGATGATCCCGGAAGGCGCGTCCCTGATCTACACGAACTTCACGGCTCGCACTGCGCGGCTATTCCACGGTCTGCCAGATTACGACGGAAAAGCAGTGGTGTTGGGCGTGCAACGCGCCGTCGACGACATCGTCGAAATGTGGCGCCGGACGTTTTTTTCTGTGAACAAGAGCGTCGCGCTGAAACTTCTGAGGCGCCGCCTTGAAAGGTCTCTTCCAGATAATTGCGATGTTGACGGATTGATCGTTGAGTTCGCCGATCTGCATGATCTCGGATATCTGCCACTGCGCATCAAGGCGCTCCCCGAAGGGCGGCGCGTTGGGATGAAGGTTCCCTTCATGACGATCGTAAACACCGATCCGCGGTTTGCCTTTCTGACCAACTATCTGGAGACGATCTTCTCTGACGAACTGTGGAAGACTATCGTGAACGCAACAACGGCCTTCGAGTACAGACGCCTGCTGGACTCAGCGGCGATGCGCACTGCAGGCTCGACAGCGGCCGTATCGTATCAGGCGCATGATTTCTCCATGAGGGGCATGTCCGGCGTTCACGACGCGGCTAACACAGGCATCGCGCATCTTGCATGCTTTCTGGGCACGGACACTATCCCGGCGATCGATGTCGTGGAGAAACACTATCCCGAGCACGACGACAGTTATCAGTATGGATGCTCAGTGCCCGCGACCGAACATCTGGTAATGTGTCTGGGCGGCCGGGAAACGGAGATCGACACGTTCCGGGATCTGATTGTCAAAAAATTTCCCACCGGCATTGTGAGTATCGTCTCTGATACGTGGGATTTCTTCCGGGTCGTGACGGAATTCGTCACCAGACTCAAGACCGAAATCCTCGCGCGGCGTCCCGACAGCTCTGGGCAGGCTAAAGTAGTGTTCCGGCCGGACAGCGGCGATCCTGTCAAGATTATCTGCGGCGATCCGGAAGCGCCTATGGGCTCTCCTGAACGCAAGGGCGCTGTGGAGTGCCTCTATGAGGTCTTCGGCGGAGAGCGGCTGGAAACCGGCTACATTCTGCTTCACCCGGCCATTGGTGTTATTTATGGAGACTCCATCACACTCGCGCGCGCCTCCGCCATCGTGGCCGGTCTGGAGGCCAAGGGCTTTGCATCCACAAACGTGGTCTTCGGCGTTGGATCCTTCACTTATCAGTATGTGACGCGCGACAGCCTCTCCATAACCTCCAAAGGCACTTACGCCGTGGTCGACGGATCGCCTACAAACTTATTCAAAAATCCTGCGACGGATGACGGCACAAAAAAATCCGCTACCGGTCTGCTGCGGGTCGACGAAGTTAGTGGCGAATATGTCCTGCGTGAAGGCGTGACGCCGGGGGATGAGGAAGGCGGCGCTTTGCAGACGATATTCGAGGACAACGTGTTTTTACGCCGCCAGACGTGGAGCGCTGTTCGCGCCAACATTGAGGCAGAATTGGCGTCTTACTAGCCGTCAGCGCCCTGCGTTCAGGCGGTCGCAGTCCCGCGGACAGCTGAATGTTTGGCGATCAGGACTCTGCGACGCGCATCCTTCATCACTGTAAGTGTAGTGTCGAAATAGATTCGACCTGCCTTACGATTTCATGGAGTGCAGAATTTCTCTGGCTTGTATAGCCACTTCTTCACGCGCGTCGTTTTCAGTTGGGCAGATCGCAAGCATTTCAAGCTCGCGCCTGAGCACCCCGGCGAGTTGAGGTGAGTTGGCGACAACATCGACCAGCAGGGTGTATTTGCGCCACCCGTCATATCCGGCGAGAGCCGTAGCAATATGTAAGGCTGCCGGTAAGCCGATATCGATCAAGAACGGCGCGAAGACATGCGCGACTGGATCATTCCGATCGGAAACCCAGTCGACGATGTGCTGCAGGACTGGTTCAACGGCCGGCCACCCCAGCTTTACGATAGCTACAGCCTTGTCTGTCTCGGTTTTATAATCAGGAAATGGCAAGGGAAATACGCTTGCGGGAACAGGCTTCAAGCACGCCTCCTATGCCAGAATTCGCCTAATGTGGATCCATTGCGTCGAGCGTCGTAACAGACCGGTGCTCTTGGGCGATACCTGCAGTTCGAATTCCTCGCCCATGACAGGAAATCTGGCGCTTATGGCGGCGTCGCCACTGCGCCATATGTCATTTGGCATTCCGATCGGAGGAAGAACCGGAAAAGGCGCGCCGTCGAGGACGGAAAATTTTTCGCTGAGCAAGGTCGCAATCGGAAAATCCTCCTCCAGGCCACCACATGTAAGGAACAACCAGCCGTAATCGGCCATCTGGTGGAACGAGAGGATTTCAGGTCCATCAATTTCAGCGACAGGCTCTCCACGATGGATCAGTTCGCCACGTAATTCTCGGCCAACGATCGGGCGCAGTGTGAACAGGTCAGGAGCCACATATGGGTCGGTAAATAATCCTCGTCGAATCTCTGCGCCGGGACGAATATTCATATTTCAGCCATCTCTTTGTCCGCCGTGGGCCGACCGCCTTCGCGCAGGGTAGTCGCCGCCGAAACAAGGAACTCCCCGACAAGCGCCGCTACGTTCTGGTACGCGGCGAAATCGATTTTTCTTGCGACTGCTTCCACGATCCAGCCTGTATCACTCGTCATGCAAACTGCGTCCTCAAGCGACCTATCTCCATCGGCATAAGAAGGTGAAATTATTATTGGAACGGCTGTTTTCTTCCTGCACGGCCGATTGCATTACGGGCGAAATGGCGGAAGTGAATGAGTCCTGGACCAAAGCCTCGGCTATGGAACTCTATCAGGCACGCAACACCTCAGCGGCGAAAGTAACAGGTTGGCGAGGCAGAAATATGCTCTGCTTGGGGGATGACTGCGGCATTGATCCTGACGGCGATTATTACTACCATCCCTGCCGCAGATATAACATTATGTACTACCCCAGTTTCGATTTCCGTTAGTATAATAGCGGTGGATAGGCGCATAAAACGCCCCGAGGAGTTGGACACGGACGAAAGGCCAAGGGTGGCTATCGCGGCATGGAGGATCGCATGATCGAGATGATCATTGAGCAACGCCGTCGCAGTCTTGGTGGCGGCCTCGAAGTCGGAAGAGTCCTGCCATTCGCAAAACGGCGAATGGTCGGCCCGTTCATATTTTTCGACCATATGGGCCCCCTTGACGTCGCGGCAGGCGTGGAACGGGGGCTCGATGTACGCCCGCATCCGCATATCGGGCTTTCGACTGTCACCTATCTCTTCTCAGGAGAGGTTATGCATCGTGACAGCCTGGGTTCCGAGCAGGCGATACGACCACATGAAGTCAACTGGATGACGGCCGGGCGAGGGATCACCCATAGCGAACGTTTCGAAAAAGCTCGCGCTTTCGGAGACCGGCTGCACGGCATTCAAGCCTGGGTGGCGCTTCCGACTGGCGACGAGGAAGCCTCTCCTTCTTTCTCGCATCACGAGGGATATGACTTGCCGTCATGGAACAGCGGCGGAGTGCAAGGCCAGCTCATCGCCGGTCAGGCGTATGGACTGCGGGCCGCCGCTCGGACTCATTCACCCCTGTTTTACGCACATCTGGATCTCGACGCGGGGGGGCAGGCCGAGGTCCCTACCGACCACTCGGAGCGGGCGCTCTATATCGCCGCTGGCTCTGTTGAGGTCGACGGAGTGCGCTATGAGGCGGGGCGCATGCTTGTCCTCGGATCAGGCACGTCTTCATTTCGGGCGCTGGAACGCAGTACCGTCATGGTGCTTGGCGGTGAGCCTGTCGGCGAGCGCTATCTGTCCTGGAATTTCGTAAGTTCATCGAAAGAAAGGCTTGCGCAGGCCGCAGCGGATTGGAAAGCGGGGCGCCTCAAGTTACCTGACGCCGATCACGACGAGTTCATTCCGCTTCCATCTGAACTATAGAATTTCGAGAGTATAGAATTTCTGTTCCCAAATATTTTAAAATTATAACGCGGAGATCTACTACACCCCTCTCGGCACTCGGCACGACGCTAAAAGCGACTGATGGGCCGAAGCGGCCATCTATATATTTAGCTTTGAAGAAGTCGTGTGCGGTTTCAACCACCGCCAGCTCGCGCAACGGTTTCTTCGCCGGTTTAGATCACAATGAAATTCAGTCGCAGTAAATACGAGGCATCGCGCCGTAGGAACAGTTAATGGCAAAGTATTAACAGTGATCGTCGGGGCCGGGCGGATTATGCCGTCCTACGGCGACATCCAGAAAATATCGGATTTTTCCGCGCACGACGGGGCTTTCGTCCACCAGCCAGACGCCAAAGACGACGTGTTCGAAAATACTGAGCTACAATCACTTGCTTCGCACGAGCGCCTGTCTAGACCCAGCAGCTCTCTACCACGGAATAGAACTTCTTTAGTCCGTGGCCACTTATGCCGAGTAACTGATTCTAGTCGTTAGACACCGGCTCAGATACGTCCGGGCTGGCTGCGGCGGCAGGAACTGCCGACGTCCGAGGCTGCCCTACGCCCGAAGCCCCCACAAAAGGTGGACCCATTCCCAGAATAGCGTTGCCGTAAGTCAGCATGCAGGCGGCATAAGTGTTGTCGTACTGGTTCTGAATTCTGCTCTGTACTCCTCCCGATGACGCAGCCGCAACACCACCGCCCACCAGCAGGCCGCTGCCTGCACCGATGCCTGCCCCTTCTCCCGCATAGGAGCCGGACCACGGCCTGCCGGCTGCCGATCCGATGGCAGCGCCTAGACCTGCCCCAAGTACGATCGGGAGCAACGTGCCCAACACTGCCCGCCCGTTCGCCTTCGCTGCTTCCCCGTCGACAGCTTTGGTGGCCTGATATTTGCAGAAGGCGGCCTCCTGAGTGAACCTCGATGCCTCTTTGCCAGGTGGAGGCATGACCGGGACCGTCGGCCCGTCTGGCGTCGAGGCGCAGGCTGACAGCATGGCGGCAAGCGTCAGGATTGGGAGGGCGCGGTTTTTCATGGCCAATCGATCGCTGAAACGAAACTGGATGGCAAGCACTCGTTTACCGAAGCGCTTTTTCGCTCTTACTTACCAGCGCCGGAGTTAATTACCCCTCGACGCCGTCTGATCTACGAAAAATTCCAGCTCGCCACCCTTGAGACTTTTGGAACCGACAAAATTTGCAGCTTCAAGCTGAAGTGCGCCACGTCATGAGAATGCAGGCCCTGGGGACGTTGCGGAGCCCGTAAGGCGGAGCCGGCCTCCCAGGGCTTAAGCTCTCGATGAGCCGATCTATCGCCTCTGCCGGCGTGAGGTAGCCGAGGCATTTGCGTGGTGTTGCGTTCATCCGGGCCTTGATGGCTCTGAGAGCCGAGGGGCCGCTCGAGGGAAGAAGAGTGTCCATCGGCAGAAACTGACGCAGCGAGCGGGGTAGGGAGATGGGCTGTCAGCGCCTGCATGGCGCGGGCGACGCCACGCGACGCCCGGTCCTCAAGGCGCGCGAGCCGAACAAACCGGGTCGTTCGCTCGACGAGCGTCATGACATTGCGCTGGCCGTTGAGGGCTGCCCGAAACAACACCAGATCCGCCTCCCAATGGCCCGCAATCCGCCGAGCGGCAATATCCTGCGGTCGCTGGGCGATCCGACGCTCCGGCGGTATCCTCAGGCCACGGCTGCGTCTTTGATGACGTCGCCAGCGTTTGACGTGGTGACGACGCAGCCTCTTCCACAACTGGCGCTCGCGCATATCGCGGCAGTAGATCCAGCGATAGACCGTCTCAGGCGACAGCCGGACGTTCTCATGCCGCAGTCGTCCGCAAATCTGCTCGGGCGACCACAGAAGAAACAGGCTTGCAAGCACACGCTCAGCAAGAACCGGATCGCGGACCAGCCGCATCGTCGCGCTGCGCCGCCCGCGCACAAACCCTGTTGCAACAACGCGGAAATGTCCGGGCGTCCAGCAAAGCAGAAATGTCCGCCTCACTCCCAAACCCGATAGAAATGTCCGCGTGGTGAGACCTGCGAAGCCGTAGGCGTAGCAGGGCTCACCACGCGGGACGGTTGGCTGTTTTGGGAGGACTCTCATACGCGCCGATCGTCGTGGGTAATAGCGAGCCACACGTCATATTTTCGACCGCTTCTCAGATGGTTACTTATATATTTGTATATTTTTGAGATTGTTCTACCGAAGGAGGTCGCCTATGCTGCAAGCAGAAAACCAAAATTCTGCGCAAGTCTGACGACAAGAGAGGAAGTAGTCGTGATCTGTCCTGCGGTAGAAGCTTCAAAGTCATCGATCTCGCCCGAAGCGAATGACGCGTCCGTCAACGGCGAAACAACGTTCTTAAAATCCATTAAAATGTTTATAGATAATTTGAATACAGTCGGTGATTTAGAGAAAATTTGCAACATTTTCGACATAACATTTTCATCAGCTATGACCATTCGTCAATTCGACGAAAAATTAAAAAAGGTAAATTACTCGACAACTTTCACCACCGAAAAATATTTTAATCAAGATGATTGTCTAAATATCAGCATTCGATTCTTATCAGATGATAATAACTATGCGAACGCACATGAATATTCAATCATGGCGAACATGCGGTCTGCGATTCATACAACGCCGATTTCTGGTGTAAATCAAATAATGGGCAGGCCGCGAGATCGTCATGAGCTAGGGGTGCCATTGAATGGAAGTGAATGGATCGTCCCGATATCAGAGAATGGTAAAACCGTTAGAGTTTCTGCTTACTACTACCTCGACAATAAAAACGTCGAATTTTTCTGCATCAATGGTTGCACGTGTTAAAGGCGAACGCTCTTTCGTTGCGCTCTAACTTTTTGGCCGATAGAGCGAGTCCGATCTTCTTCCGCGTTTCGCGCCTGTCGGCACATAACCGCCTTTCTCGCTGTTTGTCTTAACCCGCGGCGAGGGACGCGGCTGGGCCTGCATTTCCGCCGCCCAGGCCAGCGCCTCGGACAGCCGCTTGTTTTCCACGACAGTTCCCTGTTCGACCCGCTGGTTCTTGTCGAAGCTGCGATAGGGCAGGGAGACGCCAAGGTGTCGGACGTCCAGCCGCCCATCGGCGAAGTCAAAAATCTCCACGTATTTTCCCGCCAGCCCTTCGGTGCGCGCGTTGCGCTCGAGGATCAGCAGGCGACGCCTCCACGACAGGCTGAGCTGGCACCCCACATAGCGCATCTCACGACGGCACAGGATGTCGCGCAGAATCGATGACGCCATGCCGAGCGGTCGATGCGCGTCCTCGGGACGGGCGGGCGGGCGGAACAGAGAACTTTGCGTTGAACCGCGCGACAAACCCCGGCAGGAACGCGTTGGCCTGGTCCATTGTCGTCAGGCCCTCGAGCGCCAGCTCTTTGACCAGCCGGTCCTGCAGCGTCCGGTTGGCCCGTTCCACGCGCCCCTTGGCCTGAGAACTGTTGGCGCACATCATCTCGACATTCAGCTCCGCCAGTGCCCGGCCAAACTGCGTCAGGGTCTGGCCGCCAACGGCGTCAGTTTTGGCCACCCGAAAGATGGAGTGCTTGTCCGAGTAGAAGGCCGTCGGCCGCCCATAGGCCTCCAGATACAGCTCCAGCGCCTCGAAATAGCTGTCGGTGCTCTCGCTGGGGACAAACAGCAGGGTCATCAGGCGGCTGGTCGCGTCGTCGATAAACACCAGCAGCGTGCAGGACGGACGATCCGGGCCAAACCAGCGATGTTCCGACCCATCGATCTGCACCAGCTCGCCAAACCGCTCACGGCGGATCCGGCTCTGATGAAAGCTTTTGCGCTGGGAGCGCGTCAGCCAGATCCCGTCATCGCGCATCCATTTGCGCAATGTCTCGCGCGAGACCTGAACCCCGTCGCGCTCCACCAGCTTCTCCGAGGCGAGGGTAGGGCCAAACCCGGCATACTGCGTGCGCACCAGCGTCAGGACGTGTTCGCGCAGCGCCGGCGGCGTCACATTGTTCGGCGTGCGGCCACGCGAGCGATGCGCCAGAGCCCCGGCGCCGTCATGGCGCATCCGCTCCAGCAGGCGCCGGGTCTGGCGCGTCGTGATCCCCAGAAGATCCGCAGCCGACGCGGTCGTGCGGGATCCGCACAGCACCTCGGCCAGCACGCCAACCCGGCGCAGGTCTCGATCGTCCATCAACACCAGTCCCATGTCCGGCCTCCCGAACCGCACACCCATGGCGATGACACGCTAACGCCAAAAACGGCAGGGAGGACATTTCTATTCGGCTCAAAGCGGACATTTTAATCCGGCGCTAACACATGTGTCGCATAATATATCTTATGCCAACTACACATACTAAAAACGGCAGGCGCACAGTCTATGATCGATCCTCACCAGCTATCTGCAACGCTCAGGTCACCTCCCACTCTGCGATGTCGGCGAGAGTGCGCGAGACGGCCGTAAGCGCCATGCGCGGCATGTCACGAACCGTAAAGACGCACCCGTCGTCGACCAAAAGCATGAAAGAACCCGTCGGCCCGTCCTCAATACGCGGACGTCCGACGGTAAACTTCACTCCACGGCCTGGCACGACGACAGGTCTGCCGCCAGGCCTGCGGGATGCGATCTGCCGCCCGCACATCCATATATCGCTCCCAAAGGTCCGCCATAGCGTCGCTTCATGGAATTTCGGTCTGACTGTCACGCGCAGCGTCACAGTGTCGATCAGGGCGCCCGCGGTGCCGTCGACGCCCCACAACGTGTGGCACAACCCTCGCAGTGCGTTCTCCTGATCAGCGTCAAACAGCCAGCCAGCCTCCTTGCCTCGAAACCTCCCGCCCAGACGGCGCGCCTGCGCAGAGAGCTCCGGATGATACGGCGCCTGCAACGCGATATGCGAGCCCGTAACCGTAAGAAGCGTCATCACAAGAACTCCCGCGAAACCGTGATCTGGCATGATTCTAGTACGCGCGATTCTTCAGGTACAGAAGAAAATACGGGGAAGTTTCATTTCTTCGATGTCCTTGCGCTCTTTCGCTCCATCATTCCTGACCATAGTTCAGGCGATATACTGTGGCGGGCGGCTAGGGTCATTGAACGTCAACGGGCGGGATCGCCTCGAGTTGGTCACCAAGCCCGCTCAGCCGAGCAAGACGCTCTTCAACATCAAAGAAACCAGACTGCTTCGTCTTCCACCCCGCACAATCAACGCACGAAAAATGGAATCACAAGACAAGCCTCTAAACCAAGGGGTTTTTCGATCCCCCCATCTGCAATTATCAGATACGGGAAATGATCTCGCCACGCGGTCCTATAGTGTCGAGATGGCGGGACAGCCACATCTGACCCGCCGTTGCATCATGATTCATCAGACTGTCATAGAGTGCGGAATGTTCGCGATCCAGGATCTCGAGATCAGCCGCTGTCGGTCGCGCCGTCATGCCAACCCGCTCATGATTCGGCCTCAGTCCGTCATACATTCCCTGCAGAACTCTATTGTCGCTGAGCGCCACCAGTGCGGAGTGAAAATCCCAGTCAGCTGAAAGATAATCGACCTGTTCATCCGCATTATGCAAGCTTGAGATCGCCTGAAGGCGACGCAACGCAACCCGCTGTCGCCTATGGAAGAGCGTGAACTCGGCGCGCGCTACGCCACGCTTGACGCACTCATCGAGACGGCAGACGTGATCTCTTTGCATTGCGCATTGTCCAAGGAAACAGAGCGGCTGATCAATAAGGATTCGATTGCTAGCATGAAGCCCGGGGCAATTCTGGTCAACACCGCTCGTGGCGGACTTATCGTTGAGCAGGATCTCGCCGAAGCCCTTGAAAATGGCCACCTTCGCGCAGCCGCCGTCGATGTGTATCCGGTCGAGCCGATTGCGCCGGACCACCGTTTTATCGGCGTGGAGAGAATGATCGTCACTCCGCATATCGGTGCGATTTCCGCCGATACATATGCAGTCAATGTAAAACGTATGCTTCATAACATGCAGTGTGTCGTCGAAGGCAAGGAGCCGCCGGAACTCGATGTTCTGGTCTGAAGCCGTCACCCGGCGACAGCCATAACGGCCATATTGCTTCGCCAAAGCAATGATGTCCTCTGTCAGTGCCTGTTCGCCATCCGCCCCGCGCGGCGCCTTGCGCTGTGTCGATCGATGCTGACCCAGCACCCGGCATATCCGTCGCTCGGACACCGGAAGCTCTCGTCGCACATGATCGATGCAGCGCCGCCGCCGCGCAGGGCTCAGAAGTTTCCCTTGGCAGCCTCCTGCAAAATCAGCTTGTCCAGCGTCAGGTCCGAGATCGCCCGGCGAAGACGCTGGTTCTCTTTCTCTAAATCTTTCATCCGCCGCGCCTGCTCGGTCTTCAGGCCGCCATATTCCTTGCGCCAGCGATAATAGGTCTGCTCGCTGACCGCGATCCGACGGCAGGCTTCGGCCGTGCTCGCTCCCTGCGCCAGCACAATCTCAACTTCACGCAGCTTGCCGATAATCTCTTCCGGCTTGTGCTTCTTGCTCGGCATTCATCGCCCCTTTCGTGGTCCAGACTATCATAGTCTCTGGGCCACTCAGCGGGGGGGGCAGATCAATCACTGGTTCGGGTCATGGGCGACAAACCCGCTGATTGCAGGAGAAGCCAAAGATATTGCCGCAAATCTTCCAGAGCAGGCCTGGTGCCGTCTGTGTGCGGGAAGCGGCGCAAAGGGCGAGCGGTTATACGACTGGGCGTATCTTCCGCTTGCCTATGTGGATGCTGAAGAATTTGACTGCCCTATAGCCGGACCATGGACAGGTGGCCTGCTGATCCGCCGGAACATCGCCGATAAAGACCTTGCCTGTTTTACGACATGGTGTCCAAAAGGAACAACCATGCAGGAACTCGTGAACGTTGAAGGGACGCGGTGGAGAATCGAAGAATGTTTCGAGACGGCCACAACGAATTCGGTCTCGATCATAACGAGACCCGCTCCTGGCATGGTTGGCATCGGCATGTCTCTCTGGTCATGCTTGCCTATGCCGTCATGGCAAGTGTCCGTTACCAGG
>NZ_AUBI01000027.1 GCF_000429165.1 Acetobacter nitrogenifigens DSM 23921 = NBRC 105050 | reverse complement strand
TGCGGAGCAACGCCGACCGAATGCGTGCCCTTCTTGGGCAAGGCGGTGTCGTCGACGATCAGCCACGATCGTGGGCCACCCACCAGGCGATCGGCGTGGCGCCACAGGGCCGCCTCGAGCGGCGCGCTGTCCCACCCGCCAGTATTGACGAAGTGATGCAGCCGATCATACGGAACCTCGCCCGTCCGGGCCGCGATCGGCTGGATGCTCTTGCGATCGCCCGGACCGATCAGTCCAGCAATGTAGGCCGGGCACATGCTGCGCTGTGCCTTATGGCCAAGCCCCGCCAGAAACGGCTCAAGCCATGCGTCCAGATCCGCTCGCCAATCCCTGTCCATCGCCAGCCCTCATCATAGCCGGTCTCCTATGAATCAGTGATCGCCGCCCAAGGGAATCCCCTTCCCAATATTTTCTGCCAAAGTAGTGCTAGGTCAGGCAGACAATCGTGACGGTTAATCGCGCGATGAAAATCAGCTGATATCCTGAGCATCGTTATTGCACATGCGCCAAGAAATGCTGCGTAATATTTTGCAGTGTTCGCAACGCAACGAGCACCAGGTCCGATGGAAATATTTGTGACGTTGCCATAATTCCCACTCCCGGTGCCTAGATGAAGGGTGAACCGCCATGAAGATTCTCGTTACAGGCGGCACGGGATTCCTGGGCAGTCGCCTGCTCCCAAAGCTCGTGCAGGCCGGGCATGAGGTATTCGCCCTGACGCGCTCACCAGGATCGCATCTTGCGCTGCGTGCATTGGGCGCTTTGCCGGTGGACGCCGACCTGGATAGCGCGAAGCCTCTCGCGTTGCCAGCGATCGATGCGGTCGTCCATGCGGCCGCCATGTTTCGGTTTTCCGGTCCTCGTGAGCCTTATTTTCGGACCAATGTAGACGGCACTGTCACGTTACTCGCGGCGTCTGAGAAAGCGGGGGCGAAGCGCTTCATCTTCATGAGCGCCGCCGGGATTGTTATGGATGAAGCAGGGCATCCCACAAATGAGGTCGATGAAAGTGCCCCGACATTCCCAAACCACTTCTCCGCTTATCTCGCGAGCAAAGCCCAGGCCGAAGCGCTCGTGTTGGCGGCCGACAAGCCAGCTCTCCGCACGATCGCGCTTCGCCCTCCAGCTATCTGGGGCCCCGGAGATCCATTCAGCAACGCATTACCTCGAGCGATAAAATCCAGGCAATTCGCCTTCATCGATCGCGGCGAATATGCCTTTTCTACCTGCCACGTAGACAATGTGATTGAAGCCATCGGACTAGCTCTCAAGCCTGGAGAGGGCGGTCGGGCCTTTTTTATCGCCGACCAGGAACAGACGACGTTCCGTGCATTCATCGCGTCGCTGGCGACTGTCCAAGGCCTATCGGTCGATAAGCTGCACTCCATACCCTATTGGGTCGCCACTATGATAGGTCGCGTCATGGATGCCGCCTGGAGCCTCACGCGGCAGGAGGGCGATCCTCCAATCTCGCGTTCAATGATGCGGATGATCGGTCGGGAGTTCCTTATCGACGACAGCGCGGCGCGTCGAGAACTCGGCTACGTTGGACAGATATCGCGTTCTGAGGGCTTACACGGATATGTGTCTCAAGGCGCTTCCTGATTTGAAAGGCTCTACGCTTCGGTCGTTCAAGAAAAATATATGGCCCGAATTCTAGTTTTCCCTTAAATAAGGACCATGCATCACGTTGGCTTTTTTATCTGCCCGAATCACCGCATTCTCGATCTCGCAGGACCACTGGGAGCATTCGAAGAGGCGAATATCCTCATTAAAAGTGGGGCCTACCGGCTGACGGTCATCTCTGAATCTGGAGGCACCGTCGTTGGCAGTTCGGGAGTGCCCATCGACACGCAACTCGGCCTCTACACGGCTTTCGACACTATTCTGTTCATTGGTGGAGAGATCGGGGCATTCCAAGACCCCGGCACCATCGCTGCTGCAAAGGACCTTGCGACACGAACCGTCCGCGTCGCAAGTGTCTGCACCGGCGCATTCCTCCTTGCAGAAACTGGACTGCTCGACGGCCGTCGAGCAACAACCCACTGGCGTCTCGCGCCAGAATTGCAACAGCGCTATCCCCAAATAAGGGTCGATGCGGACCGTATCTTCATCTCGGACCACAATGTATGGACTTCCGCAGGGATTTCCGCAGGGATCGATCTGGCACTGGCCCTCATCGAAACCGACCACGGCATCGCAATCGCACGTGACGTGGCACGTGAACTTGTCGTCCCCTATCGGCGCTCTGGCGGCCAGTCACAGTTCTCGGCCATGTCCCAGATGGAACCGGAATCTGACCGTATCCGCATGGCGCTGGCATTCGCACGCGACCACCTGGTCGAGCCGCTTCCGATCGAACGTCTGGCCGAAGCGGCTCGGTTAAGCGTCCGCCAGTTCGGGCGCGCTTTTCGTAGTCAGACGGGCGAGACACCGGCCAGAGCGGTCGAACGTCTGCGCGTAGAAGCTGCCTGTGCCCGCCTGCAAAGCGGGTCGGAGCCCATTGAGCAGATTGCAAAATCCGTGGGTTTTTCCGATCCGGAGCGCATGCGCCGCGCGTTCGTCAAACTCCACGGCCACCCGCCGCAGGCAATCCGACGGGCGGGTCGTCAGGACAGCACTTTGTGAATGATGCCGAGGGCATGATCTCAAAAAGAGAGGACGCCCATCAGTGCCTCCGTCGGATCATGAATAAACCCGTCGGCCTTCAGCATGACCAGCCCATGAAGTTGCCCCCACCTGACATGGGCCGATATAAGCGAGGACTCTGGATCTGAAGCTGTGACGCGCTCCAGAAGCGGCTGAAAACTTGAGGTCGCAGCACGTTTGAGGGCGCTATCGGATCCAGCTCCTGAAACCAGTCCCGATGCGAACATCAGACGGTAAAGCTCCACATTTTTTTCCCCAAAAGCAAGGTAGGCAATTGCCATCCTTTTTAGCGCAGTCACGTCATCTCCATTCGACGCGGCTTCGAGAAGCACTTCGGTGAAGCGCACAAATCCCTCCGTCGCGACAGCGGCAAGGAGGTCTTCACGATCGCTGAAATGGCGATAGGGCGCTGACTGCGCCACGCCAGCCCTGCGCGTCAGCGATGCCATGGAAAGACCCTGCGCCCCATGAGTGGCGATTTCCATCAGGGCGGCATCAAGCAATACCTTCCGCAGATCACCATGATGATAGGTTTTGCGAGAACCGGAGGTTTTTGCGTCTACGATTTGCTTCATGTGATGACATATAACATTTAAGTTGACATCGGATCAATGAATGACGATGTGATGATCTATCACATGGGGCGTTGTCATGACTCTGATTCCGAAATTCCAAGCTCCCACGCCTTCTGGTGCGCCCTATCTCGCCAATAATTTCAAACCGATCGAGGCTGAAACGACCACTTTCGATCTGGAAGTAATCGGCCATATTCCTGAAGCCCTGAACGGCCGCCTGCTGCGTATCGGTCCCAACCCTGCCAGTGTTCCAGACCCTGCGCAATATCACTGGTTTTCAGGATCAGGCATGGCGCATGGCTTATGTCTGCGGGAGGGAAGGGCAGAGTGGTATCGCAGCCGTTATGTCAGGGATGCGTCCGTGGTGGCCGCTCTGAAATTGCCTCCGCTCGGAGGGCCTGGCGTGGGTCGTCGCGATGGCAGCGTGAACACGAATTTTACCAGTGTTGGAGGAAAACTCTATGCTGTTGTCGAGGCGGGCAGCCTTCCAGTCGAGTTGAACTACGAGTTGGAAAGTCTCGCGCGTGCGGATTTCAACGGGACTCTTGAAGCCGGCTTCACCGGCCATCCGAAGTTCGATCCCATAACCGGCGAACAGCACGCACTCACCTATGAACCCGGACACTCGGTTCGCTATATTTCGCTCGATCAGAACGGATATGCCGCAACGAAAGCGCGGATCGATCTGCCCCATATTCCACTGATCCATGATTTGGCATTTACCGCGTCGTTCATCGTCATCCCCGATCTGCCTGTCACGTTTCAGCCCGAACATGCGAAGGCGAAATTCCCCTGGCTCTGGGATGAGCGACGGGATGCGCGGATTGGACTGCTTCCCCGTAACGGGGACGTCACGAACATTCAGTGGTTTGAAGCCCCACGCTGCTTTGTTTTCCATTTCGTGAATGCCTATGACGATGGCGACCTGACCATCATCGATCTCGTGCGTCATCTCCGGATGTTTGAACGCGATCGCAATGGCCCAAACGAAGGCTCCCCCACGCTCGTCCGCTGGACGTTAGACCGACGCTCTCGGCGCTTGAGCGAGACGCTTCTTGACGATCACGGAACTGAGTTTCCACGGATCAATGCCCGGTTCGGCGGTAAGTCCTATCGCTTCGGCTACACAGCCCACTGGGGGGGGGACGTGCGCTTTGGGCCAGCCATGAAACACGACATGCTACGAGGAAGTACGGAAATCCATCATTACGGACCCGACCGCATGACGCTGGAGCCTATCTTTGTGCGCAAGCCAGAGGCACTTGCCGAAGATGAAGGCTGGATCATGTCTTATGTGTATGATGCGGCCCGAAATCTGAGTGATGTCGTTATTCTGGATGCTCAGGATTTTACTGGGGAGCCTGTCGCTACGATACGCCTGCCCGTCCGGGTGCCGTTTGGCTTTCACGGAGAATGGATCGCCGACAACACTCTGTCATCTCATTCGGCCTGAAACAGATACGCACCATTTTCTGGTGCGTATCTGGTCTCTACAGACTAAAGAACCGGGCGCATCAGGCCGTTCTGAGAGCCCGGCAGTTTCTTATAAACCACGTCACGAACTGCCGGAGGCGCCTCTGCAGGATTGCCAGCATGAAAAGGTGGCTGCGGATCATACTGCACAAGAAGCTGCACTTCCTGAGCGGCCTGCGCTCCACGAAGTTCAGCAGCGATCGCTAGGCCAAAATCAATACCGGCCGTCACCCCTCCGCCGCTCATGAAGCGTCCGTCCTTCACAATACGCGCGGGGTCGGGAATGGCCCCATAGTCCTTGAGCACGTTCAAAAATGCCCAATGGCAAGCACTCCGCCGCCCCTTCAGAACACCTGAAGCTGCGAGGATAATCGAGCCCGTACAGACGGAGGTCACATATCTCGCCGTCTCGGACAGACGCCTTACATGCCCCAGAATCTCCGGCTTCATCATGGCCGAAAGATTCAGGGCGCCAGGCACGCAAATGACATCGACTTTGTCGATATCGGAAAGTTTTTCCGTCGGTCCAAAGACAACGCCTTTTTCCAGAGTAACTAGACCGCCTTCAGGACTGGCAAAACGAACTTTTGTGTTAGGAATACGTGACAGGATTTCATTGGGGCCGGCAAAATCGAGAAGTGTCCCGTTGGGATAAATCGCAAACAGAAAATCGATAGGCTGTTCGGCTGTCCCCAGCACAGCTGCCCGTGCGCTTTCTGGCAGAAGGCGCGTTGCTGCCGTTGCTGCAATCGCAGAGCCTCCCATGAGCATCATGCGCCGCCGCGCGCTCCCTGTCTCGGTCAATTCTTCCGGGAAGGTTTCATCGAAAATTTCAGGCATCTCCGTCTCCTCATGTCTTCTACCCCTCAGGGCTGGTTGCAGACGGTCTTGAGACGTAGTGCTCGGTGAGAATTTCCTAAAGGACCTATTTCCCTTGTTTTCCGCCATATGTAAGGCATTAAAACGATATGACTTAAAGAGAGGGAAATACGTCCTTTAGGTCATTATCTGTTTTGCTAGGATCAATGGGAACGGTGATCTAGTCCGGGACGCCTGTCACGTTTTTCTACTATGGGGATCTGATATGAGACTTTCGGGAAAAACTGCCCTCATCACGGGTGGTACGAGCGGTATCGGCCTTGCGACTGCAAAGCGGTTTATCGCAGAAGGGGCCCGCGTTGCTGTCACTGGTCGCGATGAAAAACGGTTCGCTGATGTGCATGCAGAACTGGGTGGAGAGGCGCTGGTTCTGGCTGCCGATGTGCGGTCTGTCGACGCCATGACATCCGTTGCGGACAAGGTCCAGAAGGCATTCGGCGGGCTCGATATTCTGTTTGTGAATGCCGGTTACGTCATTCCGACCCCATTACCGTCAATTGATGAACGTCAGTATGACGACGTCATGGATGTCAGCGTCAAAGGCGCCGTGTTGACGATGCAGGCGGCGCTCCCTGTGCTGCGTGAGGGATCATCCGTCATTCTGACGACCTCGTTCATCGACCAAACCGGCAAGCATGGGCTGTCGCTGGTTGCAGCAGCCAAAGCAGCAGTCCGGTCTTTTGCGCGAAGCTGGTCCTATGAACTGCTCAACCGCAAAATCCGTGTCAACGCGGTAGCACCTGGCGGGATCGAAACGCCGCTTCTGAACAAGATCGGTCTTTCTGAAGCCGAAGTGGAAGACTTCAAAACACAGTTCGCTGCGAGCGTTCCTCTTGGGCGCATGGGCCGGGCCGAAGAAATCGCTGCCGCCGTTCTCTACCTAGCAAGCGATGAATCCCAATACGTTGTAGGCACAGAACTGGTGGTCGATGGCGGTTGTTCGCAGCTTTGAAACACAGTGCCGATCGCTTCAACGACCTTTTATCACCGGGATATTTGCGATGAGATTTACAAAACCGCTTTCTTCTTTTCTGGGTGCCTCGATGGCGTTCGTTCTGCAATGCGCTCCTGCCATGGCGACCAGCACGCAATCGCCGGATGCGGCTGCCGTAAAGGCTGTGACCGAGCAGTTTGCTGCCGATCTCGCCAAAGGTGATCTTGAGGCAATTTCGCGCCTCTACACTGATGACGCCAGACTGCTGCCGCCCAACGCAGACCCAATTTCCGGCCGCGCTGCCATTCTCGCTTATTTTGAGAAGACCTTGCGACCTGATCTCGTTGGCGGTGCTACATTCTATCACTACGAGATTTATGGCGGCGAAAACACCGCAGCCAGCCTCTCCCAAATCAAGATGCTTGATACCAAAGGTCAGGTTATCGAGCGCGGTAAACAGACGATCATTTTGCTCAAGCAGGATGGAAAATGGAAGATTCATCGAGATATGTGGTCAGATAATTCTCCTGCGAATACCACTAACTGACCATTATGGAAGATCGGCAATTCTATGTAAGAGGCGGTAAACTGAGAACTCGTTGCGGTCTGTCCGCTATCCGGACGCCAGATTGTTGGACTTAATGTCCAATATGAGGCGAGAGCCGTCTGTCTGCTCATCA
This sequence comes from Acetobacter nitrogenifigens DSM 23921 = NBRC 105050, assembly GCF_000429165.1. Lineage (GTDB taxonomy): Bacteria > Pseudomonadota > Alphaproteobacteria > Acetobacterales > Acetobacteraceae > Acetobacter > Acetobacter nitrogenifigens. The sequence goes on along the minus strand of NZ_AUBI01000027.1, from coordinate 16,079 downwards.
ACGCGTAGTTAGGCGCCGTCAGAAACCTTAAAGCTGCAGATCAATGGCCTGGGTGATCGCATCCTGATGAACTGCCAATGAACTCACGTGCACCTTCAGCTCTCGGTCTGGAGCTGAAGCCATAAACTGGGTCACCATGACCCGGCTTCGTCCGTCTGCGACGAACACAGGGTTGAGACCTTGTGCTGACTTTGGCGCGCTTTCCTTCGGCAGCAACGGGACGACGACACGCGTGCCCAACGCTTCCAGAAGATCCGCCTGCACGTCGAGAACGAAACGTGCTTCGCCCTGCCCGGACAGGCGGTAGTCATCAAAGCGGGCCAATCAGAAATTCCGATAATCCGCGAGAGGAAGTCCATTCTCTTCCACGTACTGTCGTGATGCTTCGAGAGAGGCTCGATTTTCCTCAAGCCATTGCCGGGCGCGGATAGCGGCGATCGCCGATTTTAGTCCCTGCTCGCAGGCCTGCGAGATGTTGAGATCGAGCGATTTAGCCTCTTCGAGCAGTTCAGCAGACAGCGTCACGTTCGTGGAGCGACGTGGAAGAGCCCCGACATGCAGGCGAACATGGCTTTGCTCCTGTGGCGTGCGTTTGCACCAAAATGCATATCGATGCGCATGACGATGTGCATCTCTGCATTCCGCCGGCCAATAGCCGTACAGGCCGACCTCGTCGCGACGGCGCTTGAGTGGCGTTGGACGCAGCCGATGATCCAACGCCACGGGTCGTTGCCGGCGGGCGCTTTCGGCGAGCAGACCGGCCCGACGTAAAGGCCGCCCGAGGCGACAAGAAAGCCCGAAAAGCAAAAGCGACAAGAAGAGAAAAAGGTAAGCGTTCGGATGTCGCACATTCGTATTTAATTTAAGGGCGAGAAAGCGACTGCGGCCATGATCTGTTCGTTCGGTATCCACCCAACCGGCTGGCCAGGCCAGCACAAGTACTTGCCAGCTTCTCCAGAGAGGTCGTGTCAGCCAGGCGGCGGGGACCGGATAGTCGGCTATCGGTAACGGGAGATCGAAAGCCGCCAGTTGCAGCGCTCACGTTCATGACTGCTACCGACCCATTGTCGGTCACTCAGCCACCGATCTTTCGTCCCCAAGTGCGGCCAGTCCCCTTTTCTATCTCGGATGCTCAAGAGTATCGGTGGATTGCAGTCGCAAGACCGCTATGTCTAGTTGGTGGAATGTGTTTTAGCGAACCTTCCAAGGAGGACATATGCGGCTGGCTGAAATACAGATCGAGAACTTCAGGACTTTCGGCGAAGGGGATGCCGCGTTTCGGCTGACTTTGCCGGCCGGCATCGCGGCATTGGTCGGAGAGAATGATTCCGGCAAAACCGCTATTGTTGATGCCATCCGACTTGTTTTGGGTACGCGGGGCCAGGATTACTTCAGGGTGGGTGAGGCAGATTTCCATCAGCCACCGGACGGTGGTGTAGCCAGAAATGAAATCCGAATTCTCTTGAGGTTCGATGCGCTCAGCGATGCCGATCGTGGGGCTTTCCTCGAGCATCTCACTTATCTTGATGGCAAGGCCCATCTGTTCTTGCATTGGCAAGCGGTGGCAGGCTCCCGCGGTCCGTCGAGACGTTTCATGACCGTAGAGTGCCGTTCGGGCGCTACGGGCAGTGGCCCGGCTCTGGAAGCCTCGGCACGGGCTCTCCTCTGCGCGACTTATCTGCGGCCGCTCCGCGATGCCGATCAGGCTCTTTCGGCTGGCCGTGGCTCTCGGCTCGCCCAGATCCTTCAGCAGACTGAAGAGATCGAGAGCATCGGAGAGGACTTTGATCCTGCGGCTTTTCCGAAAGATCCGGCGACACTGAGCGTCCTCGGCATAGGCGACTTCGCCAACGAATTACTGGGGCGTCAGGCCGGGATAGGTAACGCACGAGCACGCCTAAACGACGACTATCTCGCCAGGCTCTCATTTGAAGGCGATACGTTGAAGGGTGCGATCTCGGTTAGTGGCGCTCGCGGCGACAGATCCGCACGGCTACGACAACTTTTGGAGAAGCTTGAACTCGATTTGCGCGACGACGGTGTCGCGGACCCACCCCCAGGGCGCGGCCTTGGTTCCAACAATCTGCTGTTCATGGCATCTGAGCTACTTCTCCTAAGCCAAGAAACTGACGGCTATCCTGCACTGCTGATCTAAGAGCCCGAAGCCCATCTTCATCCCCAGCGTCAGCATCTGCTGATCGACTTTCTGAAGCAGAAAGCAATCGTAGATCGGGGTGCCGAGCATGGCCTCCAGGTGTTGATGACGACCCACAGCCCATCGCTTGCCTCGTCGCTCAAACTCGAAAATCTGGTTCTGGTTCGCAACGGGAGAGCGTTCCCGATGGGCCCTGAGCACACCTTGCTCGCGCCGGACGACTATGCGTTTCTCGAGCGGTTTCTGGATGCCACTGAGGCGAACCTCTTCTTTGCTCGGGGCGTTATCATCGTGGAAGGCGATGCCGAGAATAGCCGTGCCGGTAAGACGGGTCGCATGGCGGAGCATATCGGACGTCTGGATTTCGTGATCCTCGATGAACTCGGTTATCTCCCGTTTGCCCAATCCGGCGGCCAGCTTCTGTTCCATTTGATCAGCCGCCTTTACGAACAGACTTCGGTGATCGTGACAACCAATCTCTCCTTTGGCGAGTGGGCCAGCGTGTTTGCCGACGCCAAGATGACCACGGCGCTGCTCGACCGTCTGACCCATCATTGCGACATCGTCGAGACCGGCAATGAAAGCTGGCGGTTCAAGAACCGCTCCTGACCCCGCCTAAACGAATAATCCTGACAGGGCTTCTCCCTTGCGCCTACGGCTCCAGGGAGAAGCCCTGTCGCATATGGCAGAGGGGTCATTTTTGCGTGCCGATCGGGGGTCAATTTTCAATGCCGATTGACACTCTGCGCCTCACCATGCCACGCGCGCCGTTCGATCTACTCATAGCGGCAGCACTGGCGGCTTTCCAGGACACTTATCCCGACGTGGATCTCGAGATATCAGTCGAAGCGCGCATGATCGACATCGTCAAGCAGGGCTTCGATGCAGGACTGCGCTATGGTGATTGCCTTGAGAAGGACATGATGGCGGTCCCGCTCGCGCCCAGGTCAGAAGCGGTTCTCGTCGCCTCACCAGTCTATCTTTACGCTCGATTGATGCCGAACGTCCCCAGCGATCTGCTGAACCACCGCGCTGTGATGTGCCGCAGTCAGATCACAGGCTTGATCAAGCCGTGGATACTGCAATCGGCCGGCGAGACCGTACAGATCGCGCCGCCGGCGGCAACGATCGTTCACGACCTCGCCTCCCAGATCGAGTTGACGGTGAGGGGGCTGGGAATTCTCAGCGCACCGGCTGCAAGCGTGTCCGACCTGCTCGACGCCGAAAAGTTGTCACGGGTCCTGCCAGCATGGTCTTCCCCGCTAGAGGCGCTTTATCTCTATTTTCCGAACCGCCGACACCAATCAGCGGCATTGCGCGCGTTCGTCGCGTTTTTGAAGGGCCGCTCCTATCTTCCCCCTCATCTGCTTGCTGGGGACGCCAGAAACGTCGATGAGCAGGATGCAACCCTCCGCGTCCGGAATCAAATGCACGACTCGGTCTCAATCTGATCAGCCTGGAGGCGAGACAATCCTTAGCGACATGAGCTTGGAGGCGAGTGCGAGAGCCCTATTCAAACTCTCTTGGCCGAAAGCGAGCCGACCAGACAGTCCTGTTTTTTCGGGCCTCAACGGGCTCATGCCTGTTGGCTCGTCTTCAGGTGTGAAGCTTTCTGAGGAAATCGTTGCCGTGCGAGAATGCAATGTGACCCAGCTGGAGCGCATCAAACGTATTGCGGGCTTCGCCTGATGGTCAAACGAGAACCCGGGCGAAGCGAAGTCACTTTCGGAAACCATCGACCGCCAACGCCTTAGCCGAGGATGCTCTTTGACGCATGACCTTAAGCGGTTCGTTCTCGAGATCGTTGTACATGGCGTGGATCGCTTGGCGGCTGGCAAATTGCTCGATAAGTATCCGCTGCGGGCGCCAATTCCCTTCGATAACGTCATATCGATCGCTGCGAACCAGAAACGCCCCGCCGTGTTTCCGGACCATATGGTTGGCGTCCTCGAATTGCATCATCAGATTCGGATCGAACACGGTGATGTCGATTACGAAATATGCAGCTTCCTCCCGGGTGCTGGGAGCGCCTTCGACGGCGATAGCGTTGGCGACGGCGCCTGGCACAGCCTGGCGTACTTTCTTAGCCGGCTGGAACTCCGGATCATGGTAGAATTGATGGATGGCCTCGAGGGTCGGATATTCGAGGATCACCAGCCGACGCGGCCGCCAGTCGCCCTCGATCACGTCGTAATTGTCACCCGTTGCCCGAGTTAGGACCTTGGCCCCATGCTTCTCGAGCAATGGTCCCGCCGCTGCCTCATATTCCGCGAGTTTCTGCGGGTCGGGAATATTCAAGTCGATCACAAAGTAGGCCGTCATGATTATTCTCCTGAGAAAGGGGCCGATTTGGCCCTATGACGGGATCGGGACGATCGGCATAACGGCGAGGTCGCTGGCAGAGATCAGCGCGCCCTGATTGCGCAGAACCGCCCGTATATTCGCCGCATCCGTAGCGCCGCAGTCTGCGAACCGCGCCGCCGCAACCCCGGCGGCTTGGCCGGTGGCGAACGCTGTTCCCATCACCCGCAGGCTGGCTCCGGCTTGCTGGTCGCCATCGGCGGTGCGCCCTGCCGCGAAGAGATTAGGCGTGTCCCGGCTAATCAGGCAACCGAGCGGAATTTCGTACGCGCTGCTAGCGGGTGGCGCGAAGAAGCTGCTTTGGCTAGTCTCCCGGTCATGCCATTCGACGCCCCAGGCGCCGAGCGCGACTGCGTCTTCGCGCGTCTGTCCTGCGCTGACAGACTGCCATGTTAGTTGCTCGACGGCGTTTATGTGGCGCGACTCGCGTGTCCCGAACTCAGGCCCGGTCGCCGCGATATAGGCCTTGGAACAGCCGGGCAGGCCGCGAAGCACCTCCAAATAGGCCCATGCCTGTTTGCGCCCCCTCGCCTCGGCACGGCTTATACTGAGCGCGTCACGTGGGTCATAGTCCTCGGACGCAAGATAGCAGCAGAGATCGCCGGAGAAAGGCAGGCGTACAAGTACGCTCGTCGTCTTGCTCAAGGGACTAACACCGCGCGACTTCGCTTTGATGATGGCGGTTTCGAAGGCTTCAGCAGAGATCACCGCATTCGGATCGAGGCCGCCGAACCGGATGCCAAGCGTGCCGAGATTGACCGCGCCGTGATTACCGTAGCGCGTCGAGGCGCCGGCGACGAAAGCTAGGTCGCAATCGCCAGTCGCATCGACGAACGCAGCCGCCTCAAGAGTATGCGCACCACCGTGATCTTGAAACGTCAGGTTGCGGATTCGGTCCCCATCACGGTCTGCATCGCTCACAAAGCCATGGAGCAAAACGTCCACGCCGGCTTCGGCGCAGAGCTCATCGAGCGAAAGTTTAACCGCCTCGGGATCGAACACCACGAAAACCCCGCGGTGGCGCAGCGGTGGTGTCACCGCCCCGAGTTTTCGCAGCTTGGTAAGAAGCGCGTCCGCTACACCACAGACGGCCTGGCGAGGGTCATGGCCTAATGTGTAGAACCCACAATAGGTTAGCACGTTCCGTATGGTCGAGGCGCCGCCGAGGCATCCGGCTCCTTCCACAAGAGCGGTGCGCGCGCCTGCGCGCGCAGCGCCGACGGCTGCGGCGACCCCCGCGCTGCCTCCTCCCGCGATCACAACGTCGTATCTTTCCGATTGCGCCATGAGATCTCCCATGAATTAGCCATCGCTAGACGGCTCGGCAGCGCTCACCAGCCGCCAGGTTAATATATTGAGTGATTGCTAAATATGTTGACTGATGGGCGCACCGGTGTCAACACTTATTGAGTGGCCACTATAGAACAGAAAGTCGGAAGAACTGGACGCCCTCGCGAATTCGACCGCGAGGCGGCGCTTGAGAAGGCGATGATGCTTTTCTGGCGTCACGGCTTTGAAGGCGTCTCTGTTGCGTACCTCACAGAGGCACTCGGCGTCGCGCCGGCCAGCCTTTATGCCGCTTTCGGTAGCAAGGCAGATCTCTATAAGGAAGCGCTCGAACTGTATCTTCGCCGCGTCAAGGTGCAGGCTACCTATACGTTGGAGACCGATCGGCCGATTCGCGAGACTGTGGGCGAACTGCTCAAATCGGCAGTCTTGTCGGTGACCGATGATGAGGCGGGCATTCGGGGCTGCATGATATCCGTGAGCATGCTGTTCCATGCGCCCGACAAGGCTGCGCTCGCCGAACATGTCGAACAACTAAGGCGGGATTGGCAGACCCGGATCGCGTCGCGACTGCAGCGGGCTACGGACGTGGGCGAGCTTCCCGCCTCGCCGGGCGCCGACGCCTGGGCGTGCTATCTCGTCTCGCTCATGCAGGGCATGGGCATACAGGCCAGGGATGGCACCTCACGTGACGCGCTCATGGTTGTCGCGCGCTTGGGTTTCACGACGATGTTTGGGCCGCCAGGAGCTTTCGACCAATTCGTGTGAGATTCGTGCATCGCCGCGCGGAGGCACGTCTGTAGAGCATTTTCCGCCAGAACGAGCCATCGAACCATTTCTTCACGTACCATCTTAGACATTCTTGGCTTGCGGCCAGCACCGCATTGAACGCCCGATGCGTGATCTGGGCTTTCGGGCGCGTCCGCAGCGCGGGGGCAAACCGAAGGATGAGGGCGATCGCACGGCGATCCCGATAATATTCTCGATGGGGACATCGCTGCCGCCCTCGCGAAACCAGCTCGTTCATGCCGGCTGTGATATCCCCACCTCGATCATGGCGCCTTCACTCGATCGACTTGCCGCGATCAATTCCCAAAACTGCCGCCGCTCTTCCCTGCACGCCGCGCCGGAGCTTGTGCAAGGCTCCGATGTTCGCCGACTTCTTGCCATAGCAACTCCTCTAACAGCGTGTTGCCATGAACGGTTGGAACCGCCCCAAGAGGCGAGCGTTGGAACCCGGCCACCGCGTGGGCATCTATAGGCCATCGGCTTGACTGCCAGTTTTGTCGTTCTGAATTTTCGTCACGCCACCGCAGCAGAACACTACCTCGACCTGGGGCTCATAGCTGGAGCTTTGATGCCCCAGGTCGCTCACACCTCGCTGTTTCTGCATCCCGCTTCCGTATCAACAGCACGCCAAACACGCGAGGCCCCCGCTTCATAAAATGTAAACTGGACTTGGAGGTGGCCAACACGCCTCGCCGAATGCCGGATTTACATGGTCTAGCTGAACGAACGGCGATTCTCAGCAGCTAGTTGCCTAAGAATCGGTCCAGCGAATATCGACCCAGGCCCTGTCACAATCGGCACTCCCAGAACGGTTTCTCCTTCGCACCCAGCAAGTATTTTTTCCCTCCGCTACGCTGGCACCCTACACTGACTGAATACTTGTTGAAGCGTCCCATTTATTGCCTCTTCTAATCGTCCCCGTCATTGGCCAATCGCGACACGCGATTGGCCAATGACGGGGACGATCGTGGCGGCTGCTCCGCTCCATTCAGAGGCCTTCTCACGCGGCGCGCGCATGCTGCGCACCGCGCTCGGCCCAGCCATCGCCGCCTTCCTCGAAGATCCGTCAATCGTCGAGGTGATGCTGAATCCCGACGGCCGACTCTGGATCGACCGGCTTTCCGGCGGCCTGGAGGACACCGGCCGCACCCTCTCCGCCGCCGATGGCTGTGGATCGGCATGGAAAATTGACCCTGCTGGCGGGGTAATCGGCACGGAAAACTGACCCCTTTGATGCATGGGTTCACAGTGGTCTTCGTGATGGTGCACGGAGGCCTGTTTTGGGATGCTGGTTGTGGAGACAGTCGGAAAGATCCGGCGTGCGTATTTTGTGCAGGGGATGGCGATCAAGGCGATCAGCCGGGACCTGAGGATTTCACGCGAGACGGTTCGCAAGGTGATCCGTTCTGAGGAGACGGAGTTTCGGTATCGTCGCAAGGAGCAGCCTTTGCCCCGGATTGGTCCGTGGCAGGAGATGCTGTGCGAGCTTCTGGAGGAGAACGAGAAACGTCTGCCCCGGGAGCGCCTGACGCTGATCCGGCTGTTTGAGGAATTGCGTGATCTTGGCTACGAGGGTGGCTATGACGCGGTTCGACGTTATGGTCGGTCGTGGCAGCGCGCGCATGAAGTTCGGCAGCAGGCGGCCTATGTGCCGCTGACCTTTGCACCTGGCGAGGCGTATCAGTTCGACTGGAGCCATGAGGTCGTCGTGCTCAATGGCTTCACGACCACGGTCAAGGTTGCGCATCTGCGGTTGTGTCACAGTCGGATGATGTTTGTGCGCGCGTATCCGCGTGAGACGCAGGAGATGGTGTTCGATGCGCATGACCGGGCGTTTGCCTTTTTCAAGGGCGCCTGCCGTCGCGGGATCTATGACAACATGAAGACAGCTGTGGAGACGATCTTCATTGGTAAGGCGCGAGCGTATAATCGCCGTTTTCTGCAACTTTGCCCCCATTACCTTGTGGATCCCCAAGCCTGCACGCCGGCTGCGGGCTGGGAGAAGGGTCAGGTCGAGAACCAGATTGGGTATGCGCGCAAGCGGCTGTTCTCGCCTCGCCTGAAATTCCGCAGCTACGCCGAGATGAACGACTGGCTTCTTGACCGGTGTATTCATCTGGCACGGACAGGTCGGCATCCGGAGCAGCGCGACAGAACGGTCTGGGAGATGTTCCTGAGTGAACGGGCCTCATTGGCGCCTTACGTTGGCGCCTTCGACGGATTTCATGCGCGCACTGCCTCTGTCTCGAAAACCTGCCTGGTACGTTTTGACGGGAATGCCTATTCGGTTTCCAGTCGCGCGGTTGGTCGTCCGGTGGAAATCCACGCTTACGCGGATCGTGTAGACATTCGTCAGGACGGACATCTGGTTGCAAGCCATGCCCGGCATTTTGGTCGGGACAAGGCCATTTATGATGCCTGGCACTACCTGCCGGCTTTAGCCCGCAAACCGGGCGACTTGCGTAATGGCGCGCCGTTCCGTGACTGGGCGCTTCCCTTGTCACTCGAAAGGATACGACGCCGCCTGTCTGGCAGTGATGATGGCGACCGGCAGATGGTCCGCGTGCTTATGGCTGTCAGCGAGGACGGCCTCGCGGCTGTGGAGGCTGCCTGTCGGGAGGCCCTGGAGGATGGTCTGTATTCGGCCGACGTCGTCCTCAACATCCTGTCACGTCGACGCGGGGCGGCGGCGCCTGCGCTGCTGGCGATCCCCGATCACCTGACCCTGCATCATGTGCCCGTGGCCGACTGCGGCCGCTACGATAGCCTGAGGACACCGTCATGATGGAACGCAGCCAGATTCTGGGCGCGATGAGTGAACTGAAACTCTATGGTATGAAAGCGGCTTATGACGAACTGGTCAGCAATGCCGTCAAGCGCCAGCATGTGCCGCAGCAGGTCATCGCTGATCTGGTCTGTGCCGAGATCAGCGAGAAGCACACCCGCTCGGTGCGCTACCAGATGACAATCGCGCGCATGCCGCTTGCCCGTGACATCGAGGATTTCCGGTTCGATGGAACACCGGTCAATGAAACGCTGATCCGTGGCTTGGGCGCGGCGAATTTCTTGATCATCGGCGTAATGTTGTTCTGGTCGGCGGCACAAGAACTGGCAAGACGCATCTGGCGACGGCTCTTGGACGGTCATGCATCCGGACGGGAAAGCGGGGTCGCTTTTTCAATATTGTCGATCTGGTCAACAGGCTTGAGGCCGATAGCCGTGCCGGTAAGACGGGTCGCATGGCGGAGCATATCGGACGTCTGGATTTCGTGATCCTCGATGAACTCGGTTATCTCCCGTTTGCCCAATCCGGCGGCCAGCTTCTGTTCCATTTGATCAGCCGCCTTTACGAACAGACTTCGGTGATCGTGACAACCAATCTCTCCTTTGGCGAGTGGGCCAGCGTGTTTGCCGACGCCAAGATGACCACGGCGCTGCTCGACCGTCTGACCCATCATTGCGACATCGTCGAGACCGGCAATGAAAGCTGGCGGTTCAAGAACCGCTCCTGACCCCGCCTAAACGAATAATCCTGACAGGGCTTCTCCCTTGCGCCTACGGCTCCAGGGAGAAGCCCTGTCGCATATGGCAGAGGGGTCATTTTTGCGTGCCGATCGGGGGTCAATTTTCAATGCCGATTGACACGCTTGACCCGGCCCGTTCGCCCTGACCGCCGGACGGTGAAAAGGGAGAAATATGCAATGGTGAACACGGTCCTGCATCACACGATCCGCCACGCTCACCTGTTCTGCGGGCTGGGCGGCGGCGCGAAGGGTTTCAACGCCGCAAAAGCCCGGCATGGCGCGCTGAGCGCAGATTTCGAATGCCTTGGCGGCATCGACGTCGACCCCGGCGCAATCCGCGATTTCGAGCGCCTGACGGGCGTGAAGGGAAGCGTGCTGGACCTGTTCGACCGCGCGCAGTATCGCGATTTCCACGGTCGCGAGCCCGACGCCGACTGGCGCGAAGCGACAACGACCGACATTCACGCCGCCTTTCGGAACCACAGGCCGCATATCCTGTTCCTGTCTGCCCCGTGCAAGGGGTTTTCCGGCCTGCTCTCCGAGACGACGAGCCGCTCGCCAAAATATCAGGCGCTCAACCGGCTGACGTTGCGCGGGATTTGGCTCACGCTGGAAGCCTATAAGGACGATCCCATCGAATTCATCCTGTTCGAGAACGTGCCGCGCATCGCCAATCGCGGACGTCATCTGCTCGACCAGATTGTCGCGTTGTTGCGTTCTTACGGCTATGCCGTGGCGGAAACCACGCATGACTGCGGCGAGCTGGGCGGGCTGTCGCAGCGGCGAAAGAGATTTCTCCTCGTTGCCCGCCACGCCGCGAAGGTGAAGCCGTTTCTGTGGGAACCGCCGAAGCGCGCGATTCACGGCGTCGGCGACGTGCTTGGCCGCATGCCGCTTCCCGGCGACGAGCGCGCGGGGCCGATGCACCGGATTCCGCGCCTGCAATGGCAGACATGGGTGCGGCTCGCCTTTGTCGAAGCGGGCCGGGACTGGCGCTCTCTGCAGCGCCTCGTCGTGCAGGACGGGTTTTTGAGAGATTTCGCGCTCAGCGAAGACGCCGGATGGCGCGGCGGCCCGCTCGGCGTGATCCCGTGGCATGAGCCGAGCGGCGTGGTGGCTGGCCGCTCCACGCCGTCCAACGGCGCTTTCAGCGTCGCGGACCCGCGCATCGACGCGCATGAGCGCTCCGTGCAGCACGGCGTGCGGCGCTGGGAAGATCCCGCGCCTGTCGTGACCGGCAAGATGCTCGTGGGGGGAGGGCCGCACGCGGTCGCCGATCCCCGTCCGCAGAACAACCGGCAATTCGCGAACATCTATCGCGTGATTCCATGGGATGGCGCGGCGCCGACGATCATCGGGCGGCAGCAGACGAGCGACGGGGCAATCAGCGTCGCCGATCCGCGCCCCGGCCTCGCGCGGGGCAGGGGCGACGATTATCTCACGGCCGGACATTACGGCGTCGTCGCGTGGGATGAGCCCACGGGCGCCGTCAGTGCTGCGGCAGGCCATGACAACGGGCGCTGGTCCGTGGCCGATCCACGCGACGCGCTTCCGGACGCGACGGACAAGCTGGTCGCGGTGATCCGCTCCATGGACGGCACATGGCACCGCCCTTTTACGACCGCAGAACTCGCGGCTTTGCAGTCGCTCTTCGACCCCGAGGAACAGATGGAGCTCGACGGGCTGAACGACGCCGCCTGGCGCGAGCGCGTGGGCAACGCGGTTCCGCCAGCGGCCGCGCAGGCCATCGCCGAGACGATGGGCCGCACGCTGCTCGCGGCGTGGAGCGGCGAGAGCTTCATGCTCAGCGCGGAGCCCATCTGGGTCCGCCCCATTGCTATCGCAGCGAGCGTGGATACGCCTCTTCACGGCTGAGATTGCGCCTGTGACGCGGCGTCGGGCTGTCAGACCGTCCGGCCCGCGTCCAGCGGCTGGTGCTCGCCATGCTCGCCCGCTGCGCGGCCTGCGCGTGGCTCCGCTCCCGGCGCGCCGCGCCGCGCTTGACCCGGTCCGGCCGTCCCGACCGCCGGATTCAGAAAGGCGAAGAATTCAGAAAAGACCAGAATTCGCCTGACATAACCCAACAGGAGATGACCATGGAACTGCGTCGCGTCGACCCCACAATCCTGCACCCCAACCCGGAAAACCCGCGCCGGTTCGAGGTGAACCCGGAAGAGGACAAGCGCCTTGCGCTGAACATCAAGGCTGTCGGACTGCTTCAGCCGCCGATGGTTCGCGAGATGGAGGACGGCCGCCTCGTGATCATTCACGGGCATCGACGCACGCGCGGCGCAATCGCGGCGAAGCTGAAGGAAATTGACGTGCTGGTCACGAGCGCAGACCCGAAGCTAGACAATCTGGCGTCGGGATCGGAGAACATCGTGCGCGTGGCCATGTCCGAGCCCGATATGTGGCGCTACGTCGTGCGTCTGCGTGAGGAATACAAATACTCCGAGGCGCAGATCTGCAAGACGCTGATGGTGACGCCCGCTTACCTGAAGCGCCTCGCCCTGTTCGCCAAACTCCATCCGCCCATCCTGAACGCCATCGAGAAGGGCATAGGCCCTGACGCGGCCTCTCTCCGGACGATCGCCTCGGCGTCCATCGGGGAGCAGGAAAACGCGTGGCGGGAGATGTTCGACGAGTCCGTCGAGGGCGACGAGGATGCTGCGCACTACGTGATGACGCTGGAGACGATGGCCGAGGACGACAGCTTCTGGCGCGATCTTGCTTATCACCTTTCGCACAAGCGCTATTTTCCGGCGAATGCGCGGTTCGACGACGAGATCGCGAAACTCTGCGGACTCGTATGGCAGGAAGACCTGTTTGGCGAGGGCGGCAAGGACAACCGCTACACCGACGATGCGCTCGCATTCAGGACAGCGCAGGAGCATTGGCTCAACCACTGCCTGCCCGAAGGCGGGGTCATCCTGACGTGCAACGAACACGGCTCCGTCACGATCCCTTCCGGTTACATGCGGCTGTGGGGCTACGAGACTTCGCAGCCTGACGACACGATCGGCTACGCCCTGCACGAAGGATCGCTCGCGATTACCGAGACGAGAATCAGGATCGATACGCGTGCGCCCCGTGAGCCTCAGGCATCCCGGGCAGACGCAGACTACGCCCCGGCCGCTCCGGCTCCGGCGGCGCGCCCCGATGTTTCGAAAACCGGCGTGGGCATGATCGGCGACATGCGCACGCAGGCGCTTCACAAGGCGCTCGACGCCGCGCGCGAGACCGCCGATCCGTGGGATCTGGTGGCGGCGTTGCTGCTGGCGTTCGCGGGGCGAAACGTGCGCGTCGGCCGGGGCGGCTACTCCATCGGCGCGACCCGGGCCGAGGACGCCGCTTACGGACTCTTCCCAGAGGGGTATCTCGTACGGGACGAGCTTGCGATCCGCCACAGCGCCGTCGACGTTCTCAAATCCGTCGCGAGCTGCAGCACCGAGTATGACTGCGGCAGCGGCCCCGCCGCCGAAATCATGGGGCTGCTGTTCGACGCGGACGCGCAGATGCCGAACATGGCGTTCGAGGAGTTCCTGAAGACCTTCAGCAAGCAGGGCGTGACCCGCGCCGTTGAAGCCGAGGGACTGGAGGCGCAGGCGACCGGCAAGCTCATGCGCAACGCCCTGATCGAGAAAACTGGCGACGGACGCTGGGTCTATCCGGCGGCGGCGTTCGGTGCAGGCCTCGACGACTGGAAGGAGGACGGCCAGCGCGCAGCGGAAAGCGCCGCCCGCCGCGCAGAGCGCGACATGGAGGCCGAGACCGAAGACGACGACGACGAGGACGAGGATTACGACACGCCGCCCGATGACGGGGATGACAGCGACGACGCATCCCCGGATGTGAAGCCGGACGCCGTCCCTGATGAGGCGGACGAGGACTCCGGAGACATGGCCGACGAAGTTCCACGGGAGGCGGACGACGAAAGCCCGGAGCAGTTCATGCGCCGCCACTTCGAAGTCGTGTCCGTCCCATGACGGGCGGGGTGGCGTCATGGGGGAGCGAGACGCTCCCCTTCCAGTTCAACGGGCGAAACCCGATTGGACGGAACGACAGCGATCCGACGATGGCCAGCTACACAGCCGGTCATCTCGGATTTCACGGCTACATGCGCGCCGTCGACGCATGGATGTCGCGCCGCGCGTCAATCGGCGTGTTCGATCTGCCGGATCGTTGCTGGCGCGACGCCTATGATGACGAAATTCCGCCACGTGACGCGGCGCGCGAGGCGCTGGAAGAGAACGGCTTCCCTTTCGACTGATCTAGAGCCACCCGAACAGTCTTGGGGCCAGACAGCGGCCCCCGCGTCAAAAGGCAGGTGCTCGCCGGTCCTCGCCCGCTGCGCGGCCTGCGGGCGGCTCCGCTCCCGGCGCTGCGCGCCGCTTTTGACCCGCCGTCCGCCGCCCGGCCGAGCCCGAAGCATTCAGAAGGAGAATGCTCATGGCCGCCAGACTCACCTTTTCATCCGCTCGCCCAATGCAGCCCTCGCGCTGGGCCTGCACAAGCGCCGCCGTGTCATGTCGCCGCTGCCGCTGCGAATGGGACGACGGAGATCCGGCTTATGAAGTGCCTTGTCGCGGCTGCGGCGCCGAGACCGGCTCACCATGCGATCGTCCTGGCGGCGGCAACGAACGCGTCTGCCACCAGCGCGATCAGGACGCAATCCGCGCCGGTCTCCTAGCTCCGTGCGAAGGCCTGAGCTGGGATCACCGGCACGACAAACCCCTGCCTCTCTTCGCGCGCCCGGTCCCCCACGGGATGCGCGTCATGACAGGCGCGCCCGTCAGCCGCGTGTTCGCCTGACGACGAAAACACAAAGGCGATCAGACCAGATGGAAGATCGCACGCGCAAGTGTGGCCATTTTGGACACATGCGTCAGATTTTGGGGAACGTCGTGCGCGCATCATAGACGATCCCGTCCAGACCGTCATCCACAAATAACTGACCGGCGCAGAGCCGCCGGGGAGGCGATCCATGACGTCCACGTTCGACAACGACAATTACGCGACCGTCGCCGCATATTACAAGAAACAGCAGCAAGAGGCCTTCGCCCGCAATCGCGAGGTCATCTTTGTGGCGCTTCAGGCGCGCGGCGCAAGGAAAGTCTTCGTCACCTATGACGCTGGCTTGGATTCCAGCGGGATCAGGGACCGCAAGGTCGAACCTGAAGCCGTATCCCTGAGCGGGGCTGTGACCGTGCTGGTCGCGGGATGGGATCAGGCGGCGCCGGAGTCCAGAGCGCAATCCCTGCAAAACGCCATTGAAGAAATGGCGATGCAGATTGTCGCGTTTGATCACGACGGCTGGGAAATCAACGAAGGCGCAGGAGGGTCCGTGACGTTCGACGTCGCAGAAAGAAAGATTGTTTTAGAGCACAGCGAGAACATCATCGCGCGTCGGAAATATACCCATAGTTACTAGATGCGCTGAAGACGGTGCATCGCACCTGAACGCTTAAGGAGATCACTGATATGACTTCATCTTTCGCAATGCCATTCACGTCTGATGCTGGCGCGCCGGCCAACGCGATTGTCGCGACCCTGATTCCCGAAGACCGACGCATGAGGTTTCTTCCGCGCGCATTTCCGACGGCCATCCGGGGCCGCCCCGGCATGATGTGGTGCGAGGGTGCTGTCACGTTAAGTGAGGCGTGATAGTTTAGCTGCATGAGTGCTCTGCCTTGCAGCTACAAACGACATCGTTTTCCGCGTGAGATCATCGGGCACGCGGTGTGGCTGTATTTCCGGTTCCCGCTGAGCTTTCGGCTGATCGAGGAGATGCTGCTCGAACGCGGTATTGTCGTTTCGTATGAGACGATCCGCCGGTGGAGCCTGAAATTCGGGGCGGCGTATGCGCGCAGGCTGCGCCGAAAGTCGGCGAAACGCGAAGACATCTGGCATCTCGACGAAGCCCGGATTGTGATCGGCGGCAGGCCGCACTGGCTGTGGCGGGC
>NZ_AUBI01000026.1 GCF_000429165.1 Acetobacter nitrogenifigens DSM 23921 = NBRC 105050 | reverse complement strand
GAAATCGTATGGGGCGGCCCGGCGCCAGGTCATGCCGGGTGTGGAGCACCGCTCTCACAAGGGGCTGAACAACAGGGCGGAGAATTCACATCTGCCCTTGCGAAAGCGTGAGCGCGTCATGCAAAAATTCCGGTCCCCGGGAGGCTGCCAGCGTTTCGTCTCCGTCTTCTCCGCCGTCCGTAACCTCTTCGTCGCGCCCCGCTCCATCGACAACGCCCTCTCCCGGCACATCCGGCGGGTCAGGGCATTTGCCCAATGGAATAGCGCCACCGCGCTCCCCGCCTGAAAACGTCAGGACAGCGGGTAACTCAAAAAGCCAAAGTTAACGTGACAGCACCTGGGAACCAGCAGGTCACCTTGCTCCACATGGCGCACCTTGCGCGCAACGCGGGACACGACTTCGAGCTAAGCCGTATCGATCATGACCTGTGGAACAGGGCGTCCGCGAAGGCGGCGGCCAATGACGAACGCCTCATGTCCCACGCCATCGCGACGCTGTTTCCGGAAGTTCGGACGATGACGCCGGATCAGGCGCGGCGAGAAGTTCTTGAATTGCGCGCGCCGGCGCTGGGGGAGATCAGCGAGCGGATCGACGCCCTGCAGGCGGCGGTAAAAACGGGCGCGGGCGGCGGTCTTGTAACGCGGGAACTCAGGGGCCTGCGGGAAGAAAAGTCTGCGTTGGAAAACGACAGGCAGGTCGGAGCGATCCTGCAGCGCATCGACCAGGCGCAGAAGGCGGGCGTCACCGAATTTCAGGTGCTGCCGGGCCGCAACGGATCCGCGCAGGACGCGGTCTACGCGATCGGCCGGGCCGTCACGCGTGCGACAGATCTCGCTGAGGATCTGCGCGCCGCTCACGCGGCGGAATCAGGGATATCCGGTGCTACGTCGCGCTTCGATCGCGCCAGTCACAAACTCTCCGGTCCGGAACGCGGAGCCGACGCTCAAGCGGGAACAAGATCTTCGGGACCAAGGATCGGCTGACAGGCCGGTGCGCATGTTAGGGATGGCGGTGGTTTATAGGCCGCCGCGATCCCCGCGTAGGGAGGTATGATGTGTAGATACGTGGGAATGATGCTTAGATGTGGGGCGAACGGCTGGATGTGATGAGAGGCTGACGAATACGGCCGAAATGATTGCAAACAGCATCGCCCCTATAAACAATTTTGTCGCTCGACGTCGACGATAGGCGCGATACTCCGCACGACACAGTCGGTCGAATTCGTTCCTTGGCAACCACCCTTTTCGTAGTTTTGCAGGATCTACAAGCGACCCAAAAAACTGACTGTCGCGAAATCCGCTTCGCATGTTGGCGTCAACTCCTAAGTCGCAGGTTCCTAAAGATCTTCTTGAAGCTCTTGAAGCGTTGTCAGGCGCTTTTGCATCATATGAGCGGGTAAGCATACCTACCTCAAGCGCAGGGTAGAGCAGGAGGGCGGCGATATCCGCCAAATATCGACATCAAGAGCGTGCCACAGACCATCGTCTCGACGCTCGGGTGTGTCTTCCGTTACAGTGATTACCACGCGCGTCGCCTTGTCTTCTACCTTCGACGCCCGCAAAGATTGGGATGTATCGGCCTACATGAAGAAGTTAGCCATTTTGACTGTTATGCTGGTCTCCTGTGCTCATGCGTCAGCTCAGGAAAAGAGATGGCCATTTCCCATCACCCGCGAAGACGGCCACGATACCGGCAATCTGGTGTGTGGCACGAAGTCAGACTATCAGGACTTTTTCCGCAAGCCGGTTTCCGAGCAGACGATGTATACGGTGAATCGGGATTTTTTCGCATCCGGTCGCTGCTACACGCTGATGAGCGACTGGGACGTGAGCATAGCACGCGAGAAAAATTCTGAAGATTACATCGTAAAATACACAATTGCGACCAAGCGCCACGGGACCATTACAGCCTATGGCGCAGGCATTGAGGACGAGTAATCAGGGCGCGACGTAAGGCGTATAGGCGCTGTATGTTTTCCCCTTAAAGAGCCCCTCAACCACGTAGCCCATGAAAGGCCGTGATCGTCTGAAGACATGATCCGGGGGGACATACCCTATATGGACATGATGCCCTTCAGTCTTTGTGCCAGGTCCATGCAGAATGATCTGCCACCTGAAAGCGGCTCCGGTCTCCTGGCCGAAAATCTCCTGCCGCGCGGCGATCAGCAGTTCGAAGAGCTGCTCAGGCGTCTTTCCGGCGACGGAAACATCCGCCGCCTCATTCAGTAAATGGAGACTTTCCTTCGCGCCCCCGTTGGGGACAAAGTCACGGTCACCGCTGATTACCGTTACATCACCGAATCTGTCTGCAATGGCCTGAACAACCTTCAAGAGACGAGGGTCGGATATCCGACCCATCCGTTTCATCGATGGACTCCACTTGTATGTGATAGTTCCCACGGCCTGGCTCACTCTGTTTCTCAAGCGCAAATTACGGCGCGACGTTCCTTTAGCACTCCCTGGTTCCGTTCGTCACACGCCTCATGACGGCCACGGTGTGGGCTACGGCCCGGTCGAGGGGTGCTGTGGTCGCCGTCGCTGGAAAAAGCAGCGCGGGCAGGAGGTGTCAGGCGTAATTCGCGGCGACGGGGGATCGGCTGGTCGTTCACGCGTAAACGGGGAGTTGGGCTGTGAGCAAGTCCCTTGTCAGTTCTGTTCTCCTGCGTTCGGAAAAATTGGAAGGTAGGAAAACTACGGTAATCTATCCCGTAAGCTGATCGCGGCATGTGTCTCACGATCAGTATAAATGATATTGAGCGGCACCTTATTGGATGACACTTTTTGCATGATGCCCATGCACGGCGATCAAAAGTGCGAGAATCCCCAGAATGAGCGCGTAGCGAAACGCCTCGTCCTGCTTGAATGCGACAGGAAGCGCCTCTTTAAGCCGTTCAGCAAAAGATCGGGCTTCCAAAGGGGGATGGTTGTCTTCATTCATTCGCGCTCTCCTCTTCTGACAGCGTCTTCTATGTCGATTGCGTCGATCGTGTGCAGGGCTTCCTGATTGCGGGCTTTCAGAGCCATGACGCGCTCGGCGTGCGATTCTCTTGTTCTCTCCCACAGCGTTCTCACTTCTCGCCCGTTGCCAAAATGGGCACCTCCTTGGCGAATGAGTTCTTGGCACGCGGGAAAGACGGCAAGAGCGGCGTCTTCACTCAGAAGGAAACCTTCCTTTGTGGCATGGCCAACGTAAATCTGGGCCAATTCCTCGACAGCATAGTCTGGAAATTCGATGGTGCGCGTAAATCGCGATTTGAGACCCGGATTGGCAGAGAGAAATCGCTCCATTTCGGTCGTATAGCCTGCGACGATGACACATATGCGGTCGCGTCGATCTTCCATCAACTTGAGCAGAGTGTCGATCGCCTCAGCGCCGAAGTCATTCCCTGCGTTTTTCGGCGCCAGCGTATAAGCTTCGTCGATAAAGAGCACGCCATCCGTCGCCCGTGAGACGATCTCTTGGACCATAGGAGCAGTGTGACCAATATATTGACCGACGAGTTGAGAGCGATCTGCCTCGACCATATGGCCCCGACGCAAATATCCGTAATCATGCAGGATCTCGCCCATCAGGCGTGCCACAGTTGTCTTGCCGGTTCCCGGGTTCCCCAGAAACACACAATGAAGAGAAGGGACAGATGCCTTGAAGCCGGATTTCTCCCTCTCTTTTTCGAGTTCGAGCCGGCGCATCAACCGATGCACCTCATCCTTGACGGCTTTCAGACCGATCATATTATCAAGTTTCTCGATCGCTGTCGGGCCTTTTCGAAATGCGGCAGCCTTCAGCGTAGGCTTGGCTGGTCGAGGCGCAACATTCGGACGAGGTGAAGAGCAATTGTTTGCTTCCTGGTCGTCAGGTGGCTGATTATTTGAGGATGACGCATTGAACGCCCGGACGTTTTGTTCGCGGAGCAGCCTTTCCCGCTCAAGACGCGCTTCACTTTCCTGCCGATAGCGGTCGACCATCTCCTTCGCCTTGTTCCGACCGAAAGTCACCGCGCGTTCTGTGTACCGGGTCGCTTCTGGCGGTCCGTTCTCCATCACCAGCCACAGGCGATAGGCGGCGAAAACAAGCAATGCTGGGCCAATAATCCAGGCGAAACTCTGAAAAATCGACGAGATCCAGGACAGAGCGATGAGGATAAGAATAACAGCGGCCGAAACACGAATTAGATTGGCAGTCATGACAGCAACTCACCTGTTTCAGATCGGAGAGACATGATTTTTCTCGATTGTGTGTCGGTGAAGTTTGGATAAAGCGATGATAACGTAATTATATTTATACAATTTATTAGCCAAATATGTCAGCGATTGCTTCGCTGGTGGAGCGGTTCAAGGAACGAAAATGAGACGACTGAGGAAGTCCCGCGTCTCTCATGCTCTACTGACCAATTCGTCCAGCGTCCTGATGATTGCATCCTGATCGCGTTCGGGCAGGACGCCGACAGCGGCTCCAAGCCGAGCGGCGGGGACGGTCGCCAGGTCGAACGGGTTGGCGAAGACGGCCTCTCCCTCGACCTGCAGATGCGGCGTCAGCGGATGATCCGGCGGTGCGCTCCCGGATCGCCGGACGAGTGGCATGACAACGCGGCCTACACTGCGCTCCAGGCGACTGCTCTGGATCTGGATGACGAACGGGATGTCCCGGTTCCGGCCGGGATTCCGATAGATCGCGAATTGCGGCATCGGATCAGAGCGTCGAGAATTCGTCGCTCAGGAAGCCGTGCCGCGCGTGTATATCGTTCACCGCGTCGATCACGCCGTCGAGCTTGTGTTGTGCGTCCTCGTGTTGCTGCCGCGCGAAATGCAGGTAGTCGCCCAGCAGGGTCTCGACCGTGGCCGAAAGATTGGGCGTCACTTCCCGGACCTGCGCCAGCAGATCGGTGTTGAGCGACAGGTTGACCGGGCGGCGGGGCGCGCTGCGGTCATATGAAACGCCGAGGCTGGTGCGGCTGGCCATGATCCGACTCCTTATGCGCATATCGTGCGTACAAGAGGAGGATGCCGACGCCAGACCGCAATGCGCAAGTATTTTTTCGTTCCTGCTCGCCACAGTACGCCATGTATCTCAAGCGCTCGCTCTCCATGCCGCTCGTGACGGACACTCCGGCGAAATTCCGGGAGCTTCATCGGCATCTCTTCCAGGACGTTTATGACTGGGCCGGAAAATACCGGACAAGCGATCTGGTGGTCGACGGCCGCACAGGCGTCGCGCCCGAACGCGTGCCCCTCGCCATTACCGAACGGTTTCATCAGCTTGAGGCGATGGACGGCCTGCGCAATCTCTCGGCTGACCGGTTCGCGAACGCGGCTGCGACGCATATCGCTGGTTTGCAGGAGATCCTTCCCTTCCGGCACGGGAACCAGCAGGTCACCTTGCTCCACATGGCGCACCTTGCGCGCAACGCGGGACACGACTTCGAGCTGAGCCGTATCGATCATGACCTGTGGACCAGGGCGTCCGCGAAGGCGGCCGTCAATGACGAACGGCTCATGTCCCACGCCATCGCGACGCTGTTTCCGGAAGTCCGGACGATGACGCCGGATCAGGCGCGGCGAGAAGTTCTTGAATTGCGCGCGCCGGCGCTGGGGGAGATCAGCGACCGGATCGACGCCCTGCAGGCTGCGGTGAAGACGGGTGCGGGCGGCGGTCTTGTAACGCGGGAGCTCAGGGGCCTGCGGGAAGAAAAGTCTGCGTTGGAAAACGACAGGCAGGTCGGGGCGATCCTGCAGCGCATCGACCAGGCGCAGAAGGCGGGCGCCGCCGAATTTCAGGTGCTGCCGGGCCGCAACGGATCCGCGCAGGACGCGGTCTACGCGATCGGCCGGGCCGTCACGCGTGCGACGGAACTGGCTGAGGATCTGCGCGCCGCTCACACTCGGGAGGCCGATATATCCTCTGGCCAATTACGTTTCGATCGCGCCAGCCTCAAACTCTCCGGTCCAGAACGCGGAGCAGACGCACGAGCAGAAACAAGATCTTCGGGACCAAGGGTCGGCTGACGACATCGAAGGCTCTGAGCACAGAAACGCGCTCAAAGCCTCCCAAACCGATTTTCGGGCGTTTCTTCGGTCGTCTGCTTGTCAGGGCGCAAGAATATGCCCATCGGGAAAGCGCACAGGACCGGTGAAAAGGGAAAGTGTCGGGTGGCCTCTATTTGACATTGATTGATCAAATCCGGGGGATGTCCCGGACAGCGGCTTCGGCGTCTGAATAATGAGCCGCCCATTGTGTCGCCACGCTTTGACCCCTGAAATCTTCGGTAGTTCCTGTGGAGAGACCTCAACCGCGCCGTCTGGAATGACGTCGTCTGAGAACATTTGAAGCTCGATCTCAGCCGAGGGAATGGTCGCGGCAGCTCTTGCAGTGTGGTTCAATGCCAGAACAGACAGCATGCTTAACGCGACTGTAGTCTTGAATCGAAATATCGAAAGCCGACTTGCAATATTTACGCGTCGCTCGCCCGTAGTAGCATTGATCGTCTTGTTGTCAGTCATCTGGCCCTCCTATTTCCCGATCAGTGCGCGGGCCTTGGCCCGGATGTCTGTGAGTTCTGATTCCGAAACGCGCCCCTTCCGCTTGGCGCCTCGCGCTCGCCAGTCGAGCGACTTCACCTGATCAGCGAGAACGGCGCTCTGGCGATCGTTGTCGATGGCCACCTCAAATGGGTAGCCTTTTCGCCTGGTGGTAAGCGGGCAACATAAAAGCAGGCCGATGCGGTTGTAGCTTGCCGGCGACAGGACGACTGCGGGGCGATGACCCGCCTGCTCATGGCCCGCCTGGGGCGAGAATTCGAGCCAGATGATGTCGCCGGCGTCAGGCACATATGCCGCCATCTCAGAGGCGTTCCTGGCCGACCGGCGAGCCAAATTCGACTTCCGCATGGATATTGTCCGCCGTGATGCCCGAAAGCAGCTCTGTCAGGTCATATTCGGCTTGCCTGACCGGCTCAATAACCACGCGTCCGCTTTCCTCGCGAACATCGACCGGCTGGTCCAGCTTCAGGCCTGCAGCGGCCATCACGGAGGCGGGGATGCGGATGGATGCGCTATTTCCCCATTTTTTCACGACGGCTCTCATATTTGACCTCAAGTATCAACTGCGTCGATACTAATCTCCTGCGATTCAGCGTGTCAACGTCGTATCGACATTGGAGGCGACTCTCCGCGCCGAGAGGTCCTGAACGGTTCGGTCGACTTCATATGGGTGCTATCATGTGTGATTGGGGTAATAACCGCTCTTGAGAAGGACATAGAATGGCTGCCCGTTGCGGCTTCACACTGAATGGGCGATCCATTTCCCAGCTCACCTGTGAGGGGTTTGGCGCGGTGCCAGCCTTCTCCGGATCGGGACGGTATATCAACGACCCTTCCGCTATCGGGGAGAAGGATAACGGCCCTATACCAACCGGAACATATTATATCCTGGCCAGACAGTCTGGCGGTCGATTGGGATTTCTTGAAGATGCGCTAAAAGACGCCCTGGCGGGCACGAAACGTCAGGACTGGTTCGCGCTATACAGAGATGACGGAAGTCTCGACGATACAACGACCATTAAGGGCCTGGTCCGTGGTGCATTCCGTCTGCATCCGGTCGGTTACTGGGGTATCAGCGAAGGATGTGTCACGTTACCCAGTGTCACGTCTTTCTACCGTTTGAGGGAATTTCTTCTTTCCCAACGTCCCGAGACAGCCAATGGGATCATTTACTATGGAGTTTTAACAGTAAAATGAGGGGGCTGATAACCGTTTTACTTTCTGTATTTATTTATATTTCAATGGGCAGGATTACTCATGATTATTTCGCCGGACCGGCAAGATCATGGGGTATACTTTGGCCAGTTTTTCGTCTGAACGAATATCTCTCGCTTGGTCTCAGTCAAGCATCTATCATAGTCACGACGATGCTGTTGCTCAGCCTTTTGCTTTCTCTGGTCATTGTTTCTATTGTTTCCGCAGTATTGCGATCACTTCGAAGGCAGCCTCTGGTTTAGGTTCGGCCGATCGTCGCACGCATGATGGCCTCGGCGTGGGCTATGGCCTTCTCGAGGTCTTCATAATCGATTGGCGGCAGCCTGAACGTGGGGTCGCCAGGGACCAGCTCACACGATTCAGCCGTTTCGACATCTTCGCCTGCACTTCTCCTCCCGGGTCTCCCCCGGCTGCGTCCGGGCAGCGGGCGCCGAGGCGGCTGGACCACGTGGCGTAACGGCTCGAGCCCCTTGAGGGCGAACAGGCGCCGCGCCTCGCGATGCGTAACCTCGACGATCAGACCCTCAGCCAGAAATTGCCCAAGGTAGATATGGGCCGCCTTGAGCGACATGCCGATCTCTTCGGAGATCCGCGTCGCCGACGCCATCGGGCAGGCGGCAAGGAGATCGATGACCCGGTCCGCCCGAGAGTTCTTTCTCCGCGCGCCCGATCGGGAGCGAGCCAGACGCCATTGACGCTCCAGTGCGCTCATCCGCCCACTGACCGCGGTCGCCTCTTCAGCCAGACAGGACAGGAACATCGGGAGCCATTGATCCGGTTTCCACGGCGCATCCGGCGCGAAGGCGCGGGCGCCGACGAGGGGGAGCGGAGAATGGAGAACATTCGCCCGGCCCCAGTGCTGGACGAGAGCCCCGCGCATCGGCGATCGGCCGCGTCCGTCCTCGATCCAGCGATGGAACGCTTTCGCAGCTCCAAGAAGCGGACCATCTACCGCACTGGCATCGGCGATCCACGAAAGCGCGGCGTCGATCTCGGCGCGTTGTATGGACGTGGGACGCGCCATCCACTGATACTGATCGAAGGCTGCACGAGCGGCATCGACAGATGTGCCGCGCTCGTATGCGTCGTTCCCCAGACGGACGGGACGCAACCCCTCCAGCTCGGCCGCGAGACGCCATGGATCGATGAGATGGCCGTCAACAGCGGCGCAGGCTCTCGACGCTTCCAGACGTTCGCGGAACAGGACTGCCGGCAGCAACGGGTGATTGTGCAGACGCTCGTCCAGACGTCCCAGCGCCAGAGCCGTCTGCGTGAGCGATGGCGCAAGCGAATATGCGCCTGGAGATTTCGCCGTAACCCCTCTCCTGCCAGATCCTGGCAGGGTCAACACCCGCTTTCACATAAGCTAAAACCGAAGACCCCGTAAAAAGTCTCACTTTGAGCGTTCAGCCAGTCGATCGGCGCGGAACCAAGTTGGCCAGCAATAACGGTTGGTGAAATCGTCGCGAGTTTGTCAAAGCGAACGACCGAAGGAACTTTGAGGCCGGTACCAACTAGGACATCGAGTGGAACCATATCCGGACCGGACCGCGGAACAGATGTGATGAAGGCGACAATCAGGTCCAGCCTCCTGTCGTTATCGCGGGATATGACCAAAGCGGGACGGCGTTTGTCGGAAGACAGGTCCGTGAAGGGAAAGCGAGTGAGGATGATGCTGCCGAAAGCGTACATTCAAGTCGGACGATTCACGATATCTGCGTCCGTATAAAGGTCAGGCTCCACTTTCAGCCAGTCGAATGCGCCACCGGCGGCTGCAATGGACGTCATATCGGGACCGTCGTCATGTATGTGGATCACGGCGTGAATTTGCGCCTGTGCCGGAACTCCGCGCCTTGCCAGCTCCTCTGCGAGGCGATCCGCCTGCGTATCGATCGTAATTGCGTGCATCCGTAAATCCTCCGGAAACATGGGACTGTCATCTTAGCTTATGGAGATCGACCGCGATATATCGGTTTACAGATCGTCCAGATGAACCCGGATGGAGGGAAGCGGCGACGTCAGCCGTTCGCGTGCGACCGCCAGCAAATCCTGATCGTCTTCCGTCAAGATATGGCTTTTCACGGGAAGCCGACCGGTTTCGACGACATATTCGAAAGTCTGGCGAATGAGCTCTGAGGGCGTGACGCCCAGTTCGGCCAGTCGGCGATAAGCCGCTGTTTTCAGCGTGTCGTCGATCCGCAGGTTGATGCTGGCCATGGGGATTCTCCGTTGATGATCACGCCCTTATAGCGCCTTTACGTTTGTAAAGACAACACCACATAACTTACCTTAAAACGACGTTAGGTTCAGACTGCGTCTTTTTCCGGAAATCAGCCCCTTCCCCGACCCTACTTCCGATAATCACACTTGTCGGAAGTAGGTGACGCGCCGCAAAAACCGTGCGAAATGTAAGCTTCCAGTAAAAGTGATACAGCTCAAGCGCTTAACTCTTTGCTCAATCGTTTCCTATGCGTTCTAACCTTGAGCCTGGCAAATCTACCCGCTAACACACCATTGTTGCAACCGGATAGAAATGACCGCTTCAACGCCGGATAGAAATGTCCTCTTTCGCGTGTCCATCGTGTTGTGAGGGCTGTGGAGCCGTAGGCGGAACAGACCTCACAACACGGGACGCCCAGCTATTTTAGGGGCGCTCGGAAAGGAGACGGGCTGGTTCCGCCTTTCCTTTCGGACGTTGAGACGATCGCTCTGCGCTCCACAAAGCAGACATGATCGATCACGTGCGTACGAGTATTTTATAGTCAGATTCTGTAATGTTCATTGCCATGTAGGCGCGTTTGGTCTGGGCTTCCCTGATCGTGTCCAGCGACAGCCCGTTTGCGAGCATGTCCTCAATTAGGTCGATATGCAGGGCTGCCAGAAGAGCGTGGGCGTTATAGAGGGCCGCACCCTCCGGCGGCGAGCCCGTCCCTTCCTCGATGAACCTCGCGGTCACCCCAAGCATCCAGCGATAATGCGGCGATTGCAGAATGCCCGGACCGAATTCGAGCGCCCGGATCAGGTGCCGGTTGTCGAGCTTGAACGTCAAGATCAGGTCAAGAAACGCTGCAAGACGCTGTTGCGGTAAGGTATCTTGCCGGAAAGGAGCCGCACCACTCTCCACGCTTGCCCGTAGAGCTTCGATCTTTGTGGCCCAGAGAGCGTCGAGCAATCCCGCGCGACTACCGAACGCGCGGAACAGTGTTCCCTTCCCGACACTGCATGCCGCCGCGATGGCATCCATGGTCACACGTTCAGGCCCATCAGCCTGTGCAAAGAGGATATCGGCGGCCTCAAGCATGCGGATCGTGGCGGTCGGCGGCCGTCCGCGACGAACAACTTGATTTTCGGACTTGTGGTCCGATATATAATGTAAATCTGGACTCATGGTCCGGAAATCATATCAAGGAAGCACCATGTCACCAACATCCGAACTGCCAGACTGGCTCGAAAATGCACTGGACGCACTTCGCGCAGGTGATATCGCGGGCTGGATGGCGATCTACGCAGCCGACGCATGCCATGAATTTCCGTTCGCGCCCGAGGGCGCCCCGCGTAAGCTGATCGGACGGGACGCCATTGCGGCCTATATGGCCCATCTGCCATCTATAATCCGGTTCGGCGCGCTGAGAGACATTCGCGTCCGTAGCGCTGGCAACGAACTGATTGTTGAGGCAACGGGCCATCATGAACGAGTTGTCGACGATAGCACAAAGAGCTTGTCCTACGTCTGGTTCATCGAAAGGCGTGGCGCGAAGGTCACTCGGATACGCGACTATATGAACCCGCTTCAGCTTGCAGCGATTGTCTCAGACTGAATGGCACAAGCTGGCATGGCGTCCCCCGAAGACTAACGGTCGGAACGAACGGCTTAAATGGGGCTGCTCTCGCCTTCTCTTCGAAGGTGTTCATCGCCCTTGTTGTTTCCCGAAAGCGGACGCGCGAGAGGCGGTGCCTTCTTAAGATCGATGGCGCAGAACGGTTATGCCCAGCCTGAGAAGCGCAGCCCATGTTGCAGGCTTCCATTTATCCAGCCCTACGAACAATCTCGCTACACGAACCAGTTGATCTGATGGATAATCGGACGGTAATTTTGCCATCAATCGCACACTCTTATCGCGATTGCGTATGGCGGCCTGTCGGTCGGCGCGATGTAAAAGATCGCGCAGTTCGTCTATCGTTGGATCCGTGCAGTAGGCGGGCTGCCCGGGTTGCTGGCGCCATGATTCGGCGATGGTTCCGGCGTCAAATGGCGTGAAGCCAATTGCATCGACGATTGTCATGATGGTGCGACGGGATTCGGGATCATCTCCTGACACAGGCAGCGCAATGCGACCGGCAATCCCTGCCGATCCACCACGGTGCGCCAGATGGTCCGCGATGATGTTGTTGAATGCCTTGATGACAGGGCGACCAAATTGATTGGCGACCCAATCTGATTCCACCTGTCCCGCGTCAATGGCTGCGATGCGTCCGTCCCGGGCAGGATAATAATTATTGGCATCCACCACGACGGCGTGTGCTGCCAGGTGCGCCAAGACGGATGCTGGCAGATTAGGCACGTGACACAGGGGAATAGCAATTATCAGGATGTCGGCACCCATTGCGATGCCGGCCATATCGCAGGCGAGTGCACCGGTGCGGCGGGTGAAGTCTGACAGGCTTTCCTTGCCCCGCGAATTCGCGACGGCAACCCGATATCCGGCCTTCGTGAGCGTGCCCGCTAGGGCAGACCCAACATGACCAGCACCGATAATAGCAATCTGCATGGCTTGAGTTCCCTTTCGTAACCATTGCTGGTTACGAAAATATATTCAAGGATCGGTGTCGCAAGACGGCACGTTGCAGTGCCTCGGTTACTCGGGAGGAACCCATGTCGGAACAGAGCATATCACCCCGACCGCTGACGAAAGACGAAACCGTGCGTGCTGGCGCGGCCGGATCATGTAACCAGCACGAAGTTTTGACCCGCCTTGGCGATAAATGGACGATTATGGTGATGCTACAGCTTGCTGCGGTACCAGGCCAGCGCATGCGTTTTTCCGCCCTCAAGCGAAAAGTGGCCGGAATTTCACAAAGAATGCTGACCGTTACCCTGCGGATGTTGGAACGCAACGGATTGGTGATCCGCCATTATTTCGCCGAAGTGCCACTACGCGTGGAGTATGAGTTGAGCCCTTTGGGGCATAGTCTGGTGCCGATGCTAGAGAATTTTTCGGCATGGATCGCCGCAAACTGGCAGGATATGGAAGATGCGCGCCTGCAGCATGATCGCGAGGCCTGATGTTGGGTGCTAGATGTCGGCATTCACCCTCCTAAGCGCCATGTCAGCTGTACGACCGCAATTGGTCGAGTTGCTGGATGACATGCGAATGGACTGTTCGTGCATGAGCAGACCTTCAAACGCCAGTCGCTGAATGTCTCGGGCTGGTCGACGGCTGCCATGAAGCGGAACATCGCGAATGACCGCTTTCTGCTAATTTTTTCCGATAGCCGACAAGCTGCTTACCCCCTGATCCGCCTGTCCGCTCACTGATACAGAAGCGGACAGGCTGTAGTCGCCTCAACTCGGTCGTTCGAGCATTTATGGTGGTTGCCCGACAGCGGACACGACTAAGCGAACCATGATAGACCGTGTTTGAGATAAAACAGTCATTCAGGCACAATCCGCTGAACGACGGCTACCGCGAAATCCGGTCGTTCGTGTTTCAAGGGTCTTCGTGGGGCTGGACAAAACGAAGCCGAAAAGTTGGTTGGACGTGCTGCTTTTTGGCGTAACGCTTCTACGGTCTTCGCGATAGGGATGACCCGGCCTTGCGACGCCGCCCGCCTGCTGTTTCGCAGGAAACCGCTTTATAACTCAGAACGGACAGGCCGCGAGGGCGAAGATCAGGCGAGCATTTTGGCCGCCGCCAGCGCGCTCTCGAGCGACGCTAAGCCCGCGACGGGATCGGCCTGCGCTTCAGCGCGAACCACTTCCACGTCGTTTATCCCGATAAAGCCAAAGATCGTGCGCAGATAAGGGATCGCCAAATCCATCGCAGCGGCGGGACCCACGCCATAAACACCGCCGCTCGCCATGAAAGCGATGACCTTCTTGCCGGCGGGAAGAAGCCCTACGGGGCCGTTGGCACCGTAGGCAAAAGTACGATGCGAACGAACGACATAATCCGACCATGCCTTCAGCGTTGAAGAAATCATGAAATTATAGAATGCCACTCCGATGACGATTATATCGGCCTGCTCCAGTTCGACGATCAGTTCTTCGGCCAGAGCAGCATGCTCGTCAGTGCCTTCGGCCAATCCCAACTGGACGGGGATGAGTTCTGCCGGAAGATGCGGAACAGGCTGTGCCGCGAGATCGCGGACCTTGATGGTGACGTCCGGCTGCTGGGCCTTGAGCGCACCCAGATAAGCGTCGACGAGAGTGCGGCTCGCGGAATCAGAACCGCGCAGACTGGTTTGCAAGACAAGAATATGCATTGGGTATATACTTCCTATAGTGCCCGGCACGGTGCTTCCTCGCCGCATGGTGCGTCCGACAAGACATCCGATCGCCTCCTAGCGATATATTTCCGATTGTTTCCCTTGGAAACCTTATAACTATGGGTTACCTTCCGTTTATGGTTACCAATCGGAAACCGAACGAAGGACATTGCCGATGGTGCTCAAACAGAGAGCGAAGGTCCAAGCGCTTCCAGGCTGCCCGATGTCAAAATGCATGGGACTGCTCGGTGGATTGTGGACGCCCGAATTGATTTGGGCACTCAATGACGGGGCACGTCGGTTTTCGGAATTGCGGCGCGATTGCCCGTTCATTTCGGCCAAGGTGATCACAAGTCGCTTGCGCGATCTCGAGCAGCGAGGCGTTCTCAGCCGACGCGTGATGCCCACATCGCCACCTACTGTCGAATATGACCTGACGCCGCTCGGCCGTGAGTTGCTCCCTGCGATTAAATCGATCGTCGAAGTGGGATCACGCTTGTTGTTGCGCGATAAACACTGATCCGCGCCTTCAGGAGATGGAAAAGAAGGCTGACGCACAAACCGCAACATGAACTCGGATGGCTGCGGATGTCCGATCCAGACGTTCCTGCCTTTGCTCGCGGACGCCTTAGTCTGGTCGGTAGCCGCAATAAACAGGCCGGCTGCGAATGGCAGCTTCCTGTCATCCCTCCCCAAGAACCGACCTTCCGCCCCCCCCCCCCAAAAGCTGCGGTTCAGGACGGTTTCTTGCGCCGGGGCGAGTCAGGTTTGCGGCCGGGTTTTACCCCTGTGCGCACATAGTCGCCTTTCTCGCTGCTGGTCTTCACGCGCGGCGAGGGACGTGGCGTGGCCTGCATCTCGGCCGCCCAGGCCAGCGCCTCGCTCAGCCGCTTGTTCTCCACGATCGCGCCCTGTTCGACGCGCTGATCCTTGTCGAACACACGATGGGGCAGGGAGACGCCCTGATGACGGATCTCCAGTCGGCCGTCCACGAAATCGAATATCTCTACATATTTCCCGATCAGTCCCTCGGTGAGCGCGTTGCGCTCGAGGATCAGCAGGCGGCGTTTCCACGACAGGCTGAGCTGACGCCCGACATAGCGCATCTCCCGACGGCACAGCACGTCGCGCAGGCTCTCGCGCGAGAGGGCGACGGCCCGATGGGCGTTCTCGGGACGGGCGGGCGGAACAGAGAACCTGGCGTTGAACCGCTCGACGAACCCTGGCAGGAACGCGTTGGCCTGGTCCATCGTCGTCAGGCCCTCGAGCGCCAGCTCCATGACCAGCCGATCCTGCAGCGTCCGGTTGGCCCGCTCCACGCGGCCCTTGGCCTGCGAGCTGTTGGCGCACAGCATCTCGACGTTCAGCTCCGCCAGGGCCCGGCCAAACTGCGTCAGGCCCTGACCGCCCGTGGCGTCAGCTTTGGCCACGCGAAAGATGGAATGCCTCTCTGAATAGAAGGCGGTCGGGCGTCCATGCTCCTCAAGGTAAAGCTCCAGCGCCTCGAAATAGCTGTCCGTACTCTCGCTGCGCACGAACAGCAGGGTCATCAGCCGGCTTGTGGCGTCGTCGACGAACACCAGCAGCGTGCAGGACGAGCGATCAGGGCCAAACCAGCGATGGTCCGCCCCGTCGATCTGCACCAGTTCGCCCAGCCTTTCCCGGCGGATCCGGCTCTGGTGGAAGTTCTTGCGCTGCGAGCGCGTCAGCCACAGACCGTCCGCGTGCATCCAGCCGCGCAGCGTCTCACGCGGAACCACAAGCCCGTGGCGCTCCAGCAGGGTCTCGGACGCAAGCGTCGGCCCATACGAGGGATAATGCACGCGCAACAGCGCCAGCACCCAGGCGCGAAGACTCTCCGGCCTGCGGTGGTTGGACGGGCGTCCGCGTCCGCCATGCGCAAGCCCGCCGGCGCCGCGATCACGAAGGCGCTCCAGCAGGCGACGCGTCTGGCGCGTCGTTATCCCCAAAAGATCAGCCGCCGACGCCGTCGTGCGGGATCCGCACAGCACCTCGGCCAGTACGCCAACCCGGCGCAGGTCTCGATCGTCCATCAGCACCAGTCCCATGTCCGGCCTCCCGAACCGCACAACCATGGCGAGGCCAGACTACCACCTCAAAGCGGCAGGGAGGACATTTCTATTCGGCTCAAAGCGGACATTTTAATCCGGCGCTGCGGGTTCAAGCTGAAGTGCGCCACGTCATGGGAATGCAGGCCCTGGGGGCGCTGCGGAGCCGTAAGGCGGAGCGGCGCCCCCAGGGCTGACGCTTTCGATGAGCCGATCCATCGCCTCTGCTGGCGTGAGGTATCCGAGGCATTTGCGCGGCGTGGCGTTCATCCGGGCCTCGATGGCCCTGAGAGCCGAGGGGCCGATCGAGGGCAGAAGAGTGTCCATCGGCAGAAACTGACGCAGCCTGCCGTTCATGTTCTCGACGGATCCTTTCTGCCAGGGCGAGCGGGGATCGCAGAACCAGACCGTCATGCCGGTCGTCTTCTCTGTCGCCGTAAAGGTTACGAATTCCGAGCCCTGATCGCAGGTGACGGACTGGCGCAGCGGGGCAGGGAGATGGGCTGTCAGCGCCTGCATGGCGCGGGCGACGCCGCGCGACGCCCGGTCCTCAAGGCGCGCGAGCCGAACAAACCGGGTGGTCCGCTCGACGAGCGTCATGACATTACGCTGGCCGTTGAGGGCGGCGCGAAACATCACCAGATCCGCCTCCCAATGGCCCGCAATCCGCCGTGCGGCAATGTCCTGCGGTCGCCGGGCGATCCGACGCTCTGGCGGTATCCTCATGCCACGGCTGCGTCTTTGATGACGTCGCCAGCGTTTGACGTGGTGACGACGCAGCTTCTTCCACAACTGGCGTTCGCGCATATCGCGGCAGTAGATCCAGCGATAAACCGTCTCAGGCGACAGCCGGACGCTCTCATGCCGCAGCCGCCCGCAAATCTGCTCGGGCGACCACAGATAGGGACAGGCCGTCAGTCACGCGTGCAGCCAGAGCGGGTTCGCGGACCAGCCGCATCGTCGCGCTGCGCCGCCGGCGGGCCGCGTGTTCGGCCGTGACCGGCCAGTAGCCATACAGATCGATCTCGTCGCTGCGATGCGCATTGCGGCATGATTCGCGCGAAATCGTGCTGTGGTGGCGGCCCAGACGCCGCGCAATCTCACGAACCCCGACTTTCTGATCCTTCAGAAGGGCGATCGTCCGCCGATCCGATAGCGTCAGGTGGCTATACTCTCGAGCCAATCTCCGGACCCCTTATCCAAAAGCACCGGAGATTATCCCCAATGGTGCACTTCAGATTAGAATCCACCCGCGTACACACATGTGTCGCATAATCTTTATTATGCCAACTAAAAAAACTAAAAACCGCAGACGCACAGTCTAGGATCGATCCTCACCAGTTACCTGCAACGCTCAGGTCACCTCCCACTCCGCGATATCGGCGAGAGTGCGCGAGACGGCCTTGAGCGCCATGCGCGGCATGTCACGAACCGTAAAGACGCACCCTTCGTCGACCAAAAGCATGAAAGAACCCGTCGGCCCGTCCTCAATACGCGGACGTCCGACGGTAAACTTCACTCCACGGCCTGGCACGGCGACAGGTCTGCCGCCAGGCCGACGGGATGCGATCTGGCGCCCGCACATCCATATATCGCTCCCAAAGGTCCGCCATAGCGTCGCTTCATGGAACTTCGGTCTGACTGTCACGCGCAGCGTCACAGTGTCGATCAGCGCGCTTGCGGTTCCGTCGACGCCCCACAACGTGTGGCATAACCCTCGCAGTGCGTTCTCCTGATCAGCGTCAAACAGCCAGCCTGTCTCCTTGCCTCGAAACCTCCCGCCCAGACGGCGCGCCTGCGCAGAGAGCTCCGGATGATACGGCGCCTGCAACGCGATATGCGAGCCCGTAACCGTAAGAAGCGTCATCACAAGAACTCCCGCGAAACCGTGATCTGGCATAATTCTAGTACGCGCGATTCTTCAGGTACAGAAGAAAATAAAGGGAAGTTTCATTCTCCCACGTCCTTGTGATCCTTCTCTCTACTGCGCCCAGGCAAAGTTCAGGCTATAGACTGTGGCAGGCAGGAAAGGTTGCTCCTGTTTTTTGGACAGGGCGATACCAGCCCTTCGACAGTGGCGAGCCCCTGACTGGTCACGGCGGCCGGACGCCAACGAGGAAGACAGGTCGGGAGCGGGGTTGCCTGTGACAACATCGACGGTGTTGGCGGACCCGCCGTTGACGGCTGCTATCTCCTCACGAGAAAGCCGTCTGGAGAGACGTCAAGACGTGGCGTCATCACAGGAGACCTACCGGATCACACAGAAACCGTTGATCTTCTTCCGCGCATCCGCGTTAACCCCCCCCTGTAATCGCTCCTTGCCGTCGACAAATTCCGGACTGTTTCCGGCGCTGCTCCAAAGGCTTCGAAACCTTCTTAGCCTAGCAACTGTGTTTAAACGACGGGGCTAATGCGCCACGGCAGGCCTGTTTTCGGGACAGCATTTGCGATTGTGACGAGACGCCGCGCAATCGCGATGATGACTAGTTTATGTGGCTTGCCCCGCTGTTTCATGCGCTTTGCCACAGCTTTCAGAACCGGATTATGACATGAAGCTGCCAATCCGGCCTGAAACAGGACATGGCGGAGAGATCTCCGGCCCCCTGAAATGACACGTTTCCCGCGCATCGCGCCGCTATCGTGAGACATTGGTGCAAGTCCGGTCATGGCAGCGGCTTCGGTCGCTGTCATACGGCCGAGTTCTGGCATTTCTGCGAGAAGCATGGCGATTGATACCGGGCCGATACCGGGGATGGAACGGAGAAGTTCTGCTTTGGCAGAGAGTTCTTTGCCCTGTGCAATGACTCCTTCAATCCGTTGTTTGAGCTCGCTGATCTGGCTCTCAAGAAATGCTTTGAGACTGCTGTCCATATCCTCCAGTTCAGCGCTCACACCCTGCTTGCGACGCGCCGAAATCTGGGCAGAAAGCCGTTTACGCGCGTCTACCATCTGAGCTCTGCGAACCGTTAATGCCCGGAGAAGCTGAAGTTTTTCATCTGGCAGTGCTCGGCCGGCCTATGGGCGGACAACCATGAAGCGCGCAATCAGTTCCGCGTCGATCTGGTCGGTCTTCGCTCTCTTCCCCATGGAGAATGCGAAAGCCTTGATTTGTGCTGGTGGCAACTGGACCGCATTGATCCCCATACTTATGAGAACACGCCAGAGTGCCCATTCCTGTCCGCCTGTGGCTTCAAACCCAACCTTGAGACCGTCAGGCATACTCTGAAGGGTTTCCAGTAATCTGGCATAGCCATCAGGTGAATTTTGCAAACGGAATCTCTGTTTTCCGGGCAGACAGAAGCCATCAAGCCAGTCTCGGGACACATCTATTCCGATGATGGTTTCCGCAGACATATCACTCTCTCTTTCTTATGTTCGCGGTCCCGGAACCGGGCCGCCGTCAACTGTTCGAGACGGTGAAGAGAGGCGAGATCAGCCTGCTAGAAAACGTGGTCAGGCTACCAGATGTTAAGCGCTGTATCTCACCTCCTGAACGACCCTGGCCAGGGTCGTTCAGGAGGTCATCATAACTGGCTGGAAACACATAAGGTGTTTAGTCCCGGGGTTTGATGGGTCGGGTTGATGATGAATCGATCTGGTTCTGAAGTCCATATTTTGCAGATGTATTCATAGGGCGTGAGACCGTTGAGGGTTTTGAGCCTTCGCCCGAAATTATCGGCTGCCATGAAGTCATTGAGGTGCGTCCTCAACTGCTCATGGCTGTCGTAATGAAAGCGTTTGACAGTTGCTTCCTTGATCGTGCGGTTCATTCGCTCGACCTGACCATTGGTCCAGGGGTGATTGGGTTTTGTCAGGCGATGCTCGATCCCGTTAGCCTCGCAGATCATGTCGAAACGCATGGAACGTGACCATGCGGTGCCCCGGTTACGGGGCTGTTCGGCGAACTGGATGCCGTTGTCCGTCAAGATAGTATGAACCTGATAGGGGACGATGCGCAGAAGATATTCGAGAAATTCCCAAGCCGTTCGTCTGTTGGCTTTGTCCACAAGCTGCGTCACTGCAAACTTGCTCGTGCGGTCTATGGCGACGAAAAGATAAAGCTTTCCTTCGGCAGTCTGAACTTAGGCAATATCGAGGCGAAAGAACCCGATCGGATAGCGCTTGAAGTGCTGCCGTTTTGGCTTGTCTCCTTCGACATCAGGCAGACGTGAAATCCCGTGACGCTGAAGACAGCGATGCAGCGCTGAGCGTGTCAGATGCGGAATGGTGGCCTGCAACGCATAAAGGCAATCGTCCAACGGCAGTAAGGTATGCCGACGAAAGGCCACGATCATCGCTTCGTCAGTCTCGGACAGAACCGTTGAACGCGGCTCTTTGGGACCTGTCTTCTGATCCTCGACAGTCTGACGCTTCCGCCACTTCGCCACCGTTTTCGGATTGATCCCAAACGCCTCGCTCAGCGCCGCGAGCGAAGCCTGCGATCGCTGTATTGCTGCTCGCACGGCGTGCGTGGTCGTGGCGCTGCCATGACGTATCTGTCCCATAAGGCATCCTTCCACTCACGTGAAAATATCACACCATCAAACCACGGGACTAAACACAAAGATCTCGCTGGCTCCCGTGGGGGTGGCAAGACGGAAAAAGAACTCTTGAATCGAGACGATACAAGGTGCGCGGTTCAGGCTCCAATGTCAGACACATTGATCGCATCCACAAAATCGACGATCAACGCACACTCAATCGATAACCTCCGCCGCACACAGGCGTGAACTTTTCTCGCGTGACGGACATCGGGCGACCGGACCATGGTGACGGTCATTTCGTTTGATCGGAGCCCTGCCCATGTCCGTCAATTTCATTGGTTACATAGGATTTAACAACACGTCTGAAATTCATGGCGGCGTAAGGAGCCGTGCGCTCGACCTCGGCTACATTCAGGATGCGTTGAAAGCGCAGGAGGAGGGAGGCTTCGACCGGGTCTTGATTCCATTCGGTTCTTCCTCCCCGGAAAGCCAGATCGTGGCGGCCTATGGCGCGGCGTTGACTTCTCGCCTCGGATTTCTGGTCGCGCACCGTCCCGGCTTCACCCAACCTACTCTCGCCGCACGCCAACTCGCCACTTTGGACCAGTTGTCGAACGGGCGCGTCGCCGTCCATATCATCACCGGCGGCGCGGACGAGGAGATGGCGAAAGACGGGGACGTCGGAACCACCAAAGCCGAGCGATACGCCCGCAGCGACGAATATCTCGAAATAGTGCGCAAAGAGTGGTCTTCGGCGAAGCCATTTGATCACGACGGCAAATTCTACCACATCCGGCGTGCCGCGAGCGAGGTGCGTCCTGATAACCTGCCGGTGTTCTTTGGCGGAACGTCACCCGAAGCCATCGACGTCGCGGGACGCCACGCGGACGTTTACGCCACCTGGGGTGAAACACTTGACGCCACGCGGGAGGTCGTGTCGCGAGTCAGAGCTTCGGCCGCGCGGTACGGGCGTTCGATCGGTTTCTCTCTTTCGTTGCGGCCAGTTATCGCGGAGACGGAAGATGCGGCCTGGAAGCGCGCGAAAGAGATCGAGGACCTGGTGCGCGCGAACCGGGAGCAGCAGGGGCTTGCGGTATCTGGACACCGCCCGCCGAATGATGGCTCTCGACGCCTGCTCGAGACCGCGTCTTACAATCGGCGCGACGCGCGGCTGTGGACAGGCGTCGCCGCCCTAACGGGCGCGGCTGGTAACTCCACCGGGCTTGTCGGGACGCCAGAACAGGTCGCGGACGGTCTAATTGAATATTATCGCTACGGGATAAACAATTTTTTAATTCGTGGCTTTGACCCTCTGGAAGACGCAAAACATTACGGAACGTTATTGATTCCGTTGGTGCGCGAACGTGTCGCGGCGCTGGAAGCCTCAGGAGAGCTTAAAGCCGGGTAGCATGCTGGATGGCCTATCCGCCCTCATGCCCGGCCTCTTATGGCGTTCCGTTCGCTCCACGGCGCTATTTTTTACCCGCATCTTTACCCCCCCCAAAGGATTTCGTTTGACCCAGACAACCTCTGAGGTCCCCCGTGACTGGCCGAGCCGGTGTCTGGCCTGTCGGTC
Organism: Acetobacter nitrogenifigens DSM 23921 = NBRC 105050; assembly: GCF_000429165.1. Taxonomy (GTDB): domain Bacteria; phylum Pseudomonadota; class Alphaproteobacteria; order Acetobacterales; family Acetobacteraceae; genus Acetobacter; species Acetobacter nitrogenifigens. The sequence continues at coordinate 997 of NZ_AUBI01000026.1, read as the reverse complement.
ATAAGATTCAAGGCAAAACTCCATGGCATTGAAGAATTTTTCTACGGCATGGCGTCAGCGGTACGGTGACGCCTCAGAAGCAGCGCCGACGGAGAGCGCAAACGCTCAGACGCTCAGTCTTCTGGAGCATCGCTCAGTGCGGTCCTTTCTGAACACGCCGCTGCCGCCTGGCGCCCTTGAAAAGGCAATAGCGGCGGCCCAGTCTGCGTCGTCTTCATCGAACCTGCAACCGTGGAGTGTCATAGCGGTTCGGGATCCGGAGCGGAAAGCAAGGCTGTCGAAACTGGCGAACGATCAGGTCCATATCAGAGATGCGCCGCTTCTTCTGGTGTGGATTGTCGACCTCGCGCGCCTTTCCCGGATCGCAAAGCGCGCCGGCGCTCCATCCGAAGCTCTGGATTACCTGGACTCCTACATCGTGGGACTCGTCGACGTCGCGCTCGCCGCCCAAAACGCTGTCGTGTCGCTCGAAGCAACAGGCCTAGGCGTGGTCTACATCGGCGCGCTGCGCAATAACGCAGAAGCCGTGGCGCGCGAACTTCATCTGCCGCCACAAACCGCCGTAGCTTTTGGTTTGACGGTCGGAACACCTGACCCGTCGCGCCCGACTTTTATCAAGCCCCGTCTTGCACAGTCTCAGGTTCTGCATCATGAACGTTACGGCGCTCCGAACGAAGAAGCTGCGGTCGCGCAGTATGACAAGGTTTTTTCGGACTTTCAGGAATCCCAGGGCCTGCCTGCACGAACTTGGACTTCCACCGTCTTGCAGCGTATCGAAAGTGTTGGGGCACTGCACGGGCGCGAGCAATTGCGTGACCTTCTGGCAAGGTGGAGCCTGCCTCTTAAGTAGCCACGCGTCGATGACGCGCCCGTCGACCATTTCGTACCAACGGTGCTGTCAGGGTGCTGTCACGTTAACTTTGGCTTTTTGAGTTACCCGCTGTCCTGACGTTTTCAGGCGGGGAGCGCGGTGGCGCTATTCCATTGGGCAAATGCC
>NZ_AUBI01000025.1 GCF_000429165.1 Acetobacter nitrogenifigens DSM 23921 = NBRC 105050 | reverse complement strand
TTTTATGATGGCGGAGATCGACGTCCGGACTGTCTATCCGAACCGGTTTTATGCGTCGTGCGACCTGTTGGCGGCGCAGCCCGCGCCTGTGACGGGCTGGTGGGATGCGTGGGGCATGAGCGATCCCGCCGTCGCGCCGCCGGTCGCGGATCTGGTTCCGCTGACGGCGGATCAGTGGAACGGCCGCCTGACGGGCGGATGGGGCGTGCAGGGCGGGGCGCTTGTCGCCATGACCGCAGAGCAGCTTGCGGCTGCGGTTCCTCTCGCGATCCGGGCGGGCTTTGCGCTTACGGCGGCGCAGAATGTCGTCTGGGCCGAGTACGGGTCACTGGGCGACGCGGTTCCGGGCGCGTGGATCTCGTATCAGAAAGCGCTGAAAGCGATCGTCGACGGGTCGGATACGGCCAGCACGACGCTGCCTGCGTCGCCAGCGGGGGGCAGCGATGCCGGATAACGTCGCGACGAAAGAGGACATCGCCAGACTCAAGGATGAAACAGACGTGCAGCTGGGCAGGATCTGGAGCGAGCTGCGCAAGCTCAACACCGCCGAGAGCAGGCGCGCCGCCATGAACGGGGCGCTGCTGATCCTCGGCTCCGCCATCGGAAGCGGAATCGTCAACGCTCTGCAGCACAGGCGGTGATTGTTATTTTCTTTATGTGTTATAAAGGAAACGATAATTAAATATTGATCGAGACGATATGGAGTGGCGTAAACGATATCACAAATCCGTGAACATTTATAAATCAATGGAACTCTGGTTATTCCTATTTTCTGTCGAAATTGGGGCGGCGCTAGTATCGATTTTAGAAGAAAATTAAATTTATCAATGATATCAATCGTTTATTCTGTAGAATAATTGTAATTTAGTATTTTTTTAGCGTATAAATCAAAAAACAGCACAGGTGATTTATTAAATATATCTGAAAAAATTTACAGCAACACATCCAAGTATAAAAACTCTTTCGAAATGAAACTGTTTGGAAAAGACTAATTTCTATGGCGCTGCCGGCGTTCATCTGAAGCCGAATTCAGAGATTTCTCTTCAAGAGGGTATTGCTATGGCTACGACGACAACAACAACCAGCAGTGGTGTAAAATACGTTGTAACATCAAACTATACACTTGGGGTTTTAACGTCATGGAATGTCACGATCACTGACCCGGACGGAACTACGGCTTACACTGGGACGCTCTATCCCGGTGTCCTGGGCGTTCTTCAGACCGGCTACGTGGCATCAGCCACCGATAGCGCAATCAGCATTGCAAACCTGCTTGTTGGAGCGACCTACATTGTCCCCGCAGGCGTTACCGGATCTGTGGACATTCTGGCGAATCTGATCACTGTCTTTCCGACGACGATCTACGTGGGCGGGACAGCGACGATTTCAACGCTGTTGAGCGCGCTCAGCGGGCTCGTCGTCGATGTCGACGGAGGCACGGCGACCCTCAGCAATGGTTTGGTGGCCAACGCTCTTTCCGGCACGACCGTTAATATTACGAATGGCGGCACATTCTCTGGCGGCACTACGCTGATCACCGCACTTTCCGGGACAACGATTCACTTCGGAACAGGCGGCGGTACGTTCATCCTGAATGCAGGGGCGTCGCTTCTTAACCTGTCGAGCACCACTATAACGGGCTATGACCCGTCAAAAGCTACGATTGAGTTGGAAAATACCGTTGCGACAGTATCGTACTATACAATAACGGGGTCATCGACGGTAAAAACGATAACGCTCTACGGTTCGTCCGGAACTGAAATAGCATCATACAGCGCGACGCTCGCCAGTGGTGTTACGCTGACAAATAACACGTATTATATTAACGGAAGCACAAGCAATCCTCTAAAAATTACTTATTCAAGTAATAACACTTACGTGGGAGCCTGCTTTCTTCCCGGATCGATGATCCGTACGCCGTCTGGCGACGTGCCTGTAGAGGACGTCCGTATCGGAGACATCGTCACCACATTCGACTGGCGCAGCGGTCTGGAAAGAACGTCTGGCGTCACGTGGGTCGGCAGTAAAAGCGTTTCTGTAAACGGTACTCTTCGGAAAGATGAAGCAGGATACCCCGTGCGCGTTCTGAAGGACGCGATCTCGCAGGGTGTTCCTTATAAAGATATGTTGGTCACGGCGGAGCATTGTCTTTTCTTCGAAGGAAAGTTTGTTCCGGTCAGAATGCTGGTTAATGGAAAAAGCGTTTTTTATGACACGAGCATTGAAAACTATACGTATTACCACATCGAGACGGAGCCGCACGCGGTCATCTGGTCCGACGGCATGCTGACGGAGACGTATCTGGACACCGACAACCGACATCTCTTTCGGCAGCATGGAAACGTCTCGACAATAGCCGGTTGCACCCGCTCCTGGGAACTCGATGCTGCTGCGCCGTTGAGCGTGGAACGCTCGGTTGTCGAGCCGATTTATCGTGCGCTCGACGCTCGCGCGTCTGTTGTGGCGGAAAACCTGATCGAAAGCGAAGCATCTTTGGAGAGCGATCCGGACGTCCGCCTTATGACCGACAGAGGGCGGGTTATGAGGCCCCTAAGGCGGGTTGGCGACCATTACTCTTTCATGATCCCGCCTGGGGTGAGCGCCGTAAGAATCATGTCACGGACAAGCCGACCGAGCGATGCGATCGGTCCCTTTGTCGATGACAGGCGCGAGTTGGGCGTTCTGGTCGGTAATATTATGAAATCGCACGCTGATAAGGTTGAGGTCATCGATCAGCATCTTGAGACCCTGTCTCTGGACGGCTGGCACGGACTGGAAGGGGGGCGAGGTCGGTGGACGGCCGGGGCAGGAAATGTGTCCGTCGCTTCCCAACCTTCAATTTCTCCCTTTATTCTTTCCGTAGAGGTGATGGCTGCTGGCCCCTATCTGGCGTCCACCGACGCAGTTAGCCTTGAACGCAGAAGCGCATAAATAAAGAGCGTCTGGCATCCGAGGGGAGTCGTGTGACATCGGCTTCCTGTCGGCTGCCAAAGGAATTTTTATAGTTTTCCGATGTATCGCCTGAATGTCGATGCATTAGTCAGCCGCCCTCTGGGCGGCTTTTTTTATGCCCGGAGCATCAGATGAATGACCCGCTGCAACTTGCGGCCGATCTCGCGCGCCGTTTTGAAGGGCTGCGTCTGCGTCCCTATCAGGATCAGGCCGGTTACTGGACCATCGGCTACGGCATCTGCGCCAGTCAACGTCCCTGTTCGCCCTGGCAGACATCCTCGGCACGCTGGTCGCGCTCTGGTTCGGCGTGCTGCCCGAAGGCCGTCGCCTGCGCGCTGCTGACGGCGGCGCTGCCGCTGCTCGCCAGCGACAACAGCGCCGTGGTCGGGCGCATTCTGGCGCAGCGCAACGATATGGCGGCCGCCGTCCACGCGGTCGCCACACATAAGGATATCGGTCCGGCCGCGGTGAAGATCATCGCCGACGCGGTTCCGGCCGGGGCTCTTCTCGCCGGCGTCGCCGCGGCGAGCGTGCAGGCCCAGACGTCCACGGCGGCGCGAGCTTCTGGCGTGGCGCCGGTCGCCGCGCTCCTGATCGGGCTGTCGGCCGCGTCTCTGACGGCGTGCGGCAGTTCGGCCGACCAGGTCGTTCAGCGACAGCAGGCCGTCTTTGCGCTGGATCTGTCCTACGCGGCGGCGGCTCCTTCACGCACCGTGCCGATCGTGCGCGGCATTGTATCCGCAAAGGCCGCCAATCAACGCACCGTCCTGCGCCGGGCGTTGCGCGATCACGGGGAGCGAATGGACGTCTCGGCGCGCGAGATTCTTCAAAACGGAGAAGCACGCCTGAGCCATATAGCGCGCCACGCAGCAGCAGCAGACGACGTGGCGGTTTTACGCGGGTACGAAGGCGAGGCGGCGGCAGTTTACTTTGGCGCTTTTGACGCGATGATTCAGGGCGACAGGGCCGCTTTCCATTTCCATGTTCGATCACGCCGCCCGCCGCTCGACCGTATGAACGCCCTGATATCGTTTCTTTATGCGATGCTGGGACATGACTGCCGGTCAGCGCTGGAGGGCGTTGGCTTCGATCCTCAGGTCGGTTTTCTGCACACGGATCGCCCCGGACGCGCCAGCCTCGCACTCGATTTGATGGAAGAACTGCGCCCTGTTCTGGCGGATCGTCTTGCGTTGACTCTCATCAATCGGGGGCAGATCAAGGCGCAGGACTTCGCCATTGATGAAGGGGGCGCTGTTTCGCTGAAGGATGAGGGACGCAAGGCCGTCCTGATCGCCTGGCAGGAACGCAAGAAACGCGAACTACGGTATCCGTTTCTTGAGGAGACCTTGCCTCTGGGGCTGGTTTCGCACGTGCAGGCGCTGCTTCTCTCGCGCCATCTGCGAGGGGATCTGGATGGTTATCCGCCGTTCATTTGGAAATAAGCGATGCTGATGCTCGTCACCTATGACGTAAGTACTCTCGACGCCGAGGGGCGCCGCCGATTGCGGCGGGTGGCGCGGGCGTGTCTGGATCTTGGACAGCGCGTGCAAAATTCGGTGTTTGAATGCGAGGTCGATCCTGCGCAATGGGCTGTGTTACGAGCCAGACTTCTGGCGGAAATCGACCAGAGCAAGGACAGTCTGCGCTTTTACAAGCTTGGCGCGGATGGAAAGAAGCGGGTTGAACACCATGGAGCCAAACCCATACTTGATCTCGACGGCCCTCTGCTTTTCTGAGCCTGCGCGAAGGTGAATCTGTTTGCTTGGAGGCGAGAGATTCGCGTTTAAAAAATCTCAGGAAAAAACAGTGAACTAGAGATTATTTCGTGCTCCGTGGAGTGGATAGATACGCATTTTTTAAGAGGTTCGCGAGCACGGCATAATTTATTCTTTTCTAACAGGGATATAGAGAGAGGTGGGTCGCCTCCCGTGCGGAGGCGTGGATTGAAACTGGATTCCGCCCCACGTGAGGATGTCCACGAGGGTCGCCTCCCGTGCGGAGGCGTGGATTGAAACCACATCGTGTATTCGTCAGTCGCGAAACCCATCGTCGCCTCCCGTGCGGAGGCGTGGATTGAAACGCGATTGCGGTCGGCCCGTTACTTAGTGCGTCCGGTCGCCTCCCGTGCGGAGGCGTGGATTGAAATCCGATAAAGTCACAACCTTAAAACGTTTCACTAGGGCACGCCCTAGTGGAGCAGTCTGAGTCCTCCTGTTTTTTGCTCCACACGAATTGTGCGGTATTTGGGATTGTGTATCATAATTCCAAGGTACTCTATTGGAGCATTTTTGCTGTGAAAATCGGATACGCGCGCGTCAGCACCACCGACCAGGATGCGGGCCTTGCGGCGCAGGAGCGAGATCTTCAGGCGGCGGGTTGCGAGAAGGTGTTCGCAGAACGGATCAGCGCCGTGAAGGACAGCCGCCCGCAACTGGCCACGGCTGTCTCGTTCCTGCGCAAGGGCGACACCCTCGTGGTCACGAAGCCGGACCGCTTGGCGCGCTCCACCGGAGATCTGCTTGCGCTCGTCGATCGCGTGCGCGAGCGCGGAGCGGAACTCCGCATCCTGAGCATGGGCGGCGCAGAGCTCGACACCAGTTCGCCGACCAGCGCCCTTATGCTGACCATGCTGGGCGCCATTGCGCAGTTCGAACGGGATCTGATGCTTGAGCGCCAAAAGGAAGGCATCGCGCGCGCAAGGACCGAGGGCAGGTATCGGGGCCGCGTGCCCACCGCTCGCGCCAAAAGCGATCAGGTTCAGAGTCTGGCGCAAGACGGCGTAGCCATTACCGAAATCAGCCGGCGTCTGGGGATCAGCCGCAGTTCCGTCTATCGCTGCCTCGGGCGGAATTTCTAGGCCCGGTCCCTGCGCAAAGGGCGGCGATGTGACGACGCAGGACGCTGCGCTCCATCCCGCCTGCGCATCCCATCAGACAACCCGCAAAATGAAGCATTCAGGGCGGGAAAAGCAGCATATTTATGCAAAAATCATATATTTAATAACGCTTTGAGTGTGACTGGTATTGTGCGGGCAGAGCGTGGCGGATGTCCCCGAGATTTGTGCCGCCCGCAAAATACTGCCGAATTTTAGCGTTCGTGAGTTACACCTTTACTAAAAGTGTAAGCGGTAAGGAGAAAATGTGTAACTCGAATTTCAATTTTAAATCATACACTTAAGCAGACAAATTACACCTTTACACCTTTACACCTTTACACCTCTTACACCTTTTTTCGAACAGCAGTGAGAAAGAGGCATGCAGACGCACATCTGCTTGCAGGTTATTTATTCTTGAAACGCGTGTATCGGGAGCCTGCGCCAGCAGGGGGCGGGTCAAATCTTGAGGGGCGATTCGGGGCCTCAACCGCGCCAGTCTCACGCGCAGATTTTTTGCCGGATATGAAAGAAATCAAGTTTTCAAAGAGTCGCGGTCGATGTGTTTCAAAAGAGTCGGGATTGAGTCCGGAAACTCGACCGCAGCAGTTCGATTATCTGCTGGATTTTGAAAACTTCTAGAAGGGAACTGGTGCCGACACTCGGAAGGATTGGGCCTTTATCCGAAGCGGAAATATAACGATATCAACAACTTAACTTTACTTAAAAACACCCGAATTCCGTTGTTCTGACCCCCGTCTACACCAAGTTTACACCATGCCGTATGGCCCGTTCAGGAGGGCCAAATGGCGTCAATCGTGAAACGTGGTCAGTCATGGCGCGCAATGGTGGTCCGTAAGGGCAGGCGGGTCAATGCGACCTTCGACAGCCGGGCGGAGGCGGAAGAGTGGGCGATCCGGGCTGAAGCGGCCATCCTCGCCGGGCAGGCCCCTGCGAAGCTGGCTCCGGTTTCAGGCAAGCAGACGGTGGCCGACATCATCGAACGGTATAGCCGGGAAGTATCGCCATCAAAGGACGGCGTTCGTTGGGAAGTAATCCGCGCGGATGCTCTTCGCAGGATACCTGCTTTCAACGTCCCGCCGAGCGCCTTCGGTCCGCAGGAACTGGCGGCATGGCGTGACCAAAGGCTTACGTCCGTTGCAACGTCGACCGTCAACCGCGACCTCAACTTCATCTCGGCCGTGATCAATCACGCAATGAAGGAATGGAGGGCGCCTTTCGCGGCGAACCCGGTGCATCTGATCCAGCGCCCAAAGAACCCCAGAGCGAGGAAGCGGCGTGTGTCGGCCGAGGAGCGCGTTGCGATCGCCGAGGCCCTCGGGTGGGATCGAGCTTCTCGACCGCAGAACAGGATGGGGTGGGTTGCAGTCGCGTTTTATCTTGCGCTCGAAACAGCAATGCGGAAGGGCGAAATTCTTTCTCTGCGCTGGCAGGCAATCAACCTGGAGAAACGATATGCCTACCTGCGGAAGACGAAAAACGGCGATGAGCGGTACGTGCCTCTTTCGTCAGAGGCGATCGCTTTGCTGCGCATCATAGGGCCGGGGAGCGGCGCCGAGTCAGTTATCCCCGTTGCGTCCGAGACGCTGGATCAGTTCTTCCGCCGCGCACGCGATGTTGCAGGGCTGCCAGATCTGCATTTCCATGATTCGCGTCGCGAGGCGACGACGCAGTTCAGCAAGAAGCTGTCGAACGTGCTGGAGCTGGCGGCGGTGACGGGGCACCGCTCGCTCAATGTGTTGAAGGATTACTATCGGCCAGATCCGAGTGAGTTGGCCAGAAAATTGGGTTGAGGCCGCGAGGGCGACAGTAATTCGAGAAAAACCACAGTGAACTTTACCTAACGGACACAGCGTCACCGAAGCTTCTTTCATGCGCCGCCAGGTGTTTGAATGGCTCCCGGAGCAGGAACCATTACCTTGCGTCCACGTTAAGCGACGATGACGGAAAGTTTATAATGGATCTGATGAAGTCAAATCACATAAAGAAAATAACGATAATGAACTGTTTGTTCGTCGGAGGATGTAATACGTCACCGACGCAAGATTTGTTCGGATCTTTTTTTCCTTCCTGGCTCCTGTGCGCGTTTGCGGGCGTCAGCGTAGCGGCGTTAACTCGCGTTCTGTTTAGTGCGCTGGATCTCGACGACGCCGTCCCCCTGCCAATGCTTTCATGGCTTGCGTTTGGCACAGCCGTTACTTTGGCCCTGTGGATCATCTGGATAGGTATTTGAAGGATGGTATCCTCGAAAAAAATGACGGGATATGCGTTTCTCGTCAGCAGTCTGCTGCTCTGCGCGCTGTTAGCTCTCGTCGCAGCCTATCTTGTTGATCGCAGTCCCCGCACGGATGATGCGTTTATACAAGCCAATATCGTCAATATGGCCCCGGAAGTCAGTGGCAGAATCATCACCATCAACGTACGAGATAACCAGTTTGTCCGTCGCGGTGATACGCTATTTGTCATTGATCCAGAACCTTTCCGTTACGCGCTGGAGCAAGCTCAGGCCAATTTGGATAACCTGAAGGCGGAGTTGCCTTTGCAGGATTTGCAGATCGGCTCGCAAGTGGCGACCGCCAAGGCTCAGGGAAGCAGTGTCGAACAAATGCAGGCCCAGCTTGCATTGGCCCAGTCTACCGAAGCGCGTTTAGCTCCTCTGGCTCGGCAGGGCTTCGTGACGGCTCAGCAACTCGATCAGGCCAAGAGTAACGTTAAAACCTCGTCTGCAGCACTCGAGCAGGCAATCCACTCGCAGAATGCCGCAACGAAGAACGTTCGTGACGACAGGCCGCTTCGAGCGCAGATCGTCGGAGCAACCGCACAGTTGGCCGCTGCGCAGAGGGACCTGCGTTTAACAGAAGTTAAAGCCCCATGTGACGGTCAGATTACAGGGCTCAACATCGCCGCTGGCGAGTATGCGGCAGAAGGTAAGGCTCTGTTTACGATCATTGACACCGAGCACTGGTGGGTGATCGCCAATTTCCGGGAAACTCAGGTGCCCGACTTTCATCCTGGCCAACGCGCGATCATCCATGTTCTGGCCCGTCCCAATGTTGTACTGCACGGTCATGTCGAGAGCCTCGGCGGCGGCGTCCAGCCCGATGTAGGCAGTCTGACGAGTGGGCTGCCGCAAGTTGCGCGCAACTTGAACTGGGTCAGAATTGCCCAACGTTACCCAATACGGATCAGTCTGGATCAACCCCCTCCTGAGCTTATGCGTATCGGAGCAACGGTCGTTGCGACGATCCAAAGATGAATCTTAGCCTCTTCTCACTCAGACGTCGGGCTGCGAGAGAAAATAAGTCTGGCAATGTCCATCTTCTCTCTATTGACCAGGAGAACCCGGTTTTCACAATTCGGGGAATGGCGGCTGAAATGGCACCGTCTCCCGGGCGGCTGGAAAATACAATCCGACTGACATGTCTCGCTATCTTGTTTCTTCTGATTGGAGAGACGTTTCGGCTGCCCGAGGTCGCGCTCTTTGTGTGGATCGGCTTTCTGCTCTCGGGTAATGACGCGGCGACCAGTTCGCGTATGGCGTTGACCGGTGGCGGCATGATCGTAATCGGTACCGGCGCGAGCATCTTGTGCATGATGTTCACGATGGATGAACCAGCGATACGCCTGCCTCTGATGGTCCTCCTGACACTTTGCGCGGGATATCTGAGCGCAGTGATGACGGCAGGTATGCTGGCCAACGTTTTTTTCTTCTGGACCGTCTATCTGCTGACAATGGTGGATCAGGTGGAGAGTGCGGGTAACGCGATAGACGCCTGGATAGGGAACACGACAGATAGCGTCATTCGCGACAGTGCGTATCTGTCCCCAGAAGAGTCATTCCTCCACGAATGCCTTTGGTTTGCGTTCCTTTACGCCGTAGCGCTGACACTGATCATTATTACAAACCATCTGTGGGGGCGTGATCCCGGCAAGGTATTGAAAAAGGCGGAAGCTGACAGATTGTTACTTGTTGCCAATGCAATGGACGAAGGGTGCGAACGGAAGAGTCATTCGATGGAAAAGGTCTTCGAGGCGTCACTTCAGGGCGTTTCTGGCATGAGGAAATTACATGATTTGGCAGCATCTTTCAAATCGGAGGCAGAGAATCCTGCGGCCAGTCGTGCCTTAATTCGCTACATATCGCGCATTTCTCTAATGGCGACATTATGGGCCACCACTGTCAACGAAAGAAAAATTACGCAATCGGAGACGTCTCCGACAACGCCAGATCTCCTGAAGACGTCGTCTGGCATTCTTAGACATTCAGCAAGACTGATCGTAAAATCTAACGATGAGGTTTTCCCATCGACCATCGGCCATGACGCCGCAGGCAATCTGAAGCGTCTTGCGAAGGCGTTCACCTCCAGTCCCGCACTACACCCATTGGCTCGGGAGGTCGCGCGTAGCGTTGGAATCATTCTCGCGCTGACTTCAAAGCCCGGCGAAGTCGATGAATCCCTGCTGCCGAAGATCGACGATAAGCCCGCACCACTTTTCAAATCCGGGATCGCAGTCAAGCGCGCAGGTCGCCACGCCGCGGGCAGACTATGTGTAGCAGTTGTTATCTGTTATCTTATCGAACGTTTCACAGACTGGCCTGCGATCGGAACTTGCGTTCTGACTTGCTTCGTCGTTCCGATGGGAACAATCGGCGATACAACACACAAAATGTTTCTGCGTCTGCTTGGCGCACTTGCCGGGGGGCTTGCAGGAATTTTTTGTATTCTCGTGTTTATGCCTGTCATCACAGGTATCATGGGACTCATCCTCATGATGACGCCCGTACTGTTTGTCTCTGCGTGGATAAAGTCGGGCAGCGATCGAATCGCCTACGCTGGCGTGCAAACAGCTTTCGCCTTCTGCCTCAGTATTCTTCAGGGATATGGTCCCACACTGGATATGCAAACGGCCAGAGATCGTGTCGTCGGCGTCCTGTTGGGCAATGTAGTGGTCGCCCTGGTCTCGACAACGCTCTGGCCCGTCAGCGTAGCCACCATCGCACGCAAGAACCTGGCCGACGCTGTAAAAACGCTCGCAGACATGACGGTTTTCAAAAAAGAAAATCCGGAAGCACCGTTCGATCCCGCGCAGGAAAAAGATCGCGAATCATTCGGCCAGTCCATTGCGGCCGTCAGATCATCATTCAGTGGAGACGCGCTGGAGGGAGCCGCAGTAAGCAAGCGACTTTTCGCCAGCGATTTCAACCATCGCCTTCTTACCGATATCCAGATTCTGGCAGTAAAAATATCAGTTGTCGTCGATATGTCCCATCTGTCGAGTGCGATAGTCGACACGACTCTTGTTGCGTTGAAGGGGTGGCTCGACAGGTTTTCCCAATGGATCGTGACAGGGGAGGGATATGACGAACTCAAATCATCCGTCCCCGTTCCTCCTGTCATTCCCGACGATCCTGAGAGAACGATCTGGTTTTCGTCAGTAGATGATGGAATCAAGAATATTCTAGGCACTTTGGACGCCGCACTGTATAATAGCGCAGGTATTTCACATGGTTGAGTCCTCGAACCGGAAAACTTCCGCAACCAGAGTGAGAACAGCACGTCTCCCCTCGATCTCCTCGCTTTGTCTGGTTCTTGCCGCAGCGAGCGGATGTCACGACACATCGGATCTCGCTCCCTCGGCAGCAGATCGCCCCTGGCATCCAACAGAACAGACAGGCTTGAAAATGCCCCCGGGCAGCGATGGCTTCGTCGCTCCGACATCGGCGCAGACACACAGCAAAATCTCCCAAAGCCTGAGCAGGCTGGATCAAGCCTCAACCGAAGCTGGCATGCAGTCAGCCCGGCAGGACGCCGCGTCTGCGGAGAGCGTTGCAACGTCCGGGAGGCTGCTATCGCTGTCCGAACTGATCGATATCGCGGAAAGACACAATCCGCAGACCCACCTCGCATGGGAGCAGGCGCGGCAAAACGCGCTCGCCGTGGGCGTGTCCGAGTCCACGCTGGCTCCGCAGATCACCGCAACGCTGCTTGCAGGCGGCCGCCGTACCGTGACCTCCATGCCGAACTTCCTCACGCCCAGAGGGTATATGGCGGCCAACGCCGCCGCCGCGTTCCCTGAAATTCAGCTGTCTTACCTGCTGTTTGATTTCGGCCACACGCGCGCAACCATAGACAGCGCAAAAGCGCTCTCAATCGCATCGAATTTTGATTTTACACAGACCCACCAAAAGTTATTCATGGACGTCATCAACGCCTATTATAACCACGAAGCCTCGATCGCCGACTACGAAGCGGCGGAAGAGTCTGTTCGTAATACACACTTGCTGCAGGTCTCGGCAGAATCTCGATACGCTCATGGCGAAGCCACCGTCGTCGACGTCACCCTGGCCCGTAGCAACGCCGCCACCGCAGTTTTTCAGCAGGACCAGAAGCGCAGCGCCGAGCACAGTTCACGATACGCTCTTCTGCAGGCGATGGGATTGCCGCCAGACGTCAACCTCTCAGTCGCGTCCTCCCGAGACACGCACCTTCCACAGCAAATCCCTGGAGACGTGTCGCGCCTGATGCACGCATCCCTCGAGCGCCGGCCGGACATCCTGTCCGATCTCTACAAGATGGACGCCGCTACCGCCGCCACACGCGCCGCACAGAAGGCCATGTTGCCGAAACTGGAATTCAACGCAAACGTGCAGGCCTATATCGGCGAGCAAAAGGTGTACGGATACACCCAGACCGCGCCAGCTTCACGGGTGGCCCAGCCCAACGGCACCGTCGCGGTCCAGTTGTCATGGCCTCTCTTTCAGGGAGGGTTGCTGCAAAACCAGCTAAGGCAGGCGCAGTCACGCGAGCGGGCGCAAAGAGCGACCCTCGACAAAGACGTTCTGGCCGCCGAACAACAGGTCGCAAACGCACGCGACGCGCTGGAAACTTCCCTCTCTTCCGTGCACTCGGCCGCCATCGCCCGCGACGCCGCACAAAACGCCTTCAAGGCGGCGTCCGCATCATACGCCGCCGGGGTAGGCAATCTGACAGACGCGACACAGGCCCAGACACAGCTTGCGCAGGCGACAAGCGCATACGCCGTCAGCCATGCTCAGGCGCTGATGAACGCCGCGGCCCTGGCGTTCGCTACCGGTGAACTGACGTCCGCCGCCGGTATGGAAGCGTTCGGAGACGCCGACAACTAACCTGCCGGCTTCAGGCTGAGCCCTCGTCGGCGGAAGCGCCCGTCGGAGGCATCGCAACAGAATTCCCCCGACTTTCCTCCACTCCGCCCAATCCCCCATGCAACCCACCCGCCCGCGCGTGACTTCTATCTCCATCACCGCAAGAGGGGACCGACGCATGACCATCAAGGGATTGAACCGCTTCACAGGCCGCAAGGTGCTGGTCACAGGCGCCGCGTCGGGCATCGGCCGGGCGACGGCCCTGCGGTTTCTGGAAGAGGGCGCCCAGGTCATCTTCGTCGACCGCGACCGCCAGAAGCTCGACGCGGTGATGAAGGGCCTCGACGCCAGCCGCGCGTTCGCATCCCTGTCCGATATCTCGATACCGGCCGAAGTCGCCGGGCTGCTGTCATTCACGAAGGAAAAGCTCGGCGGGCTGGACGTGCTGGTCAACAACGCTGGCGTGACCGCTCTGGGCACGGTCCTCGACTGCGATCTCGAATCATGGGGCACGGTCTGCGCGACCATCCTGACCGGCACCATCAACGTCAGCCGCAGCTTTCTGCCCCTGCTGATCGAGAGCAGGGGCAACATCGTCAACACGGCCTCTGTCTCGGGCATGAGGGGGGACTGGAACACGGCCTATTACGACGCGGCGAAGGGCGGCGTGGTGAACCTTACCCGCGTCATGGCGATGGACCACGGCCACACGGGCGTCCGCGTGAACGCGATCTGCCCTTCGGTCACACGCACCGGCATGACCGCCGAAGCCGTGAAAGACGAGGCCTTCGTCAAAAGCGTCGAGGACCGCATACCGCTTCAGCGGCTTGGTCTGCCGGAGGATATGGCGGCCGCCATCACGTTCCTCGCCAGCGATGACGCCGCCTATATCACGGGGCTGATTATGCCTGTGGATGGCGGGGTGACCGCTTCGAACGGGCAGCCGCCGTTTCCTGTGTCGTGAACCGTGTCGTAGATGGGGGAAAGGGCGGCTGTGTGCGGAACGATCGGTAAAACCGGACATTCATATGGACGCCCCTCGCGAAGGGTTTCATCCTATTTAGGTCGTTTAAATAAGCCGCGAGACTGTAATGGAAAGCCGATATTTTTTTATAAACAGCCAATTACAGTCAATTGGTTCAGTGCAGTGTGCGTATTCGAAGCCCACCTGATTCGGCATAACCATTAGCGGATATCAGGCGGGAGACCTAGTCAGGCGGCAAAGTGGCGCTGAGCAACAGTTCTGGGGCGCTTGCGAAGATCACGGTCGATCTCATGCAAGGGTTCGGGTAATTCTGGAACAACTAAATTTTTACTAAAAAACATTACCTCTCGGCCACGCATAACATTCCTAGCGCTATAGTTCAGTGTATATTGAAGCCAAGGTGACTTAGCATAAAGGTCGTGGATCGGGCGCACATCATCATATGAAACAATCCAGTTCATTCCTTCCAATTTTGTTACTGATTTCGCAACAACGCTGTGATCGTCTGCTCGATAGGCGTCATGATACAAAAAACGTCCCTTCTCAAAATATGGTGGATCAATATAGAGAAGTGTTTTTTTGTTGAAGTAATTTTTGTTCGTTTCGATGAAATCGACGGCATCAAGATTTGTAAGCTCTATTCGCGACCTCAAGGAGGCAATTTTTTCAATTCGAGAAATAAGGTCGTTTTTATTGAAGCGGGCGTCGATCTTCCATTTTCCAGTTTGGTCACGACCGCCAATGACTCCGCCGTTCAGAATTCCTGATCGATTTGTACGATTCAAAAAGAAGAAGGAGAAACCGAGAATTAAATTCTCGTGATTTCTTGGATGCCGGAATATTTCTTTTTGTTTATCCCATTCCCCCATAGTCAGTGGGCAATCATGAATCATTTTGCAAAGTGTATCTGTTGAATTCAAAACACTATGCCAAAATGCAAAAACAGGAAGACTAATGTCATTGATAGACACACGTCGCACTACGCCTGTGAGAAGCAGCTCCCAGGCTACAGCTGCGCCTCCTGCATACGGTTCGAGGTAACGTCCATCTGATAGACCGTTCGCGCGAACGACATCCTTCATGAAACGCGCAAGTTTTCCCTTTCCGCCCGGATAGCGCAAAGGAGAATAACGCCCGCTTTGCGTGAGAGATGGATGTTCTCCTGGCATTATATACTTCCATATGCGGCAATGAAGATTGGGACAGAGCAATCCCATCCTGCACGAAGTGCATCGGCCGTTGGTAATTGGAATTTATTGTGTACAAATCCATTCAAAGACTGAATGGATGTTGCGGAAGTCTTAGTGAGTATGTTGTTCCGGAATCCCCGAAGATCAGCATTTTTGGAGCCGTCCGCCGCGACGATATGCTTTAAAACGATGTCAGATTTTTGTGTTAGGTCGAGTTCCACGTTTTCTCCATTTGAATTTTTCTCAAATTTTTTGATCTTGTTAGCGCCCATGTAATCGTTGATTGCGAGTTCTATGAAGCTGCGAAGGACAAAAGCTGCTGAAATTGTGAACCGATTGGCATCCAGATCGCCCGCCTCACGAAGCAGTGCTTCACCCTTGGTTGATGTTGGCGCATGAAAAGGATGTCTTCTAGGCGCCAATGTCGTTCGTGGCTTCGGCGCACTCTTCGTCTTTTGCTTCGTGGAAGTTTTAGCGGCCTTGGCCGCTGTCGGACGCTTTTTAATGTCGATGTCGTTAAAGGGGCGGGGTGCCTCCGATTTGCCTGTCTGCGGCTGAAGCTCTTTTGGTAATTTTATGAAATATTCCTCAATGTCCGAGGATTTATTAAGATCTCGAGAGTCTACAATTCCATCTCGGACGTCATCAATAATCCGGCGCAAAACCTTGATAGCCCATGTCGGATCCGATCCAAGCATTGGGGTTTTTCCGTCTCCGTCATTGGAGATGGAAATTCCAAGATGTTTGCGTCCAGCGGCAGATTCCAGCAGGCGAGCTAGATTGCTTGACTTTTTGCTTTCAATGGCTGTCTTCGTCGATTCCCATTCCTCGTCCGAGTAATCGGCGTTGCGCCCCACGAAATCGAGAACGTCAAGAATGGATCGGTCGCCGGAGAAGCGCTGTATCTCCAATGGCCCCCAAGAAATTCGGCCTTCTCCGTCAGCCCCTCCGGTATGGCGGCGATATATCCAATCATTTGCATCTTCGCGGCGCTCGAACCTTACGCATCGAATTGGTTCAATTTTTGTTCGATCAAAGCCCGCTGCTGCCCGAACGAGTGACTTTTTGATCGTTTCCGGAACCCCAGTCCCGTCCAATACGTCCGGACTATTTAAGACCATAAGCGCTGAAAGACGCCTATTGCCTTCAAGAACTATGAAATCGTCTTCTTCTGCGGATATGATAACATAAAGATTGTCGCCTGGATCGAGGCCGTTATTTTTTATGCTAAGCATTAGGTTTCGGAAATGCGATTCTTTCAGATGGATAATCGCTTCAAGCGCTGCTGATTGACTGTTAACGGACCCCAGACGTGGATTATCTTCGTCGAGAAGAAGCTCATCTATGCTCAATTCTAGATATTCGACCATTTCTCTTTAACTACCCCCCCCCAAATGGCACGCGTGACCCGGTCTTGGACATGCGTTTCCTCAGTAACCACAACTATCTGAAAATGGCGACGCAGGTCCGAGTCAGGTCCGGCATGTGCCATTCGCGACCCGTCGGGGCGTCGTCCTAAGAGGTCACGCGCGACAAAGTGGTATCTCCATATTAATGAAATTCTTGTAACACATGGGGTTCAGGAGGGGAATATCCGCAATGGCGGGAAATTCCCCAAGGTAAGCGAGTATTCGCTAGTGCTGTGGGTCTGATGCAGTGCGATGCGCTCAGCGAAACCCCGTGACGGCTTGAGGGAACCGCCGTGTTATGACGCATCGGTGCCTTAGTCGAAGAAATTCAAGACGCCGCACCGCACCATACCCTCAAAAACCAGGTGCCATTCTCAGCCGCCCCCAACTTGGCCGCGCGAGGCGGCGGCCGCTGCGGGTGTTGGCTGACCAGCTGCTCCTGATGCCCCAAAACGCCGTTCTTACGTGGCCTTGGGGCTGTCACGTAGTTCTTCACGCAAATCGCCCCCTTCGCGTACGCGCGACTCAGCGTAAGGCGTCGGCTAGATACAGCGAGATTGACTCACAGCTATGCATAGATGAGCTGAGTGCCTGTTTTCGAAAATTTTTCCTATAAGATTGACATTAAACGCTTACTGTGCGGGGTATTGTGCCAGCGTCAACGTAGGGTGAGCATATAAAAATGTCAGAAAGCGATTTTTTATCAATAGATTTGAGAGATGTTATTTTATACACGGGAGTAGTAGAAAGATATAGTGGAGAAATATTTAATGAAGACAAAAGAAGGCCGGCTGTAGTCATATTCAAATGCGATATGGAAGGAGAGATAATATTTTTCGCGGCCCCGTTGAATTCTTCAGCAAGTGAGGCTTGGAGGGGGCCTGGCGCTCGATATTGCATTTCTCCGAGTGGAAAATATGTCGACTATTCCAAATATATGACCGAAAAGGAGGTGAAAGATTTTTTGAAATCGGAAGACATTGATTTTAATAATATTCGAACAATCTCGGAAGTTGCCGTCAGTAACTCATTTGTAGTGAAAAAGGAAAATTTATATAAAAAAATAGGACGCATCGACTCAACCGATTATGAAATATGTAAAAAAATGTTTCTTGATTATGTCCAGTGGTTAGATGCAGAAAAAAAATGAAATGCTAAAGATTGTACAAGAAAGAAAAAATGGTCGCCGCATCGAATTTTTTCTATATTTGATGTTTGACGGTAATAAAAAACTGCCGGGCGTCCAAATTATTCTTGATTCGTTATAAAAAATATACATTCATGCGGAATGGGTTAATGATTTTACAATGATTCCAAGTATTCAACGTGATCATGTATTGTAGTGCGAATATACGCTTGCTGAAATTACTTTAGATCAAATGTCATATTCTCACTTCCGTATCCGTTGCATCTCTGTCTGGCATGACGGCGAGAGCGATTTCGCATTGTCGGACTGTGCTCTCCTGACACTGCCAACTTGCGAGCGGTCCACAGAGCGTCGCTCTGATTTGTCCTTGGGCGCGGTCTCGAAGGGGAGCAGATAGGTCTCCATGCATATCGAAGCCTTCTCGTGCGCGCAACGCGGCGTTGGGCATCGCTCAGATACAGCGAGATTGGCCGATAGCTTGGGGGAGAGAGGCCCGTCGGCTTGCAAAGCAGAATACGCTGCAACTGGACATTAAACTCAGCTCAGCTTCTCGCCATTCAAGATAAATCCCTCCTCAAATTTCTCTGCTAGCACTTGCCGGAAGATATTGTAGATGAAATTCATGCCTTTTGGGATATTCTGATTCATTTCTTCATATGTGAGCATTTCGGGCCAGCGGTTCAGCTGCGCGAGAGCGACGCGCATTTTTCGCACATGGCTTTGTGCGTTGGGTGTTACTCTTAGGAGATCAGGAAAAAACTCGAAGTATACTGAAAGCAAGAAGACCCCGTAAACCTGACAGAATGCGACGTAGTATTCGCTCATGTTTTTGGTCGAAAACGTAGCCTCAAGCCCCTCCGAAGTTACGGTGCCCCACCCCGTCCGCAGTAGTGATCGCATGCTGAAATGTACCGTGCTTGAAGTTAGCCGAAATATGTAATTGTAGATTACATCGACAGTACCTTTCCCAACTTTCCGTGCTAATTGCTCGGTAGGAGGCCACTTGCCGTCTGTTGCTTTAGGCCACCCATGCCGCCTCCAGACACCATCAACTTGAGAATTAATATTCGAGAGGCTTTTTGGCGAGCGTCCGCCTCTCAGAACCGGCTGCCCGGGCCGAAAAGTACCGAAAAAGTTGGCTTGATATCGTAGGGAATTGTCGGTCGTCTTCGCCATGTCGTTGAACAAAAGAGTGTTCTGATCTTCTGGCGGCAATGTGCTAATAAACTTTAGGATGATTAAGTCTTCACAGATGCTACGCAGACCTCCAACACAGTGGAATGCGAATTCGCCTTTAAGCCCATTATAGGAAAACCTACTAAACTCATAAGCCTTAACCAGAGAGGCCCTCACGCACAGAACCAAATATTCGTCTTTACCGATGGTTCCGCGTCCAGTTTTTTTTATAAAACTCTTTAGTTTCCTGAGGTGAGACTCAGGCGAACTATCGCAGTTGCGCGAACCCTCGTTCTTTTGACTGTTTCCTCCCGCCGCATTCGCTGTAAAGTCCGTCAAGATCGTCTCCAAACTTAAGTTTAGATGAGTATACCAGAAAACCGCCTAGTCGAAATTGCTGGGGGATGCAGATCACGTGTCCGTTTGCGGAGAATAAAGTCTGATTATTAATAGTAACTTTGAGAGGCAAAAAGCTGCCACCGGATCATCACGCCGCCTCAGCTCAAAACCCCGCCACCACCCGGGGCCGCCCCCGCCGCACACCACTCGCCGCAGGCATAGCGGCCCACCGCCGTACAGTCTCCGCATCCCATCGCGGCCGCCCCAAACCAGCCACACGCGGCGGCAGCCGCTCCGGGTGCTGGCTCACCAGCCGCCGCACCGTGCTCTCCTGATACCGCAAAAACGCCGCCAGCTCGCGCGAAGTCCACAAAGAATCGCTCATGACCGCCCTCCCGGAAAACGAATCACGTTAGATGGAAGCTCGGCTTTTGCAGCCGCAAGCGCGGTCATGAAGGGCAATAGGTAAGCTTCCATCTCCTCTTCGATCGCCGCCGCGTGGTCTCTGTACATTTCGGCGTCGCGCGCATTCGCACGCTCGAACGCTGTGCGTTCGCTTTGACGCAACCAAAGGGAGCGGCGTCGCATGTCCGCCGCATGCTGCTGAACGGAGTAAGGAAGTCCTCTGAGTAGAGGTACGCGGGGTAGCTCGGAGGAAGTGTGAATGTCCGGCATTAGTCGTTCCATCGCAAATGATGATGGAGCGATATTCGCGCTATGTGAAATTATCAGTCAAGAAAAAATTTCTCATTATGCGAATATTCTTCTGTTGGCTTTACCGGGAAGTGAGCTGTCGGCCGAGTTCAAGCCACGCCACACGTTGCTCTTGAGTCATTTTAGACAGCATGCGTCCGGCCTCGGAAATGTCTTTCGCTTGCTCTTGATCGTCCGGAGAATACAAAAGCGCTGCGGGCTCGACTTTGTATGCAGCTGCTAATTTTCCAAGATTATCAAGATCCACCGTACGATTCCCCGTCTCCCAGCCAGAGATGGTGTTTGCTTTAGAACCGATGATGTTCGCTGTTTGTTCTAAGGTCAACTTGGAACGCTTGCGCCAAGCGCGCAGGTGGGTGTGCAAATTTGATGATGGTCCGGTCATGAAGACAGGTTGGACGGAGCGCGAAAACATTTTTAGACCCGGCATGCGAAACTTCGCTTGACGCGAAAATTCGCATTGTGCGAAATTTTACCCATGCCATCTACCCCGTTAGCGAAAACCCCCACAGGTGAAGCATGAACACTGCTCATAGCGGTCACACTGGCGCGTGCTTTTCGCGCCGTCATTCGGAAACGCTCCGTTTCGAGCTCTACCGCCTGTCGCAACAGCGCCAGTGGGCGAGCGACGATGCGCTGTTCTCGCATCTTGAGCGCGCGCTTGAGTGGGTGGCGGAAGGGGGCGGTTGCGCCGGGGCGGCCTGCGCCGTCCAGCGCGCTTTGCCCCGGCGGGATTTCGCGCGGGGCGGGCGGCCGCGCCGCCCCCTGCCTGCGGCTGGCGCGCCGGATGCGGCGGAGGTTCGGCCTGAACCGCAGGCGCTCTCCCTTGGCGCGCTGCTGATCGCGCGGGGTTACGCGAAGAACGAACGCGGGGCGTTGCGGCTGATTGCGGAGAGCCGTGTTGATGTGGAGGGCGTCCAGCCGGGCGATCTGTCGTTCGATCTGCCGGTCCGGGGCGCGGATGTCGTGACGGTGCGGGGTGCGGTCGTGAAGGGGGAGCGGCCACCGACCAACGATCCGCTTCCCGGCGTGCACCCGGGCTTTTTTACGCCCCAGGAAATGTGGGACCGTGAGTATGGAGCCCGGGTCGATCGATTGGTGGAAGCTCACACTCATGCGGCTGATGGATGGTCGAGTGAGAAATACCCTTCTCAGGTGTCCAGAGTGGCGGAAATGCTTTCCAGCATTGCCTGCCGTGATTCTCTCTGCGCCTGTGAGAAGACACGGACCAATGGTTGTTCTGGAGCGGGTTCATCGGGATGCAATAGAATGGCGGAAAGGGCTGCCCGTTGCCTTAAAAGGAATTCGCGTGGCGCCTCTTTAAGAAGATTCAGAAGCATTGCGTTAGTTACGGCGGATTTGGCCCGTAATATTTCAATATCAGTCAAAGCTCGTGCGAGTAAATCGCGCTCAGCATCATTCACCGAATCGTCCTCCAAGGTTAATTGTAACTCCATGATGGACGAAGCAGGCGGGGCCGCCAACGGCTCCGCCTGCGCCTTGGCGGGAGGCGTGACCTGATGCCGATCCCCTCGATCAAGACGGCGACGAAGGAAGCCGTGAAGCGCTGCGGCGGTCTGGACGCCGCGGCCTGCGTGGTGCGCGTCGGGAAATCGAACCTGTCGGACTACGGAAATCGCGACCGGCCGCATATCGTGCCTGTCGATGTCGCGGTCATGCTCGATCTGTGCGCGCAGGCGCCGCTGATCCTGTCCGCCATGGCGCACGCCGAAGGCTATATGCTGGTGCCGACGCAGTTCGGGGAAGGCC
The DNA here is from genome assembly GCF_000429165.1 of Acetobacter nitrogenifigens DSM 23921 = NBRC 105050. Classification (GTDB taxonomy): domain Bacteria; phylum Pseudomonadota; class Alphaproteobacteria; order Acetobacterales; family Acetobacteraceae; genus Acetobacter; species Acetobacter nitrogenifigens. Next base: position 6,125 of record NZ_AUBI01000025.1, on the reverse strand, counting down.
ATCTTCCGCGCGACATGCAGCGTTTTACCGAGGAAACGTCCGACGCGATCCGCAAGGGTTTCGAGATTCTGGAAGATGGCGTCGTCGATGTGCATGAGGCGCAGGCGATGCTGGCGCATATGCAGCGGGTCAAGAGTGTGGCCGAGCATATCGCCGCCGGGATGACGAAGATCATCGTCGGGACGCGGCCGCATATCGTGGCGGCGTCGGCGTAATGGCGCGGGAATCATGCGACTGGATCACGATTGATCCGATCCTGCGCCATCTGGCCAATTGCGGCGTCAGCGTTGCGATGCAGGCGCGCAGGCTCGGCGTGTCGGAGCGCGCGATCTATCAGCGCCGCAGCATTCTTGGCCTCACCCGTAAACAGCGCGAAAAGCGCGATGCAAGGAGAGCGGCCCATGCCCACGCCGCGTAAGTTCGGCGCGCGCCCGCGCAAACACCCGTATTCGATCCCGCGCCGGGAACTCGACCCGGCGGCGCTGCGTGCAAGCCATCGCGTCCCGGCCGATCTGGGGCGACAGGTTCGCACGTCCAGCGGCATGACGATCATCCGCGTTGGCCGCATGCGGCGTATGAGGGCGTTGTGACATGACGGAAGAGCTGATCCACCCGAAGGATTTTTACAGAAAACTGAATACGGCGATCCGTTCTGCGGGCGGCGTGACGGCTTTCGCGCGGGCGCACGGCGTCAGTCCGCGCAAGGTTTACGACGCGCAGGACGGCGCGCGGTATCATGAAGAGGTTGCGCGGGCGCTTGGTCTGGCGGTGACGGTGCGGTATCCGGTGATCGCCGATCCGAAGACGCTGGTCGCGGGCACGGTCGTTTACGAAAAACTGAATAGTTTTATCCGTGCGAGCAAAAGCCAGCGCGCGGCCGCCGAGGAACTTGGCGTCAGCGTCTCGCACCTGAGCAACATCGTGAACGCGCGGCGCGGGCTCGCCCCGGTGCTGGCGCATCTGGGGTTCATGGCGCCGCTGACGCGCTTTGCGCCGCTTGTGCGCCCCGTGAAGGACGCGTGATCCGCCATGTCCGACGAAGGTCTTTTTACGAACGCGTTCCGGGCGCTGCCTGAGAACGTTGCGGCGGAGCAGTCGCTGCTCGGCGCCATCCTGACGAACAACAAAGCCTTCCAGCTCGTGGACGACATCTGCGAGCCGGAGCATTTCGCCGTTCCGATTCATGGCCGTATCTTCGAGGTCTGTCGCAAGCTGGTGCATCAGAACGTCGAGGCCAGCCCGATTACGGTCAAGCCGCATATCGACGGCGACGTGCTGCTTGGGCGCCAGTCCTCGGGCGAGGTTCTGGGCGCGCTGCTGCGGGCGTTTGTCGGCGTGGTCAACGCGCGGGACTACGCCGCCGCCGTGCGCGACGCGTGGTTGCGGCGACGTCTGTTCAAGGCGTGTTCGGAGACGCTCGATCTGTGCTGCCGTCCCGGCGACGCGTCGGCGTCGGACATTGTTGATGGTCTGGAAAGCAGTTTGCTGGCGCTGGCGCGCGGCATGGCGGAAGAAATGCCCACGGTCAGCCTTGAAGCGTCGATCGAGGCCGCGCGTCTGAACGCGCTGGAGGCGTCGGCGCGCGGCACGGGTCTGGCGGGCGCGTCATGGGGGTATCGCGCGCTTGACCGGATGACGGGCGGGCTGCTGCCGACGGCGATCTACGTGCTGGGCGCGCGCCCCGCCATGGGCAAGACGTCGCTGGGGTTTGGCATCGCCACGCGATCGGCGGCGGCGGGCAGTTCGGTGCTGTTCTGGTCGGGCGAGATGAAGGCGGAGCAGCTCGGCGCGCGCGCTGGCGCCGCCTGGGCGAACCTGTCGACGCAATCGGTGTTCACCGGGCGTCGTTACGATCTGCCGGAAGACGTCGAAACGGGTGAGCGTGAGCCATTGTCGGACTGGCAGTGGCGCGATCTGGAAGCCGGGGAGCGCGCGGCGGCTGGCCTGTCGCTGGAGATCGACAGCCAGCCTGCGATCACCGTGGCCCGGCTGCGCTCGCGCGCCCGGCGCATGGCGCGCAGCCGCAAGGGGCTGAATCTGATCGTCGTCGATTATATCTCGCTGATGTCGTCCGGTTCGGAACGCGCCGACATGAATCCGTATGAGCGGATCACGCTGGTGTCGCGCCAGCTCAAGCAGCTGGCGCTGGAGTTGCAGATCCCGATCATCGTTCTGGCGCAGCTGAACCGAGAGAACGAGCGGCGCGAGGACAAGCGGCCGCAGCTTGCGGATCTTCGGGACTCCGGCGCGGTGGAGCAGGACGCGGATGTCGTGCTGTTCCTGCATCGCGAGCATTACTACCTCAAGAAAATGGCCGATGGCGGCCTTGCGCGGAAAGAGAAGGAAGCCGCCGAGGATTATGCCAATCGCTGCAGCGCCATGGCGCAGCGGGTGAGCATGTCCGAGGGCAAGGCGGACGTGATCTTCGCCAAGAACCGGCAGGGGCCGACCGGCGCCTGCCCGCTGCGTTTCACCGATCACACCACCTGGTTCCGCGACGCGCATGAGGACGAACTGAGTCCGGCGTGGCTGCACCCTGACATGATGGAGGCGGCATGAGTCCGAAACAGCAACGCTATGGCCGCCATGTCCGGGCGGTGATGCTGGACCAGCGCTGGGCGCTGCTGCCGCTCGCCGCCCGCGCCGCGTGGCTGCAGCTGACCGACATCGCCGACGTGATGCCGGAACTGCGCCAGCCCAGCGCAGGGCGCGCGGTGTCGCGTGACGAACTGATCCGGTTTCTGTCGGCGCGCGGCGACGAACTGGATGGAGCGCTTGCGCATCTGGTCGAGCGGCAGATCGTCGAGAAGGTGTCCCATGGGTTTCGATTGAAGGCGTATTGAGATGGCCCGCATAAACCGTGAAGCGAAGCTGCTGGACATGGGCGGCGACATACGGCTGCAGGCCCTCGGGTTTGCGGCCGTTGGCATCTGGCTCGCGCTGATCAACCTGATCCGCGAGCTTGGCGTCGACGACGTGGTGACGTTTGGCATGGGCCGTGCGCCGTCGCTGGCGGACGTCGCGCGCATTCGGTTTCAGATGGATGAAACCGAACTGGAAACCCATTTGAAAACCCAAAGTGAAACCCAATTGATTACCTGGGACGCGGCGACGCGCACGCTGGGATACGGGCCGGATCAGCAGGCCAGTCGGCGCACGCTGGCGAACCGGGCGAACGGCGCAAAGGGCGGGCGACCGCGAAAAAATCAGGTCACAGAGAGAAGCGATCCGGCCCAGCGGCATTTGCCGCCGATGGCCATTGCGGGAGGCGTGAGCGTGAAAGAGAAATCCAAAACGGAAACCCAAACCGGCGCGTCGGTTTCCCCAGCTAAGCTAGCTCATACTGAAAGTATAAAAGCTTTAGCTACAGCTCGGGAACCGACGAAGGCCGAGATTGACGCCGCGTATCACCGCATCGGTTCCAGGGCGTTCGAAGTCGCCGGGTTCGATCTGGCCCGCGACAGGGGTGATTACCGCGTGGCGCGTCAGTGGGCGGCGGACGGGCTGCAGCGCGGCATGACGGCGGATCAGATCGAGCAGGTCGTGGTCGAGACCGTGGAAACCGTGACTGCGCGTGAGCGTGGCGCCGGTCGGTCGGTGAAGCACATGGGATATTTCAAACCCGCCGTGGCGCAGGCGATCGAACGGTTTGACGTTCATGCGCCGCGCACGGTGGAAGATCATCTGGCGCAGGATGCGTGGCAGAAGGCCATGGGCGAGTGGATGCGTTCGGGTGGGAAGGGGCCGCAGCCGCAGCTGGTTGAGTTCACGGCGAGAGTTGCAGCGTGAAAGTCTCCGCGCCGCACATGACCGATGACTACGTCGATGTCTCGGGATTTGCCCTGCGCAAGCGCCAGCCGAACGAGTTCGCGCCCGATCGTCCTCTGATCGACCAGATTGCAGAGTGGCTGGATGAGGCCGGGCTGACGCTTGCGACGTTACGGGTGAAGGGGCTGCGTCCTGCAGGCGTGAAGATCAACTGGCCGGACATTGTGATGGACCGGGAGGATTTGGCGTGGTTGCGAGAAAGCGACGGCGTGTTGCCGCCGCCGGCAGCCGACGCAATAGCCCGACTGGACATTGTTCTCGGCTGGCCCGCGATGATTGAGGATCTTCGGCATCGTAATGTTGTGAACAAGCGGATGATCGTGAATCCGTATTCTGGGAAATATCGTTGGGAATGGCGGAGTTTGGGACGTTTGCTCGGGATTGACCATAAGACGGCGCAGGCGTGGCACAGGCAGGCATGTGGCGCGCTCGCAAAAAAAATCGGCAGGACGTAATTTACCCCTCCCCAGATTCCCCAAAATGCAGTATCGGCAGATATATGATTTGGCGGTCGTGCGACTTAACGGTTGCGCGGCCTTTTTTATGGCCGATCCACAGCCGCTCCCTTGGTGCATGATGGGTTCCAACAGGTAGTCATACATTGGAGATTACACGTCAGAATGATCCCGTTTGACCACGAGAAGAGTGCTCGGGCAGTCAGCGTCATTCAGGCTGGCTCTCGGCTATCTATAGCGTTCGCATTGTCGTTCATGCTGATGATAGCCGGATCGTATCCGAATTATCATGCTCTGCAGTTCGATCATGACGTGCGAAATTGTATCGTTGCGTCTATGGCCCACCATTACTGCACTTCTGCTTTGGCGTGGGCCATTCTGAGTTGCAGCGCGGGCGGGATCGCTTTCATTTTTAGCTATGACGCTCAGATAAATCGAAAATTTCCCGGTCTGGTTTTCACAATCATTCTTCTGGGCATGGTTGGCGTCGCTGGCGGGGCGGATTACCTGGCGGTCTCTAAAGTAGCAAAGTTCTGGGGACGAACTGCCCAACCGGCCCTGATGCAGACCGGTAAGCCAATGGATGGCTATATCTGCAAATGATTTGACTGAGGTGAGTGACTTTCATGACTCGTCTCAAATGCGTCGGTCCTGCTGTAAGAGTGATCGACACACGCATCGCGGTCCCGCCGCCCAAACGTGCTGACGCCTTCTACCTTTCTAAGCCCTGGCGCGATCTCATGCGCCGCCTGATCGAGAAGCGGGGGCGTTCCTGCGAGAAATGCGGCAGGACCGGAACGCGTCTGTTCGGAGACCACGTCCACGAACTGAAAGACGGCGGCGCTCCGCTCGATCCGTCGAACGTCCAGCTGCTTTGCGGGTCGTGCCACACAACCAAGACGGCGCGAGCCCGCGAGATCAGAACCGCGATCGTCGAAAGACCTTGAAAAACGGCTGATTTTTGCGGCTTTCGTGGAATTCGCCTGGCAGGGTGGGGGCGGGTCAAAAGTCTGGGTCGGATCAGGGGCGGCAACCGCGCCAGTCTCACGCGCAGATTTTTCGCCGGTTATCAAAGAAATCAAGTTATCAAAAGGGGACATCGTCATGGCTCATGGTGGCGCACGGCCTGGCGCAGGCCGAAAGCCGGGCAGCAGGAACAAGAAGGAAGTCGACTGGAACGGAAAGCTCCTTGTCGATCCGGGTTCGCTGGCGGCCCCGGGCGCAGACATCGTCGACCCTCTGACCGGGATGTCCGCCGCCGAGCTCGCGGGCGTGTCACCGCTGCTTTTCCTGACACGTATTTATCGCAACAGGGCGTTGGCGCCCGCAGTAAGAGCTGACGCCGCCAAGGCGGCGCTTCCTTACTCGCACGCACGTCTGTCGCAGCCGCGCGACGATCAACCCGGCTTCGGCGACGTCGATGACGCGGGAGGCTGGAGCGGCGATCTGCCGAAAATGACAAGGAACTGACATGCTGGATCTGAGCAGGCCTGACTGGGAGGCGCGGCTGCGCGCGGGCCAGTCGCTTCTGCCGGAGATCCCGCTGTCGAACCCGGAACTCGCGGCAAAGGCGCTGCGCTGCTTCAAGCGCTTGCGCATTCCGGACGTTCCCGGCGCGCCCGCGATGGCGGACGCCTGCGGGAACTGGTTTTTCGAGATCGTCACGGCGCTGTTCGGCTCACTGGCCCCCGCGACATCCGAGCGCATGGTGCGTGAACTGTTCCTGCTTGTTCCAAAGAAGAACAGCAAGACGACCAACGGCGCGGGTCTGATGATCACGGCAGTCATCGTCAATGAAAGGCCCAACGCCGAGTTTCTGATCGTGGCGCCGACCAAGGAGAT
>NZ_AUBI01000024.1 GCF_000429165.1 Acetobacter nitrogenifigens DSM 23921 = NBRC 105050 | reverse complement strand
CCTGCCGCCGATCACAATCCGGGCTTCGTCGAGATGCCAGATGTCTTCGCGTTTCGCCGACTTTCGGCGCAGCCTGCGCGCATACGCCGCCCCGAATTTCAGGCTCCACCGGCGGATCGTCTCATACGAAACGACAATACCGCGTTCGAGCAGCATCTCCTCGATCAGCCGAAAGCTCAGCGGGAACCGGAAATACAGCCACACCGCGTGCCCGATGATCTCACGCGGAAAACGATGTCGTTTGTAGCTGCAAGGCAGAGCACTCATGCAGCTAAACTATCACGCCTCACTTAACGTGACAGCACCCGTTGAGCGCGTTCTGTTTGCAGTCTTCGCCGCCCATTACGCTCAGGAGCGCGCCGAGGCTATGGCGTTGCTCGGCAAGCTCTCTGAAAGTCTGCGCCCAGCCGGTCTGGACGGGCCTGAAGGCCCGAAGGCCTCGCTGGTCGTGCCAGCGGAGATCGTGGCGGAAGCCGATGCGATGCTGGCGTCGCCGGGCGCGCTCGGCCGCATCAACGAACTCTGCGCGCGAAACGGCTGGACCACGACCGCGCTCATGACGCTGCTCACCGAAGCCCGACGGAAGGCCGGCGTTCTGGCGCCGCCTGCCTTCGCGATCGTGAAGCTGATCGACCGGCCGCTTTGGTACGCGCTGCACTCTCTCGGTTTTCCGCAGGAGCGCCCCGAAGAGGACGTCCATCCAAACCCGCGTGTGGAAGCCGCAGGCGCGCGCGCGCACTGGGATGCTGAACGGAAGGCGCGTCGGCCCATCTACACCCCCGCCGTCTCCGTCGCGATCGACACCATTCGCCCTCGCCCCCAAACCCCCTGAAGGACCAACATCATGACCACCATCACCATCGAAACCGAAGGTCAGGCCCCGATCGTCATTGCGCTCGGCGGCGCACCGTCTCTGGATCAGGGTCACTTCGGGAATAAGGATCACCCGAACGCTTATCCTGGAGAGCCTTATTCTCCGCCCGCCCCTGTCCTCGCGGAACGGTCGCCCCCCGAAGGCCGTCCCGGCTGGAGAAAGCGCCTCAGGGACGCCGCTCCAGGCGTGGCGCTCGGCCTGGTGGCCGCCCTTGTCATTGTGGGGTCACGACCCGCCGCCATTCCCGGCGCAGTCGGACAGGACGCAATCTCCGACGGCTCCATCCCGCAGCAACCCCTGCTCCCTCCCCTGCCGGGCGGACCCATCGGGGCGGCGTCGCCCTCAGGCTGGAACGGCTCAGGGGCCGTCGATCGGCCGCGAAGCGTCAACCAGACGATTCAGGACTCCCAGCGTCTCATGACGACAGGAAACTCCCCCTATGCGGCGGGCGGCGCCAGAGCCGCTGCGCCACGGGAAAACTCTGGCGGTGCGCCGACGGCCGACGTCGCGCCGACGATCAGCGGAGCCCCTACGGTCGGCGCGGCAGGCAAGCCCGGCGGCGCCTTCGGGCTGGAGCCCTGATCCATGGCGAAACGTCAGATCGGCGGGCCTCTCGCTCACCAGCAGGTTCGTCGCGGGGCGACCTACCGCGACACGCGGCCCTTCCTCGAGCGCTTCGTCGAGGAGATGCGAACGTCCTCGTCCGGCTTTGTCCTGCTCGTCATCGCGGGAGTGAGCTGGTTCGCGCCCGCGATCATCGGCGTCACACTTCCTCTGGCCGTGCTGCTCACGCTATGGGTCGTGACGCGGCGGCCCGTGCTACCCTTCCATCTCCCCCGGTATTCAGGGCTTGCGGATGAACATGATCTGGATCCCGAAACCCGGAAACCGAAAAAAGCCGGGGGGATCGTCTATCTTGGCACTGAGGCCAGAACGGGTCAGCAGCTCTGGATGTCGTCTGACGCGGCCCGCCAGCACGCCGCCATGCCCGGGACTACAGGCGCCGGTAAAACCACGTCAGCCATTTCCCTTCTCGCCAACCCTCTTGCCCATGGCTCAGGATTTCTCCTCATCGACGGAAAGGGCGACAACACGGTTTACGGCGACGTTCTGGCTCTGACCCGCCGGTTCGGCCTGGACGATCAGCTTCTGAGCCTGAATCTCCTGACAGCGAGTTCGATCAGGGAATCCAACACCTTCAATCCGTTCGCCACGGGCAACGCTGACGCCATCCGTGAAATGCTGGTCAGCCAGCTCGGAGAACCGGTCGCCAACGACGCCAACGGCGTCTTTCGTGACAGGGCGGTGAACCTTATCGGCACGCTCACGCCGGCGCTGGTGTGGATGCGCGACCGGCATGGGGTCTCGATCAATATCGAGACCATCCGTTTCGCGACCGAACTGCGATGGCTGGCGACCCTGGCGCGCCATCGCATATTCCTGGTCCGCAACCCCGGTCAGAACCAGCCCATCAAGATTCCTGTTCCCGACATCCCGGATGACGTCCTCTACCCCTTCCACGCCTATCTGGGCGAATTGCCGGGATATGACACCGGGCTGGAATGGAACCAGCAGAAGGAAAGTCGTCCATCGGAACAACATGGTTTCGCGACCATGTATTTCTCGAAGATATTCACGCAGTTCGCGGTTTCCCTCGGCCATATCTTCAAGGTCGAGAATGGCGACATCGACATGCGCGATGTGGTGCTCAATCGCCGCGTGCTGCTCGTCATTCTTCCCTCTCTGGAAAACTCGTCCGACACGCTCGCCGGGCTTGGCAAGATCATCGTCGCGTCTGTTCGTGCGGTCATGGCGCAGCTCCTTGGTGCGCGGCTGAACGGTCCGGCCGAAGAAATTTTCAAGCTGAAGGCCGGATCAGGGGACGCGCCATACCAGTTCTTTTTCGACGAACTCAGCGCCTACGCCACTGACGGCATGGACCGCATGCTCGCCATGGGGCGTGGTCTGAACTGCATGTTCTGGCTCGGGTTTCAGGATCTGCCGGGCCTTACGACACGCATCGGCGACAAGGCGTTCACTCTTCTCGGCAACGCCAACCTGACGCACGCCATGCGCCTGCAGGACGCCATGCGAACCCGCGAATGGATCGAGAAACAGTCCGACCGCGTGGAAGTGACGCAGGCGACCCACTATGAGGGGAATTCCGCCGGCAGCTACCGCGAGGGACGTGGCGCCGAGATCCGGGAAGTCGCCCGCATTCCATGGGCCGATCTGCAATCCCTGATCGAGGGCGAAGCCATCAGCATGTTCGCAGGCCGCGTCGTCCATTCGAAGACCTTCTTTGCGAAGGTCAACGGCAGGGCCGGCGTTATCCGCACCGCCCAGCCCGTTATGCTCTCCGCCCCGATCGTCATGGACGGAAGCGCTCCGGACGATGAGACGCGGGCCGTGCTCGACACGATCGAGAACGGGAGTTACCGCTCGGAACTTCACGCTCCGGTCACGGAACCCGCCTTCGAGCGTCTGATCAAAGAGGTGAAGCGCTGCGGCGAGGATCCTGCGGGAATTGGCGCGGCGTTCCCGGTCATAGCAGGCGCTCTCGTCGGTCTTTCGGTCGAGCCCATCCCGGGGAACGACAACACCCTGATCAGCTTCCCGGTGCGACGCGAGGAAGTCGAGCGCACGCCATTCACCATCATGTTGCGCGACGCCGCCTTATCGCCAAAGCCGGGCTACAGAACGCCGCCTTCTCCCCGCCCGCCTCTGGACGGCGTGTTGCTTGGCGCACTGGACGCGATCGAACGCACCATCGATCCGCGACCCGGGGTCGCCCGCAAGCAGGCGCTGTTGCTCCTGGGAGCCAAAGCTCGGGTCGAAGGCGACGCAAAGCAATACGAGGATGACCTGCCTGCGCCTCCTGGCGCGCGTGAACTGGCGCGGCGGATTCACGAGCTTACGAAAAGACTGGTGGCGTGATTAATTTTCTTTCAATGCAAAGGGAAACTGCCGTTGGTCGTATCGTTGTCACTGGTCATCGCCACTCGACTTCAAGAACTCATGGAACTCGTCATATTGTGGTTCCTGGGGCGGGATCACGGTAATTGCCCTGCCCCCGGCTATCTTCAGGCTGGCCCTGACAAGATGATTACGCCTTGGCCCGCGCCAAACTGTCCCTTGAGGACATCCAGCATATCGATTTCGTCGGTCGTATCGTTGTCAGTCATGCCAAATCCACCAACCAATTCTCGACCTTCAGCCCTCGGATACGGCCAAACTCACGGGTGTTGTTCGTCACCAGGGTTGCTTTGAGAGTGTATGCATGGGCCGCGATGAGCAAATCATTCATGCCGATTATCTGCCCCGCCGCCTCGAGTTCGGCGCGGATGCCGCCGTATTCACCGTCAGCGGGAATATCGAGCGGCAGTACCGGCACGAACGCCAGTATGCCTTCTACCCGGCTCAGCAGCTTTGCGGAGCCTTTCTTGGCGCATCCATAACGCAGTTCGGCCGCCACGATGATGCTGGTGCAGAGGTCGCCTGGGTAGACTTGTGCGATGCGTCGCGCAGTAGATCCGGATGGATTGCGGACAAGGTCGCTGATGATGTTGGTATCAAGAAGATAGGCACTCACAAGGTATCTTCCGGTCTGGCGGCGACATCATGAACGTCGGGGAAATCGTCCTCGGGGCCTAACGGGGGCTCTTCACGCCATGCGCCGAGGAGTTCTTTCAGCGTAGACGGCGCCTTGACGGGCTCAAGAACCAGCCTGTCACCGTCCCGACGGATAAGCACGCGGTCTCCCGGCAGTTCAAATTCCACCGGGATACGCACTGCCTGACTGCGATTATTCCGGAAGAGTTTTACCTCCCGAGGTCGCGGATGGATTTCAGGGATGGGCATAGTGGCCTCCTGTATGTATATGTCAAATTGTATATGCTCAACGACGAGAAATCAAGGTCTTGGATGATTGATGCCATGAAAGTAAATTGTTCAGACTGACTCGAGACCGCTCCCCAGCAGGAGCCGCTGTATGGCGATCGGTCCCACTCCATGATCTCACGCGATCAACAGTCCCGTATAGGTTAGATGCGTGAGCCAGTCGTACCGCCACCAAATCTTGAAACCGTCCCGCTCTGCGCGCAAGGCGCCGCCGCAATTCGAACCAGTCCAGTGCCTGGACAATAAGCGCCCATCGACATCGCAAAGCCTGAGAGTAGTGGTGTGCTTGTCAAAACCAGAAACAAAATAACGAGCTTTGCTCTCGATCTTCCACATCGCTAGCGCTGCAGATTGGATGATGGCCTAACAGCCTCTTAGAGTGCTTGACATTTCATCGAAACATATCACAACGTAACATGGAAACTTAACGTAACAAATGAAATAGACGAGACGGCGACTATGGAAACTTTTGTGCCTGCGCAGAAATTCGCATCTGAGGACGATTTGCTGCTTTTCTCAGCCATGCCCTCTGAAAGCCTGACAGTTATCGGAACGCCGCCTGGAGGAGGCGGAGGAACTATCCCTGGAGGCGGCGGCGGCGGCGTAGGCCCTACTACTGGCGGCAATGGAAACGCCGATTATGGTGCATGGCAGATTGCAGATTTATCGCCAAATGCGCAAAATAAATTCCAGATGCAGGACGGGCAAAGTGAAGCGCTTCAGACAGGAGTTAAAAATGGCACTACAGCACCTCCTGCTGGCGCCACGACCGTTAACAACGCAACAGGGGCTTGCAGTGTTTCCACCGGTCCCAACCAGATTTCATTTTCAGTTAATCTTGCAGGAAAAGGTGTGTCGGCTGGAGGTTGCGTAGGATTATCAAATGAGATTGCGGGTAGGATAATCGGCGATGTAGAGTCCGCAGCAAGTCGAATAATGGGAGATTTCGAAAGAGCATTCGATAAAATTATAGGGGGAAGTCAAAATAAATTGAATAATTCTATGCAATTTATTGCAGGATCCTCGTCAGTTGCGCAATCATCAATGATGTCGTCTAATCTAACAAATGATCAGCTCCTTCAAATTTCACAAGATTTTCTAAACGAAGTCGCCAGTGATATAGCTAGTAATTACGATGGCACGCCAATTGTGGGAAGTTATCAGCAGGCGGCATTGCGAGACAATTATATAGCTTCCGTGCCTGTATCTTTGGACAATCACAAGGTCAATACACCCGGTGCGTCGCTGGCGAGCGACAGCAATTCCCAGGTAAAATATTAATTTATATAGTTTCAGGTTGAGCACAGAAATAACTTTTAACTTGCGGGTTCGAAATCTGTGCTCTACCTATGTCTGATTGCTACATATTTTTCACTATGCAATTTTTTTTGCCTCGACATGTACAGAGAACACAAAGCGGATATTGTAAAATTATTCGTCTACGCATTACTCGGTCTTGTTGCAGCCATTTCTTTAAAGTTGTATTTTTATATTGCGCAATATTTTTTATTTACTGATAACGTCTTTATGTTGGGGATTCGTGAGGAGTTAGCAAAATTATTATTTTCAATAATCGGATTTAAACTCCTTAAAGAGCAAAACTTTCTTCGCTCTTCTGTGTGTGTGTCAGCTGCATTTGCTGGGTGGGAAACTTACGGATGGGGTAGGCTATTACCTGATCATGATAATTTTACGATTTGGGCAAGGCAAGTTTTGGCAATGCCTAGTCACGTTGAGTTTACATCGATCATAGCTTTAGTATTTCTCCTGACACACAGAAATAAATGTATTATGACTTGTTTTACTCTCATCGCAACATCATTTGCTCACTCTATATTAGATAGATATATTGTCAATTCGAGTTTGTTAATTATATTCACCTTCTATGTTGGTTTATTTTTTGCATTTATTACAATAAAAAAGAGGTGTATAAAAAAATTTGGAATAACAAGAATCAGTATTCTTTTTGCATTTCCTGCGCTATTGTGGATTTTATTATTAATATGCGTGATATCGTCAAAGATTATCAATAGCACGCCTATTTTCAGCGCTGTTTTTTGGGAGTGTTTGTTCACGTTTAACCTAAACGCCGCTGTGATGATAAGTCTCTATTTTTCGCATATTAGATCTCTTGTTCTGACGAGGAATTCTGAAGTGCAGAGGGACTAGCTTGCGTCAACTTCGCTGCCATATATTTGAAAATGCCAATGACCTTTTTTGAAAAACCTGTTGTGACAGGATTTAAGTGATGCCGGGCAGTGACGCTACCGGTTTATTTCGTTGTTGGCAGACGATTCTCAGGTGACTCTGCGGGGTGTTGCACCACTTTCTGTTTTTGACCATCAGTGACGTTGAAATGATGTTAGGATTCGGTCCATCTAGTTCGCGTGGCAAAGCCACTTAGGCATTGACACACTATAAGAGATCCACAAAATCTGTAAAAATAGGTCTTCCCCCCTGAATATGCTGTGAGAGTTGACTTTATCAATATGAATCTCGATAATCATCATGTCACAGAGGTTTTATACTATGTATTTCTCTTTAATAGTCGTTGCTGTTTCTCGCCCCGAGTATGTGAAAACCATAGAAAAGACAATGGCGATTGCTGCACGATATTTATTTGAAATCATAATAGTACATAACAATAATGATATATTTATTTCATTTAAGAACAAAATACAAACCGAACACTTAAACGTAATAGGCATTAATGCTGGAGATAGAAAGTTTAACAAGTCACTATTTATAAACATAGCCGCAAGCTACGCCAGTAATGATTTTTTGCTATTTTGCGATTCTGACGTTTACCTGACAGATTTCGATTTTGAATTCGTCGCACACAACGTAGTGAAGAAGAATTTTGTTACGCTCGAAACCGTATCCGAAAGCGTGGTTCCTGAAAACTTTCTCCCATACGGAAATCTACATAGGATAGATCACGGTATAACAATATGCTTATCAAATGGAATTGAGGCCTATACCACTATATCTTCATCATTTCCTCAGGCGCGCGCGCGCGGCGCTCCGGGTATATTTTCCATCTTGAGAACAGACTTCACTGCTGTTGGTGGATATAATTCTGCATTAGAAGGATGGGGGTGGGAGGATATTGATTTTATATTGCGATCACAATTAACGCTGGGGCTAAATCGATTGTATCATGGACGTGGTATTCATCTCACACACGGCGACGAACAAAGGAATATCCTAGCAAAAAATAAATTTGAAGATCAATACAAGAATAGGTCAACGTCATTAAATAATATATCAAATGATGTTTTTACAGGAACGATGGAAAGTGACGTTAATACATTTCTGGGATGACGAAAATGCGCTATATACAATATGAGCCACTTCCCTGTATAGAACAAATTCAAATTATTGAACTATTACCTCTTGTTGATGAGTTTTCCGACAATTTTATTTATATTGCACAAAACAAGAAGAAAGAGAATGTATTGTGGTATAATTCTCGGCCCATAGACGATGAATGTTTGGTTGATTCCTACAAATTGCACCACAGGCTGTCGAATAAAATAATGAATTATTATGATTCGATGCCGAGTATAAAGTCTGGCAATGAGTCGATTTTTGCTCGCCCGAAATTGGATATTTATAACTTGTTTTCCGATAATAGAACGTTCGTGGAATATCTTATTGAGATTCACAGCCATATTTTTCAAGCACCATCTAAGTTTCGAAACTTTCCAGTTAGAACATCAGGCCACATCTCACACGAAACAATATTCTATCCGGATTGTAATGTGATCGATTTGGAAATTGAAAACATACGATCTCGTTTAAACTCCTATGCCAGAATTAATCCTTATTTGTCTGCGATGTACGCTTACTGTTCGTTGGTTACCTTGCATCCTTTTGGGGATGGGAATGGACGGGTAGGAAGAATATTGTTTAATAATATTATACAAAATGCAGCCAGCAGTGACGCTTATTTCCCCGTTTACGAACTTTCTTATATTTCAAAACGGGGTATGACTTTAAATCTAAGAGAAGCTCGGTATTTCGGGAGATGGTATCCAATCATAAAGTGGTTTGCCACTGCCTCCACTCAACTGCGTATTACTTTGGATTCTTGATTGTAGGTAAATTCTTAATTCATATTGTATTTTTTGGAATAACGTTTCTCATACTTTTAAGTGCCCTGTTATGCCCGCCTCCGGCCCTCTTTTCCGCTCACCCGGAACGACCGGCTCACCCTGTGACGGCACTGCTCCTGCCCGTTCGCGGCGGAGGCTGACTTCGCGCTCGCTCATGACGATCTGAGCATGCTCCATGATCTGTCGCAGCTCAGCATCAAGCTTCGCGATAAGACCACCATGCTCTTTCTGTATTTGCCGTCCGCGAACGGCGATTTTGTTCTCCTGTCCCGGATCGCGTCCCTCGCGTCGCGCCTGCTCCATTTTGCGGCCGACGTCGATCAGCTCGCGCACCCGCTGATCGCGATCCTTTCGCTTTCGATGCGGAAGATCCATTCCCAGGGCCTTGTATGGCTTGTGCGCCATCCTGCGCGCGACATGATCCCAAAGATCCTCGCTGGTAATGGACGTCTGGTCTCCAAGCGCCCGTCCGTTACGCACCGCCTCGAAGGTCGCGCCGTCCGCGATCATCGTCCACGTCGTACCCCGCGCCCGGCTTTCCGCGACATAGGATGTGAAACCTGTGGCGAGATCCGCGCCACGCGGCATGGCGTTTATGTGTTCATCCGACGTCAGGCCCTGCGCCGCGTCGACCGTCATCGCGTGCCCGAAGCCAAGCATGACGCGGTTGGATCGGCCATCTGAGAACCGCCTCCATTCCACATCCGCCTCCTGGCCGCCGGCGAGACGAAGACGCAGCCCCTCGTCGGTGACGCCCAGAACTTCGCAGATGTCGCCGTTATTGCCTGCCCAGGTGGACTTTCCATCCACCTTTCCCCAAACCCGCCTGTAAAGCCGGACGCGATCGCCAGTCGCCACAGCCATGTCGTATTCGTCGCCGCGCTGGTCGACCGCTTTCACGACGCGCTCTTCGCGCGCCACCTCGCCGCGCTCCTGCAGCAACCGGCGCACCGCCTGACTCAGATCGGCCGCGTCGCGGTTGGTCAGGACCGACATGCTGACGGTCTTACAGGATCCGTCCCGCTTCGGGCCTTCCGCTCTGAGGGCGTCCCGTCGATCGAGATAGTGCCGCGCGATCGTCTCCAGCACATTGTCATGGTCTCCGGTGACAAGACTGATGGTACCGTCTTCCCGTTTCATCGCGATCGCTTTCTTCACCTCGTCCGCGTGAAAGCGGTTGCGAAGATCGTCGTCCCGGTCTGCGTCCGTTTCGGCGGCGGTCGCCTTCCCTTTTGTCGCGTAGGCGTCCAGTTCCGCCTCTCCGGGCTCTTCGCCACGAAACAGCCCTGCGATCATCCTGTCGCGCTGACGTCTCTGCCTGACCGTCGACAGAAGCTCGGCGCGATCAGTGTCCTCGAGCACGCGGTTTATGATTTCGAGCGCATCGCCGGCCTCGATCGCCTGCGCCTGTTCGCGGTCGCCCATCAGCCTCAGGATCAGCCCGGTATCACGTTGCATCTCCAGTAACCGGAGCATCTGCCGTGGCGCCACCTGCCCGACCTCGTCAAGAGCGATTACGGTGTTGCGGTCCAGCACGAGATCGCCCCGATCCACGCGATCCAGAAACGGCGAAAGCGCATAGGTCTCTTCAATCCCTGCATCCTTCAGCGCGTCCGCTTGACGCCACGCGTTCGCGACCCCGATCACTCGCCGGCCTTCAGGACCAGCTCGTTCGTCATGCCGCCACGCGTCAACCAGAGGCCTGAGGAGCGTCGTCTTGCCGGACCCGGCCACTCCGGTCAGCATGGCGATCGCCCCGCCCTGTCCAAGGGTGTAGACCGCTTCACGCTGCGCCAGACCCTGCGCGGATTCAAAATCCAGTCCGGACCGCTCGATGGCCCTGTCGATCGCGTCCTTACCGAGAGCCCCGCTCCGATCCCCGGCTGCCCGCGCGACATGAATCGCAAGATCCTCTTCAAGCCGGATCTGTTCGGTGTGCGTGACGCGCTCCTGTTCGCCTTTCGCCGCGACCACGAGCTGGACCCTCTGACCGCGCACATCAATGCCGCGCTCCTCGGTGAGCCTGACGACATCATCAATGTCCCTGACGCCGCCATCGATCCCGGTCGCGATCAATCCGCGCGCCGCGTACATGCGCAGCTTGTGGTGATCGATCACAGCCGCCGTCTTGAACTCTTCCTCCAGATGGCGCGCGACGAAGCGCCAGGCCTCGTCGAGCCGACCATGACGGTCGAGGCCTGGATCGATTTCAGGTCCGATCAGACTCTGGTCGACCCAGCCCAACTCGTCCGCCTGCCGTTTCCAGATCTCCCGGTCATCGGCGCCCTGATCCTTGCCTAGCCGTGCGGCCAGTCCGGCCATCGAGAGGATCTTCTGCTTCCCCTCGATCGACATCTCGTCCCAGTCCAGCCCCTGATCCGTCGCATAGGCCTGCGCGGCTTTAAGGACGTTGCGCCGTCCCTTGCTGAAGAAATCGGAAATGGGTTGCGGGACGGCGCTGACGATCGTCGCCTGCTCCTTCGCGTCGTATTGCTGCTCGATCCCGATGCTGCGCAGCTCCTGAGCCAGCACGGCCTGAAAATACGCCCCGAATTCATGCACGCGCGAGCGCAGCTGTTTCGTGTCGAGGGAGCCGACATGACCGTCCTCGGTCACGACCATGTTGAACAGGGTGTTATGGATATGAGCGTGCGGATCTCCGCCGACTGGCGTGTCGATCAGATAGGTGACGTCGCTCTCCGGGTCTTTCGCCTCGACGGTCGGGCGCGCCGTCGTGTGGCGATAAGACACCCACGCCACCTCGCCTTCCTCGGCGCCGTCCTTCCCGCCCCTGCCCCGCCGGGCCTGCCCCAGTTCGCGGGCGACGTAGCGCATGGTGGCGTCGTTCGCCGTATCAATGGCGTGCCAGATCGCCGCGCGTTCCGCCTCGGTCGTGGCGAATTCGGCGGCCAGCGTCACGGACTTATGGGGAGCAAGCGTGAGATCGTAGGCGCTGATCTTGCGGTCATGGGCCGACCACGCCTCGCCGTTATCCGCCCGCTTCGCCTCATACAGGTTGGCGAGCTGCGCGTTGGTCGGCGGAGTGAACCGGTCGATGCCCAGGACATCGGCCGCCCGCGCGCTCATGTCCGGACGCCAGGCGGCGCGGCCGTCGCGACCCGTATAGTAGCTGGTCAGGCGGGCGCCGTCTCCATCGGGAGCCTTCGTGGGATCGAGACGGAAATCCACCTCTGGGTCTGGTATCTCCTGAGTGTAGTAGGCCGTGACCAGCCGCCCCTTGCAGGCGGCCGAGATCTTTCGGAACGTCATCATGCTCCATCAGCCCCCGCCTCGTCGGGCGTTTCCCGGGACCGAGGTTCGCGGCCTTCCAGAATGTCGAGCGAAACCCCTGTCGTATGGTCAATACGGCGCAGAATGGGGCGCTGATCGGCGATCAGGGTCACGACGCGCGCCAGCAGCTCGTCCAGCGTGGGGCCGTCGCTCTTTTCGGGCGTGAGAAGCTCAAGAATAAGGTCCTGACGCGTGGCGATGGCCCGCAGCGCCTCTTTCACCGCGTCGAACTGTTCGTCGACATGCACCCGCCATTCGGCTTCAGTGGGTTGTGGGGTGTTGCTCATACCGTCCTGCCCTGCGTTTCAAGTGTCGCAGCACAGGTTTCGCCAACGTCATGCGACGAGAAAGGGCGAGCGGAAAAGGAAGGCGACTAGGGGCGCGGCGCGTAGCCTCTGGCCAGCTTCTGGCGGCTCAGGCGGGCGAGCTGGTTGGCGGCCGCCCCGGCGTCGACGAAAAGGTCAAGACGCAACCGGCCCTGCGTCCCGATCCGGCCCCAGCGCCGCATGAGCGCGGCGCCGCCGAACAGGTCGGGCTGGATCGTCAGCTCGTAGTAACGCCATGCGTTGCAGGCGGGATCGATGCGAACCAGCGACGCGGAAGTCGGGAACAGGGCAAGTTGCATGAAAGACCCTCCCACCATGGAGGGGCAGTCTATCAGGTTGCGGGATCGAGTACGAGCCCTTATGCGCCCGCCAGAGAGTCCTTGACGGCCTTCGCCGGGGTGTAGGCCAGCTTGCGGCCTGCCGGAATGGTCATTTCCTCCCCGGTCTGGGGATTGCGGCCGGTGCGCTCGGGCCTCGAGCGCACAACGAACTTGCCGAAGCCCGAAATGCTGGTTTCCTCGCCTTTGGCGGCGGCCTCCCTTATCGCGGCAAAAACAGTCTCAAGGGCCGTCTTCGCGTCCTTCTTCGTGATGTCAGCCGCAGCCGAAATTCGTTCGATCAGATCGTTGTTGGTCATTGTCTTCCGTCTTGTTGTTTTTGCCGCCAGCACGTTAATGCCCGCCACGATGGAGCGACAAGAGTCCATACCGCTTGCCGCCCCGGAAAAAACCGACCCTACGCCGCTTGCGCTGGCCCTTCCGGCAACGCAGCCGATACCGGTTCAAAGTAGGGGCCTGTGCCCAGTTTGTCATCGAGCAGTTTCATGACCGTGGATAGACGGCACATATACTGACGCATCTGATCGGGCCGCCGGCTATCCTGCCCCAGGGCGAACCAGCTGATCTGCACAAGCTTCACCAGATGAATCAGTTCCAGCATGTCCAGATCATAGGACCAGGGGCGCTTTGCTTCGGTCAACGCTTTTTCGACCGAGAATTTACCGTTCACGCGGGTCACCAGGTGACGGGTTGACTGGTAGATGTCGTCCTCTTTCAGCTGCGCCAGGAGGCGCAGATCGGCCTCGCTGATCTGGGGCCGGGGCGCGCTGTCGGCCTGCGCCTCTGCGCCCGGCCTGTATTCGCCCGTGCGCCGGATCTGCGGCAACACCTCCTCCGTCACCCAGCGCCGGAACCGCTTGGCTACGGGTTTTCGGGACGTAAAGGACAGGTGGTAGGCGCCGCTTTCGCTCACCGCGAGCACTTCCTGTACACCCCCAGCTGTCTCCTGTGGGATTAGACATACTTCGTCGTCGTCTAACTGTCGGACTGCATCTCGCGAACGGCGCAGCTCAAGAGCCTCACATACCTCTTTGGCTAACAGCCATCGCTGCCCGGCGTGATCGAACGCCTCGAACGTTCGACCTTCAAACGTAAGTGCATGGTCCAGTGATCTGGTCATCATTTGTTCTCCTGAGTGTGTGTCCGAGACCAGACTGAGCCCCCAACATGCGACGAACTACGGAAAACTGACCATCATCGTCCTTCTGGATGTGCAGCCGCAACTCTCAAAGGGAGCGATTAGTAACCGCACCCTTTCCCGCCTGCCCGTCCCTGGCGGCGGAGCCGCCCGCACTGAGGGTGCAATGGTGTATGAGAGCCCAGATTTCAGGTGGCACACACATGGCACGGAACAGTCACGGTTCTGGCACGGACATGGGGCGACAGGTGGCACGGAAATGGCCCGGACATGGGACTGGACGTGGCACATTTTTTCTCAAAGCGGTTTTTGGTCGCATGTGATCCGGTCATCCTCATCCCGTCAGCAAGTCCGATGGGGGATCACATGACATTCGCCAGCCTGAAAGAGCGGCTCAAATCCCAACCGCGTAAACGTAAGGTCGGAGAGTTGTATCGATGGCTCTACAGAAACCACGCCGAGCTCGAAGCTGATCGCCTGCCCGGCGAGATGTGGTTGCCATACGTTGAAATCGCGATGGAACACGGGATCCCGATTGGAACCGACAAGCGGTCCATTCAACGTGTGCGCAAAACATGGCGCATGGTCTGTCTGGCTAAAGCACGACGCGCACAGGATGAGGAAGAAGCCGAGCGAACCCGTGTCGAGCGCAAGGAAAAGAACTCAATCCGTCCTGTCGCGCCCAGCCGCCTGCCTGCGGACTGGAAGCCAGAATTCGTGGAGCCAGCCAGGTCAGAACCTGATAGCGCACCAGTCATCGTTCATCGCACCCTGAGCGAGGCTCGCGTCACATCCATGGTTACGACCGACCAGAACCCGCGCGCCAGTTACGACAGGATCAGAGCCGCGAGGATCGATCTGGGGAGGGCCCAGTGGGACGTCACGGCGCTGAAGGAAAAGATCAGACTGAACGAAACGAACGGCGGCCGGGCCATCGCTCAGGAACAGACGGCCCGCCTCCCTGCTCTGGAAGCGATAGTCGCGGAGAAAAACGACGTCCTTGAGCGTCTCATGCGTGGGGAGGACGTGCCGGACCAGCCTGTCGGCCCCACTGAAGCCGAAAATTAGCGCACGGCATGAAGAAACATCTGTTTCGTCGCATGATGGAAGGATGAAGTCCCTCTCAACGGCGGGCTCTTCGGGGCGCGTTCGTCGGACCATGAACCGGATCCACTGTGATCACGAGAAGGGTATGAGATGACTACAACCAAACCAGCGCCGAGCGAGACCAGACCAGCCAGCCCCGTCCGGACGAAGCCGCCAGTCCTCCTGACAGCTGTTGGCCGGCAACGGACGGGAAAAACGGTTTTTCTCAACGCGCTCACCCAGACCGTCATTCGTCAGGGCGGAGACGTGGAGGTCTGGAACACCGACCATCTCAACGTCTCGCATTCAATCTCACACTTCCACCCCGACGCCAGAAAGCCCGAGGCTTCGACGCTGAAGGATCAGAAGGTGTGGCTGGAGCAGCAGATTGAGGGACTGGTGACCCGCAAGAAAGACGTGGTTCTCGATATCGGCGGCGGATGGACTGCGTTCCATGAAATCATCAACACGACGCCTCTTGTGCCGCAGCTCGCAAGACTGGGGATCAAGGTCGTGGTGGTCTATATGCTCGGCACTGAACTGGCGGACGCCGACTATTTGCAGGACCTTCAGGAAAAGCGCCGCTTCCTGCCAGGACACAGCATCGTCGTTCTGAACCGCGGGCTTCTGCCTCTTGGATACAACAGCGACAGCCATTTCGACAAAATTCGCAACTCGGACGCCGTTATGGACGCGAGCGCGGGCAAGCCGGACGGCGGCATCTACTTCATGCCGGAGCTGGACCGCATGGACGAAATTACGGACCGGCGACTGTCCTATACCGATTTTTGTGATGACAAGCAGGTCGAAGGGCATCCCCCGACCGGCCTGTTTGACCGGATGCGCGCCGAGGACTGGTTCTTCCGCGCATTCCCCGAGTTTCTGGCGAAGATCGACCCGGCGCTTCTTCCCGATATGCCGCTGGGCCTGCCGAAGCCCAGGGAATTTGTGTGATCATGAGCCAACATGCCCGCATAGCCCCGGCTGAAACGACGCCGACGCAAGACCAGGCGATCGAGGAGCTGAAGCGGGCTCTTCAACACTTCACGGCGCGCCCTGACTCCCCGAACGGGCGCTTCTTTCTGGCGATTATCGCGGTTCTCGAGGCCCAGAACCGTGCGCTGGACAGGATGCCCCGGACGTTGAACGACACGCTGCTGATGCTGCAAACCGAGCGGCGCAGCATCGAACATGCCCTTGGCGACGGCGTGGAAGCCGCGCGCGCCCTCCACTCGATCAACGAGAAGATGGTCGAAGGGCGGGTCCTGGACGTGATCAGCAAGGTCTTCTCGTCCATGGAGCCCGAAGTCGGGCGGCGGGCGAAGCTGATCGCCGACCGGTATCAGTGGCGCTCTACCGGATTGATCGTCTTCTGGGCGGCAATGCTGATTCTGGGTGGCTTCGTGCTCGGACGCCTCCCGTGACAGGGTGTGGCCGTTTTGGACACACTCTCTCCCTGGGCCTTATTTTTTTGAATCCCGTCTCATCATGGCCGGTCAGACTCGGGCATCGCCACTACAGGAGGAACCCGTGAGACCGAGAAACCATGCTCCCCGCCCCTCATGGAGAGCGTGGCAGCTTCTGGGATGCTGCTTCGTGATCTATCCGGCGGCGGCCCAGACGGTCAACGTGCCGTCCGGCCTTCCGCCGACCGTCAATGCAACCTGGCAGGAAATCGGGATGGGCGACTGGACGCCGCCCACCTCGTCGACGACGCAACAGATTAGCGGCAGCGGATCCGTCGTCTCGACCACGACCAGTTCCGGAAGCGACACTGACGCGCTGCAGTCGATGTATTCGCAGTCATGGGGATACGCCGCCGCACAGAACGCGAGCGCGCTTGGTGTTAATCCTAACGCTCTTGCGGCGACCTGCGTTGTGGAGTCTGGTTGCCAGAACGTGAACACCGCTGGCGGCGGCAACACGATCACCGGGGCTTTCCAGATGTCGAACGGAACGTACAGCGAGGAGCTTCAGAAGGCGCTGGCGTCCGACCCAAGCCTTGCCGCCTCGATCACCGACACGGGGATATCAGGCCAGCAGGATCCGGCCACCCAGGCCGTCGCGGCGGCCCAGTATCTGAAGGACGCAGCGACCTCGCTGCAAAAAGCCGGGATAAGCGACCCGACCGCCCTGGACACACGAGCCTATTACAATTTCGGCCCACAGCGCGGCGCGCAGATCGCCACTGCGAATGATAGCGCACTGATGTCCAGTTACGTGCCAAGTAACCAGCTCGCAAGCAACGGAATTTCTTCAGGAGAAACAGTCGGCCAATGGAAATCTTCCGTCGCCGCGAAGATGGGCTCCGCCGCCAGCTCTCCAATTCTCAGCTCATAGGATAAGACAACATGACACTGAAACATCTACCTCTCGCCTTAGGACTGGCGATCGCACACCTGGCGCCGGTACTCGCGATGGCGGCTGAACATAAACCTATCAAGCCGTTATCGGGATATGTCTGTATGGCGCTCGATGCGCCCGATTCCGTCATGATGAATTTTGATCATCCCATCCCGCTCCTGACTGAACCCCGCGATGGATCAGCGATGATAGCACCAGCCCTTGGTGTTTTACCTGTAGCGACGAACGTTCCTGAAACGAATGGATATGTTCAGAGCATGAACCTTGCATTCAAACCCGGGTGGGTTCCGGCCAAATATGTCAAACCCTATGCTGAGGTTCATCCGGGGAACACATGCACCCCGTATATCATGGACGATGGCAAGCTCGGGTTCATTTTCAGTCACTGAGGTAATTCTATGGGCCTATACCTGACGCAGGCGGCTTTATTGTTTGTCGCTGCTGGCATGGCGATCAGCGGCGTCATTGGCTGCTGGAGGTTGCTTGTGGCAGGCGCTGAAATGGCCGAGGACGGAAATGCGAACGGAGCCGGATTTCCGTTTTGGAGGATCGTGGCGGTCTTCATGCTTTCGATCATGGGCGTCACGATCGCGCTTTATGCCGGCTTTTCGCTTTCTGAGTGATTCGGACGGTGGATGGGTTGGCCGACATAGAGCGTCCGGCCCGTGATCTGGATAGCAAAGGCCGCCCCTGGGCGGCCTTCTGTTATCGCGGAGCGCTTTCTACGTAAGACACTATTCTGTGCGGCGCACCAACCGGCCTTTCTGTTTGTCGCGATTAGTGAGGTAGGACCGCGCAACGGTGGACAACAAACCAGCCGGAATATGCCCATAAACGACGCCCGGCGGTTTGCGTCCGGGGATTGGACGAAGATCCGGACCAGGCCAGATGAAATAGTTGGCCTCTGTTGTAACGATCCACGAAGGAGCGTCGTCCAGACCCAAAAGGCGCTTAACATCTTTGGGGAGAGGAACCGCCTCGGTCTTATCGCGGGGAGGTGAATGCGTAATGGCTAAAACGAGCAGTTCCGCCAAACCGTCTTCGTTTCGGACTGAGAGCGCCAGAACAAGCGTCGGGCGGTCCTTGCGTCCTTCTTCCGCTCCCGCTGCATTTTCGTCGGCCCACAGATAGGAATACCGGATGACGGCTCCCTGGGAGGGATGACTCACGCGCCGTCACGGGCTGCAAGAACTTCAATGTCCGCCAGAAAGCGTTCGGGCGTATCGGCGGCGATAATGGCCTGCTGGTCGCGGCTACGCAGGCGGTCATACTCCTCAATGGAAAGCAGCACATTGCGGGGTCGCCCGTTGCGCGTAACGATGACTGGTTGGGCTAGAGCCATATCGCTGTAATGCGCGAACTTCCGTACCAATTCACCCGCCGTAGCCATAATCCGCTGAACCGAGGCCATAATCCGCTCCTTAATCAGGCATGAAATACATATAATACATATTCTTTAATATGTCAGCGGCTTTGCTCGCCCGCCTGCCCTGCGACGATTGGATCGGCTGTTCGCAGACGCGGGCAGGGCCGATCCAGATGAGCGCTTTCGAGATCGAGGAGCCATGCCGAGATATCCAGGGGCAATGACGACGTGCCGTCGATGGCGCGTCGAAGCTGAGTGCGGTGGACGTGGCATCGCTCTGCGGCGAGGCGTTCGGACCACCCGAGAACCATGAGACAGCGATAGAGCCTGCTTCCGGAGAGGCGCGCCGTCGGGCCTGCGGAAGAAGAAGGATTGCCGTCCATCGCGCAGCTATGCCGCCACGCTTGCGTTGGCGGCGCGCAATTCGCGGGTGAGTCGGAAGACGGCCTCGGGTTGCCAGGTAGTGTGCTGGCCGTGGTCGCTGATCTGCGCGACTTCCGCGTAAACGAGGTCCGCGATTTCGTCGTCCGTTGCGACGCCGCGTGCGATCTTGTCGAGCACGATGGCCCTGAAGGCGTTCTGGCGGAGCGTATCGAGCCAGATTGCCCGGTTCGGGTAGTTCACGGCGAAGCTGTCGCAGAACGCCTTGATAAGCGTCGCTCGTTGAAAAGGCTGATTCCTGACCGCCTCGGCGAGCCGTGGATCGAACGGCTCGACCAGCTCGCAGAGAACGGCTTCGAGCGCAGGATGGACGGGAGGCGTCATGACGCGATCCTTTGTCTGAAGGCGTGAATCCGGTCGAGGACGCGAGCGTCGCGGGCGGCGATCAGTTCCAGCCTCTCCCGCTCTTCTTCCGCTGCGAGTTCGTCCTGAAGCTGCGCTTCGAGGGCGATGAAGTCGGCATGCCGTTCGTCATCGGACCACGCCCCGTTGTCGTCACATCCGGCCGGACAGCAGCCCCATTCGATGCCGTGGGAGCAACAGCCGGGAAACGTCACCTGTTCGCACGGCGGGGCGTAATCGCCCTGGGAGGTCGCGACAGCGACGAATTGCGCCGCCTCTGCGGGAGACAACTTCGCCGCCCGCCGGTCGACTTCACTGGTGAATTTCTGAACATACAGTTCGTATGAGCAGCCGTTGCCCTGCGAGGCGGCGCTTCTGGCTTCTTCGAGAAGTGTGTTGAACAAGGTCTGCATGGGAGAACTCTCCGGCCTCACTGGCCGGGACACCGCCCCGACCCTTCGTTAAATTCCGCGCACTCAGAAAGGGATTTCGTCATCGAGATCGGAACGACCGCCCGGTTCGTCCCACCCGCCGCTGTTCGATGAGCCTGTGTTGCCACGCGAGGGTGAGCCGCCCTGCCCGTCTTCCTCGTTGTGGCGGGTATCGAGGATGGTCAGCTCGCCGCCGAACCGGGGAAGCACGATTTCGGTGGTGTAATTGTCCTTGCCGTCCTGACCGGTCCATTTGCGGGTCTGCAACTTGCCTTCGATGTAGACCTTACGTCCCTTGCGAAGGAAGCGTTCTGCGACATCTGCGCTACGCTCGTTGAAGATGACGATCCGGTGCCATTCGGTGCGCTCCTGACGCTCGCCTGACTGACGGTCGTTCCAGGTGTCGCTGGTCGCCAGGCGGAAGGTGACGATCTTCTGACCCTGCTGGTTTGTGCGGACTTCGGGGTCTTTGCCGAGGTTGCCGACGAGGATGACCTTGTTAACAGATCCAGCC
The DNA here is from genome assembly GCF_000429165.1 of Acetobacter nitrogenifigens DSM 23921 = NBRC 105050. Lineage (GTDB taxonomy): Bacteria > Pseudomonadota > Alphaproteobacteria > Acetobacterales > Acetobacteraceae > Acetobacter > Acetobacter nitrogenifigens. The sequence continues at coordinate 13,469 of NZ_AUBI01000024.1, read as the reverse complement.
ATAACACTATTCCTTCACAGCTATTATGTATTAGTTACCGGCTTTACTGGCAGTTTCTGTGTCCGGTCTTCCCGTCCACAAGTAAAGAGTAGTACGAACCCCCAACCGACGCAAGCACAAAATGCAGAAAACCCGAAATAAATCATGGTATTTTGCGATTTATCCCAAGAATAGAAAACACTTTTCTTTCCGTATGCCCATTATTTACTTACACACGCGATGATATTCACACGATATGAAGGGATGGCGGCGAGCCTAAGCACGGAAGTGGCGAGACCCCGCAGGGGGCTCGACCGAACCTGGCGGCTTGCCGCCTGGTGAGGCTGAGCGAGCGAACCCCGCAGGGGCGCCCCGGACTCTGGCGCTAGGGCTTGGGGAGAAGATTGGCCGGAAGGAAGCGAGACAGGAGACGCAGTCCGGAGAGAGAAAAAGGCGGGGCATGGCTCACCAGTTGCGTGGTGAACGACATCCGGGCGAGTGGAGCGGTGGCGGAAGGAGAAGCCGCCGAGGCGCAGCCTCGGCCGATTACGGTTTGCCTGCGTAGCAGGCCCAGCTTGACCAGGCCCGGCTACGGGCCTGGCGCACAGCATCACCGGGAGGCGCTGGGGGCTGCGGGCGGATCATGCCTTCGATGCGGGCGCAATCTGCATCGGCCTGTTCGTATTCCCTTCTAACGTCGGGATTTTCCATTAACTTTTGTTTGAGCGCGGCCAGTTTCGTCATGACACGCCGTCAGGCCACTGCCTGAGCCACCATATCGGGATGCTGTCCTATGACCCGAACATAGGCGACAGCGAAATCCGGGGCGGTTGCCCGCGCCTGCTCCCAGTCGCGCAAGGTGCCGACAGGGACCCGGAAACGGCTGGCGAACTCGGCCTGCGACAGGCCCAGAGCGGTGCGGGTCTTGCGGATAAGTCGCGCGCGCTGGCCGCGCTCCATGCCTTCGATGGAAACCGTGCGATCTTCGGCGTCTGTCGGATCAGCAGGCAGAATGATATGCTCTTTCTTCACCGTTGTTACTCCTTCTCACGGAAATGAAACGAGGCAAGTCGTCGCGCCATACGAAAACGCCGGTAAACAGTTTCTCATCCACGATACCTACCGCCTTGTAACGATCTTCTTCATCCTCGGCGCGGATGGTGGGAAGAATCAGGTGGTTTTCGTCTTCGAAGATACGGTCGCCGAACGCCAGAGACAGCTTGTGCTTTTGCTGGTTGGCTGCGTCTTTCGCGGGGTCGAACCTGCTTTCCATGAGAAACTATACTGGATTCCCGTATTCAAAGTAAAGGGAAAATTACGGGAATTCCGTATTCCGTGTGTTTATGTGGGCCGCCGAACGGATCATGCCTGCGCGGGCCATCCGCTGCGACCATCGAGGCGCATTTCCACGAGGTCGCGAAATCTGCGCCATGCGGCAAGGGCCGCCTCTTCGGTGTCTGCTTCGGGGATTCCGGGAACGAGCAGCGTCTTGCCGTCATAGGCGCGGCGCGCGTTGACCTCCACGATCTCGCGAAGCTTTTTTTCGCTGCGGCTTCTTCCGATTGGAAGCGTGCCTTCCGGGTTGGTAGAGCCGAACTCGATGTGGCCAGATCGAAAGCAATAAGCGCGCATGGTTTTGTACTCCTGAGATTTTGCGACGCGAGCGATTCAGCTTTTATGGCTGACGGGATGGGGCGGGAATCTGCGGGATGTTTCGCCGGGCGGGGTGTATTGCTGTCGCCCGCGTTCCCATTCGTGGTGATCGTGAAACTGAGTTCGCGGGTCGTAGGGATTTTCGGACGCGTGCAATTCCAGATATGCGGCGTGCGATCCGTTGCGGTATGCGGGCGAGTCCATGTGTCTGGCTCCGCTGTGGGGTTTGGGGGCGGGCCGCCTGAGCGACCCGCGCGAGGGTTAGAAGCCGAGCGCGTCGGCCTGAGCGTCGGCCACCTGACGGTCAAGGGCGCGGCTGTTGGCGCGGGTGTAGGGCTTCCACTCGGAGCCGAAATATTCGGCGTAAGCCTTTGCGGAGCCTTCTGCGAGGCAGACGAGGGCATAGGCTTTCATGCCGAGCTGGGCTGCGAATTCGCGGGCGGCTGCGGCTCGGTTGGCCTGACCGTCGACGCCCATGCGGTCTTCGTCACGGTCATCGTTAGCGAAGCCGGAAGACAGTTCACGTGCGGCCTGCCGCCGTGTTTCGTAGAACTGGGCCTGACCGAAGGCGGACGCGACGCGCGATCCGACGATGCGCTGCATGTGCATTTCGAGGGCGCGGAAGTTCTTTTCGCCCTGCACGGTTGATACGAGGACGGACTCCATGACCTTGATTTCGTCCATGGCGGAATTGAACCCGGCTCCGAAGAGTTCGTCTGTGTCGGCCTCGTCGATGGCGAAGGCGCGCGCGATGGCGGCGATCTGAGCGGCGGTAGGGATCAGGGCCTTTGCGGCTTCGATGGTTGCGATCGGCGCGGCGTTCTTGCGGTCGACGGCCTGCTGGAAGGAACGGGCGCGGGCCTTGCCTGCGTCGGCTTTGGCCTTGCTGGATTTCTTCTCTTGCGCGACGGTGTGGGCTTGAGCGATAGCAGTGGCAGCGTTTGACATTGAGCTCGTTCCTTTCTGTCAGCGTCAGCCCCGTTTTGGTGTTCGAGCACCGGGCGGGGCGTTTTTGTAATTGGGAGTTATTTCCCTCTCACAAGTAAAAGATAGTACGTTCCGCCCTGCCGCGCAAGAGAAAAACCAAGAAAATAACTACAATTAAGCAAATAATATAAGTTGATTTAACAATATACTTCGACTTTCTTTTCCGCATGCCCGTTAATTAGTGACGAACAGAGAAGTCATTACACAATACGGAAAGAACAGCGGGGAGCCCGGGGCAACGTCCCGAAACCGTTGCGTCAGGGATCGTGACCCGCATGGGCCGAAACCCCGCAGGGGGTTCGGTGGAGCCCGCAGGGCGGAATAGAGCCCGGTCCCGGCCATGCCGGGAGACGCCCGTGAGATAGGGTGTCAGGAGCATGGCGGACCGTGAATGTCACCAAACACACCGTCGAAACACTGAACCGGGCATGTCACCCCCACACGGGTCAACCGGTACCGAAAACGCACGTGGCCGATTTGGGTAAACCTTGATGGCGAAAGGGCCACCCGCGAGGGTGGCCCTTTGTGTTTCAGGGCTTTTTGGGATCCTGATCCTCGGCGATGGTAATTTCGATCTTGAAGAACGCGGGGAGGGAGAGGGTGATTTTCAGGCTCTCGAGGTGGAGTTTCCTGAGGGTGCGGAACAGGGTGCGCGCGAGACGGTTGAGCAGGTTGCGGGCGTTTTTCGGAAGCGTCATGGTAGTCTCCTTCGGTGAGCGTCGTTGTGACGGCTGCCGAAGGCCGGCTTGCGGAAAGGATTGCACCCGCAGGGTCGCAACGCAGTGGAGAACCCGGCCTGCCGGGTTGCTGTCCTTTCGGGAAGCTGGCGGCATCCGTCGACGCGGAAATCTCACAGAAGGGTTGTACATCGGGTTAGATTATGGAAAAGTCAGTTTTTCACAAAAGAATTTTTCGTAATCAATAAACGAACCCGATGCAGACAGAGTGTAGCGCAGGCGCGTATGAGTTTCCAGTCTCCTGTGGACGGCGTGTTGTGGCCCGTTTTGACGGGGGGCGCATGAGTTCGGATGGCGGTGTCATCCTGCTAAAGCAGGTCGATGATAGTCTGGGGTTCAGTCGCCGTTTTGCTGCATGTTTTCGCGATGAGCGGCATCCTTCCTTTGTGGAATACCGGGTTGAAGACCTTGTCCGTCAGAGGATCATGGGGCTGGCTCTGGGTTACGAAGACCTGAACGATCATGATGCCCTGCGTCATGATCTGATCTTTGGCCTGGCGTCTGGCCGTCTGTCTGGAGGCCGGGCCAACTGTGCGGCACTGGCCGGAAAATCCACACTGAACCGGCTGGAGCGCAGTGGCCACAAGGCAGACCGTTACTGCCGCATCATTGCTGATCATGAGGCACTGGCTACCCTGTTCGTCACGCTCTTCCTGGACCAGCATGAGCGCGCACCCGCCCGCATCGTTCTGGATGTGGATGCCACCGATGACCGTATCCATGGCCATCAGGAAGGCCGGGCCTTTCATGGGTATTACGGCCATAACTGCTATCTGCCGCTATACATCTTTTGCGGGGATCATCTCCTCAGCGCCAGCCTGCGCACGGCAGACAGGGACCCGGGGAAGGAAGCACTGGCAGACATCCGCCGGATCGTGGAGCAGATCAGGAGCCGCTGGCCCCGGGTGCGTATCCTGGTGCGTGGGGACAGCGGTTTCGCCCGGGACAGTCTGATGACATGGTGCGAAGACAACCGCGTTGACTTCCTGTTCGGGCTTGCGGGCAACACGCGCCTGTATGACCGGATTGCCTCTTTGTCCGCAGAGGTTCGTGACGAAGCCGCCACGACAGGCAGAGCGGCGCGCGGTTTCGCCTCCTTTGACTGGATCACAAAGGACAGCTGGACGCGCCGCAGGCGGGTGGTGGCCAGGGCCGAATGGCGCCACGGCAACCGCTATCATCGCTTTGTCGTCACCACTCTGCCGCAGGGAACGTCAGCCCCCCGCCATCTCTACGAACAGATTTACTGCGCACGCGGGGATATGGAAAACCGCATCAAGGAATGCCAGATGGATCTGTTCTCCGACAGAACATCGTCCCACACCATCCGGGCCAACCAGCTTCGGCTGTGGTTCTCGGCCGCAGCCTATGTCCTGCTGACCGCTCTGCAAAGACTGGCCCTCGGCCAGACCAGTCTGGAGAAAGAAACCTGTGGCACAATCCGCGCGCGGCTGCTCAAAATTGCGACAATCGTAAAGGTCAGTGTCCGTCGGATTGTCCTGTCCATGCCGGACATGTTTCCCTGCCAGCATGAATTCGCTCTTGCTCATGCACGATTGCGAAGACTTTGCCAGGCGTCCTGACGAAACAGACAGCGCACAGACCACATAGCTTCCACCAACACTGCCTTCTCAGGCCGTGACACCCTCACTGCGTTCAGAACCCGCCGCCAGAAGCAGAATATCGTCAATATTCCAGATCGCGCTCCTGTGGGATAACTGAATTCTACAAAATAACCTGAAATTAACCCAAGTGTGAGAAATCCGCGTCGAACACAACGATGCTTGCCGAAGGAGACGGCGGATACGGGAAACGCCAGTGGCGGGCTCCGTCTCGCGCGCAGCCTGTTTCGTGCCCGGTGTGTGATGCATTGGAGAGCCTGAAAATCACCCTCTCCCGGCGTCACCGTGAGCTACAGGCTGAGGATCAGGATCCCAAAGAGCGTTGAACCACGGGCGCCCGCAGGGGCGCCCGGAGTATTTTTTGGTTTTTGGTCGCAAGACGGACGGCGAGAAGACTCCTGTAGCCTGTGTGTCCGGGTAGAGACGATATATTCAGGCCCTTGAAGGGAGAGGGACGCGAGATGGCGCGACAGGACGATCTGTTTGGATACCGGAAGCCACGAGTTCGGCGAGGGCGTATCGCGCACATGGTGGACGTTGGGGACCATGGGTGCATTTACGCGGCGGGAAACAGTTGCGTCGCGCTGTTTACCTGCAAGAGATGCGGCTGGACGAGCGACTGGCTCGAACGGCGGAACAAGACGCATGTCCTGCAGGGCGTTCCTTGCGAGGCGTGCAACAAACCAAAGAAGGAGGCGGCATGAAGGGCGATGGCGGGCACGGGGAGGAAGAGAGGCGGGGGGGCGGCTATGCGCAGGCTGTTGCGTTGACTGGGGCGTTTGTTCTGATCGCTGTGATGTTCACGCTGACGTTGGGTAATGATTCCCTGGTGTGGTCGATCGGTATGTTTGTCGCGGCGTTATTTCTGACGTCGCTGTAGGGGCCGGCGCAGCGGGAGCCGCCGTCTCCGACATTTTGCCACGCCATGGGGTTTTCCGTCGCATCATGCTTGCTGAAGGTGAAGCATAACGAGCTGGAGACATGAGCGATGTTTTATGAAGACCCCGGCGCCACGGGTCCTGGTTTATGGTTTCTGGCCTATCTTGTGGGCGCCTTCGTGATCACGGGATTGCTGTTTAGTGATCGTCGGCAGTGGCTTGTGGCGTGCTCGGTTCTGGTGATACCGGGCTTTGTTGTGGAAGGTTTTGGGGTGCTGAGCGCGATGTCGCAGACGGTCCCCTGCGGCGCGTGCGTGATGAGTCATTAGCGCACACGATGAGGCGCTGCGTTGGGGCCATCCTGAGATGCAGCGAAAGTCGCGAGAAAGACGAACCGGCGCTTCGGGGGACGTTTTCAGATCGGCGAGCCCTGAGCCTTTTATGGATATGAAATGATGCTAAAAACCAAGCAGATCATCGCTGCGATTACTACGATGATTGGCGCAATAGTCATCGGAATCCTGATGAAAATCGGAGTGATTGGCTATCAGTGGTGGCCGATATTTGCGGGACTGGTGGGGTTTCACATCATATCTATGGGGGGCCTGATGTATTATGGTCTATATGGTGATGAGGGCGAGTGATTTTTCATCCTGAACCTCGCTGGAAACCTCTGCGGCCAGGCCAGTGAGCAACGCGAGAAACCCGTCCCCGCTCACACCCTGAACGTCACGATAGAGTCCCCACGGATCCACGCCGCTGTATAGACGGGCGACATGCGCCTCATGGTCGACGATGACCGCCTCGCCCGCTGATTCACCCGAAGTGGGCAGGCGGAAGGCGACCGTCTGATCATCATGGCGTTCGACGACGAACCAGCGTGACGCCTGTGCGCCTCGAGCGAGGAGGGCCTGATTTTGCTGGCGCATCCCGAAATGGCGGCACGCCATCGCACTGGCCGGAGTGGAACGGAGAAGCCGGACGGTGCAATCGCAATGGGGAGCGGTGAGGTCCAGCACCATGCCTTCCCAGTCGGAAGCGAAATCGGCGGTAAAAAGCCGCCTCCCCCGCTCCCACGCCACCAGCTCATGAATCTGGAAGTTCGCTTCCTCTGGCGCATAGGCGCATGTGATCGACAGCGCCGGGAAGCGGGCGGCCAGATCGTCGCCGACGCCATATTCGGTTGCATCCCATCGGCCGTTCACGACGAAGGCGAGACGGCCTGCTTCGTCGATCTCGGCCATCAGTCCGAGATACGCGGCCGCGCGCGCGATGTCCTTCGCCGAGCCGGAAATTTCGTAGTGATTGGCGCTCCAGTTCGCCATCACAATGTCTCCGGGGCGAGCGGCGAGAGAACGGAAGTCTCCGGGCTGGCGAGAAACCAGTGTCGATACCATTCGGCGTTGGGATCCTCCCTGTTGAGCCGATCAGCGCAGGCTTGCGCCAGAGCGGCAGTGGGGAAGGCGTCGCTCAGCTCGCGATCGAGGGAACCGTCGACGACGATCCACCACGCGGCGCGTTCGCCGTAGGTGTCCTGATCGTCGGCAAGCCGCCACGGCTGGGCGTCAAGCGGCGGCTGTGGGGCGTCGGGCTGCGCCTGATCCGATGCGGGTCCGGGATAGGCCAGTTCTACGGCGGGTTGCAGAACCGCGCGCCACGCGGAGAAACTGTCCTCCATCCAGCGGCGGTGATCGAACTCCCGCACGATGTCATCAAGGAGCCGGGTCCGCACGTCGTCGACGCAATCGAACGGCGCGACGGAGACCGAGACCAGCCGCGCGCCTGGACGGCCTCTGGCGATCTCCTGTGGCAGGTCGCTCAGTCGACCACGGAAGACCGGCTCAAGAGAGATCGGGTGGGGATGCATGGATTTTCTCCTGTTGGACACCATGCGGCGGTCACAGACATCGCGGCGGGGCAATGGCGCGCGGAGCGCGGCCCCGCAGGGGCGAACCATTGCGGCGACGCGATGGCCTGTGACCCGGGTTTTTCTCCTTCAGTCCTCATTTTTCAGTTTCGTGTTTTTCGTCGCATCCTGATCTTCTCTTCTCGGGGCTGTTCTCAACCCGAGGAAGATCCCGTGAGCCAACCTGCCCCGCCGCCCCCGCCATCGATCACCGGACCACTGCACGAGCTTGGCGCGGCCTGCCAGGCATGGCTTCCAACCACCATGCCGCACGTTGTGAAGGGGCAACCGCTCCCGACCCCGGTTCTTGAACCCGAGAGCACCGTACAAGCCGTCAACGTGTGCAGTGCAGTTCTGCATCCGCACGCGACCGACACGCTTTTCCTGTGGCTTGGAATTCTGGGGCTGGTTGGCGCCGCGGCGATTTTCGCCCTGTCTGGACTGATCATCGCCCGGGCCGGGGAGCGGCTCTGGCGTCTCATTCGGCACAGGAGGGCGTCACTCCAATTCTAGGCAGTGTCCGGACCTTTCCATCGCCAGCCCTTCTGCGCGCAAAGGGACGCCTGACCAAACCTCCTCGACACGGCCGCGCCCACCCTCGCCAGGGAACTGAAAGCTTTTCCGTCACCGTTCAGCGTTTTCCGGCCGGAAAACGCTGAACATCCGCCGACTCTTGACGAATTTCATAGTAAAATATTGATATAACGAGAGAAATGCGCTATATAATAAATCCATAAAAAGGGGGACGCCTTATGGAACAGACCGTTATCGCCCGCCCGATCAGCGCAGAAGAGTCCGAGCGTCGCCGTCGCGCAGCAGAAGAAGCCAGAGCATCCGACTATCGTCAGGGTTACGTACACGATCCTGTTCTGGAAGAGGCAACGGATCGTTATGTCGCGGGGCTGATGACCCTTAGTGAACTGGGTAGCGAAATGCGAGCCTCCATTCGAAAAGGCGACTGACAGGCGGCCGGATGACAAGCGGCGCCGCCCAGCACGGTTATACCTACCCCAACACATCCAATGACCCCGACCAAGTTGACGTGTTGCGAAACCGCCTCGGTCTGCGAAGTCATTCAAGGCTGTCCCAAGCCGAATACCGGAGCAGTCGGCAACGCCAGATCGAATTGCGATCAGGGGCCGGGCCGGTCGGAAACTTTGACGCCGACCACCTCAAGGCCATTCACAGGCATCTCTTCAGTGACATATATGAATGGGCGGGTCATACCCGAAACGAACGCCCTGTCGTTGACGGCAGACCGGTGGAACCCATTGGTTTCCTGAGAAAGGGCGAGACCACCTTCCTCCCGGGGTCCCGCCTGGAAATGGGTCTGACCGAAGCCTTCAGGCCAATCCGTAATCCCGACACACTACACAATGCGACGGTCAAACGGTTTGCCGCCGTCGCCGGCCAGGTCCTGAACGAACTGAATTACGTCCATCCGTTCCGAGAGGGGAACGGGCGCGCTCAGGAAGCCTTCATATCCGAACTCGGGCGACGTTACCGACACGAAGTCCGCTTCTCCGTCATCACCAGGCCGCGGATGATAGAGGCATCAATCGCGGGCATAGCTGACCCTGCCGGCAAGGCCATGCGGCACCTTCTGGAAGATGCGGTCGATCCCGCCCGCAGCACGGCGCTGGCGGAAATCTTCGCCCATCTTCGGCAACAGGGAGTAGAGCCGCTGTCCCTGAGCATCCGTACAGCGCGTCCAGGAGAAACAGTGTCCGGGAAGCTTGCTGCAGTAACTGCCCGAAGCGGTTGCGTAGATACCACTCATGGCATGATCGTCGTGCCCGGGCACGACGTATCGTCACGCAACCTGACAGTAGGAGACACCGCCTCCCTGACCGTTACATCGGACTTTCCCGGCCCGCCGCCAGACGGAACTCCCCTGCTTTCCCGAAAGCCCCAGGCCGAAGGCTTCAGCCGCCTGGCGTCCGCGTTAACACCCGCGTCCCCACCCCATTCGGGTTCAGCCTCGACTGAATGGTTCGAACGAAGCGTCAGCCCCCGTGGCGGCAAAGACACGGCGCCGGAAACTGATCCATTGCCGCGCCCTCCTCGATCTCGTCGACCGTCTCCGGGAGGCTGACCGATCACCAGGCGAATAATCCCTGTTTCGTCGCATACGATCGCCAGACTCTCGGGCGAACGGATAAGGAGGACCGTATGCCCGGGAACAAACACGCCCCACTCGCCGTCACGCCTGAAAGCGACGACACGCACATCCTGCCTGATCAGGCGCAGGATATCGTGATCGCGGAGAACGGCTCGCCACACAAGTCGAGGCGCTTTCCTCGGACGAAAGGCGACCCCCGGACGAAGCACCAGCGCTACTACGCCCGCAACCGCGAACTCGTCCGCGCCCGCCAGATGGCGGCTCATAGACGGAAGCGTGAGGCGCGCACCCAACCAGCCCCCGCGCAGGCGGACTGAAGCATGGTGAGACGTTTCCGCGCTTCGTCGCTTACGGCGCGAGAACACGCCCTGTTGCGGGCGCTCAAGGCAGATATTCAGGGGCAGAAGGGCGAAAGCGAGGTGCGTGCGATCCTCGCTGATTCAGATCTCGCCTGCGGACACGATCTCGTTCTGCCAACCCGCCAGGGCACGGCGACGCAGATCGATCACGTCGTCATGGTCCCGGCCGGGATCATGGTGATCGAGACCAAACGCCTGCGCGGAAGGCTTTCCGGAGATCCGCGGGATGATTTTTGGAAACAGTCTCTGCCTGGCGGGTGGACAGGGCAGGTTTACAGCCCTGTGCGCCAGAACGCCGGCCACTGCGAGGCCGTGTATGCGGTCATCCGGCACATTGATCCCGACATCCAGGTTCTGAGCAGGGTCGTGCTAACGGGAAATCCGGAGATCGCGCCGGAGATCGCGGGGGCTGTGTTCACAAGCGAGACGCTCAGGCGGGAGCTGGACGCTCTACGCAACCAGCCCGTCGCGGAACGGATACGGCGCGCCTGGACGCGCCTGTCAGAAACCGCGCTCGCTCAGGAAGGCTTGCGCAGCGGGACAACCCGATCGCCTTTTTTGGCGTAGCGATCCTCTTCGGGGTCGAGAACCACCTTCCTGGCCGGACGATCGAAGTTGCGCTGGAGATACTCCATCAGCTCCGCGCGATCCGTATCCGTCAATGGGAAAGGCGCTGCGTAGGAATCAAATCCCTTGTCGCTGTAGCCGCCGCAATCGAGTTCGTAGGCCTCGTCGAGGTCTGCGCCATCACGGGCCGCGTTCACGAAGTCCAGCTTCGACGGCTCGTAACCATCATATCCAAGCTGCACGATCCAGTGCCTGCCCAGGTGAATCACGTCGATCATCCCGTCATCGGCGCAAAGAGGCGGCCATTCGCCCCGCTCGACGCCCTTGAACTGGTTCGGAAACACCTGATCGAGCACCTGGGCGAGGCGAGCCGTCTGGGGCCGCATCTGCGCGAAATCGCGGACGACGACGATCGGGGCGCTGCGATCATTCTCCGCACGCTCAAAGGCCGCCACGCGCTCATCCGGCCAGGCCTTCTCGATCAGTTCGTCCATCTCTTCTTCCGTGTAGCGTCGGCGCGCCGGATCCACGGGCGGCGTCGTCTTCGGCGCGGCAGTTTTGTCGGGTGCGGATTTCTTGTTGCTGGGCATGATATACCTTGGATCTGGTTTCGTTATGTGAGGCGCGACGCGGTCAGTTCAGGACGCGACAATCCGACGTCACGGCGTGACTGGCGTGAAGCATGACCTCGCCGTTCCGGTCGCCGAGCAGTTCGCAGCGTATCCACGATACGGGTCTGTCCATGTGCGCCGGCCGGAAAAGAATTAGCGCCGCGCCGCTTTCACTGCTGGCGCTGGAGCGTATCTCGTAACCGGCGTTCAGCAGCTGTTCGAGCGAGAGATCTTGTTGCGCGTAGCGGGTTGGTACGGCGTGGGGCGTGACGGCGGGACCGAACTGGCTGACGCCGCTGTTAATCCCGGTCGCGAGAGCAGGTTGGGAGAACGCCAGAGCGGCGGTCACCCCGAGAGCGGGCGGAAAACGTGTGAACGGTAGCACGAGGCATATCTCCTGTATCAAAGGCAGAACTTGACGGCAGGCGGCGGCGGCGCAACCTCTCCGGCTCGTCTCTTGACCTCCTGCATCAGGCAGGCGGCAATTTCATGGAGCAGTTCCCTGAGATAGGGCGCTTCGTCCGGGCGCAGTCCATGGGGCGTGTTGGACATCAGCGTGATGAGCTGCGGCAGAAGGCCGGTCTTGTGAATTTCTCCAGGACTGTCCGTCGGATCGACCTTTCCCTGCTCGTAGGCCAGAGAGCCCAGCATTGCAGCCGTGACAAGGGCGCCGAGCCTCATATCCTCCTCCCACGTCATCATCCCCAGCAGAAACGGCCGCGTGATCTGGTCCTCGCCGCGAAAGAGGCGGAAGAACACGCTGCCGTCCACGATGCGTCGCCGCTCGCCCAGAATGTCGACATGCAGACGCCACCCGTCGCGGAACCGTGGATGGGGCACCGGTCCCTCCCCGTCCTGCGCAACCTGTCGGTAGCGGGCTCTGGTCTCGGGACATTCCGGGACGCGAAAGGTCGCGTTGGTAGTGGACGCTTCCTCGAGCATCAGATGCTCGCCACTGATCCCTGGATCATCCCGGGGCTGGACGCTCTCCGCCAGAGTGGCCCTGTGCGTTATCACGGTTCTGTCTCCTTGCTGTGAGCGGCCATCGTCCGCGCGCATGATGAGACGAAAAAGACACGCCTGAGTGATTCACGAAAAAGACAATCCCGTCGCATGATGGAGGCTCACGGTTCGTTCGAAAGGACGAACACCATGAACTATCGCCTTCGATCCATTTTTCTCCCGCTCGCCCTTGTTCTCGCGAGCGCGGCCCCGACACTCGCTCAGGCCGATCCCTCGCCTGCGCCCGTGGCGCTCGAGAGGCCGCCAAACACCCCACCTCCACAGGAGTTGATGGACAGGACAGAAGCCATGACAAAGGCCTGCCGCGTCTGGTTGCCTCCCGCAGCGCCGGGCGCGACTATGGCGTCCGCGCCTTCCGCTCCGGGATCCGTGCAGACCCGCGCCCAGTTTGATCTGTGTGAGATGGCGTTGCATCCGGAACAGGCCCATCGGATCATGTTCGCCTTCACGATGGCGGCCGCGTGGGGCGGGTTGGTTACATTCCTGCTGATCTCTTATCTGTTGTATCGAGGCGCACGGTGGCTCGGACGCCAGATCTGGGCCGGGCAGGCGGAGAAGAAACGCAAGGCTGCGTTCTTTGGAAACACTCAATGAAGGACATCGGCATGATGTGCTGCTTCGCGGCGTCCGGTAGCCCTCCCCCTGGGCTGGTTGTCTTTTCTACGATGTGCAAGACAGGCGGTAGTCGCCTACCTTTCGGACGTTGAGACGATCGCTCTGCGCTCCACAAAGCAGACATGATCGATCACGTGCGTACGAGTATTTTATAGTCAGATTCTGTAATGTTCATTGCCATGTAGGCGCGCTTGGTCTGGGCTTCCCTGATCGTGTCCAGCGACAGCCCGTTTGCGAGCATGTCCTCAATTAGGTCGATATGCAGGGCTGCCAGAAGAGCGTGGGCGTTATAGAGGGCCGCACCCTCCGGCGGCGAGCCCGTCCCTTCCTCGATGAACCTCGCGGTCACCCCAAGCATCCAGCGATAATGCGGCGATTGCAGAATGCCCGGACCGAATTCGAGCGCCCGG
>NZ_AUBI01000023.1 GCF_000429165.1 Acetobacter nitrogenifigens DSM 23921 = NBRC 105050 | reverse complement strand
CCTCGGCCATGGCCCTCCTTGACGCATTGCCGCACGCCCCGCGCTACGTCGTCTGCGATCGGGGCTATGCCTCGAACCAGTTTCGAGAGGCCTTATGGGACAGGGGTTCACGCCCGGTCATCCCGACAAAACGCAACGAACCGCAAGTAGCCTGCCCGAAATGGGCCTATCGGCACCGACATCTGGTGGAAAACCTGTGGGCACGCCTCAAGGAGTGGAGAGCAGTCGCCACGCGGTATGAGAAAACCGCTACGTCCTTCATGGCTGTCATCTGCATCGCTGCAACAGCAGATCATCTCAAGACCTAACAGGCCATAAATGGACCACCGAAAAAAGGAGCCGCTTGGTGATCGGCGTTTCCGTCGGCAGACCGAGAGAGATGCTTCTTTGGTGCGAGGCGGTGATGGTGTGAGATAGGCTGAGCCGTTGTGGAGGGGTTTTCCCTGAATCGCATTGATGCGAGTTCTGACCCCGAACGTAACCTTCGGTTTCTACCGTCGTGTGTTGAGTCGTCTGGATTGCGGCGGGCATGAATGGGAGTGGTGCGATCAAATGAGTGAATTTCGCCATGGGCTATGAGCGTCGCCGTAGCTTGCACAGAGTCAAAGATTTGCTTTCGTATTATAAGTCGACGTGCAAGCGAAGGGAACTGTAGACCCCATTGACGCGCCACATTTGCTGCATGTGTTCGCAGAGTTTTCGACTCTAGGAAATTTGCGTTCCAATGCGTTGATGCTCGGACGGTGGCGCATCAGTTTGCGGTGCGTGCGTTCGTGGTGAGATAAAAAGCGTATACTCACAGAGCTGATGCAGCAATGTGTCGCTGTCCTCATGGAGGAAAGAGCTGGAGCTCTGACTTTGCCTCACAAAGGGCTTTTGCAGACGCGGCGAACTTATCAGTTCGGAGCCAAAACAGATTTTCACCAATTTCGTCAGGTGGGGCTTGGCATGTTTCGAGCCGCGCAGCCAAGCCGCGGTCTTGGCGAACTCGGTGACACGTCGCTGTGATAGGTTTTTTGAACGGATTCCTCTCGATCAATGTGAACGAGCAGGGCGGACGGTAGCGGTCCCATGTTGGTTCAGGGAGCGCAGGGTCAGTGTCGTCAGGATCAGAAGGATGACGACATAAATATCGGTCGTTTCACGTAGGCCTATCACGTTCACTGCGAAGCCGGCGGCGAAGGCAGGCGCGCTGAAAGCGAGGTAGCTCATGACGAAATAGCCAGCGGCCAGCCCTGCGCGTTCATGTGACTCCGCGAGTGGCACGATGATGCGCAACGAGCCCTGAACAGTCAGGCCAAGCCCCGCGCCAGCTATGGAAGCCCCCAGAAGAAAAACAGGCGAACTGACGACGTGCAGACTGATCAACACCAGCGGGAGTCCTGCGAGCACAGCGACGGCTCCTCTACGTAGCAGGGACACTCCGGAACCGGTTAGATGCGCCACCATTGCAACCAGAGCGGATGTCATCACGACGGCGACGACGGAGCCGCCGAGTAAAGCGCCGCCGCTATCGTGATTGGCGATACGTGCAATCGTCGGACCGAGCGAGAGCAGCAGACCAGCCAAAGCCCATACGGCTACGCTGGCGGGAGCGATCCGCCACATTGCCGCGCGCGCAGCATGAGGGACGTGGACTCGCGGCCAGAGGGATACGAGTGCACCGGGTATGCGCGAGACGGTCTCGGGGACGATGAAAAGCAGGCAGGCGGCGATGATCATTGCCGCTGTCAGAATGTAGAATACAAAATGCAGCGGCTGAGGAGCAAATTTTGCAAGAAGCGCCGACCCCAGAGCCAAGGCGGCCATTGAGCCCATTGGGATCATGCCGCTTATCAATCCGCCACGTTCGCGATGTGCATCCTGAAGTCCAGCGCTCAGCGCGCTGGTCGCGATTCCGGTTGCAAGGCCCTGTAGGGCGCGTCCGCGGATAACTTCGGCAATGCTTCCTGCGATCGAAAACTGCAGCATAGCACTGATTTCAATCGCGATTGCGAGCCAGACGACGGGGCGACGTCCGAGATGATCCGATAGGGAGCCGAAGCAGAGCAGTGCGAGCAGCAACGTGAGTGCGTAAACCGCGAAGGCGGCCTGCAGCATTGGCAAAGTGGCCTGCCACTGCTCATGATACAGCGGATAGAGCGGTGTGATCGCTGCCGAGGCGCCCAGGAAGAGAAACAGGATAACGCTGTAGATCCATAAGATTTTGGTTCGGATTGGAGGAGGCATCATGTGCTCCTATCTAAGGCAAAAATTGTGCGTTAAGCTGATAGCGAGATAAATCGATTAAAGCAAATATTTTGCGTTAGGGAGGGGGCAATGTCTGAAATTCGTAACACCTCAAGGTCGGGACCGCGTCCCGGTGGTCGTAGTCTGAGGGTGCAAGAGGCTGTGCACGCGGCGGTGGTAGCGCTGATCGAGGAATTCGGTCGAGAGGGGTTAACCGTTCCGCAAGTAGCGGCGCGCGCAGGAGTTACGCCCTCCACGATCTACCGCCGGTGGAGCGATATCGCGACGTTGATAAGCGACGTAGCCCAACGGAATTTGCGCACAGACTGTCCGCTGAAACCATGTGGGCGTCTATCGGACGATCTGCCAGCTTGGGCGGAGATGTATCAGGATGAAATGGACTCCACACCTGGCCGGGCGATGGTGCGCGACGTATTGCGAGGTTGGGACGGAATGCAGAAAGCGTGTCCGCTGCTTGATGCGGTGCGGCCGTCGATTGCACTGATTTGTGATGCTTCAAGTGAGCCTGTGAATTTTGACGTCGAGGCGGTGATTGACGCTGTGGTGGCGCCGCTTCTGACTCGCATGATTTTCACGGATGCTCCGTTGGCTTCTACATTGGCGCGCGATGCGGCGGTAGCATTTGTCGAGCAGCATTTGTCGAACGCAAGCGGTCCTGGTCGCGGCCAACAGTCCGTCCCAAGAAAGTAATTATATGTTTTTTGATGGATGATTATTTTATTAATTTTAGAATTATTAAATGTTATTTATGTATATTGTTACTATAGTTAAACTGCGTTGATAAATTGACGATTTTTGTTCGACGTATGCCGCGTCTATGCAGAATTTTACAAGAGGTGGTTGCGCCCCGCGCTGTAAGTCGTGCATTCGCTGCTTCGGAGGGTAATTGGTGAGATTTCTTAAGGTATATAAAGAATATTTTTAATTATTTTGGTATTTTTTTTAAGCATTAAGGCATTGATCTCGCGTCGAAGGCTCTGCCGGATTGCGTTTCAGCGACCCGTTCTGGTCAGATGATCGATCTCGTTCCTCGCTGTTGGATATAGCTTTTCCAGGTTTCTGCGACTGCCGATTTCAAAGTCGGCCGGAATGAAGCCCGGCGCCATCGTTGTGCCGGCGAAGCTCCATGCCTGTCCGTCGCCATGAGGCCGGGAGCCTTGCCACACGCCGCCCGGGACTGTCAGCGTCGGATGCGCTGAATCCAGCATGGGCCTCTTTATCGACCCGTCGGGGAAAAGCAGTAGAAACTCAATTGGCGCTCCTCCGTAGAAATGCCAGATTTCGTCGGTAGGCAGTCTGTGCAGCGCCGAGAAACCACGCGTCGTTTCGACAACTTCGATTGCGGTTCCTGCTGGATGGGCGCGTCCCGAATAGCGCGCGGGGAGCGCTGAGCCCGTGATGATATCGGGCGAAAGCCACGACTGGACATACCATCCGCCTTCAACGGGAATGGGACTCATTTTTTCACGCTCGATAACCGCTGCGGCGTCAGGCGGGAGCGAAGTCTGACCGGCATGCGCAGGTCCTGAAACGCTGACCGCAGATGAGATGATAATCGCAACTCTCAGGACGTGGGCAGCACGCGAGCGCAGGTGGGAAGCGAGAACCCGAAGTCGACTCTTGAGGTCATAGCGCATCGGTCGCCTCCTGAAAGTGTTTTTGCGTTCGCGCTGACTTCTCTCGACGCGCTCAGAGATACCTTAGAGCCAACGCTCCGCCCACAAGCAGGACGGCGAACGTGCCCGCGACAAGCGGCAGCCGCTTTTCAATGAACGCCTCGATCGGCGCGCCATAACGGCGGAGAAGGGCGGCGACGAGGAAGAAACGCACGCCGCGCGTCACAAGGCTGGCCAGAACAAATGGCGCAATTGGAAAATGTGCTGCGCCGCTGGCGATAGTGACGAATTTGTAAGGAACCGGCGTCAGACCTTTGATGAGAATAATCCAGACGCCCCATTGCCTGAATTTCTCTTGCAGCGCGGCGAGTGTAGCCTCGGCGTGGTAGAAATGAACGATTGGCTTCGCCACATGATCGAGCAGGACCGCGCCGATATACCAGCCAAGCAGCCCGCCGATGACGCTGGCGACAGTGGCGATCGCCGCGAACAGCCACGCCCGGCTGCGGTTGGCGATCACCATCGGGATAAGCAGTGTCTCCGGCGGGAGCGGGAAAAAGCTGGCTTCAGAGAAGGCGAGGGCGCCGAGCCAGAATGGCGCCTGCGGACCAGCCGCGTGGCTGCGTACTCTGGCGTAAAGACGATCGAGCATTACGGCGTCGTTCCTTCACTCGTCAGGGCTGCGGTGACGTTCTCGCGGCCGCCAGACTCATGCCGCCGCACATCTTACGCGCAGTCAATGCCATTGGAGCCGCGGTCGCCGCAAGGGGACTCAATAGCCGATGTAACGACCGGGACGGTGAAAGGCGATGAGAACGACGCTGAGCGCCACGGCGCTTACCGCTGAGAGGAGGACGCGCTCTGCTGGCAGAACCAGCAGCGAACAAAGCAGGATGATCGCATCGAGTGTGAGTTGTGACCGACCGGCATTCAGCCCGCGTGTTTTCTGGAGCCAAAGCGTTACGACGCCTGTTCCGCCGACGCCTGCCTGATGGCGCGCAAGCGACAGTACGCCCATGCCCAGCATGGTGCCCCCGAAGGATGCGGCGAAGAGCGGTTGAATGAAGCTGAGGCCGATTACTTTGGTGAAACCAAATGCGATCACCGTAATCGAGCAGGAGACGATCGCGGTTTTCAAGGCGAACGGCACGCCCATGGCGCGGACGGCAAAGAGGATGAACGGGATATTTATGAGCGTAAAAAGCTCGCCGGGCGACAACGGCGCGAGATAGGAGATCAGAAGCGCTACGCCGGCGACGCCTCCGGTAACGAGCCCGGCCTGATGCAGGCATAGCAGGCCAAGAGCGATCAGCGACGTACCGATCAGAAGCGCATACACGTCTTCAGCAAGCGTGTGCCGCAAGGGAAGAAGGACCGCCGGATCCTGCGTGATCGTAGGGGGCGTATCGGAGGGCGGGCGGTCGGGCATCGATCGGTTCCATATCGAGCGGCCGCAACGATCAAGCCGTCTTGCATCCTCCTAGCCAATTGATCAGGAACTCGAAAGGGGGGCTGAGATCGGCCCCGCGGGTGACGTAGCCGATCAGGATACTTTTCTGGCAGCGGCGTCCGGTTGCTGCGCCTGCAGATTCTCCTGAATGATCAGGTCTTTCTTGGACAACTTGCCGATCAATGTTTTGGGCAGCGAATCACGGAAAGCGATCTCGCGCGGACGCTCAATCTTGGAGACGTATTGCGATACGTGGTCGAGAAGTTCCTTTTCCGTGACGGTGAACCCCTCCCGAACAGTTACGAACGCCTTCGGCGCCTGTCCGCGATAGCTGTCAGGAACCCCGAGAACGATAGTTTCCAACACGGCAGGATGGCGATACAGCGCTTCCTCGATGACGTGAGGATAGACATTGTAGCCGCCGCACAAGATGATGTCCTTCAACCGATCCACGAGAAACAGATAGCCGTCGCGATCAAGGTAACCGACGTCGCCGGTTTTGAAGAATCCGTCCTCAGTGAAAGGATTTTCACGGCTGTCGACGCCCCAGTAGCCAAGCATCACCTGAGGGCCGCGCACGCAAACCTCGCCGGGTTGACCGAGGGGCAGTCGCTCATGAGGAGGATCGATATTTCGTATTTCGATTTCCGTGCCTTCTACAGCCGTCCCACAAGAACCGTCACGTACAGCGTTCAGAGGATTGAAAGTGAGGACCGGCGACGTTTCACTCAGACCATAACCTTCGATCACGGGGCAGTTCGCCATCTCCTCAAACTGACGTCGCAGCGCGCTTGGCAATGGCGCGCCACCGGATATGACGGCGACAATTTTCGAAAAACATTCCTTATTAATTTCTTTTTCCCGCAGCAGGGCGGTCAGGATCGTCGGGACGGCGGGGAGGAGGGTTGTTTTCGTGCGAAGCAGGGTGTCCAGCGTGGTCTTCGCGTCGAAGCGTGGCAGAAGAACCATTGTCGCGCCCCGCTCCACACCAAGAAGCATGACGGTCATCAACGCGAATACATGGAATAGCGGCAGTACGCCCAAAATGACCTGCTGCCCTGTGACTGTCGCAGCGATATGGTGATCAATCTGCTTCAGGTTGGAGAGGAGATTGGCGTGAGTCAGCATCGCTGCCTTGGGGACGCCGGTGGTCCCTCCAGTGAACTGAAACACGGCGACATCGTGCGCTGCCTCAATCTTCACCGATGGGGCGCGATGTTTGTCAGCAATCAAATCATTGTAGCGAATTAACCGCTTATCCGGCGTCAAATGAAGTAATTCTTTTGATTTCAACGCACGGAACAATACCGATTTCATCCAGGGCAACACGTCGGCGAAGGGGCAGACGACGATCCGTTCGACGTTCGATGCTTTGGCCGCAGCAATAGCGCTCTTCGCCACAAGAGCAAGATCTGTCACAACCAGCACCTTAACGCCGGATGTTCCGAGCACCTGCTTGATTTCATGCTCCACGTAGAGCGGATTGATGTTGACGGCGATGGCGCCGAGACGCTGGATAGCGAAGAACAGTTTCACGCTGTACGGGGTGTTGGGCAGGCACAGCCCTACGCGATCACCTTTGCGCACGCCCAGCGCGTAAAGCCCCGTAGCGGCGCTCTCCACCGCATCAAGAAGCTCGCGATAGGTGCAGGTCTTGCCCATGAAGTCGACGGCGACCACGTTGGGCGAGCGTTTGACGGTCGCTTCAAGCATGTCGAAGAGAGAGCCATCGCTCAATCCGGTCATGGTCTGGTTCCTTGTTTCCTGATCCTGTTCCATGACTGCGCCCATGGCGGGATTTCCCAATTCTTTTCGACCGAAACGCTCCGGTCGACGGTTCGGTCTGGCGATCTGTCAGGCCAGACATTCTTCTGAGGCGATCAAAGTCCGCCTCCAGCGGGAGGCGGGCCGATTTGGCGGGGCGGCAGATTTAAAAATGTGTTCTCATGCCAAAGCCGACGACATTGCCGTGCCCGGAGTATTGGCCAATCAACTGGCCAGCGTTATTGCCTGCGTCGTTGTTTATAGAGCCGCGAGGAGTGAACAGGTGAGCGTAGGATAAATCCAGCGACACCATCTTGATCGGGCTGTATTCGACGCCGGCCGATAGTGTGAAACGACTGGAATCCGGCGCCCGCGTCAGACGATTTCTGGAATTGACCGGCGACTGATCATAGCTGAAGCCAGACCGGAGAAGCACGTTTTTGCGGAGCGCATAATTGACTGCGACGCCGCCAAACCATGTATTGTGCCAGTTAACCGGTATGGTCGTATTCAAGCCGCCATGATCGGAAATGGCGTTCAACTGCTGCAACAGTGACCAGTGCGTCCACTCTCCCTGCAGCATTACGGTCAGCCTGGGCGTGACGCGACGTGTAAAGCCAAAGGCGACCGAGTCTGGTAAAGTCACCTGCATCTTCCCGTGTCCGCTTTCCGAGGCCAGAAGCCCCTGTACAAAAGGATTGGCGGCGAGAGACCAGGGGGGAGCAAATTTTGTTTTTATTGCTACGGGAATTGAGATTCTGGAGCGGTATGTGATGCCGATCTGTGTCTTGTCATCAAACTTGTACATCAAGCCGGCATTATAGCCGAAGCCGAACCCGTTGCCCGAGAGGTCGGCCGTGGTCGTCCCGTATTGGTTCAGCGCTCCCAGATTCGCAGCCTGTGTAAAACGCCCGCTCAGGAAGTCGAAACGCGGACCTAACCCAATGGAGAGCTTGTTGGTCACGCGGTAGGACGCCGCCAAAGATAACTCGTAATCGGTAATTGTGGTGACCAAACTCTGGTACCGGCCCACCCAATTTTGGGGATAGTCCATACGGAGGCCGAATGGCGTGCCAAAACTATAACCCAAAGCAAGCCTTTTGTTGACTTTCCAGACCCCGTAGCTGCTGGCCGTAGCCGCGCTGTTAACGTTTCTTCCGCCCTGATTGCCGGAGGTTCTGACGCCCGGCGCCAGGTAATTTTGGCCCGAAAATCGAGCCGATGGTCCGACGTAAAAGACGTTGCCGAACAGTTCGCTCGACTCCAGAAGAGACATGCCTGCCGGGTTAAGAACAACGGTGGCGGCGTCGGAGGCGCGACTCACCCCGCCGACATATGCGTTGCCCAGCGAAATTGCGTCCGTCTCTCTGAGCGCGAAGCCGGAAGCGTAAGCGGGCGCCGCCAAAATAAATGTGGCGGCAGCGCCAGCCGCCGCCGTGGTGGTCAGGTGTTTCATTTTTTTGCCCCTCCCTCCGGGCGCCTCTGTCTTTGACGCGCCTGGAGCGATTCTCACCTTCTCATGGGTGACGTTTGCGGAATCACTATGGTCTCCATTCACATAACGCGCAACCCTACAATGCCGTTCAAACGAACATCTGTTATTCACTAAAAAGAGAATTATTTCGGGGAAAGTGCGGTTTCCTGTGCAAATCAACGAATCGTGTGCCGTGATTTTTTCCATATATTCAAAACCAATCTTTGTGTTATGCGTATGTAGGTTGACGTTTACGTCATCACCCTAACCAATAAGCGCAACGCCGTGATGACATCGGACGCAAGGGAGTCGCAGACATGAATTCAGTCGTGATCGCAGGGTATGTGAGGTCGCCGTTCCATCTGGCGCGCAAGGGCGAACTCACGCGGACACGCCCCGACGACCTTGCTGCGCAGGTCGTGCAAGGACTTCTGGAAAGAACGGGCGTAACGCCAGGCGACATAGAAGATCTCATACTTGGCTGCGCGTTTCCCGAAGGTGAACAGGGCATCAATCTGGGCCGTATCGTCGGTCTGATCGCAGATCTGCCGATCTCGGTTGGAGGAGTAACGGTCAACCGCTTCTGTGGATCCTCCATGCAATCCGTACATAATGCGGCGGGCGCCATTAGCCTGGGCGCCGGTGACGCCTTCATCTGCGCCGGCGTCGAAAGCATGACCCGTGTCCCAATGGGCGGATACAACCCCATGCCCAACCCTGCGCTCTATAAACGTCGGCCCGGCGTGTACATGGACATGGGCATAACCGCCGAGAATGTCGCAAAAAAATACGAAATAAGCCGCGAACAGCAGGAAGCGTTCGCCCTGCGCAGCCAGCGGAAAGCGCGTGAGGCTATAGAAGCCGGGCGTCTGTCTGATGAGATCGTGCCGATTTTGACGCCCAACGGGACCGTCGCCAAAGACGGTTGTCCGCGTCCTGACACGACTGCCGAGGGACTCGCCGGGCTGAAGCTGGCTTTCGATCAGAAAGGCACCGTCACGGCAGGCACGTCTTCGCCACTGACCGACGGCGCAAGTGCGGTTCTGGTGTGCTCGGAAAAATATGCAGACGAGAAGGGGCTGAAGAAGATGGCCCGGATACGTTCGATCGCCGTTTCGGGCTGCGAGCCCGAAATCATGGGGATTGGACCGGTTCAGGCGACCCGCAAGGCTCTGGCGCGGGCGGGGATCAGCGTTGAGGATCTGGGGGTGGTCGAGCTTAACGAGGCCTTCGCCAGCCAGTCTCTGGCGTGCATCCGCGATCTAGGCCTCAAGGAAGACATCATCAACATCGACGGCGGCGCAATTGCGCTGGGCCATCCCCTTGGCGCTACAGGCGCACGCATCGTCGGCAAGGCGGCGCAGCTGCTGCAGCGTGAGAACGCCCGGTATGCTCTTGCGACACAGTGCATCGGCGGTGGTCAGGGCATCGCCACGATCATGGAGCGGATCTGATGAGCCAGACCCTCAAATCGACAGACAGACCAGAGGCGACTCTGGGGGACGCTTCCGGCCTCTCACGCGTTTGCGTGGTCGGCGCGGGGGTCATGGGGGCCAGCATCGCGGCCCATATCGCCAATGCAGGCGTTCCTGTGTTGCTGCTGGACCGCGCGGTCGGCGATGACCGCAGCAGCCTGGCGAAGGGCGCCATCGCGAAGATGCTCAAGACCGAGCCGGCGCCGTTCATGGACCCGGCGGCGGCGAAACTGATCCAGCCGGGTAACGTCGAAGACGATATCGAGGCCGTTGCATCCTGCGACTGGATTGTCGAGGCCATTATCGAACGGGCGGACCTCAAGCAGGATCTGTACCGCAAGCTCGAGGCGGTGCGTAAGCCCGGTGCGCCGGTAAGCTCCAACACGTCGACCATTCCGCTGAAGGACCTGACGGAGGGGCTGCCCGACAGCTTCAAACGCGACTTTCTGATCACCCATTTCTTCAATCCTCCACGTTACATGAGGCTTCTGGAGATTGTCGGCGGGGAGGCGACCAATCCGGACCATATCGAGAATCTGGGAGATTTCTGCGACCGGCAGCTCGGCAAGACCGTTGTGAAGGCGAAGGACACTCCCGGCTTCATCGCCAACCGCATCGGCACGTTCTGGATGCTGGTGGCGGTCCGCGCCGCGATTGAAATGGGCGTCAGCGTAGAGCAGGTCGACGCGATTATCGGACGGCCGTTCGGCATTCCGAAGACCGGCGTTTTTGGCCTGATCGACTTAGTTGGCGTTGACCTGATGCCGCATATCAACGCCAGCATGAAGGCCACGCTTCCCGCCGGAGATCGTTATATCAGCAAGGCGGACGATCTGCCGCTGATCGCGAAAATGATCGCCGACGGCTACACCGGACGGAAAGGGAAGGGCGGTTTCTATCGCATCAACCGCGAAGGCGGTGGCAAGACGAAGGAATCCATCAACCTCAAAACCGGCGAATACGCCCGCTCGGAGCGGTTCTCTCTTCCGCCCTCCGCGAAGACCGCTGCGGATCTGTTGACCTCTCCCGATAAGTTTGGCGCATACGCCCGTGTCGTGATGGGGGAGACCCTGGCCTATGCCGCCTCGCTCGTGCCGGAAATTTCGGACGATATCGCTGGCGTGGACGCGGCCATGACGCTGGGCTTCAACTGGAAAGTTGGGCCGTTCGCCCTGATCGATCAGATTGGACCGGCAAAGTTCGCTGCGCTGCTCAAGCAGCTGGATATCCCGGTCCCGGCGCTTGTTGAAGCCGTCGGTTCGGGAAAATTCTACGAAGAGCGTGACGGCGTCACGCAGGCCTTCGGTGTTGATGGCGCATATCATCCGGTTGAAAAACCGGAGGGGGTGCTGCTGCTTTCCGATATCCGCAAGAAAGGAAAGGCCGTTCTTTCCAACAAGTCGGCGTCCTTGTGGGACATCGGCGACGGTGTCGCATGTTTCGAGATCACCACGAAGATGAACACGTTTGACGACGGCGTTCTGGGACTTCTGGAGAAATCCATCGATCATGTGAAGACCAACTTCAAGGCGATGGTTCTGTATACGGACGCCTCCAATTTTTCGGCGGGCGCAAACCTCGGACTGGCGCTTTTCGCGGTCAACATGGCGGCATGGGGCGAAATCCAGAAACTCATCGACAAAGGGCAAAGCACCCTCAAGGCGTTGAAATACGCGCCTTTCCCGGTCGTCGCCGCTCCGGCCGGCCTGGCGCTTGGCGGTGGATGCGAGATCATTCTGCATTGCGACGCGATTCAGGCGCACGCCGAACTTTATACGGGCCTCGTCGAATGCGGCGTAGGTTTGATCCCCGGGTGGGGCGGTTGCGGGGAGATGCTCCTGCGTAATCAGGCAGATCCGAAAACGCCTCGCGGGCCGATGCCGGCGCCTCGCGGCGCGTTTGAGATGATCGCTGTTGCGAGAGTCTCGAAATCTGCCGCTGAAGCCAGGCGCATGCATATTCTTCGCAAGGCGGATGGCGTTACGATGAATCGCGATCGTGTTCTGGCGGACGCGAAAGCTCGCGCGCTTTCTCTGGTCGATGGTTACGTCGCGCCCGAGAAGCCCGAATTTCGCGTCGCAGGCGCTGCGGGACGCACAGCGTTCGACATGGCGGTCGCGGGCATGGCCTCGCAGGGCGTCGCAACGCCATATGACATCACCGTAGCTGGCGAGCTTGCGAACATTCTGACGGGTGGCGAGCACGACACGACGGAGATCGTCACCGAAGAGCAAATGCTGGAGCTGGAGCGGAAGGGCTTCATGAGCCTGCTGCATAACACGGGCACGCTGGACCGCATCGAGCATATGCTCGAAACCGGCAAGCCCTTGAGAAACTGAGCGACGGGGATACAAGAAAATGCAGACATATAACGCCCCCCTCCGCGACATGAAGTTCGTCCTGAACGAACTTCATGATTTCTCCAAGTTGACCAGCATCCCGGCGTTTTCCGGCGTCGACGCCGATCTGGTCGAGACGGTGCTTGAAGAAGCGGCGAAATTCACCACCCGCGTGTTGCTGCCGCTTAATCCGGTAGGCGATACAGAGGGATGCAGGCTCGAAAACGGCGTGGTGCACACGCCGACGGGTTTCAAGGAGGCCTACAAGCAGTTCTGTGACGGCGGCTGGTCGTCCGTCTCGGCGCCGCCGGAATACGGCGGGCAGGGTCTGCCGGAAAGCGTCGGCATGCTCATCTCCGAGATGATCTGTTCGACGAACCTGTCGTTCGGTCTCTATCCGGGCCTGACGGCGGGCGCGATGACGGCGCTGCGCAAATACGGCTCGGATGAGCTGAAATCCTTCTATCTGCCGAAGATGATCGACGGCACCTGGTCGGCGAGCATGTGCCTGACCGAGGCGCAGTGCGGCACTGATCTTGGTCTTGTGCGCACAAAAGCCGTTCCACAAGGCGACGACTCCTACGCGGTCACGGGCTCGAAGATATTCATCTCCGCGGGCGAGCATGACCTGACGGAGAATATCATTCATCTGGTACTGGCGCGGCTTCCCGATGCGCCTGAAGGCATCAAGGGCATCAGCCTGTTTCTCGTTCCGAAATTTCTTCCCAATGAGGACGGCAGTCTCGGCGCACGCAATCCCGTGGTCTGCACCGCGCTTGAGCACAAGATGGGCATCAAGGGCTCCGCGACTTGTCAGATCAGTTTTGACGAAGCCAAAGGCTGGCTGGTCGGCGCGCCTCACAAAGGCATGCAGGCCATGTTCGCGATGATGAACGCCGAGCGTCTCGGCGTCGGCATTCAGGGTCTGGGCATAACTGAAGTTTCCTACCAGAGCGCAGTTTCATATGCGAAGGAGCGTCTGCAGGGGCGCGCGCTTTCCGGCCCCAAGTATCCGAAGCTCGCGGCAGACCCGATCATCGTCCATCCGGACGTTCGCCGGATGCTGATGACCATGCGCGTCAATGCGGAAGGGTGCCGGGCGCTTGGGACCTGGGTGGCGAACGCCCTGGATATCGCTGAGCACACGGAAGACAAAGCCCAGCGTCGAGACGCCGAAGACTTCGTCGCGCTGCTGACGCCGGTGGTCAAGGCGATGTTCACTGACATGGGCTCGGAATCCGCCAATCTCGCTGTGCAGACTTATGGCGGTCATGGCTACATCCATGATCACGGCGTGGAGCAGTTCGCTCGTGACGCACGGATCACCATGATCTACGAAGGCACCAACGGGGTGCAGGCGCTCGACCTCGTCGGCCGTAAGCTGCCGGCGCACATGGGCAGGAGTCTTCGGGGCCTGTTCCATCCGATCGCGGACTTCGTCGCCGAACACAAAGAACATCCGCTGTTCTCCAAGATGATCGAGGGCCTGGAACGCGCGCTTGGCGCGTTGCAGCTTTCGACCGCGCACGTCGCTCAGAAAGGCATGGCGGACCCCGAGGAGGCAGGAGCTGCGGCGACGGATTATCTGCGCCTGATGGGCCTTGTCTCGCTCGCTTACCTCTGGGCACGTACGGTGACGATCGCCGTGTCCAAACTTGGAGCGGCGGAGGGGCCGGATAAGGCCTTCTACACGGCGAAGCTGAGCTCCGCCCGCTTCTTTTATGATCGCATCCTGCCTGAGTCCGCGGCGCTGTATCTGAAGATCAAGTCGGGCAAAAAGTCGCTGATGGAGCTGCCTGAAGACCTGTTCTAACTGCAGGGCGTGCTACGTTCCCGGCGACGGTCTGGCCGAGCGCCGGGAACGCTGCGGAAGACCAATCTTACGGAGTTGCCTGATGACGACACAGGACAACAAACACACAGAGCTTCCCGCCGGGTTCGTTCCTATCCCAATCCTGAACCCGGATGGTTTTGACGCTCTGACCGGCGGATTCGCGATCAAGGACGATGATGGTCATCTCGTCGCGGGTTTTCGGGTGGAGGCCCGCCACTGCAACCACGCGAAAATCTGTCACGGCGGTATGCTGGCGACTGTGTGCGACGGTTACCTTGCGCTGGCTGCGATGTACAGGAACGACTTTCAGCTTGCGATCTTGCCGACTATGTCTCTGACTGTCGATTATCTCGCGCCGTCGGAATTGAACGACTGGGTCGAAATCCGGGCGGAGGTTCTGCGTGTGACCCGCAACGCCGTTTTCGTGCAGGGACTGGCGCGTGTGAATGGGGCTCCGGTCGTGCGGGCGAGCGGGGTGTTCAAACGAGGTTCGCCGAAGCCTGATGGAATTGACGCCGGAAAGGCGTTGAGGGGGTTTTTGAAAGCGCCGATGTCGACGAATGCGTCGTGATCTGATGGGTGGGCCAGGCAGACAGACTGTTCCAGTTCAGTAAGCCCGACACTGGCGGGAGCCGGGAGTGCAGCCCGTCAAACTGCATCGAGTTTGCAACGATACGGCGTCATGGCCGACACTCGTGGTACATAAAAGGCTCCTGTCGCCCACGGTGCGACAGCAAGACGAAAGGGACAGAGCGATATGAGCGTCGATGCGGAAGACCCGAAAGAAAACCGGCTATATTCTGTGAGCGAACTTTCTCGTGAACTGGCGATTACGCCACGCTCCATGCGTTTTTACGAAGACAAGGGCCTGATCTCGCCGTCCCGCGTGGGCACGACGCGCGTGTATTCAATCCGTGACCGGGCGCGGATGAAGCTGATCATTCGCGGAAAGCAGCTTGGTTTCACGCTGCGCGACATCAAGCAGTATCTTGACCTGTACGACGCGGACCCCAAGCACAGCGCGCAGAAAATGCTTCTTCTGAAGCAAATTCAGAAAAAGATGCGCGATCTCAACGCCATGAGTGCGGCGATTTCGGCTACGCTTTCTGACCTTGAAAACATTCAGCAGTCGTTGCTGAATTCCTTTACCGTCGACGCCGCGTGACATGATTGCGTCCGCATCAGGACATCTGCGCTTCGCACCGCCAAAGTCACATCGCTGGCATGGGGAGGGAGGCGGATCGCGCCTCTCGTCGCGGCGCACGCCGTTGGGTTACTAAAATGGTCTCCCAATGAGGGGAGTTTTTTGAATGACGCGATCAGGCATCATATCGTCGGGCGGGATACCTACCGGTCCCGAAATTCCGCATCCCGGGCGCATCCCGCCTGTGCCGCCGCCTGCATTGGACGAACCTCCGGCGCGCGAAGAGCCTGAAGAGCCGGAGCCTCTGAAAGATCCGCCGCTACAGTGACGCGTACGGGTGGTTGTTGATCGTGATCTGCTTACCTCTGAAGAGAGGAAATTCTCATGCAGCCAAATAATGCCTCGGGGCCATGGTATCTTGACGATCTCAAGACGGGCGATCTGTTTCGAAGCGGCGAATACGAAATGGACGCAAATCAGATTGTAGCCTTTGCGCAGCAGTTCGATCCGCAACCATTCCATACTGACCTTGAAGCCGCCAAAGCCTCAATGTTCGGTAAACTCGCCGCAAGTGGATGGCACACCGCTGCAATCACCATGCGCCTTCTGGTTGAAACCCTTCCATTTTACAAAGGGTTGATCGGTCTTTCGACCGACATTCAATGGCCGCGCCCCACGTATCCGGGCGACAGGCTGCGCGTGGAGTGCCGTGTCCTGGAGATTGCGCCGTCTCGATCTCGCCCTGAGCAGGGGGTGGTGACTGTGGAGACATTGACGCTTGGGCAGGAAGGGGAGCCGCGCCAACGCCAGATCACAAAAGTGCTGGCGTTCAGAAAACCCGAATGAACGCCTGATGCTCAGGCGAGGGGAATTCCTGTCGCCTGCGACAGGGCTTCAGCCACGCCCGGGGCTGCGGCGAGGATCGTGGCCCCGCCGGTCAAGCCGCCTTCCCGCAGGAATGGGGAAACGCGGGCGCCCGCTTCCTCAAGGATGATCAGGGCTGCGGCGACGTCCCACAGGTTGATGACAATCTCGATATAGCCGTCCAGCCGCCCGCATGCGACGTCAGCCAGCGCAAGCGCTCCGGACCCGCCCGAACGCGGCATCGCGCCGAGATCGAGAATCGCCCCGATTTTTTCCATGAAAACTGGTTTCGGAACGCGGTTGCTCCATCCCATCTCGATCATCGCGCTACGCGTATCGGTGACGGGGGAAGCATGAATGGGCTTCCCGTTCATGAACGCGCCACCGCCCAGTCGCGCGGTGTAGATCTCGCCCAGCGCGGGGGCGTTGATCACTCCCGCCACCGGGCGATCGCCGTCCAGCAGCCCAAGCGACACGCACCAGCGATTGCGGCCGCGCGCAAAATTCGACGTGCCGTCGATGGGGTCAATCACCCACCGCAAGCTTCCTTGCCTGACGCTGCCACCTTCCTCGCCTTGAAACCCGTCTTCAGGGAACAGTTCCTGCATGCGGCGAGCGACGAATGCTTCCACGGCGCCGTCCGCTTCGGTCAGCCAGTCCTGGGCGGATTTTTGGCTGCCGCTGGGACCGCCGGACGGCGGGCGCATTGCGAGGGCCAGGCGAGAGGCGTCCTCGACCACTGCGCGGGCAGCTTCAAGACGGCGATCTATTGCGACGGACATGCTGTGTTCCAGCCGGTCCAGCCGGCCTCTTCTGGCCGGCTGGACCGGCTGGTTATGGTTCCGGTGACGGTTATGCCGCTGGCGCTCGGTGTAGTCGAGCGGCGACGTTCCTGTGTGCAAGGACGTAGGAGCAGTTCTCTGACGCCAAGGCGTGTGCGTATGAGACGCCGATGATACGACGAACGTGTTTTGACAGATCGCCTTTGGCGTCGAACACTCACTGTTACGAACGGGTGAGCGGGCTGAACGTATTTCCCAATCAAACGTTTGCTACAAAGCCGGAGCGAAAATAAACAACAGCCGAGGCGGGCGAGGTTTGAACCACGATAACTGGGGACACGCGGAGTCCGCATAACGGCCACAAGACATCCCCCCGCGATCGGGTGGGACTCAGGATGAAGCAATGAACATTCATGAGTATCAGGCTAAGGCTCTTCTCAAGCATTACGGAATGAACGTGCCGCTGGGGGTGGTCGTGCATTCGCCGGGGGAAGCGCGAGATGCGGCCAAGACGCTCCCGGGGAGCGTCTTCGTCGTGAAGGCGCAAATCCATGCAGGCGGGCGCGGCGCCGGACATTTTCTGGGAGAGTCTTCCGGTGGCGGCGTTCGGTTGGTGAAAACCCCGGAGGAGGCGAAGGCTGCGGCCTACGACATGCTCGACCGCACGCTCGTCACCCGACAGACCGGTCCTGCCGGGCGCGTTGTTCGTCGCCTGTATGTCGAGGCAGGCTGCGCCATCGAACGTGAACTTTATCTGTCGCTTCTCATAGATCGCGTGGCGCGACGCATCACGGTTGTCGCGTCTGACGCTGGCGGCATGAGCATTGAAAACGTGGCCGAGAAGACGCCCGAACGCATTTACAAGGTTCCCATAGATCCCGCGCTTGGCCTCAGCGATTACCAATCCCGGGACATTGCGGTGAAAATCGGTCTCAAGGGGCAACTGATTCGGGAGTTCGCGCAGGTCATGCGCGCGGCGTACACCGCGTTCACCACGCTTGACGCCGCATTGGTCGAGATCAATCCGCTTGTCGTCACAAAGGAGGGTACGCTGCTCGCGCTCGACGCCAAGATGGGCTTCGACGACAACGGCCTGTTCCGTCACAAGGAGATCGAGGAACTCCGCGATCCGAATGAGGAAGATCCTCGCGAGCGGGAGGCTGCGCGGTTTGGTCTTTCATACGTGGGTCTGGAAGGCACGATCGGATGCATGGTCAACGGCGCGGGCCTTGCCATGGCGACGATGGACATCATCCATTCCGAAGGCGAATCTCCGGCCAATTTCCTGGACGTGGGCGGCGGCGCCTCGCGCGAGCGCGTGGGCGCCGCGTTCCGCATTCTGCTGGGCGATCCGAGCGTCGAAGGCGTTCTGGTCAATATTTTTGGCGGCATCATGCGCTGCGACATCATTGCGGAAGCTGTGATTTCCGCCTGCCGGGAGGTCGGGCTGAAAACGCCGCTTGTCGTGCGTCTGGCCGGCACGAAGGTCGAGGAGGGGTTGAAGATGATCGAGGAATCCGGTCTCGACGCGATCGTCGCTGAGGATCTGGGGGACGCTGCCCGCAAGATTGTAGCAGCCGTCCGCAGCCGGAGGGTAGCCTGATGTCTATTCTCGTCGATAAAGACACAAAAGTTCTTGTGCAGGGGTTCACAGGCGCGCACGGAACGTTTCATTCCGAGCAGGCGATCGCCTATGGCACGAAGGTCGTTGGCGGCGTGACGCCGGGCCGCGGCGGAGATACGCATCTCGGCCTTCCGGTATTTGACACGATGGAGCAGGCGCGCGCCGCGACACATGCGGACGCCACGGTCATTTACGTTCCGCCGCCTGGCGCGGCCGACGCAATTATTGAGGCGATCGCCGCCGAGACACCTTTGATCATCTGCATCACCGAAGGCATTCCGGTGCAGGACATGCTGCGCGTTCGGGAGGCGCTGGACCGTTCCACAAGTCTGCTGGTCGGGCCGAACTGTCCCGGTGTCATCACGCCAGACGCGTGCAAGATCGGCATCATGCCCGGTCAGATTCATCGGCGCGGCGGCGTTGGCATCGTCTCGCGGTCCGGGACTCTGACCTACGAAGCGGTTGCGCAGACCTCCGATCTTGGGCTCGGGCAAAGCACATGCGTGGGCATTGGTGGCGATCCGATCAAGGGCATGGATTTCATCGACGTTCTCGAACGCTTCGTCGCCGACCCTGAAACCGACTCCATGATCATCATCGGGGAAATCGGCGGCGTTTCCGAAATCGAAGCGGCGCAGTTCTTGCGCGACAGCCGAACGAAAAAACCGGTCGTGGGTCTTGTCGCAGGCATCACGGCGCCGCCCGGCCGCCGTATGGGGCATGCGGGGGCTGTTATTTCCGGTGGTGAAGAAACGGCCGAGGCGAAGATCGAGGCCATGCGCGCGGCGGGCATTCATATTGCACCCAGCCCGGCCGAGATGGGCAGGACGTTGTTGTCTCTGCTCGAGGGCTGAAGCGGACTCCAACGCCGCCTGATGGCGGCGCTGACCTTAATGGGCGGCGGGCTCTCGGATTTTTCTCAAGACATGCGCCTGCGAACGTTGCTTCGCAGCGCGCTATGTCCCTCCCTGTTTGACGTCCTTTATGTGTCAGCCGCGCGACAAACCGAGGTTTTCTCGCAAAGTCGCGCCTTCATACTCCGTTCTGACGATTCCCTTCTCACGCAGGATCGGCAAAACCTCAGCCACGAAACGCCTGAACTGGGCTGGATGCTCAAGGTAGATATTGAGGCCGTCCAATGCGCCATTCTCGAACCACTCAGCAATGCTGCCCGCAACAGTTACAGGCGAGCCAACAAACGGTTTGCCTCGGCCGACCGATGCGACGCGCTCGCGGTTTTGGGTGGCTTCCACGACCTGTCGGAGCGACAGTTTTTCCGCCACTGCGCGTTCAGTGATCGCCTTCGCCGCCGTATACCAGCTCTTTTCCGCTAGTTTCAGGACTTCTGCGGGGAAGGGGGCGTCCAGATCGTATGTGGTAAAATCATGCCAGCCGAAAAGTCGACCAAATTCCCTCAAGGCCCAATCGAAGCTGTGATCATGTGCGGCGTAATGCCGCTCCAGTTCAACTGCATCTGCATCCGTGTCGCCGATTACAAACTTGATGCCGGGGGAGATCAGCACACTGTCAGGGTCGCGGCCGAGCGACGCGGCGCGTTTGCGCATGTCGTCGCGAAACGCCCGTGTTGCCTCAAGGGTTGAACCGTGAGTGAACACCGCGTCAGCGTAGCGCGCACCGAGGTCTCGACCGGGATTTGAATCGCCTGCCTGAAAAATGATCGGCTCGCCTTGCGGCGACCGCTCGATATTCAGCGGCCCGGCGACGCTGAAGTGCCGTCCCTTGTGGTTCAGGGAATGCAGTTTCGACGGATCGAGGAAGAGCTTCTTCTCCCTGTCGCGCGGAAGGGCTCCATCTTCATACGAACGCCATAGGCCTCGTGCGACCTCAATAGCTTCCTCGGCGCGGCTATGTCGTTCTTCGTAATCGAAATGCTCTTCGCGGCTGAAATTACTTGCGGTCCCGGCGTCACCAGTCGTCACGACGTTCCAGCCTGCTCGCCCGCCGCTGATCAGGTCGAGGGAGGCAAGGCGGCGCGCGACGTTGAAAGGGTCGTTGTATGACGTGCTCAATGTTCCAACGAGACCGATATGGCGGGTAACCATCGCCAGTGCCGAGAGCAGTGTCAGCGGTTCAAGTCTGCTGAGATAATGGGGCGGAGAATTCGGTGTGATGAACTGGCTGTCCACGATAAACAGCCAGTCGAATTTCGCATCTTCCGCCTGTCGTGCAACGTCCGCGAACCAGTTGACGTCAACACTTGCGTTAGCCGGAATTTCGGGGTCGAGCCACCGGTTGTAGTTTCCTGGCCCTCCGACGCCCGTTGGTACAAGTCCAAGCTTCAGTTGTCTTTTGCTCATTGTTGCCTCTTCCTACGCGATGATTTTTGTCGTCTTGAAATCGCGCCCCGGTGGGACCAGCCCCTGCGCGGCATAACGGTCATTGATCGCCTGAAGCGTATCGAGATCGCTTGCGTCGGGACTGCGAACTGCGAAAGTCCTGTGTTGCAAAACGGATGTCACAGTATCTATGGACATATTTTCCCACTGCCGGGAAAGAAGAGACGCCGCTGCGCTCTGGTTGTCGCGTACCCATGCTGCTGCATCGTTCAGGACGGAGCGGAAGGTCGTAACGGTCTCGGGATGAGCCTGCACAAAGGCGGAGTCAGCCAGATAGTAGCGATTGTAACGCATTTTAACGGCAGAGCCGTCGCCCAAAACATGAGCCTCTGGCAGCGCTGTGGCGAAACTGAAAAACGGGTCAAAAGTCGCCCACGCATCGATGGCGCCGCTTCGAAAGGCCTGTAGACATGCTGATTCGGGCACATAAACAGGATGAATGTCCGACAGCTTGAGATTGGCGGAAGCAAGGGCCTGCAGAAGAAAGTCGAATGCGCTTCCGGTCTTGCCTACGGCGACGCGCCGTCCTCTCAGGTCGGAGAAATTAGCGATTCCTCTCTCTTTTCTTGCGACAATGCCAAGCGCGCTCGGGCTTGGCCCTTCGACCGCGTAAATGGCCAACGACGGGAACAGCGGGAGAACGACGACGGGCACGGCTTCCGCGACGTCACTGACGTAATCGACCTGCCCGATCTGGGCGGCTGATGTGCTCAATATGCTCCAGACCGGAATGAAGCCGATTTTCTCAAGCCGTGGGGTGATCAGATTGTTTGCGCGCGCGACCTGAAACAGTATGGAGGACTGCTGGTAGCTCACAGTCAGTTCCTGACCGGACGCAGCCCTTGCGCGTGGGGAGCATGTTCCGGTCAGCGCGAGTGCGGTTGCGCCGGAAAGGAGGGAACGTCGCTTTATTACGGGCATATCCGACACTGAAGTGACCCTTTGCTGCTCGCCCATCAGAATGAATATCCCACTCGCCCGTACCAGTAGGACCCGGTGATCGGAATTCCGGATGATGACGTGTCGTAAATAGAGTTTCCGTTGTATCTAAGAATGAGAGGCAGTTTTCTCGGCCGCACATTGAAGAGATTGTTCACGCCGATCGTCGCCCTCAGCCGGTCTGACATAAAGCGTCTCGTGACTTCGAGATCTGTCATCCAGCGTGGGGAATTTTCAAACTGAGCGAATTGCTGGATCGAGTAGCGAAGAGCTGCAGGCGCGGCGACCTGATACGTGAGATTTCCCGTCGTCTGACCGTAACGTGTCTGACGTACGTTCACGTCCCACGCCCCGATAGTCCATCGCGCGTTCAGAATGATCTTGCTGCGGGGCGTTGCTGTGGTGATCCAGCCGATCGCCTGCGCATTCAGCAGCGGCGTCCCGTTCGCATCGTTCGACAGGTGGTGCAAGCGTGTTCTGTTCAGGTCGATGCCCACTGACCAGTCGACTACGCCATAGCGCCCGAAGCGAGTCACATAGTCGGCGTTGATGTCGACGCCCTGGGTTCGTGTGCTTGCTGCGTTCGAAAAGTAATTGGCCGTGACATTGCTTGGATCCAGCCCCGGTGGGAGCGCGATGCCGGTGAGGCCAATAGCCTCTTCCGCCAACGCGCCGTTGTAATTGCCTCCGCCGAGAATGCGGTCGCGGATGGTGATCTGATAAGCGTCGGCGGTGACGTGCAGTCGCGGGAAGGGTTCAAACACAACGCCGCCGCTGATATTGGTGGAACGTTCAGGCTTCAATTTTGTCGCGCCGAGCAGCTCGGCGGCGGCCGAGTTGACGGCGAGGCTTCCGGAGGCCCCGGTCGGCGTCACGCTCAGGCTGCTGAAATGTTGCTCCGCCAAAGAAGGTGCGCGAAATCCGTTGCTGATCGTGGCCCGAAACGCCAGACGCTTTGAGACCTCATATCGCGCGGAAACTTTACCACTCTCGGCGTTGCCGAAATCCGTGTAGTGCTCGAACCGCCCGGCGAAATCGAGATCGAGCTTCCTGACAGGAGAAATTCCGACATCGGCGTATCCTGCCCAGATATCACGGCTCCACGACCCAGCGGATTGCGGTGTGAGTCCAGGCGCTCCCTGCAATCCTCCGAGAAGGTACGTGGGTGCGTTGCCAGATACGATGTCATACGTCTCAAGGCGATGTTCCGCCCCGAAGGCCAGCTTCAGAGGCCGCCCGAGAACCACAAAGCCCCGACTCAAATCGAGATTATTGGTCCACTGTGCGTTTCTGTAGGCTTCAGCGAACCCTTTCGTGGGTGTCCAGCCATAAGTCGCGTAATAAGAGGTGTTGGCGGAATTGATGGTCGACAGCCGACTTTCGTCCGCGCCGTAGGTCGTGCTCAAGTCCCAATGAAAACCGCCGAGGAAATGATCACCAGTGAGGCCAAGTGTGGCGGCGTAGTCATTCTCCTCGTTTACACTGGAAGGGTTGAAGCCCCACGGGTAGACGCTGGGCAATATGTTGGGCAGTCGGTTCGTTTCGTAGAGCTGAATATGTCGGTGCATATAGGTGATGTTCGCGTAGAATTTCACGTTTTCAGTTATGTTTTTTCCCAGTTCTATCGCGAGGGATTCACGTGTCTCTTCCGGTGTGGCGAAGTTGTAGTCCTCGGGGCGATAGTGCGTGCCCGTCACGAAATGGTCGGCGTGATAGACCTGCCCGCTAAGATGCAAATAACCGTCAGTTCCGAGCTTCAGGCCGCCGTCGGCGTTAAGCTGATAATCCCAGCCAGGCGAGCCATAGAGAAAATTGAATGGATGAGCGCCGCTTTGGAACGATGTGTTGAGCCCATGATCCGTCTTTTTGAGGATGATATTGACCACTCCGGCGATGGCGTCCGATCCGTACATGGCGGCCGCGCCGTCTCGCAGAACCTCAATATGGTCGATCGCCGAAAGAGGAATCGCGTTCAGGTCCACCGGCGTCGTGCCGTGCTCGGGGCCTGAATAGGTAGCGACTACGCCTGTCGTGTGTCGTCTCTTGCCATCGACAAGAACCAGAACTTCATTGGGAGTCAGCCCCCTCATACGTATTCCGGCGACCTGCCCGGAACCGGCGAGTAAACTGCTGTTAATCGACGGGTCAGTACGTGCCAGAGCATCTGCAATGTTGAGCGCCCCGGTTCGCGCAAGTTCCGCGCCGGTGATGATGTCTATCGGGCTGGCGCTGCTTCTTGCCGTGCGATGAGAGTCACGCGTGCCGGTGACGATCATCTGTTCAGATTCTTGGGACGTTAAGCTTCTTGGAGCGGCAAGAGCGTCCGAACGCCTTGGTGTTTTCGTGCTACGCGTCGTCGTTCGGGCCGCCTGCGTTGTGTGAACGACTTTCCTGCTGTCATGTTTGGCGTGGGCTGCAGAAACTGACGCCGACCCCTCCGCCCAGGCGGCGTTACATCCAAAGGCCAGAGACGCTGCGAGGAAAGTTCTTTGAGATGAAAAGAAAATCGACATTCCGGAAAATTAGTCCTGACGCTGGGAGAGCGCGTCAGGCTTTAAAGGCGGGGTGTCGGCGTCACAAACGAGATATCTAAAGGTTACGGTTGAGGCATATTTTAACAAATCATGTCATGCAGGCGCATCTGATAGTTTCTCTTTCTGACAAAAACGTGCGAATGCCGCAATTCATGCCTGTGCGGCCAGCGCCACCAGACGCAACGTTACCTCTCTTGCCTGAGCGAAGGCAGGAAGGGGGAGACATTCATAGATGGAGTGAAAATTCAGGCCGCCGGTGAAATAGTTCGGCGTCGGTATGCCGCGCGCCGACAGGGCCGATCCGTCCGTACCGCCCCGCATGGGAATGACATTCGGCGTGATCCCACATGCAGCGAACGCGTCCTCCAGCAATGAAATGCAGCGGCGATCATTGCCCATCGCCGACGCGATGTTGGAGTAGACATCGGCGATCACACAGGAAATGGCGGCTCGCGGAAATGCAGCCAGAGTCGCCGCAACTTTCCTCTGCAGGTCCGTTTTTCTCTTTTCGAACGCCGTCCGGTCGAAATCACGGATCGACACGGAAAGGCGTGCGGTAGCCTGATCCCCGGAAAATCCGTTCAACCAGCAATAACCTTCACGTCCTTCGGTATGTTCTGGCGTATCGTAGGGATCGAATCGTGCGATCAGGTCAGCTGCCACCAGTATAGGATTAACGAGAACGCCCTTCGCCGCCATAGGATGGGCCGTCACTCCATCTATCGTGATCTTTGCCTGTGCTGCATTGAAGGTTTCGTAGACAAATTCTCCGGACGCGCACGCGTCCACAGTATAGGCGAACTCCGCCGGAAAGCGCTCCAGGTTCATGACTTTTGCGCCGCGCAGGCCGATCTCTTCGTCGGGGACGAACGCGACGAACACGTCCCCATGCGGCGTGCCGCTGGCGATGACGGTTTCGAGCATATCCATGAGGATCGCGACAGCCGCCTTGTTGTCTGCGCCGAGCACGCTCGTCCCGTCGGTGAAGACGACGTCCTGTCCGATATGGGGCGTAAGTTCCGGATGTTCCTCCGCCAGCAGCCATATGTCCCGTTCCGGATTCAGGCAGATGTCCTGTCCGTCGTAACGCAAGATTTGCGGGTGAATTTCTGGTGACAAACCTACGTCTACAGTATCGAGATGCGCACAGAACCCGATACGAGGCGCGGTGGCTGGCCCGTTCGCCGGGAGGCGCGCTGTAAGCACGCAATGCTCATCAAGATGGACGTCCGTTAGGCCGAGTTCGGTCAATTCGTCACGGAGCAGTGACGCCAGAGTCCACTGCCCGTCGGAAGATGGCACTACAGTGGCCTGCGCGGAACTCTGGCTCGGGATAGCGACATAACGAAGAAAGCGACCGAGCAGGCGGGAGCCGGAATGTGGCATCGGACATAGTTCCTTGGCCGGTAAGGGGTTGCCTGAGCGACGCAAGAGAATACAGACTGGCCGGCGAAGCTCCGCTGTTCGCCCGCGCGCAGGCAAGAGCGCCAACTAGATATAGGGAATTTGGAGCGCCAGTGAAAGTTTCGTCCCTTCATATTTATCCGGTCAAAAGCCTGCGTGGCCTGTCCCCGACCCATGTGGACATGGATCCCTGGGGGCCGCGAGGCGATCGACGATGGGTCGTGGTTGACGTTGATGGCGTATTTATTACCCAGCGAACCAATGCCGCGATGGCGCGAATTTCCGTGACGCCGACGCCAGATGGATTGACGCTTCAACGTGACGGCGACGCGTCTTTGGCGGCTTCTCGTCCGTCGGGCGGCGCGACGCGCGTGCGCGTCTGGCGCAGTGACGTGACAGGAAATGACGCGGGCGACGAAGCTGCTGCGTGGCTTGAAGCCGCCTTGGGGCGGCCGTCGCGGCTGGTTTATATGGATGCGCCGGAGAGCGCACGCCCCGGAGAGCATGACGGGCAGGAGTTCCACGTCTCCTTCGCAGACGGCTTTCCCGGCCTGCTCTGCACGGAGGCTTCGCTGGACGATCTGAACGCCCGTCTGGATCGCGCCGTGCCGATGACGCGTTTTCGCCCGAACGTTGTCGTGGAGGGCGCGTCGGCCTGGGCGGAAGACGAGTGGACACGCATAAGGATAGGGCAGGTCGAATTAGCTTTGGTGAAACCCTGTTCCCGCTGCATCGTCACGACGATTGACCAGGAAAGCGGCTCCATCGTTGTTCCGGGACAACCGCTGAAGACGCTCGCCGGATTTCGCCGGACGCCCGAGGGCATTATGTTCGGTCAAAATTTTCTTGTTGAAAAAACGGGAACTATTCGAAAGGGCGACACCGTCGAAATTCTCGAACGACGTGCGGCGACATAATCGGCGTTCGCCGGTCCGCGCTTTGTCGACCACATCGCAACAGAGTGCGGAGCGAAGCCTGACAGGTACAGGATACGGTTCTTCATGATGCTGGAGGTCATGATAACTTAACTTTCGCCGTCGCCTCTCCCGAAGGAAACTCCCGTAACCTCCGCTGTTGATCCGAGGGAACCATTGCCGGACGTCAGTCGACCTCCCGAACCTCTGTGCGATGATGACCTGTTGGCGTCCTGGACCCTCTCGACAAGTTCAAAATCGCCGATGACAGCGGCGCTCCAGACGAATGCTCCGTCACGCAAAATAGGCGCACGTCTTGGCCGCCTTCTGATCGTTGCGGCGCTCGGCTTTGTCGCGCCAATGGCGCACGCGGTTGCAGCCAGTACGCCCCTGGTCACCGATGTTCTGCCATCCGGCGTGCCGCTTCCGGCGCCCGCGCCGGATTTCGCGCCTGCGGTCAGCGACGCCAGCACGGAACTGCTCGGAAATGCGGGGGGAGTCAGGCCGTGGCTCGATCGCCACGGCGTGCAGATCAATCTGCAAGACGTGGAGGAATTGTGGGGATTGGCGTCGGGCGGCGTGCGCCCCGGCCCGACCTATGACGGGATCACCGCCGTCACGCTCCAGTTGAACACGCAGCAGGCCTTTGGGTGGCATGACGGGTTGTTCAACATCAGCGCGCTGCAGATACGTGGACGGTCTCTGACCAACGAGCGCCTGCAATCGTTGAACGCGGTCAGCGGCTACGACGCCGGACGCTCGACGCGTCTCTTCGAACTTTGGTATGGGCAGGGGTTTTTTGGAAATCGTCTTGACGTCCGTGTTGGATCGGTCGACCTCGACACCGAATTTCTGGTCAGCCAGAATGCGTCGCTTTTCCTGAACGCCAGTTTCGGATGGCCGCTTTCAACGTCGAGCAATCTCTATTCGGGCGGCCCGTCATGGCCGTACTCTGCTGTCGGCGTCCGCGTAAAATGGGCGCCTGCGCATCCGCTGGTGCTGATGGGGGCGGTGACAGACGACAATCCGACCCACGGTCCGTTCTATAGCTCCGTCGCAGCCAATCAGCGCGATCCATCGGGAACCCAATTCTCGACCGAAGGCGGCGCCCTCTTTATTGGCGAAGCGCAACTCTGGGTGGACGCGGCGCGGAGGCTCGCCACCGGAGACAGCGCCGCGTTGCCCGGCACATGGAAAGTGGGCGCGCTGTTCGACACCGGCCGTTTCCCTGATCAACGCTACGACGATCGTGGTGGCTTGCTGGGCAGTCCGGAAAGCGACGGGAGGCCATTTTACCACCGTGGAAACTGGATGGCCTATACGGTCATCGACCAGATGCTCTGGCGCGCGGCGAAGGGGCAGCAGAAAGCCATCAGCGTCTTCATCCGCGCCACCGCCAATGACGGCGTGCGAAACCGCTTTTCGTCGGAAGTTGAAGCGGGTCTGACATTTGACGGACTGGTGCCAGGACGTATCGACGACACGATCGGCGTCGCTTGGGGGACGACGCTCTATGGACGTCGCGCTCTGAAAAGCGCCCGCGACGCCATGCGGCTGGGCGGCTCTGGCGCCGACGATCTAAAACCTGAGAACCACTTGGAACTGACGTGGCAGATTGCGGTGACGCCATACCTCAACCTTCAGCCGGATCTGCAATATTTCTGGAATGTCGGCGGAGTGGCCCGCAGTAGCGCAGGTGGGATCGCCAATGGCTTCGTGGCGGGCCTGAACATGACGACGACCTTCTGAGTCGATGCGAGTTTCATCTAAGTTTAAAATCGCCGTCGTCTCAAAACCGGTATCCAGAGCCATGCGACGAACAACGTCGCGGAAGCAGGGATGCGGGCACGATGGATGAGTGGGAACAGGTCGAGCTGTCAGCCGAGGAACGTGAGCGCGTGCAGATGCGCCGCGAAATCATTGACGACCTCGATGAGGAATTCGAGCTGTCGCTGGAAGAGGAGGCGGTCGGAGGCCCTCTTGACGCCGAAGACCGCGCGTTCCGCCGCGTCTATTTTCGTGAATTGATCCGCCTGCAGGGCGAACTGATCAAGCTCCAGGATTGGGTGAAAAGCACAGGGCATCGTCTGGTCGTCCTGTTTGAAGGCCGCGACGCGGCAGGGAAGGGCGGCGCGATCAAGCGTATTACGCAGCGGCTCAACCCTCGCATCTGCCGTGTCGCGGCGCTGCCCGCGCCGAACGACCGGGAGCGCACCCAGTGGTATTTTCAGCGCTATGTCGCGCACCTGCCCGCAGCGGGCGAAATCGTCCTGTTCGACCGCAGCTGGTATAATCGCGCGGGCGTCGAACGGGTCATGGGTTTCTGCACGGACGCTGAGTACGAGGAGTTTTACCGCTCTGTGCCCGAGTTCGAGCGGATGCTGGTCCGCAGCGGCGTCCAGATCGTAAAGTTTTGGTTCTCCATAACCGACGATGAACAGGAAGCCCGTTTTCGCGCCCGCATCGAGGATCCGCTGAAGCAGTGGAAGCTCAGCCCTATGGATCTTGAAAGTCGTCGTCGCTGGGAGGACTACACCCGCGTGAAGGAGACGATGCTCGAACGTTCCAGCATAGAAGAAGCGCCGTGGTGGGTCGTGCAAGCCGTCGACAAGAAGCGGGCGCGCCTCAACTGCATGTCGCATCTTCTGTCGCTGGTCCCGTATCAGGCGCTGCCGCATCCTGAAATCGTGCTGCCTGCGCGCGTTCATCACCCGGACTACGAGCGCCAGCCAACGCCAGCGTCGATGATTGTTCCTGAACTGTATTGATCCATTTCTATCTAGTTTCGCTCTTCGAGGCGCCCACCGCGCTTCGGAGGGGCTGTGTTGAATGCACGAGGCGAGCCCCGCAGGTTACTTGAATCCCCTTTTTAGCCGGCAGGCTGGAAGCCGCGCGGTGTGCTTTGAGATGGGCTGCGCCGATCATGATGGTCTGGGGGCTCTGCCTTTCCGGCAGTCAGACCGTCCATCATTTGAATGAAGCCCCATGGTGCCCCGGCGCTTCCAACGGTTGTAGAGTGTCTTCTGTGGACCCGATTCCCAGGGCGCATCGCGCCAATACGGCCATTCCGGTTGACAAAAATGATGACGCTCAACACCCGGCAATCGTAAGCGTTCGGATGTGACATCGTGTTTTTGTTTTTGATGTGTGCTTGATGGTGTGTCGTGGTCTACTGGAGGAGGCGCGACATGCACGACGACGATGAAGAAACCCTCTGGCGGGAGCGCCTGCACGACTATTTGCAGAGCGGGAAAATTCAGAGACAGTTTTGCCGCGATCGCGGCATCAGTGGGGTGGCCCTGCTGAAATGGGCGAGGCGTCTCGACATAGAGTTGCCCAGAACACGGTCGCCACATGCGCGACCACTGGCTCCCGCGAACCTGCATCCGCTCCCGCCCCCGACGGATTTCGAAGAGGCGCTCCGCACACGGAACTTCAGACACTTTCTACCCAGCGACACCCGCCGCGCATGGGCCGGGGGTGAGTGGGGACGACTTCTGGCTGACGCCCGCCGAATGGGACTGAGCCTGGAAGCCTATGGGCGGTTGATAGGGATACCGCCCGCGACGCTTTACAGCTGGCGCAAACGACTGCTCAAAAGCGGGGATCTTCCCGATGAGACGCCATTCGTCGCTTCCGAGCCGGAGATTCAGGCGGCAGGCTTCGCCAGCGTGGTCATACAGACAGAACCGCAGACTGAGCGTAATTCGGCCGACGCTATCGATTTGACATGCGTAACGTCAGATACGGACGCCAACATCGCATCGCTCCCCAGGAACGTCGCCATTACGGGGAATTTTGGGCCAGCCCTTGTCGAGGTTGTGCTTCGA
Source organism: Acetobacter nitrogenifigens DSM 23921 = NBRC 105050 (assembly GCF_000429165.1). GTDB lineage: Bacteria > Pseudomonadota > Alphaproteobacteria > Acetobacterales > Acetobacteraceae > Acetobacter > Acetobacter nitrogenifigens. The sequence continues at coordinate 4,048 of NZ_AUBI01000023.1, read as the reverse complement.
AATGGCCGAACGCTGCGCCTGCACACGCGAACGAATTTCTTTCTGATCGAAAAGCTGGCGACCATCATGGAGCGGGCGGAATGAACCTCATGCCCGGAACCCGCGTCCATCTGGCGCTTGATCATGTGGATTTTCGAAAAGGGATGGATGGGCTGGCCCTGGTCGCTCAGGAAACCCTGCGCGAAGATCCCTTCTGTGGCCATTTGTTTGTCTTTCGCAGCCGAAACGCGAAACGCATCAAAATTCTCTACTACGACGGCACGGGACTTTGCCTGTTCATAAAAAGGCTGGAGGAAGGCCATTTTGTCTGGCCACGCCTGCGCAGCGTTTCGGACGGAACTGCGCGCAAGGCCGTGCATCTGACTCAGGCTCAACTGGCCATGCTTCTCGAAGGTCTGGATTGGCGAAATCCCGTTCAGACACGTCCGCTCAGGGCTGGATAGCCGGGCTTGATTAATCCTGGCTTCGGACGGTTTTTCCCTTGTACAGTGGCCCGAAGCGATTTATATTTTCCGTATGAGAATTGATCTCGAAAATCTTCCTCTTGATCCGGCGCACCTGACGCTGCTGGTCTGGGCGCTGGCCGAGGAAATCGAGACCGCGACACTGAAGATATCGGAGCTGGAAGAGAAAATTCGCTCGTACCAGAAGGCGCCCTTCAGAAGGAAGTCCGAGATTTGGTCCAGTAACCAGAGCGCTCTTGACTTGCCGGGGGGTGTCACTGGACCAGAGTTATCACCTGAGAGAGCCGTGACACTGGAGTCCAACCAGCGGCGGAAAGAAGAGCGCCGGGAGGAAGCCAGGGAGAACGCGAAAAAAGCGCGACGAGGCATCTGGCCTGAAAACGCTGAAGTGGTCACAAAAATCATCCCCCCTGACCGTGATACATGCCCCGAGTGTAACGGCGCATTAAACGACGCAGGTGAGACAAGCGGTTTCACGCTTGAATACATCCCGGCATCGATCAAGGTGATCAACACTATCCGCCCGAAATGCGCATGCCGGAAGTGCGGCGAACTTGTTCAGGCCAAAGCCCCGCCACGCCTCGCGAATGGCTGTCTTGCTGAGCCTTCGCTGGTCGCATGGATTCTGGTCAGCCGCTACAGCGATCACACACCATTCTATCGGATGCATCGTATCCTGGAACGCAGCGGGGCCAATATTGCGCGAAGCACCATGGTAGGATGGGCCACCATGGCCGCTTCATTGCTTGAACCGCTTTATCAGAGCCTTCTGGCGCACATCAAGAAAAGCCCGCGGATTCATGCCGACGAGACGCGCCTGCCAACACTGAAGCCTGGTCTCGGCAAGACGCACACAGGCTACATGTGGACATATGTGACGGATGACAGCACGTTTGGCGGGAAAGCGCCGCCAGCCGCCATTTTTTGTTATGAAGAAGGGCGCGGTAAGAAATACCCCCTCAAACATCTCGAGGGATGGAGCGGAGTACTGCAGGTTGATGGGTATGCAGGCTACAATGAGTTGGAGCGTTTGGGGCATGTCCTGCTCATGGGCTGCTGGGCTCACCTGCGACGACTGTTCTTTGAACTGGCCGAGGAAGGTAGCCCATTGGCAGCTGATAAGCTCGATCAGTTTAAGGAACTTTATATACTGGACCGCCACTTTAAAGGGTTGTCACCCGAAGAGAGGGTGGAGGGACGAGATGGAATTTGCGAGCCTCTTGTAACGGAAATGTTCAATTGCCTGCCCTATCAGTTGAGTGGCCTGAGCAAGACAGGAAAGTTGTTCAAGGCAATCGAATATATGCGACGACAACGCGATAAGCTGGTTCTGTTTCTTACCAATGGTTACGCAGATTTGGACAACAACCCGGTGGAGAGGGTGATCCGGTCTGTCGCGCTCGGGCGAAAGAACTCCCTGTTTGCGGGAAGTGAAGTTGGCGCACGGAACTGGGCGGTTATTGCGTCGCTGATCGAGACTGCGAAACTCAACGGCGTCGAACCGTTTGCATGGCTGCGTGACACGCTCACGAAGATCATGCACGGCCATCCGCCAGACAGGGCCGACGAGTTGCTGCCGTTCCCAGCCACAGGCTGACCTTCATGGTCTCACGTGCCGTTCGGCAATACGTGAGGCCAATTGCAGGCGGGCATGATGCGGCTTTAACATCTGTCATCGCCCTTCATGTCAGACATGCAATTGGTTGTAACGATTTCCTGAAAGCTGGCATTGATAAGCGGACCACTATAAACAGAGTTCGGGACTTTGCTGTCATTTCCGGATTGGAGTTTGAGGGCGGCTTGCAGCTGAAAACCGGACGTTCTGGAAGAGAGCAAGCGGCGACAGGGATCGTGAAGGCAGGCCGTCGGGAGAATGCCATATTCCGGATTTCGAATTAGGTTAGCAGCCATTGTTGCACCCGCCGTCCGAGGAGAGGAGGCTGCAGCGACGATAACCAACATGCCTGCCAACTTCACCCGCTATCCGGACAGAGAGCAGCATATTTTCGGCGCAGCCCGGACTCGGCCGCCGCGCGCTCACCCGCCTGGCGCGTGGCTCAAACCAGCGCTCGTCAGAGATTGGGCGCGGCTATCGCGGTTGCGTGGGGCTCACCGTCCGCCGGGGCACGCTTAGGCGGCACTCGGTCGCGTCGCCGCAGAGCGGCACAAGGCACAAGGCACAAGGCACGTGGATCAGCTGCGCGCGGCCCGGTGCCAAACTCAAAGCAGTCGCCTGGACATCGACCACCCCCAGCCTAGATTACATCTGCACCGGGCTCCAATGGCGGTGCCTGCGGTTGCGTCAGGATCACCAGGTGCCTAATGGACCATCAGCAGCATCGGCCGAGCAAGAGTATGACGGACAAAGACGATTGGACGACAAAGCAAGTCAGCTTGTGCGCCGCTTGCGCCAAGCATCCCGAGATAAAAGCGCTCGTCGAGAGCAATCTCGCACATGGTGTGTGCGGTGTCTGCGGACAGTCGGAAGCAGGTGTATACAATCCGGAACAGTTCACGGCCCTACGCAATCTGATCCACGCGCTGATCCGGCTCCACTTTAATGAGGAGGATTATAACAGCCATTGGGGCGGCACATCGATCGACCACATACTTCTCAACGAGGAAAATCCAATCGTCGAGACCGCCAAGCCCGAAGGCTTTCCCGATGAATTGATTAACCGGATCACCTGGGATGGTGAAATCTTTCCGGACTATGACCAAGGAATTTGCCTCTACGCTGGCCATGACGAGGATGGTAGGAGACTGCTGCAATCCTCGATCCCGGAGACGATCAACGCCGAGTTGCGGGATATCGAGCTTCGGCTGAAGCGCGAGAATTTCCACACCGTGGAACCCGCCATGGAAAAGATCGTCGATTCCATCAGCGCTGATATCGAGTCCGAGGTCACGCAAGGAACGCTCTGGTATCGCGGCCGGACCGGCTTCGAAGATAGCAAGACTCACGTCGATTTTAACACGGTTACCCGCATCGTCACGCCGTACAAAGGCGCCGACATCGGGGCGCTTCCACCCCCAAGGGCAAGCGCTGGCCGGATGAACAGGGCCGGTGTGTCGGTGCTTTATGTGGCGTCGGAGATCGACACCGCGCTCGCGGAAATTCGCCCGCATCCGGGGCACACGATTTCGGTCGCTGGGTTCCGGCCGACGCGGTCGCTCCGGGTAGCGCGCTTCGATGTGCCAATCGCCGGATTTTCCGGCTCCGATAAGAGGCTAGGGCCTGTTAGGTCTTGAAAGACGGAGCGCACTGCATAGCTCTTTGTCATGAGCATGATACAGTCTGTATTTTCCGATGATGCATGGTCGATCTGGGAACCTCTGATCGAGACGGTTCGTCCGAAAGGCAAAACCCCGCCTCGCGATCTGCGACGGACCATGTCAGCGATTTTCTGGCGCCATCAGAACGGCGCGAAATGGCGCTCCATTCCTGCTGAACTCGGCCCCTGGTGGACGGCAGCCCAACTCTTCATCCGCTGGGCAAAGCTCGGCGTCTGGCAGGCTCTGTTTGAACAGGCGAAGGGTCAGGATTCGGCTTTAGGTCTGGTCTTCCTCGACGGCACAAACAT
>NZ_AUBI01000022.1 GCF_000429165.1 Acetobacter nitrogenifigens DSM 23921 = NBRC 105050 | reverse complement strand
GCTGCTTCGGTTTGCAAATGGGGCTACCGGTTCGCTGTGGTGCAGTCAGGTCACGCTGGGAGCCCGTAATGCTTTGACCTTGCGCATCTGTGGCGACAAGGGGGCGTTGTCCTGGGCTCAGGAGACGCCGAATCATCTTGTGCTGGCTGACGCGGGCGGGTGCGAACGCCTGATGAGGCGAGGGGAACAGCCCGGGGAGGGCAGTCTGCCGACGGGGCACCCCGAGGGGTTTTACGAGGCGTTCGCTCAGCTATATCGCGATGCGGCCGATTTGGTACGATCAGCAGGCTCGTCCGCGTCTTTGGAAACAGCTCAGATTTTGGGACTTGAGGCGGGTGTTCGGGGAATGCGGTTCATCGACGCGACACTGGCGTCGGCTGAAAGCGGCAATATCTGGGTCACGATATAATCTGACGATCAGAAGGCGAGATAATGCTGGAACGGAGACGCTTTCTCTCAGGCGTAGGAGGAAGCTGCGCGGGGTTTTCGCTTGGCCCGTCAGGACAGTATGTCCTAACTGCGGCTACGACCGGTCACACGCCAAGCGGTTATTGGCAAGATATTGCAGACGGTTTCCGGGCTCCGCCCGGCGTGATGCGTCCTTGGGTCGTCTGGTTCTGGGTGAACGGCAATGTGACGCCTGACGGCGTCACGGCCGATCTCGAGGCCATGCGAAAGGTCGGCGTCGGCGGCGTCCAGATCATGAATGTCGATCCGGGTGTGCCTGCAGGCGACGCTCAGTTTGGCACGGAACTCTGGCATGATCTTTTTGATCATACCGTTCGCGAAGCTGCACGATTGGGCATGCAGATCGAAATGAGTGATTCGGATGGCTGGACAGGAAGCGCCGGGCCGTGGATCACGCCAGATTTGGCGATGAAAAAAGTTGTCTGGTCGTCACAATCTCTTCCGGCTGATGGGCGAACGGAGTTATCGCAGCCGACGACAGTTCAGGGCTTTTATCGCGATATCGCCATATTGGCGGTTCCGGCTTCGATCGCGGCGAGTTCTATAATTCCGGATCTGAAATTCAAGGCTGGATTTTCGACCTCTGTCATGGCGGACGGGTACGATCGTTTCATACCGCCCATTCCGCTGGAGCCGATGCAGGCCCCGCAAGACGTGTGCCTGCCTCTGTCGGCCGTGAAGGACGTTACGCGGTATTACGTGAATGGCGTTCTGGACTGGCGTCCGGATGGAAAGGAGCAGTGGCGGATTCTGCGGTTTGGCTACACGACGACAGGGCGCACCAACCATCCCGCCTCCAAAGGCGGACTGGGCCTCGAATGTGACAAGTTGAGTAGGCGTGCGATACAGGCGCATCTCAAAGCATTTTTCGGTAAAATTGTTGAACGCAATAAAAAGTATGTCCCGGACGTTTTGACGGCAGCGCACATCGATAGCTGGGAGGTCGGACCGCAGAACTGGACGGATGGATTCGAGGCCCAGTTTCAGCGGTTGCGGGGATATGACCTGCTGCCGTGGCTGCCCGCTCTGGCGGGCTGGGTCGTGAACGACACGTCCCGAACCGAACGATTCCTGTGGGATTTCCGCAAAACGATTTCAGATCTCGTGATCGAGAATTATGCCGAGGAAGCGACTAGGGTTCTTGAGGGCATGGGGGTGGGCCTGTCGATTGAGGCCTACGATGCAGATCCCACGGAGCAGCTTGTCTATGCGGCTCAGGCGACGATTCCTCAGGCCGAATTCTGGTATGGTCGAGATTTTTTCAAGGATATCTATCGTTCATGGGACTGGGTTGCGGCGATGACGTCTTCCGCGCATGTCTATGGACGGACGCGGGTTGCGGCGGAAGCGTTTACGGCAATGCCGGACGAACGCTGGCTGGCGCACCCAGCGACGATGAAGCCGCTGGCCGACTGGGCGTTTTCGACCGGCGTCAATCATCTCATCATTCATCGTTATGCGATGCAGCCGTGGCCTGATCTGGCTCCCGGGATGACGATGGGGGCGTGGGGGTGTCATTATGAGCGAACGCAGACATGGTGGTCTTACAGCGGTCCCTGGCACGGCTATCTGACCCGTTGCCATTACATGTTGCAGCAGGGGAAACCGGTCGCCGACCTGCTTTACCTGACGCCTGAGGGAGCGCCTTCCCGCTTTGTTGGACGGGACGTCGATATCCGCTCGCCATCTCCTCCGCTTGAGGGCATTTATCGCTACGACGGCTGTCCTGCGCAGGCGTTGACGTCACGCGTCAGCGTTCAGGATGGACGTCTGACGCTGCCTGACGGCAAGACCTATTTCGCCCTGGTCTTGCCGGAGTACGGTTCCAACATGCGCGGCGTCGGCATGATGACGCCAGAGACACTGGCCAGGATACTGGAACTTGTGGAACAGGGGATGACCCTGATCGGTGCTCCGCCGGAGCGTTCTCCCAGCCTGAGCCAATACCCGAAATGCGATGTGAGGCTCGCTGAACTGGTGACGGCGTTGTGGGGAACAGGAGGGCGTGACCAGACGGATCGCCGGGTCGGACGTGGACGCGTGGTGTCTGGAGTGGCGGCTGAGGAGGTTTTGCGCCGGGAGGGCGTCGCGCCGTCGTTCACGGCTCCAGATCGGACGCTTTTTCATAGCGCGCATAGACGTCTGCAAGACGGAACCGATATTTTCTTTGTCGCTAACAGGACGGATCGACCGGTGCATGCCGTCTGTTCATTCCGTGCGCGCGGGAAGTGTGAGGTTTGGGAGCCTGAAGCAGGGACGAGGCGCGTTGGCGTTGTGGCCAGGGGCAATGGCGATCAGAGCATGGTGTCGTTAGCGTTGGATGCGCACGAGTCAGTGTTTGTAGTTTTCCCGCAACGGGGCGCGTCGTCGTTGCCAACCTCTCCGGCGTCTATGCTGGAAGGGGCGCCTCCGATTGCAATCGAGGGACCATGGCGCGTGGAGTTTATCTCCGGTCGAGGCGCGCCGCAGTCGGCGCTATTTCCGACTTTGCAATCGTGGTCGGAAAACCATGATCCTGCGATAAAATATTATGCTGGCGAGGCGCGATATACGGGTTACGTCGATATCCCTGCGGGGCGGCTGACGGAGCGTGCGCCCGTAATTTTAGACCTCGGAGATGTATGCGTTGTAGCGCAGGTTTTTCTGAACGGACAGTCTGCGGGAATTGTGTGGAAGCCGCCCTTTGTCATTGATATTGGGCGGTTCGTAAAGGAAGGCCGGAACGAGGTCAGCGTCGTTGTCGCCAATCTGTGGCCTAATCGGTTGATCGGCGATGAAACGCTCCCTGATGACGCAGTCTGGGAGGATGCGACTTTCGGGCCATTCTCGGGCTTCGGCAAAAAACTGGTGCGTTGGCCAGCCTGGCTTGAGCAGAAAACGGCGCGCACGTCCGGACGAGAGGCTTTTGCAACCTGGAAGTTATGGTCCACGCATGACCGGTTGTTGAAATCTGGTCTGTTGGGACCTGTGTTGTTGCGTTCAGGCTATGGCCAGAACCAAATGGAAAATCCAGAATATACGCCGTTTTAGGGATGCTGTCACGTTAACTGGCGTGGGGTATTAGAAGGCGTTTGAGGGATTTTTCAGGCGGGGAGAGCCGTCGCGTTGTTCCATTGGGCGAAAGCCCTGATACGATGGATATGGCGGGAAAGAGCGGTGGCGGTGGAGGCGGGTGGGACGAAGGGATTGCGGACAGAGGAGAAGATTGCGACGAAACGTTGGCATCCGCCTGGCGAACGGAATTTCTGCATGACCCGCCCACGTTTTCGTAAAGGCGGGAGGCTGTTTTCGGCGCGGTTGTTCAGGCCTTTATGAGATCGGTGTTCCACGCACGGCATAAGCTGACGCCTGGCGGCTCCGTATGACTTCAGTTTGTCGGTAATCATGCGTTTTGGTCTGGCGCCCTGCTTCTTGAGCAGCCGCGTCAGCACCCGCCTCGCCGCTTTCGTGTTACGTCGTCTTTGCAGGATTTCATCGAGAACGTAGCCGTCCTGATCGACCGCTCGCCACAGCCAGTGAACCTGACCACGGATCAAGATCCTGGCCTCGTCGAGACGCCGCACGTCGCCTGGAGCCGCGCGCCTGCGGCGCAGCCTGCGCGCAAATGCAGCTCCGAACTTCAGGCCCCAGCGGCGGATCGTCTCATACGACACGACAATCCCGCCTTCGAGCAGCATTTCCTCAATCAACCTGAAACTCACGCGGAAATCGGAAATACAGCCACACAGCATGTGCAATCAACTCACGCGGAAAGCGGTGACGTTTGTAGCTGACAGGGGGAGCGCTCATCCGGGGCAATCTACAGCCCCAAGTTAATGTGACTGTGAGTGTGTTTTCGCGGGCCGACACCCTGACCCTTAATGTGACTGGCTTCGTGCCCTGGTGCTGATGTGTCGGTTGTCGGTCCGTCCCGGGCGCCGGATGGGGATGTGACCTGATAGGAGCCTGGCGGGTTCGTCCCCTCACAGTCCTGTCCTCTTCGTCCGGCGTGCGGGTGCTCTTTTTCGCAAGGAGGCCCTTCATGACATCGCAATTGATCCAGGCGATCGTTATTGGCGTGGACACCCACAAGGACACGCACGTTGCCGTGGCCCTCGACAGTCGGGGAGCGACTTTGGGAAGCCGATCCGTCGCAGCCACTCTGCCTGGCTATCTCGAACTGGAACATTGGGCGCTGACCTTCGGTAAGGTCGAAGCCTTCGGCATTGAAGGAACCGGCTCGTATGGGACCGCGCTGTCACGCCTGTTGCTTGACCACGGTCACCGGGTGATCGAAGTCAGCCGGCCCAATCGTCTGGTCCGTGGCCGACACGGCAAAAACGATCATCTCGACGCTGAGGGCGCTGCACGCTCCGTCCTGAACGGCCAGGCCACCGCCGTTCCCAAACCCCACACTGGAGCTGTGGAGATGATCCGCCAGATCAAGATCGTGCGTGATACGGCAGTTAAAAGTCGCTCACAGGCCATGGTGACGCTGAAATCGCTCATGATCACCGCTCCGGCGCCGTTACGGGAAGCGCTCGGGCAATGTCGCGGCAGGATGGCGCTCATTCGTCTCATTGCCGCATTCCGGATCGGGAAGGAAAGAACGTTGATTTCATCGACGAAACCGGCCATGCGCTCCCTGGCCCGGCGATGGCTGTTCCTCCATGACGAAATCGCAGCCCTCGATCGGGAACTCGACACCCTGGTTGCAGGCAAGGCTGCCGGACTGCACGCGGCACACGGTATCGCCACGATGACCCTTGTGGACATGCTGATCCTGATCGGTGATGATCCCACCCGTATCAAATCGGAGGCCGCTCTTGCACGTCTGTGCGGGGTCTGCCCGATCCCCGCATCAAGCGGCAGGACAAATCGCTTTCGGCTGAACCGGGGCGGTAACAGGCAGGCCAATGCCGCTCTCTATCGTGTCGCGATCGTCAGAATGCGCAACCACCCACCAACCTTGGCTTACGTCGCAAAGCGCACCGCAGAAGGAAAGACCAAGAGCGAGATCATCCGATGCCTCAAGCGATACATCGTGCGTGAAATCTTCAATGCCTTATGTCAACCCAAGGTAGCTGGATTGGCCACTTGACGAATATAGGAGCTTCAGCGCCGCCGAGTCTGGTTCGTGAACGTATCTTTCGTGTGGAAATTGTAGAGTGAAAGGATATGTCTCGATCGGCGGGTGTCTGAGGCATCCCGGAAATGAATTTTCCGAGTCAAATGTCGGTTAAAGGGTGTGAATAAAATCCGTGCAGTTTCGATAGGCGGCCTCGAAAACGCCGTTGGAGCCTGTGCTCAGGAAAAAATTGATCATAAGAGTGATTTTTCAAAAAATATACGTTTGAATCCGTGTTCGGTGCGGCGGCCTGTCTCGACATAACCGAGCTTGAGATAGATCAGAATATTTTCGATCATCTTTTCGTTTGTGTAAAGAGTCACTGCATTGAAACCTAGTTGTCTAGCCTGATCTTCGCAGAAAAAAATAAGCGATTTACCAATGCCATGTCCTGCCGCATGAGGCATGACAGCGACGTTTTCCAGAAAAATACTACCGTTTTCCGGATAAAATACGATAAATCCTTGAAGTATGCCATCTCCGTCTGCCGCGACATAAACAGAGCCGTCTGCGATCTGCTTCGCGAAGTCCGCAATCATAGGTGCAGGTTTCTGCCCGATCAAGGAAACGTAACGTCTGTAAGCCTTCACCGCACAATCCCTGATTTCGGATACGTCTTCCGTTACCGCTTGTCTAATCATCGCGTATGGCTCCACATTCTGGCGTGTCCACGCACTCGCGCCTCAGGTTGCGGACTGCGCAGACTGCCCATGAATTGCGGTTTCATAATGCTTGGCGTATTCGTTTTCGATCGCCGGAATGATTTTCTCGATCGTGAAGTAATGACTCCAGAATTTCGTTTCCCGCAGATCATTAACCACGCCATTATAGTCCTTGAGGCTCGTTACGGTCCACACCATCACGTCTGTGCAATCGGCCGTAAACGCCTCGGCATCGTAAAAAGTCATTATAGCGCCCGAGTAACGGTCCAGAATGGGGTCCAGGACGTTCTTGCCGAATGCGAAACGCCCGTTATCGCCATGTGGCGGAAGCTCCAGCCATTCCGGCGTCGTCTTGATCAGCCAGAAGATGGTCATGGGGTTGGTTGCAAGGTCGTATTGTGAGCCGAGATCGCTCATGGGATTTTTCCTTTATGGGGCACAGTCCGGGGTCAGGTGTAGTAGTCAGGTTGGTCGATATCTGTCAGCAGGGACGGGCCAACCGGATTCCAGCCAAGCAGTGCACGCGTTCGTTCACTCGACGCGGCCATGTTCCCGCCCGCCATGTTTGCGAACCAGCCGAAATGCTCGCGCTCCCTTGAGACGACCGGCAGAGCAAGCTGGCGGCCGATGGTTTCAGCAATGCCCTTGAACGGCGCCGCGTCATCGGCGACGGCGTGGTAGACAGGTTCGGTCACGCCCTGTTCGAGGACAAGGCGATAGACCTTAGCGGCGTCCAGCCGATGCACGCCCGACCATTCATTCCTCCCGTCGCCGATATAGGCGGATACGCCCGTCTGACGCGCCAGCCGAACGAGGATCGGGATGAAACCGTGATCGCCGACGCCATGGACGGACGGCGCGAGTCTGACCGTCGCCGCACGGACGCCGCGTGCACGGAGCGCCTTCGCCGCGTTTTCCGACTTGCGGGGAGAGGCAGGGTTCGGCTCGTCTGTTTCTACTGCGCCTGCGGGCAGGCCCGAAAGGCCGGAGGTGACGATCAGTGGGCGGTCTGACCCGGCGAGCGCGCCGCCCAGCGTTTCGATTACGCGCTGGTCCTGCGCGACGTTTTCCAGGAATTTTGAAAAATCGTGGTTAAACGCTGTGTGGATCACTGCGTCGGCGTTTGAGGCCGTCTGTTGCAGCAAGGTCTCGTCGTCGAGCGTGCCGCGCACGACCTGGGCGCCGGTTGCGGTGAGCAAAGCCGCCTTGTCGTCGGACCGGGCCAGCCCAGTGACCTGGTGGCCTGCGCCGATCAGGTCCTCGACGATGGCTGATCCGACCCAGCCAGTGGCCCCTGTTACGAATACATGCATGATTGTTTTCTCCGAAAAATGACGTTCAGTTCAGCCTTACTGACAATTCAACGTCGGCGGCGAAAGGCACGGATAGATATCCGGCCGCGGTGGAGCGCACGCGCGCCAGATAGTCGGGGCAACGATCGGCGTTATCGGCGACGATCAGCGCGCCCGCTTCCAGCCGGGGTTCCAGAAGGGCGAGAATATCGGCGTAAAGAGGCTTGGCGCCGTCGAGCAGCACGAGGTCGATGATGTCGGGCAGATCATTCGCCAAGGTAATCAGCGCGTCGCCCTCGCGGAACTCAACGAGATCGGCCAGTTCGGCTTCCTTAAGATGCTCTTTGGCGCGGGCTACCTTGGAGGGTTCGAATTCCGTGGTGATCAGCCTGCCTCCGCCATTATCGCGCAGGGCGCTGGCGAGGTGGACGGTAGAGATCCCAAACGACGTGCCGAACTCAACAATATTCTTAGCCCATGTAGCGCGTGCCAGCATGTAAAGCAGCTTTCCTGTGTCACGCGAAACGGGCAGCCAGAGGTCTTTTGCAAGACCGTAGAATGTCCGGTATTCAGTCTTGCTCCCAGCGAGCCTCATTAATTCGTCGCGGGGTAAATCCTTGACGGCAGGGCTCGTGGCTGCGTCGGCCTGCGCGAACAGACGGTCAAGCAGAGGGCCTACGGAAGTGCTGGTCAGTGTGGTGATGTTGTCGGATGTCGTTAGGGGGGCCATGGCATGTCTCCGCTCAGGGCTTCAGGACATTTTCGCGCTTTTCCAGCGCACCACGAAAATACGATGAATTCGTCGCATCAGCTATTCGCATTATCTCTGCTCCGTGGAGCCTTACGCAAAGGCGCTGATTTTCCTTTAAAAAAACATCAGGAGCGGGCAAGAGAATCACGCTACGACTAGCCGCCATTTGGCGATGGGCTCATATTTCAGCCCATCGGAGGCGCCTGCCTTCATGTGGTCTCATCAGGGATCGCGACTGATACGGTTTGACCTGTCGCTAAGGCCTGCCGAGACTGGGGGTTGAGGATGCGACGATCAACGCCCCAAGACCTGACGCCAGCATGCTTTCGCCCATTGCCGTCTCCCGTCGGGGGCAGGCCGTGCGTCGCTCTGCGTGTGAAGGATTCGGCGTCGCTCGTAGCTTGGCGGCGATTGCAGCACCTTGTGGTGGAATGGAAATACGACTAATCCGTCGACCCGATCATTTGCATGAGCGCGATTAGATGAGCGAACGCCGCACACTTAAGATTTCAGTCCGCAAACGGCCCAGTCAGGCTCGCTCAGCCGAACTCGTCTCCACGATTCTGGAGGCAGCGGCTCAGGTTCTGGCGAAAGAAGGCGCACCACGTTTTACGACCGCGCGCGTCGCCGAGAAGGCTGGCGTCAGTATCGGCTCACTCTACCAGTATTTTCCGAATAAGGCCGCGATCCTGTTCCGGCTGCAGACCGACGAATGGCGTCGGACGAGCGAGATGCTCCGCAACATCCTCGAGGATGTCGGGCGCCCGCCGCTTGAACGTCTGCGCGCGCTGGTTCTTGCGTTTCTGCGCTCTGAATGCGCGGAGGCGTCTGTCCGCGTGGCGCTTAACGATGCGGCGCCTCTTTATCGTGACGCTCCCGAGGCCGCCAGCGCCCGGGCGGAGGGGGAACGTGTTTTCCAGCGTTTCATGATGGAAGTTCTGCCGAATGCGCCGGACACGGTACGGGACCTGGCGGCCGATCTGATCACGACGACTTTCAGTGCGGTCGGAAAAGATTTTTCCGAAACGACTCGTACGGCTGCCGACGTGGAAGCCTATGCAAATGCGATGGCCGACATGTTCTGCGCCTATCTCGGCAGGATCGCCAGAGAGGCGTAATTCAGCTAATCTGGATTGGTGTGTGTGTGTCGTAGCGATTGGACAACGTTCAGGAGAAAGCGCCATTTCGGGGCAAGAAAATCGGAAGCTGTGGCTGCCGCTGTCTCTCGGTAACATTGGGTCAATGGCTTACGATATCGCGCGTTCCGCAGGGTCGAATCACCATGGATATCGCAGTCACCGGTGCAAGCCGCGGCATACGTGAAGCCACGGTGCGGCTTCTTGCGAAGAAGGGGCGATCGTTGTGCTGGGCGCCAGACGCGACGACAGACTGGAGGCGCTCGTTGAAAGCATCATTGCAGAAGGGGGCGCGGCGTTGTATCGCGTTATTGACGTGGCTGGACTGGTCATTCTCGCGCTTGATCAACCCGGCAAGCTTGACGTTCTGATCAATAGCGCCGGCATCGCCCCAATTTCACTGTTCGACGATCTTTGCGTTGAGGATTGGGAAGCGACGATCGATGTTAACATCGAGGGCTTTCTCTTCGGGATCGTCGCAGCTTTGCCTGTTTTTCGTCGGCAGGCTTTGGGGCATTTCTTCAATACTCTATCAACAGATAGGCCTTCGAATCGTTCCGACAATGTCAATCTGTGCCGGGTCGAAAAACGCGGTCAGGACAATTTCAGAAGGGCTGCCCAGGAGGCTGGTCCGTCAATCAGAATGAAGGGCGTCTCTTCTGGTTGCGTGCAGACCGAACTGCCCTCGTTCATGACGAATACGGCCATGTGAGAGCATGGAGTAGCCGCGATGAAAGAAATCGCCATTCCAGCATATGTAATTGCGGAAGCGATTGCCTTCGCCTTCGCCTTCGCCATTGCCCGGGCGCCCAATGAGGATGTCGGGGACATCGTTATCGGACCAACTGCGCAGAGAGATGCGCAGTTTCCGCCAGCGTTCGGGTTTAATTGAAATACTTCATGTCATTAGAAATGAGAGTTTGTAACGCGCAGGGCTCTATGGAGCCGGACGCTCGCTCAAGAAACTTTGTTTGGGCGGAATTCTTTTTGATGGTGGCGAGGGTTTTGGATAGCGCGGCTCATTAAAGCCCGTAAATTGAGATTTCATCGTTGCGTAGGAACTAAGGGTCGAGATCACCGTTCGTCCCTTATCGTGATCTTATCTGTTCTGGCACGCTCTGATGCGGAACCGGAGCGGGGATCAGGCGGCTGGCCCGTCCGGGCGCGCATCGCGACGATTGACGCGAGAAAGCCAGAGAGCGCACCAATCCCGAGAGCCCATCGCGGTCCGCAGTGGTCGGCCAGCCACCCTATGATTGGCGCTCCGACTGGCGTCCCCCCGAGAGCCACGCCCACGCGCAGGGCCATGACCCGTCCGCGCATGGCGGGCGTGGTCGAGAGCTGCATCAGGCTGTTGGTGGTCGTGGTGAACGTTAGCGACGCGCCGCCGATGACGACGAGACAGGCCGCGAACAGCCAGTAATCCGGGGCGATTGCGGCGAGGGCGCAACCTGCGCCGAACAGCGCGGAGCCGCTCAGCAGGGAGGTGAACGAAGGTTTGTCCCGGCTGGCGCCTAGCAGTGCACCCGCCATCGCGCCAATCGCCATGATCGACGACAGCAGGCCGTAGCCGCCAGCGTCGACATGAAACACACCGACCGCCATGGTTGAAATGAAAATCGGAAAATTCAGGCCGAACGTCCCGATCAGGGCGAGCATGATCAGGATTGCCTTTAGGTCGGGGCGTCCTCCCACGTAGCGGAGCCCCTCCATGAAGCCGCTTCTGGCAATGCGGGTTCTGGTAGCCTGGCGGAGTTCGGAAGCGCGCAGGAAGGCGAGGGAAGCCAGCACCGCGATGAAAGAGAGACCATTGCCCACGAACGCCCACCCCGTCCCGAGCCAGGCGATGACGAGCCCTGAGACCGCTGGTCCGATCATCCGCGCTGCGTTGAACGACGTTGAGTTGAGCGCCACCGCGTTATGGAGGTCTTCATCGTCGACCAGTTCGGCGACAAAGACCTGTCGCGCCGGAGCGTCGAAGGCCGCGACGGAGCCAAACAGAAACGCGAAAGCATAGACCTGCCAGAGCGTGACGACGCCAGTGACAGTGAGCAGGCCGAGCGCAAGGGAGAGTCCACCCATGGTCGCCTGAGTGAGCATCAGCATCTTGCGCTGGTTGAAGCGATCGGCGGCAACGCCGGTCCAGGGGAGCAGGAGCAGCTGGGGGCCAAGTTGCAGGGCCATCGTCTCTCCGACTGCCGAGGCGTTATGATGGGTCAACTGCGTCAGGACCAGCCAGTCTTGGGCCGTGCGCTGAACCCACGCGCCTATATTGGAGACGAGGGCGCCGGCGGCCCAGATCCGGTAGCTGACGCTTCGCAGTGACCGGAAGGGTCCCAAGGACAAGGATTTCACTTCCGTGGCGGTCGCGCTCCCCCGTTGATGCGGCCGAAATGGCTAGCGAGGAGCAAGGAGATGATGAGCGCGCCGAGGCCAAAAGCGGCGGCGTCGCGTGCGTCGTTCAACGTGAAGGCGCCAACGCGGCTGAGGAGCACATAGCTGACGAGGATGTTGAAAAATCCCCAGAGCACATTGACGGCAGAGGATGACAGGCCCTCTCCCGGCGGTGTGGCGAAAGGACTCTGGAACGCGCGCCCCATAAGACCGCTGACCACGTGCGGAATCGCGTTCGTCACGAAGACGCCACCGAAAAAATACGAAAACAAAGCGAGCCAGGACATGTCACGCGCTCCTTGATGACAGGAGATCCACGATCTGCTGCGCGTCTCCGGTTTCTCCTAGGCGTGGGAACACAGTATTTATGCTGTATTCGTGGCCATCCGGCCGGACGTCGGTCATGGCGTCGCGCGCGAGCGTGACGTTGAACCCTGCCTCGTAAGCCTGCCGTGCGGTCGCTTCCACGCCTGTTCCGGTCGCCACTCCAGTCAGAACGACCTGGGTTACGCCCAGGCCCTTCAAACGTTTCTCAAGATCGGTGCTGGCGAAGGCGCCCCAGGTTTTCTTGGTGACAACGATGTCCTCGGGGAGCCGGTCGAGTTCGGGCAGGAAATCGGTGAAGTCGGCGGCGAACGGACCGTCATGGCGGCGTGGCTGTTCGGTGCGCCCGGGCGCGCCGCCCGCGACGTTGATCAGCACGATCGGCAGACCGTGCTTTCGGAACGCGTCAATCAGCAAGCGCGTCTGCTTGATGACGTCGCCGAGGGGAGTGATGAAGGGGGCGTTGAGGACGCCCTTCTGGAGATCGACGACCAGCAGAGCGGTTTTGGGGTCCAAAGCGGTCAGCGGCATGGGTGGTCCTTTGTTGAAAAACTGGTTGGCGTGCGTCCAGGGTTAAGCGCGATGCTGTCACTCATCGGCAAGGCGCTTGAGCAATCCAACGATTTTTGCGGCGTCGGACAATTCTTCCGACGAAAGATGCGTCGCCAACTTGCTGGCCAGCCAGTCCTGGCGGGCCGCTCGGCCTTCCTCGATCCATGTGCGGCATGAGGGGGTGAGCGAAAGCAGCGTCTGGCGTCCATCTGTCGGGTCCGGTTCGCCCGTAACAAAGCCTGCAGCCTCCAGCGCCGTGACGACTGCCGCCATGGATTGAGGGCGCATGCCTTCGGCGCGTGCGAGGTTCGACGTCGTGGATGGTCCTTCCTTCTCCAGGCGGAGCAACGCGGACGCCTGGGAGGGGGTCAGATCTCCGACATGCGCCTGCTCACGCAGGCGTCTCTTGAGTTTGCTGACGAGGGCTCGCAGGTCTTGCGCCAGAGCGGCGGCCGGCTCGACGATTTGGTGGTTCAGCGGATTGCTCATGAGGAGCGTTTGCCATATGAACAGTCAAACTGTCCAGTTAAACTGTATATAATTTTACGAACAATCGTTGCAGATCGTCGGGTCTTCTCTTCGGGTCGGTCGCGTAGAGCTTTTGTGCTTGCGAATAGAAGTGGAACTGTCGCCGCCGCACTGCATACCGATGTGTCGCCGCGCGGGGTATCGTCCCGTGCCGCGAGGTTCAGCGTACCCCGGCTGTGGAGATCGGATCGCGGGGCGACGTCAACGCCACGATGCTGTTGCGCGCCCATTCCTGCACAGGGTGACCGTCATTTCGGCGATGCCAGCACAGGACGAACGGCAAAGGATCAAGCTCGAGCGGCGGCACGAGCAAGCAAAGGGGCGCGGTCCCGTCCGCAAGTGCGCCGCGTGGTACTGTGGCGATCAGGTCAGACGCGGCGACGATGGCCGGAACGGCGAACAACTGGGGGACCGTCAGGGCGATGAAGCGTTTGAGGCCGACCCGGGAGAGGGCGGCGTCGACGAAGCCGTAGCTTTCGTTTTCCGGCGAGACGAGAAGATGCGGGAGGTCCGCGAATGTCCGCAGGTCCAGACGACCGGCGGCTGGATGGTCATGACGCACGACGCAGGCGAAAGTCTCTGAGAAAACGGGGCGGTACAGGATTCGCGCGGCCGGGTCTGGTGGAACGCTGATGGTCATGTCGACCTGCCCTGCATCAAGAAGGGCCACCGCGTCGTTACGGCCGATGAATGTCCGAAACTTGAGCGTCATGTTAGGGGCTTGCGTCCGCATCTCCGCGACGATCTTGGGCATAAGCATGGAGGCTGGAAAGTCCGTCATGCCGATGGTCAGTGACGCGACGGAGGTCGCGGGTTCGAACCCCTGCACGGGCGGCAGGCTGCGCCGTATGGAGGACAGCGCCTCTCCGATCGGGCCAGCAAGATCCAGCGCGCGCGGCGTCGGTTGCAACCCGCAACCCGTCCGCTCCACGCACGAAGAGATCGTCCGCCATGAGGGCGCGCAGCCGCGCCAGCGCCGCGCTCGTCGCCGGTTGCGAGCGCCCGAGCCGGGCTCCGGCCCGCGTCACGTTGCGCTCGACCATCAACGCTTCGAAAACAACCAGCAGGTTCAGGTCGATGTGCTCAAGCACCGTAACGCCCCGTTATTCGATATAAGGATAATGCTACATAATAAATATCCATTGGAAACATGAAAAGGGCCGCTCTAAGTTCTGCGGGACTGAAGCGATCAGAAAGCTGGCGACTGCGAACGACGGGGCCGGAGTCGCTCTTGGAGAAAGTCGCTCATGAAAGTCTTCGTCACCGGAGCTACCGGGTTCATAGGTTCATCCATCGTCGATGAACTGCTTCGTCGGAGCCACGTCGTCGTCGGGTTCGCACGCAGCGAAACTTCTGCCGATAACCTGCGGGCAAAAGGGGCGCAGATTCATCGTGGCAGTATTGATGATCCTGCGAGTGTGCTGGCTGCTCTGGCGTCGGTCGACGGGGCTATTCACACGGCGTTCAACCACGATTTCTCGACCTATATGCAGAATTGCGCAGACGACGGAGCGCTGCTCGATGCGATGGCCGAGACGCTGGGCGGCACGGGCAAGCCTCTGATCGCGACGTCCAGCACTGCGGTGGTTCCGCCGGGCCAGATCGCGACAGAGGATCAGGCGGCCAGCCCTGCAATCCCGCGGGGCGCGTCCGAGCGGTTTCTGCGTTTCAGCGAAACCGGAGTGCGGACGGGCGTCATACGGCTTCCGCCTTCGGTTCATGGAAAAGGTGATACGGCCTTCGTGCCGGCCGCTATCGCTGCGGCGCGCCGTACCGGCGTGTCAACCTATGTCGGAGACGGCGCGAACCGATGGCCCGCCGTTCATCGAAATGACGCGGCGCGGTTGTTTTGCGATGCTCTGGAAAGAGGCGAACCCGATCAGCGTTTCAACGCGGTGCAGGACGAAGGCGTCGCCTTTCGCGCTATAGCTGAAGCGATCGGCAGGGGGCTAGAGGCACCGGTTCGCAGTATTCCGGTTGACGAAGCAGAAAATCAGTTCGGGTGGCTCGGGCGGTTCGTCATGGCTGACGTGCTGGCTTCAAGCCGATTAACGCGCGAACGACTGGGGTGGAAGCCTGTTGAAAACGACCTGCTCGCCGATCTGGAATTGTCATCCTATTTCGATCCGTCAGTCAAAGCGTTGAGCACGTGATGGCTTCGAAGAGATGGAGGAAAAATTGAGCAAAGCGACTATTATTGTTGCTCTTCTAATCCTGAGCGCCTGCGCGCCCAGCCCGCAACGCGTAAAGTCTGAATATATTTCAGATAATAGGTATTCGCGGGAATCGTGCGCACAGTTGGCCACGGATGAGTTTAAGGAAAAGGATGTTGTGAGTACGCTTTCTGACAGGCAAAGGCTTGCTCACAAAACAGATACGTGGAGCATGATTTTTCTTGCAGTGCCGCTCTCGGAATTGTCCGGTAGTGACGTCGCGGGTATTTTGTCCAGGGAAAAAGGAAAGCAGGAGGCTGTCCAGCGCGTTCAAGCTGAAAAAAACTGTGCCGGAACACAACCCGGCAGTATTCCCTCGCCTCAATCATCATAAACGGACTGGTGGGGGATAGAAACGAAAGCCGCTGGTGAACCTCTTTAAGTGATTTCCGACGAGGGGATGGAGCGCGATCAAACGACGGACGGCCCACCCGTGCAGGCTATGTACCCGTCCTGATCATGCCTCTGGCAGTATGTCGAATGCATGTCGCTCGACCCATCGATCCAGCGAGACGATGATCGGACTGAGCGAGTGGCCGCGCTCGGTCAGCGAATATTCCACACGGGGCGGCACTTCGCGAAAGTCGTAGCGTTCCACGAGACCAACCTTCTCAAGACGCCGTAAGGTCTGGACCAGCATTTTTTCCGAGATGCCGCCGATTTGTCGCTTGAGCGCGCTTGTGCGACGGGGCCCTTTGCTGAGCGCTTCGATGATGAGGAGCGCCCATTTCTCTGCGAGTAGTGCCAGCAGTGTTCGCGCGCGGCAGTCGGCCTTCATGACGTCTGCTGCTGTGATCGTAGTTGATGGAAATTCAGACATACTTACTCCCAGGTATGTAATTGCCTATCAGTATGTGGGGACCTATGTGGTCGTCATCAAGGATGTCGCTCAGGAGGAGTGGATTGATGCAGGCTCACTATCACTGGCAACAAGTAGGCGATGTGAGCATTTTCTACAGGGAGGCAGGTCCGAAAGACGCGCCAGTGCTCCTGCTGCTGCATGGCTTTCCCACCGCCAGCCATATGTTCCGGGATCTGATCCCGCTCTTGTCGGACCGATACCGCGTTATCGCGCCCGATCTTCCCGGTTTTGGCCAGACACACGCGCCGCCGCGTGAACGGTTTGCTTACAGTTTTGACAATCTGGCCAACGTGTTGAGTGGCTTCGTCGAGGCGTTACACATAACGCGCTATACGCTTTACATTTTTGACTACGGAGCGCCGATTGGCCTGCGGCTTGCCATGCGCCACCCGGAACGGGTAGTCGCAATCATCTCCCAAAACGGCAATGCTTATATGGAAGGATTCAGCGACCAGTGGGCGTCGTGGCGAGCCTATTGGGCAGACCCCAGCGATGCCAGCCGCGCAGCGTGCCGTGCATCGCTTTCGTCGGACACGATCCGCAACTGGCAGTATGGAACGGGCGCTGATCCGACTCTATTGTCGCCCGATGGCTATGAACTCGATATCGCTTATATGGCGCGCCCGGGTGTTGAGGAAATTCAGTTGGATCTGATCCTTGATTATCGGAGTAACGTCGCACTCTACCCAGATTTTCACGCCTATTTCCGGGCGCATCGTCCACCGCTCCTGGCGGTATGGGGGCGGTATGACCCCGCCTTTTTGCCGGCGGGCGCGCTCGCCTACCGCTCCGATCTGCCGGACGCGGAGATACATTTTCTCGACACAGGCCACTTCGCGTTGGAGACCCATCATCAGGAGATTGCCGGGTATGTCGTCGACTTCATGGGGCGGATCGACGTCGGATCAAGATGATGCAAATCCGACCGTAAGGCATCCTGCTTCGGCGAGCCCAATCGAAATGACCCTTGTGCGTGTCGAATATGTCTGGGCCGAAGATTCGGGCAGCCTTTTTCTGAATCGCAAGTCTCTTCGATGCGGGCATGCGTTGGGGTAATGATGCGGTCGATTGCGCCAATAAGGAGATCCTGTTTATCGGCGACATGCTAGTAGATGCCTCGCGTAAGGTTTGGAGGGACGCGAAGCGAAGCATGAGTGCTGTTTTGCCTCCGGCTTCGAAAGTTCCGAGTCTGACAAAGTAAGATTCGTGCTTTCGAAAGATTATGGCGTTGCCAAACAGTTTCTTTTTCGTGCTCGACAACAATTTTACTTTGAAAACATCGCGTTTTGTTCAATAACTATGAATTTGAACCTCATTTTAACACGTGAGACACAGAGATATGTCGGAAGTAACGATTGTCGGCGCAGGGCTGGGAGGACTCGTTCTGGCCCGTATTCTTCACCTCCATGGTGTCAGCGCGACGGTGTTCGAGGCTGAAGCGTCGGCTGACGCTCGTGTACAGGGAGGTCAACTTGACATTCACGAGCACGACGGGCAGTTCGCGCTCGCCGCGGCAGGCTTGATGGAAGAATTTCGCGCGATCGTTCATCACGGAGCGGAAGCGACGCGTGTGCTCAGACAGGACGGAGTCGTCCTGTTTGAAGCCCATGACAACGGGGGCGGCAGTCGGCCTGAGGTGCTGCGCGGGGATTTGCGGCGAATTTTGCTGGAATCGTTGCCGGCTGGGACGATCAGGTGGGGGAAAAAACTCGAAAACGTCACCCCTTTGGGAGACGGACAGCATAAATTGACTTTTGCTGATGCATCGACCTGCGTCAGTCGTCTCCTTGTCGGAGCAGATGGGGCATGGTCCAGAGTCAGGCCCGTATTGTCTGAAGCACAACCTGTCTATACCGGCGTCTCCTTCGTAGAAACCTGGCTGGAGAACGTTGATGCGCAGCATTCACTAGCCGCACGAATTGTCGGAAGCGGAAGCCTGATGGTGCCCGCGCCGAGGCAGGGTATCTTCGTACACCGGGAACCGAATGGCGTCTTGCACGCGTACGTTGCCCTGAAGCGTTCTCTGGACTGGCTTGCTCGGATTGATTTTGATGATTCTTCCGCAGTGCGGGCGCGTCTGGCGTCTGAATTCGCAGGCTGGCCGGCTGGCTGTTTATCCTTGATTCTGGACGGCACGGCGGCGCCGGTTTTACGCAAGTTATACGGGTTGCCTATTAATCATCATTGGGCACGCAGTTCCGGCGTGACATTGTTAGGTGATGCGGCTCATCTCGCGCCTCCGGCTGGAGAAGGCGCCAACCTTGCCCTGCTGGACGGTGCGGAACTTGCAAACGCCATCATCCTTCACGTGAACGACCCGGACGAGGCGATAGCGGAATATGAGCAGGCGATGTTTCCCCGGAGTCAAAAGGCAGCTGCGGGCGCTTATGAAATGCTGTCAATGATGCTTGGAGATGAGGCTCCAGACGTGCTGGCCAGTTTCTTACTCTCGAATGGAAGGAACAAGGGTTGCAATGAGTGATTTATAGATGGCATCTGTCATCATTGTGTTATTTATCAGACTAATACGTCTGATTTCAAAAAAGACCACATCAGTAGATTTTGAGGTGTGAAATGAGAATGGATGTGATGCCGGCGACAAAGTGGAAAACTCTCCTTCCTGGCGTCGTGATTTCAGGAGCGTGTGCGCTAAGTATTCATGTGGTGATGTTGCAGGTGCTGGGGGTTAGCTTCCCTGATACAAGATCAACCCCAGTATGGACCCACATGCTGATCGAAATCAGTGCGATTACGGCGACATGTGCTTTTTACGGGCTGGCTCGCCCTGTGCTGGGCAAAGGTGGGCTTATATTGTCCACTGTCGCGCTGTTTGCGTTGACAGCAATGGAGCACGAGACAGTACGCGGGATCATTATGAATGGTGTCGTAACCACAGCATGGCTGTATCCAATACTACAGGCGCTTCCCGGCCTGTTTCTTTTGTTCACGTCGGCCGCCTTGGTTGTCTTTTCAGGGGAGTTGGCTCAGGGGCGGTGGGTATGGCCTGTCGCTGGCGCGGCCATTGGATTTTTTGTTCATTTCGCAGTGGCTCCTTTGGTGGAGTCTGTTTCCAGCCCGCTATTGAGTTCGCTATCTTACCTGGGTCATAAAGATGTTTATTCAATCCCGTACGGATGGAATGTCCTGGTTCCGGCATATGTCAGTTATCTTGAACCGGCTGTCGCAACGGTCATCATGGCGGCTCTTGTGTGGGACAGGCTTTCGAAGCGTATCCTGGTGCGACTGGCTCAATTCGTGATTATTGTTCTATTCATGGATGGTGTGGCGCTGCGGTGGTTTCTCTATGCTCCTTTTTCGAGTTCGCCTCTAGGGGAGGCCGTGTTGAGTGAGAGTCAGTTTTTGTTCGAGGCAACAGTATTGGCTCTTCTCTCTGGATTAACATGGCATTACGCCAGTGTACATGTTGCCACGCCGCACAAATCAGAAGCTGAAGTAAATGCCATCTAGGCTCAGGACTTATTCTTTGAGATAGAAGATGAAGCTTCCGGCGATGTTGATTGCGGACATGAATGTATGAGCACAGCGATCATATCAGGTAGCCACGCGCCGCCAGTCTTTCAGCTTTGCGAACATATTTTCGATCAGGTGACGCTGCTTATACAGATGCCAGTTGTAAAATGGTTTTGATTTCCGGTTCTTCTTCGGCGGAATACAGACGGCGATCTTCCGGTCTGCGAGAGACTGCCTGATTTTATTGCTGTCATAACCACGATCCCCGATGAGTTCTTCTGTCTCACCGGGGAGATCCGCCAGCAGTTCAGGCACTGGCAGTTCGACCGTCCGATACTGCGAAATCCAGTGTCCCAATGTCGATTTGCCAATCCCCAGATCCGCCGCCACGCGGCTCCGTGACAAACCGCTGCTTAAGGCAATCCTTACCGCCTCACGGCGAAATTCTTCTGTGTGTGTCACAGCCATGATTCCGTGCCTCTCCTGATGCGAGCATAAAATGCTCAGTGCACCGGCACAAAATCGTCACAAGTCCAAACGCGCTATGCGACGGTTTCCAGCACCGGGACGCTGTCAGCGCTTCGTCGCAGTCTTCTCCGCTGTGCGTAACGCCTTCGTTCCACCAGCCTCAGTCGACTACGCCATCGCCCGACATCTGCACCGCCTGAGAGCGTTCGCCCAATGGAATAGCGCGATCGCTCTCCCCGCCTGAAAAATCACTCAAGCGCCTTCCAATACCCCACGCCAGTGAACGTGACAGCACCTTCACTAATGTGTCGTTCATCGGCCCTGTTTATCACAGGACAGGGTACACGTGACATCGCCTGTGCCGTAGGCAACGGGATGTTGCAAAAAATAATAAAATATATTTTAACAATGATTTGACGTAGATCAAGTTCATACCACTGCCATGTCGATAAACATCAATGAATGAAGCCTTCCGTATACCTATCCCCGCAAGACTTAATACGCGCTGTTCTTGTATTCTGCGTCGGATCAGGTTTGACCGTTGGTGCGGGAAATGTCGCCCATGCCGATGACGATGACGATTTGGCTGCCATTAAGGCGCAGATCCGTCAGTTGGAGGGGCGCGTTTTGGCGATTGAAAATCGCCGACATGAACGACAGTCGCAAGGAAGGGGACGGCTGCCCTCGCCCGAGCGAACCATCCGCACGTCATCAGGAGCGAAGACTGCGTCGTCTCGGATGGTCTCGAGAAACATGACGCCATCCAAGTCGGACATTGCGTTTCATGATGCGAAGATACCATCCCCATTTTTCCATATGGGCGGTTCTTTCCCGGCGGACATGAGTTCGGGACAGCCAGCGTCTGCCTCTGAAAGGCAGGGAATGGATCTCAGCTCGTCCAGTCCTCTGGCCATTACCCAGACTGACGTGGACCGTTTGCCGCCCGTGTTCAGTATCGGAAACATTTCAGTCAAGATTGGTGGTTTTCTGGAACTTTCAAATATATGGCGCGACTCGAACATGACCAGTGGTCCTGCCACCGCATGGAACAATTTTCCTTATGCCAACAGTCCCAACCACGGGTTGAGCGAAGAGCGTCTTTCGTCCCAGCTCAGTCGTCTCTCCACCCTGCTCGAAGCGAACCCCACCCCTTCAACGCGCCTGCAAGCCTATATTGAGTCCGATTTCGGGGGGGCGGGTGGAACGACCAATAGCGTGCAGGTCAATGGCTATACGCCGCGCCTGCGGCAGGGCTATTTTACATTTACGCAGAAGGACTGGGGCTTTCACCTGCTGATGGGGCAGGCCTGGAGCCTGACGACCGCGTATGCGAAGGGCGTTCTGCCCAGAAACGAGCAACTCCCCGCCGTCACCGACAATAACCAGATCCCCGGCATTACATTCACCCGCGTGCCCCAGATCCGGATCGGTAAGGACTGGGGGCAGAAATACTGGCTAGCACTCTCCATCGAGGACCCGCAGGCAACGGTTTCCTATTCCTCCTCCATGACATCCGGCGGCAGGTTGCCAGCCGTGGGCGCCGAGAGCGAAGGGCCGCGTGTTTATTATTCCAATAGCGGCGGTGTCCTGCTCAACCCTGAGACACAGTACACGGACAATCCGGTTCCGGATATCGTCCTGAAGGGCGCCATCGATACTTCAATCGGTCATTACGAGGTATTTGGGCTTGCGCGCTGGTTTCGCTCCGTCATCCAGTCTCCCGGGGCGAGCCATACTCATAAGGACACACAATTCGGTGGTGGTGTGGGTGGCGCCATGACTGTTCCGCTAGGCACGCCGAAGCTCCAGCTCGCGGGGAATGTCATCGCAGGTGAGGGCATTGGCCGTTACGGGCCTTCACTTTTGCCGGATACCACCTTCAACAGTCGTGGGCAGCTCACGCCGATTCCCGAGTTGCGTGGGGCGTTGGGGCTGATTGGGCATCCCCGTAAATCCGTGCTGCTGTACGCTTATGGGGGTGTAGAGACAGCCGGGCGGCGCCGTTATACGGCGGCCGACGGTCACCAGTACGGTTATGGTGTTTCCGACCAGAATCTCGGCGGTTGCGACATCGAATTCGGGACCTGCAACGCGCAGACGCGGACACTGGCCTCGTTTACGACCGGCGGGTGGTGGCATTTCCTCGATGGCCAGTGGGGCAGCGTCATGGGCGGAGTCCAGTATACCTATATCCGGAAATTTGCCTTTCGAGGCAATGACGGCATGGGCAACAGTGTCTACCCGACGACATCGGGTAATACAGTCTATGTCACATTCCGATATCTTCCCTTTCAATAACAGAAACCTATACGCAATACCGGAGAGACCAGCATGTCTTATACAGTAGGCACCTATCTCGCAGAACGCTTCGCGCAGATCGGACTGAAGCATCACTTCGCCGTGGCGGGTGATTACAATCTCGTTTTACTCGACCAGCTTCTGAAGAACAGAGAGTGTGAGCAGGTTTACTGCTCCAATGAACTGAACTGCGGTTTTTCGGCGGAAGGATATGCGCGGGCCAATGGCGCGGCGGCGGCGGTTGTTACGTTCAGTGTCGGCGCCCTCTCCGCGCTGAATGCCATTGGCGGGGCCTATGCGGAAAATCTGCCGGTCATTCTGGTTTCGGGTGCGCCCAACTCCAACGATCACGGCAGCGGTCATATCCTTCATCATACGATCGGCACCACCGATTACGGGTATCAGCTCCGCATCGCAAAGGAACTCACCTGCGCCGCAGTTTCCATTACCTCCGCAGAAGATGCGCCCGAAAAGATCGACTACGTTATCCGGACGGCGTTGAGGGAGAAGAAGCCGGCCTATATCGAGATTGCGTGCAACGTGTCAGGACAGTCCTGCCGTGCGCCCGGGCCGATCAGCGCCGTCGTCTCCGATGCGCCATCCGATGCGGATACGCTCAAGGCGGCCGTGAAGGCCGTAGCTGAGTTCATCGAGAAAAAGGAAAAACCGGTCATCCTGATTGGCAGCAAGCTGCGTGCGGCGGGCGCGGAAGAGGCCGCTATTCGTCTGGCGGATGCGCTGGGCTGCAGTGTCGCCACCATGGGCGCGGCCAAGAGCTTCTTCCCCGAGGATCATCCCGGTTACATCGGCACATTCTGGGGAAGCGCCAGTTCGCCCAAGGTGAATGACGTCTTCAACTGGGCCGACGGCGTTCTGGCGCTTGCCTGTATTTTCAATGATTACTCCACAGAGGGCTGGACCGAGTGGCCGAAGGGCGCGAACGTGGTGAACGCGGACAAGGAGGTGACGAAGGTCGCTGATCTGGCTTTTGACTCCATCCATCTGCGCGATCTTCTGGACGGTGTGGCGAAGCAGTTTGCCGGGAAGGCGAAGAAAGACGCGACGATGGTCGAATACCGCCGTATCGGCGGCGGCGTCGCGGAAAATACCATGGAAGCACCGGCAAAGGGCGGCAAGCTCACCCGTGAGCACATACAGCGCACGTTGCAATCCATTGTGACGTCAGAAACGACGATCTTTGGCGAGACGGGCGACTCGTGGTTCAACGTGGCCCGCACGAAACTCCCCCGTGGCGCTCGCGTGGAATACGAAATGCAGTGGGGCCATATTGGCTGGTCGGTGCCTGCCATGTTCGGCTACGCTGTCGCCACGCCGGAGCGGCGCAACATCTTGATGGTCGGTGATGGTTCATTCCAGCTCACTGCGCAGGAAGTCGGGCAGATGGTGCGGCGCAAGCTGCCGGTTATCATCTTTCTGATCAACAATGCCGGTTACACGATCGAGGTGGAGATTCACGACGGTCCCTACAATAATATCAAAAATTGGGACTATGCGGCCGTCGTCGAGGGTTTCAATGCCGAGGACGGCAAGGGAAAAGGTCTGCGCGCGACCACGATCGGCGAGCTGGACGCGGCCGTGAAAGCCGCACTTGCGCATAAGGACGGTCCGGTTCTGATTGAATGTGTCATTCCGCGCGATGACTGCACCAGCGAACTGATCTCGTGGGGGCGGCATGTGGCGACTGCCAATGCCCGTCCGCCAGCGCACTAAACATTATTCCGCGCAACGGGTGGCCTGCCGGCTACCCGGTCTGTCTGAATATTCTTATTGTTCTGGAGCTTCCATGCCGCCTGCACTTTTATCTGCGCCTGCTTTTTCCGCGTCGGCGGCAGGGGGCGCACAAGCCGCGCCGACCGGGCCCCAGAAACTCCAGCCGCTCTATGTTCTGGCGTGGTTCCTCTGCGCGCTGTTCTATTTCTATCAATATGCCATCCGCTCGGCCCCGGGCATCATGCAGCACGAGCTGACGGCCGCATGGGGAAGCAGCCATCTGGGTCTGATGATTGCGTCTTACTATATCGTCTATGCGCTGATGGCGCTGGTAGTCGGTGTGCTGCTCGACCGGTATGGCGCCCACGCCATTTTTCCCAGCTTTATTGTTATTACGGCTGTCGGTTGCCTGATTTTCGCCCAAGGGAGTGCCGTGGCGGGTGTCGGGGGCTATGTCATTCAGGCCATTGGCGCGATCTGCGCTTTTGTGGGGTCTTCCTATGTCGCGGCCCGGTATCTGCCGGCCCGCACGCTTGCGCTGTTCGTGGGATTGACGCAGTGCCTAGGCATGGCAGGCGCGGCGTTCGGCTCAAAACCCACGCGGATGCTCATTGATCCCAATGGTTCGTTCCATTTTTCCTGGGAGCATATCTGGCTTGGATTCAGTGCCATTGGTCTGATTTTGGCGGTTGCCGTGTGGTTCATTATGCCTCGTGACCAAGGAGACAGCGCACATCATCACGGTGACTTCACGCTGACCAACCTGCTCAAGCCGTTCAGGATTATCTTCTCCAACCCCCAAAGCTGGATCGCGGGCCTGATCGGCGGCCTGCTGTTCGTGCCGACCACCATTGGCGCGCTTGGCTGGGGGGCGTCGATGCTGAGCGGTGGTGAACACACCAGCATGGCGTTTGCGGCTTCGGACGTGTCGATGGTGCCCATCGGCTGGGTGATCGGTTGCCCGCTGTTGGGGTGGATATCCGACAAGATCGGACGTCGCAAACCTGTGCTGATCGGTGGCGCGGTGGTTCTTCTGGCCGCCAGCTTGTGCGCCCTGTATGTCCCGGTCGGTGTAATGCCAAAATACATGGTGGCGCTGGTCATGGGCATTGCCTCGGGCGCCGCTATGATTCCGTTCTCTTCAATGAAAGAAGCTAACCCGCCTGAGGTCAAGGGAACGGCGGCCGGTGTTATGAACTTCCTCGTGTTTGGAACAACCGGGGTCATGTCGCCACTGGTCTCGTCTCTCATGCACAAGGGCGTGGACCTGTCGATGGCGGATTATCGGCGCGCCTTCATGCCACTGATCATCGGCATTGTCATCGCGATCGTCCTCTCATCTCCGCTACGCGAAACAGGCTGGGCTGTGCAAAAGGCCGAGTGACGATTTGTATAATCCAAGAAATCTATCACTGCCTTTTGGTCATATTGTGAAATTCTCCAGCCTTCGCTCTTAGATGACTGCTGATAACGAATGTCGGCAACGGCCAGACCGTGTCCCCGCAACCACGCTTAAGTGTCTTGACGTGCCCCCCTTTTTGTATCCACTCAAAAGGAGAGTTCCCGTTTTTTATGTCTTGGGGTTGATGTGATGACAAGTGTCTCGGGGCATGCCCCGCCATATCCAGCGGTCCAACGCGAGGAAGTCGGTGGTCCGCTCGCTTGTCGAGCATGTCTTTGCTGATCAGAAATCACAGATGGGATTGTTCATCTGAACTGTCGGTATCACCCGGGCCACGATGAGGATCGGCCTGGCCAATATCGTCTACAACATGCGCCGTTTTCTCTTCCTGGAACAGATCAGTAGCGCTGCGTAGCAATCTTGCGGGTGGCAGCCCCTGATCTGTTCAAAACGCAGATCGAAAGCGACCCCAGGAACCGTCAATCAGCACGCCAAAAGCTTATAATCAGAGCCAAGGCACATCAACCAACGGTTCTTCGAACCCTCCAACTGATACGATCCAACGCGGGTTTTCCATGCCTTCGCGTGGCCCGTCCGGGCCGCGTTGCGTCGATGCCGTGAATCTTGCGGTTCAGTCCCTGTGGGTGGCAACGAAGAGTGCACCGTCGGCATCGATCCAGCCGCGAAACATACCTTCGGTATTGAACTCCGCGCAGATCGTGCCCTCTTGGTCGATCGCGATAATACCGCCACCGATACCATGGGGCGTGAAGGATTCCGCCAGGATCGTGCGGGCTGCTTCGGTAAGGGTCTGGTTCCCGTAGCATATGCGCGCCGCGATATCATGTGCCACGACATGGCGGATGAACTGTTCACCCTGTCCGGTGCAGGAGACCGCGCAGATCCCGTTTCGCGCGTAGGTGCCGGCACCTATGACCGCACTGTCGCCCACCCGGCCGACCGCCTTGTTGGTAAAACCGCCTGTGGACGTGGCGGCCGCGAGGTTACCGGCGCAGTCCAGAGCTACTGCGCCGACGGTGCCGTGCTTCTCGCTTTCGCTGGCGAAAGTGCCCAAACGGTCGTGCGCGCGCATGGCGGCCAGGGCTTCGGCGCGGCGTGGCGTAGTGAAGTAGGATTGGGGCATGGTCTCCAACCCCTGGGTAACGGCGTATGCGTCTGCGGCGGGGCCAGCGAGCATCATGGGGATAGTCTGTCCCATGAGCTTTCGGGCCAGGCGCACCGGATTGCGGACCGCCTGGGCGCCCGCGACGGCGCCCGCCTGCGCGGTCGCGCCGTCCATGATTGAAGCATCGAGTTCATGCTGCCCGTTGGCATTCAGCGCGGCACCATGCCCGGCATTGAAATGCGGGGAATCTTCCAGAACCGTTACGCAGGCCTCGACCGCCTCGACGGCGGAGCCGCCTTCGGACAGGACCGTGTATCCAGCTTCGAGCGCTTTACGGATGTCTGCGCACGCGTCTTCCCATTCCGCCTCGGATAGAAGGGCGCGGGACATGACGCCGCAACCGCCATGCAGGGCAATGACGGTGCGGGTTGGTACGGTGGTCATGCTGTCGTTCCGTGAGACTGGGTCGCGCACCAGGCCGCCACCTGCCGGTGCGTGGCGAACCAGACATCACCCTTCTGTCGGGCGGCTTCAAGAAGGGAGGCAATGACGCCGATGCGACTGCGGTGCCCGCTGATGTGCGGGTGCAGCGTCAGCAGGAAGAGACCGCCTTCCTCATAAGCGCCTTGGAATTCGGCCATAAAGATATCCAGCACGTCACGCGGCGCCGTATAAGGACGCAGGGCCGAGAAGCGGTCAAAATTGAAATAGACCGCGTCGTCCCTGATCCATTCAGGCGGCAGTTCGACGATGCCGGTGGCTTCTCCGTCCTGCACCAGTTCGTACGGGTCGTCGTCGGCCATCAGGCTGCTGTCGTACAGCAGGCCCATCTGCCGGATGATGGACAGGGTGTTGACCGAAAAATCCCAGCTTGCCGTTCGGATGCCGACGACCGGCCTGCGACTGATATCCTGCAGGACATCGCGTGCGCGCGATGTCAGGTCCATTTCGGTTTCGGCATCCAGATGGGTATTTCGTTCGTGAATCCATGAATGGATGCCGATCTCGTGCCCGTCGGCGACGATGCCTCGTACCTCATCGGGATAGATGAGGGCAGAAACAGCCGGGTAAAAAAAAGTTGTCGGTACCGCATGATGTTGCAGCAACGCGCGAATACGCGGCACGCCGCGACGATTGCCGTAATGGCCCTGGCTGATCCGCATCGGGCTTTCGTCGCCATCGCGCAGCGGAATCGTGTCGTGGTCGGCATCGAAGGAAATGGCGAAGGCGCAGCGCGCGCCGCCCGGCCAGAAGGCAGGATGGAGCGAGCGCCCTGCTCTGGCGCGCCCGACCGCGGCGCGCCAGCGCCTTTCAGGCCATTGCCAGGGGGGGAGAGGCATGTCGGGCGTCGTCATGGCAGGATTTCCGTAGGCGTTTTATCGGTGGAAGACGGCCGCGGAATGGCGTGGCGCCAATGGGCGTCCATCTTGCGGGCAAAAGGGATGAACAGCGCGGAGGCAAGTGCGACAATGGCCGAAAGTGCCGCGAGATTTCCAAACAGGTGGGTATAGCCTGCGGTTGAAGCCGTGCCGGAGCCCGCCATTCCATAGGTGGCGACGAGGCTGCCGAGATAGCTTGCAAGACCACCGAACACCGAGAAGCAGCCCATCAGGCGTCCGACGCCGTCGGGCGGTGCATAGCGGGCGATGACGGCGAGGCCGAGGGCCGCGATCAGCAATTCGCCCAGCGAGAATAGCGCATATCCCGCGACCATCCACCAGGGGGAAATGGGACCGGCCGCGCCGGCCAGTGCGGCCGCACGCCACAGGACGAAGGACGCCGTCAGCAGCACGAAGCCGAACAGGAAGCGGATTGGAACGGAAATCGGCCGGCCTTTCCGTTCTGCGTGATAATACAGGGCAGCGAGACAAGGAGCGAAGATTACGATCCAGAGATTGTTCAGCGATTGAAACTGGCCTGGCTGCACGGCCCAGTCCACGCCCGCGAGGCGGATGGTGCCCGCCAAATGATCGCGTGCGAAGCCGGTCAGGGAGGTTGCGATCTGCTGGTTGAACAGGAAGAACAGGATGGCTTCGGCCTGAAGGGCGAAGGACAGCTTAAGGCCGGCGCGCCAGATCGGTGCCGCGCGCCTATACAGCACAATCCAGATCAGCACGATCGCGGCGGCGGCGATCCAGATACAGATTTTAGCGAGAGCCGGATAGTGCAGCAATGTGAAGGCGACGCCGATACCGGCACCGAGCAGCAGCCACAGGCGGCGATCTCCACCGCCGGCTGGCGGGGGGGCGGTGGCCGGAAGTGTCAGCGAGACGGCAAAGCCGATCCACAGCACGGCGGCAGAAACGCCGAAGCTGGCCTGCCAGCCGATGTGAACGGCGAGAAAGGGGATGGCAAGGGCCGCAATCGTCGCACCGACATTGATGGACATGTAATAGATGGTGAACACGATATCGAGCCGGTCGTCGCCGTCACTGAAAGCATGACGCAGCAGGCTGGTGATATTGGGCTTGAAAATGCCGCCGCCGCAGACCAGGACGGCCAGCACGAGGGAGACGCCGGCCGCCCCGCCCATGCCGCTGGCCAGACCGGTGTATCCGGTGGCCAGAAGCGCGAGCGCCACAGCGACCGTGCGCCGGGCACCGAGCATCCTGTCGCCCAGCCAGCCGCCCAGGACGGGCACGCCGAACATGAGGGCGCTGAACGCACCCCACAGCATGATGGCACCCTGTTCCGACAGACCCATGGTCCTGACGAAATACAGGACCGAGACGCTTTGCAGACCGTAGAAGCCGAACCGTTCGCATAATTCGAGCGTCGCGATCCGCAGGAAGGTGCGCCGGCGGGATTCCATCAT
The DNA here is from genome assembly GCF_000429165.1 of Acetobacter nitrogenifigens DSM 23921 = NBRC 105050. Lineage (GTDB taxonomy): Bacteria > Pseudomonadota > Alphaproteobacteria > Acetobacterales > Acetobacteraceae > Acetobacter > Acetobacter nitrogenifigens. The sequence goes on along the minus strand of NZ_AUBI01000022.1, from coordinate 14,845 downwards.
GTCAAAACTTGGCGCTGACTGAGCCGAAGAACTGGCGAGGCGAGCCTGCCAACAAGGACTGGCGGTCGCCAACAAGGGGGAAGCCCTGTTCACCCACCGTCGAGATGTAAGGCGTGTTCAGCAGGTTGTAGACATCAAACGAGACCGAAAGGTCGCGGAAGATGCTTTGCTGGCCGAAGCTGTAGCGCGCGCCGATATTGGTCATCCAGAAACCTGGCACGCCAGTGTCGTTGGTGTAGCTGAGATAGCGCCGTGAAATGTAGTTTGCATCGAAATGCGCCGTGAGCCCCTGGTAGCTGTAGATCAGGCTCGTTTTGTACATGAACTGGGGATAGGCAGGAACCTTCTTGCCCTGAAGATGATAGAGCACGCCCGCCGAGGTGATGTTGTTGTCGTAGGTCGAGTGGTTGTAGCTGATGCTGTTGTCGATCGTGAGGTGGCGGATCGGGCGGATCACCACGTCGGCGTCCACACCGTTCATGGTCACGCCGCCCAGATTGCCGACGGTCGATGTCGGGTTGACCAGCGAGCCGGAAGCCATGAGGCCAAGACGGTTGGTGAAGTTGGAGCGGTAGGCATCGACCGAGGCCGAGACGACCTTACCGTAATAATGATAGCCAACGACGTAGGTCCAGTTCCGCTCCGGACGCAGTGTCCGGCGCGCGACGTCGAATGCTGCCTGGTTCTTCACACCCCATAGCGAGGGCACGCTGCCGGACTGGTACCCTTCATAGGTGAAGGCGCGCATGTTCTCGGCCACGTCGAAATAGAGTTCGTGATCATGAAGGAAATGCCAATCGATATTAATGTGCGGCAGGAACGCGGCTGACGAGGTGACGCTGCCATTGGGCAGTTGCTCGACATGGGTATAGGAGACGTCATTTTCGTTCGCGCCGCCTGCCGTGGTGACGACCAGAGACTTGAAACCGCCCGTGATCGCAAGGCCGGGCAGGATGTGGTATGTATCGGTCAGATGGTATTGAACCGTATTGGTGTTGAAGCCCATGCCCCAGACTTGGGCAAAAGGGCCGCCATAGGTGTTGAACGGGCCGATGGCGCCGATCGGAGCGCCCTGGCCGAGCACGGGTTCTGAATAATAATATTTACCTATGCTGTAGTCATTGTTTTCGAACCACACTCCCGTGCGCAGCACATTGTTTTTGTACGTGTGTGTCATCTCGGTTGTGAAGCCAAGACGCCGGACCTGTTCAGGGATGGCCATGAACGACAGCGGGGCACCGGTCGGCGAGGCGACGAACGGGTTGGCCCAGGTCGAATATTCCTGACTGCCATGGCCATAAAACAGGGTCTTCCATCGGATGTGGTGACCCATGTCGAAATCCAGTGTCAGGCCGCCCAGATAGTCACGTTCGGCTTGTCCGCCGTTGTAATAAGCGGCATCTGCGGGATCGGATAGCGACGCAAACGACGCGGGGTAAACCCCCTGCGCAGCCAGGTAGGCGGCGCGATAGTCCGGCGCATAATTGTCCAGACGCTGGCCCACCTTGTGCAGAAGTTCGAGAGACAAGTCCTGGTATTCGTACTGGGCAAGATCGCTCCAGTTGAAAAACGCCTTGATACTGCTGTTGGTGCCGATCGGCTGGACGATCTTGGCATTGACCTGCTGGGTGAACTGGTCGCCGTAACCCTTCCATTTGTCGGCATCGACCCGCATGTAGGACACATAGGCCTTTGTACCGAAAGGCGTGAACGTGCCGGTATCGCCTTTTACATATGTGCGAAAGCTGTTGTAACTGCCGAACATCTGCGAGATAACGCCGCCAGCCTTGTCCGCCGGATCGGCGGAATAGAATTCCATCGCGCCGCCGAGTTCGCTGGTCGAGGGAAGCGTGACATCCCCGCCCCCCTGGCTGAGATTCATACGGGCAATGTTGTCCTGCGTGATCGCCGAATTGATGTCGAGGCCGTTATATTTGTTATACGACTGATCGCCCAGCGGAATGCCGTCGAGGGTGGCGCCGAGCTGGCTCTGGTTGAAGCCGCGCACATAAAACGATTTGGAATAGATATCGAGGCCAAGAGGATCATTCGACACAAAGTTCGCGCCGGTCAGGCTGCCGAGGATCTTGAGCGGACTGGTGCCGGCAACGAATTTTTCCATATCCTTGCGGGATACATCGGTGATGGCGCTGTGGGCGGCCCGCAAGGCGGCGGTGACCAGGACGTTCTCGTTTACTGCCGCAGGCCCGGCATGCGGAGGCACCGGTTTTGCATGCGGCTTTTGACGGGTATGGACGTCTGGTGTTGCTGCAGCCAGGGCGGTCGAGGACAGCAGCATGAACGCTGCGGCGCCGAAGGGGCTCATCTTTCTTGTGAACATATGCTTACCTGCGCTTCCGTTACGTCATGTCAGTCGTCGGGTCCGTTGGCAGGTCATTCAAATACCGGAACGAACCGATATCGGATTAAGCACACAATATGTTACTCCACAATGACACAAGATAAACGATTTGACGAAATTTAGCATTCTTGTGTGTGACAAGTTTTCGCCCTAGGATGATCTGGCAGATCGGGCCCGCCGGCCCGCCGGCATGCCGTCATGGCGGTCCGGCCTCGGGTCATAAGGAGGAGGATCGGGTCATTCGACAGGACAGCACCAACCTGGATGCCGTGAACCAGGATAAGGTCGAACGTCTGAGCGTGACCATTTTCCGAATCGACAGGACGTTGGATTTGCCCATTGGAACGCAGCTCAAAGGGCAGATCGAATATGGCATCGGACTGGGCGTAATCAGGCCAGGCCAGCGGTTGCCCCCGGTGCGTGAGGTGGCCGAATGGCTTGGAATCTCCCCCGTCACGGTGGGGCAGGTTTATGCCGAGCTCAAGCGTGGCGGCGTGTTGCGCGGGCGGACAGGGGCTGGAACCTTCGTTGCCGACCTGATGGCCGGATGGCCGGCACGAGGGGTGCGCAGTTCAGAAATTCAGGTCGCCATCGATGGGCTGGTGACCCGGGCGCGCGCGCTAGGACTGAGCACGAGCGAGGTTCTGGGGCTGGTCAGTGCGCGGATGGAAGGCGGGGGTCTGGCGGGGCCGCCACCAACTGTGATGGTGGTGGGCAATTTCATGCAGACCACGTTGGCTTACTGCCGACAGATGGATCGGTTGAGCGAGGGGAAGGTGCGGTTTCTGGCGACGACCATCACCCATTTGCAGACTACTCCGTCAGAGCGTCACCGTGTCGATTTGTGCCATATGGCTATTACATTTGCGCACCGTCGAGCGGAAGTCGCCCGTATGCTTCCCGGGCTGGGTGTGGCAGTCATCACCTTCATTCCGTCGATGGAGACACGGATGAAACTGGCACAGATCGACCCGGGAAGCCTCGTTGTTCTCGTCGTCATCAATCCGGAATTCGCAGGTTCGATGAAGGCGGGTGTGGAGCAGTTCGCGCCGCATATCACGAAGCCCGCAGTCGTTCTGATCGGCACGCCGGAATGCGAAGAGCGGATGAAGAACGCCGATGTGATTGTTTATGCGACGGGCGCAGACGATCTCGGGCTGAAATTCCCTGCTGAAGCGGTTCACTTTGAATATCAGCACACTCCCAATCCCCATGACGTCGACCGCCTGGTCGCGGAACTGACGGCGCGGCAGCCGTAAGACGGCAGGTTTATAGGAAGCATTATGAATTTACGCGAGATGAACTGGATGCAGGTCGAGGCCTATCTGGAAGCCGATGATCGCATCGTTGTTCCACTAGGTTCGACCGAACAGCATGCCTATCTAAGCCTTTTCACGGATGCAATTCTCGCGGAGCGTGTGGCGCTTGACGCCTGCGCGCCGCTGGGGGTGCCAGTCTGTCCTGTCGTGCCGTACGGCATGACCCCGCGTTTCCTCGCTTATCCCGGCACGATTTCCCTGCGCAGGGAAACCTATCTTGCTGTGCTTGAGGATCTGGTCAGCAGCCTGCATGGCCAGGGGTTTCGGCGCTTCGTATTCGTGAACGGGCATGGAGGCAATACCCCGATCTGCTCGTCACTCTCGTCATGGTTTGATGAACATATTGATTGTGAATATGCATTTCATGATTGGTGGCGCGCACCGGAAACATGGCGCACCGTCATCAAGACTGATCCCGTGGCAATGCATGCGTCTTGGATGGAGAATTTTCCGTGGACACGTCTTGCTGGCATTCTTCAGCCTGAAAATCAAAAGCCAGCTATCAGGCTGGAGCAATTGCAAGGCGCAACTCCGGAGATGGTAAGGTCCTATCTTGGCGACGGTAATTTTGGCGGCTGCTATGAACGCACAGACGCCGAAATGCACGCCATATGGGCCATTGCGGTCGAGGAGACGCGGCAAATCGTCGCGGCGATCTGAGGTGCTGTCACGTTAACTTTGGCATTTTGAGTTACCCGCTGGCTTGACGTTTTCAGGCGGGGAGCGCGGTGGCGTTATTCCATTGGGCAAATGCCCTGACCCGCTGGATATGCCTGGAGAGGGCGTTGTCGATGGAGCGGGGCGCGGCCAAGAGGTTACGGACGGCGGAGAAGACGGAGACGAAACGCTGGCAGCCTCCCGGAGACCGGAATTTTTGCATGACGCGTTCGCGCTTTCGCAGCGGCAGGTGTGAATTTTCCGCCCTGTTGTTCAGCCCCTTGTGAGAGCGGTGCTCCACGCCCGGCATGGCCTGGCGTCTGGCCGTCCCGTATGATTTCAACCTGTCGGTGATCATCCTTTGGGGACGAGCGCCCTGTTTCTTCAACAATCGGGTCAGGAGGCGTCTCGCGGCCTTCGTGTTGCGCCGCGCCTGCAGGATTTCATCGAGAACGTAACCGTCCTGATCGACGGCCCGCCGCAGCCAGTGCGGACTGCCGCCGATCACAATCCGGGCTTCGTCGAGATGCCAGATGTCTCCGCGTTTCGCCGACTTTCGGTGCAGCCTGCGCGCATACGCCGCGCCGAATTTCAGGCTCCACCGGCGGATCGTCTCATACGAAACGACAATCCCGCGTTCGAGCAGCATCTCCTCGATCAGCCGAGAGCTCAGCGGGAACCGGAAATACAGCCACACCGCGCGCCCGATGATCTCACGCGGAAAACGATGTCGCTTGTAGCTCACAGAGCCGACGGTCATGCCGCAAAACTATCACGCCCCACTTAACGTGACAGCACCCGTCGATCAACTTGAAACTCAACGGAAGCCGGAAATACGGCCACACAGCGTGTGCGATCAGTTCGCACGGAAAGCGGTGACGTTTGTAGCGGACAGTAGGAGCACTCGTGCAGGAGAACATACAACCGCGCAGTTAACGTGAAAGCACTCCCAAACCACCACAGGCGGAATGGAATCACGGACAAGCCATACAAACCATGAGAGAATCAAGCATTCCAGCGGTCCGTCGTAGCGGCAGGATTCTCGCGAACCTGTCGAGGAGCAGTGCCCCTAAATCACCCCCACAAGGTAAGGCCTCGATTTCCCTCCTGCGCCGACCATGGGACGTCCATGAAAGCTAAACTTTATCCTCTTCTGATAACCTCAGGCTAACCCTACACAAGCATCATGAATTGGCCATGACACGCGCCGACGCCTATACCTGCCCCTAGGCACCTACATCCTCTCCGGCAAGGAACAGGCACATGACTCTATCTGGGTTTCGTTTCATGCAATCTGGAGCGGCATGGTTCTTGATGATCGGCTTGGCGCTCCAGCTTGCGGCATCGGCGCATGCCAGAACGCTTGCGGAGTCCATATCGAAGATCACCGCCGGACAACCCGGATATTTCTCCGTTTATGCAGCGCGAAGCGGACAATCGCCCTCGGCCTGCCTGAACTGCGACGAGCCGATCAATGCCGCCAGCACGATCAAGCTTTTCGTGCTGGATGCCGCGTATGTCGCGTTTCATGAAGGCGCATTGAAGCCGGACGAGACGATCATCGTCCATAATCGCTTTCATTCCCTGGTCGGGACAGGTAACTTCGCGCTGGAACAGAAGGAGGATTCCTATGATCCTCTTTATGCTCAGGCAGGCAAGCCGGTCAGTGTCGCCGAGCTACTGAGGGTCATGATCCAGTACAGCAGCAATCTTGCAACCAACCTAATGATCGAGCGGCTGGGCGTCATGCCGATCCGTGCCGTTGTTAGCCAGCAGGGGCTGGACGGCATCACCTTTGGCCGCATGATCGAGGATTTCGATGCGGATCGACAGGGTATCCGCAACCGCGTGAGTGCGCGGGGACTGGGCAATTTCCTGCAGAAGCTGGACCACGGCGAAATCGTCGGGGCGCCTGAAAGCCACGCCATGATCGACATCATGTTAGGCCAGAAATTCAATGACATCATTCCGCCCGGCTTGCCCACACACACGCCGGTCGCGCACAAGACCGGCTGGGTCAATGGCGTGCGCAATGACGCTGCCATCGTGTTCCTGCCAAGCGGCAGGCATTTCATCCTGGTTGAACTCAGCCGCGATTTGCCGAACGAATCCGAAGGGATCAAGGTGATGAATCGGATATCTGAAGTGGTCTTCGCCGCATTCCACCACCCCCCTTCCGGCGAATAGCCAGGAGTTCAGCGCGTGGCCAGCCTGCGGGCGCGATCCCACAAGCTGGCCGCAACTGCGCTTTTTCCTCCTTCCGCTGCACGGTAGAGGCGGATATCCAGATCCAGGATCCATCTTGGATCTGTCGATGCTTGGACCAAAGCGCCGGATGCGAGTTCTGCGGCGACCAGGCTCCTGGGCAGCCAGCACACACCTCCGCCTGACATGCAGATTGCCTTCAATCCGTGGGCGATCGAGTTTTCATGAACCGTGGTTCGCCGGAAGGAGGGCGACAAGTCGAAAAGGCGTCTCAGGGCAAGGCCAAAGAACGATTCACCGCCATAGCTCGCGTAAGGAAGCGTCAGCTCTCCCGCTATTGCCGACGCCAGAACCGAGCGTCCATCGTGGCGGATGTCATCCACGACCAGCTCCGGCGCAACGACAGGGATCGCCTGATCCGATGCGACCGTCAGGAACTCAAACTGCCCGTCTTCCAAGCGTAGGCTAACATGACGGTGAGCGTAGGTCAGAAACACATCGACCTCCCCATCGACCAGCGCCGCCAGATTCGCCTCGATCCCCCCACGATCAGGCAGGATCGCAGACCGGATTGCGGGTGATGTGCCCCCACCGAGTGGACCGTTTGGTTTGTTAGTGGATTAAGCCCATCGCCGCCATATCCGGACGGAGGTGGAGCGAAGCGGAACCGGAGGCCGGATATGGCGGCGTCGCCGTTTCTGGCGCCGGCGGTCGATATCCCAGGCTGCTATGCGGGCGAACGGTGTTGTAATGCCGCCGCCATGCTTCGATCATCACCCTGGCCTCTGCGAGGCTGTAGAAGATCTCGCCGTTGAGCAGTTCGTCGCGAAGCGACCCGTTGAAGCTTTCGTTATAGCCATTCTCCCATGGTGATCCCGGCGTGATATAGAGCGTCTTCACACCGATCTGCCCCAGCCATTTCTGGACAGCGGTCGCGATAAATTCGCTGCCATTATCAGACCGTATATGTGCGGGCGGACCGCGCGCGATGAACAAGTCGGCCAAGGCCGCCAGAACATCCTCATGCTTGAGCTGCCGTGCAACGATGAGCGCCAGGCATTCCCTGCTGGCCTCGTCGATGATCGTGAGGATGCGGAACTTGCGACCGTCATCCGCCCCGCGCGGCGCCTTGCGCTGTGTCGATCGATGCTGACCCAACACCCGGCATATCCGTCGCTCGGACACCGGAAGCTCTCGTCGCAAATGATCGATGCAGCGCCGCCGCCGCGCAGGGCTCAGAAGTTTCCCTTGGCAGCCTCCTGCAAAATCAGCTTGTCCAGCGTCAGGTCCGAGATCGCCCGGCGAAGACGCTGGTTCTCTTTCTCTAAATCTTTCATCCGCCGCGCCTGGTCGGTCTTCAGGCCGCCATATTCCTTGCGCCAGCGATAATAGGTCTGCTCGCTGACCGCGATCCGACGGCAGGCTTCGGCCGTGCTCGCTCCCTGCGCCAGCACAATCTCAACTTCACGCAGCTTGCCTATAATCTCTTCCGGCTTGTGCTTCTTGCTCGGCATTCATCGTCCCTTTCGTGGTCCAGACTATCATAGTCTCTGGGCCACTCAGCGGGGGGCAGATCACTCGAGGGCGATGCCTGTCTGTCCGCTCTTGGGAGAGAACAATCAATAGCGGATAGACCCAACCATATTATCCCGGCGATGATACGAGAGTCTTTACAGTGATGTCTTTTTCACTCTTTCAGTAAAGCTCGCGCGTGCATCCACCAAATAACTTCGTCAAACCAGTGATCACTCCTGCCGCCCCTTACCTTGAAGCCGAAGCCGTGGCCGCCCTGTTCGTAGATATGGAGCTCAGCCGAAGAGCCCGCCCTTCGCCAGGCTGTATAGAGTAGCGTGCTGTCGTTGGGTAAATACGGATCATCCGCTGTGGCTGCGATGAAAGCGGGAGACGCATCTGTCGGCACGGGAGTGCGCAATCCGCCATAAAATAAACCGACGAAAGCTGGTCGAGTGGCTTTGTCCCCGATCGCGAGATCGGCTGCCAAAAAAGCGCCAGACGAGAAACCAATGAATCCAATTCTCCTCGGGTTAATGCCCCACTCCACTGCATGCTGGCGCGTTAGTGAGATAGCACGCTTGCCGTCTTCCACGGCATGGGGCTCGCCTGCAAAGGTTGGCACCTCAGCGGGTATGCCACTCTTTGCGCGCGCCATGATCGTCTCCATCTCCTTCATATGAACAGACGGCATATGCATCGCGTCATCAGGACTTCGTATCGTTCGATATTTCAGCACCAGAGCGGTGATACCATATTCGGTCAACTTACGCGCCACAGCGGTTCCCTCGGCTTCATAACTGAGGCCGACGAAGCCACCACCGGGCGCGATGATGACTGCGGTGCCGTTTGAGTGATCAGCACGAGGTCTTAACAACTCAAGCGTCGGATTACTGACGTTGAAGATCATCGTTTCATCCGTGTTACCTATCTTGGCCTGCGTCTCCGGAACACCGAGCGACGGCAAAGCGCGATCGGGGTAAAGTGATATTGTTGTGCCTGGGCTCGGAGCCGGGGACGCGGCGCAGATAAACAGGCTGACGAAGACGAAGAAAATCGCCGCGTCAGGACACTTTATTGCTTGCTTCATGATCAGAGCCTAACCTTCAGCGTCGCATAAGCCGACAGCGGCTGAATGGGAGCAACGACAGGATTTCCCATGTAGGAATAGGGATCCCAAGCTTTCCTGTTTCCAAGATTCACAATGGAAATACCAAGAGTATACCGATCGAATGTGTAGTCCACTTGAGCATCGACTACGGCATAGCCGGGGACGGAAATGGTATTGGGTAGTGTCAATGCCCGCGAAGTGTAGGCTGTCACGCCAGCGCCGAACGACAGGCCTTTTGCCCAGCCATGTAATATCCGATAGCGCGCAGCGACACGCCCGCTGCTTTTAGGGACACGGGCGATCTGGTCTCCTGGAGACACGCCTTCGTCCCTTGTGTCCGTATAGGCGTAATTGGCGAGCAAAGAGAAAGCCGGGCTAGGTTCCCAGACCATATCGGCCTCCACACCCTGCGCGCGCTGACGGCCGCTCTGCACGTAATAGCCCACATTGTTCACATCGGAGACGGCAACATTATCGTGTGTCTGGCGGAACAGCCCGACCGTGCCCGAAAGGCCGGTTTCAGGAAGTGCAAACTTCATACCCACCTCGACGTTGTGAGACGTTTCGGGTTTCGGCGCTTCCAGCCCTACAAATCCAAAGGCTGCCCTGAATGCCGTCGCATAGCCCGCATAAAGCGCAACACCTTGCGCAATATCAAACGTAGCGCCTATTCGCGGCGAAACGTGATAATACGTCGAATTATTCGCTACACCGTAATCGCTTGTCTCCCGGAATTTGAGAGCGGTGAAACGTAGGCCTCCGGTTACATGGAGACGGCCGTAAGTCGCCTGATCCTGCGCATAGACGGCGTAGGTCTGATAATGGTCGTTGGTATACGAATTAACAGGAAGCTGTGGCGTGTAGCTGAGGGCATAGACCGGATTGGCGAGGTCGATCGTGCCGGACGGCGTATCACTGACGCCAAAACCCATGGCACTGTAAAAGTTTGTCCAGTCATAATTAATCCCACCGAGAAGCTGATGGGTTCCACCCAGAAAACGCAGTTTGGCAGACAGGTTGGCATCAAAAGTTGCCTCCTTGGTGCGGTTATGCATCAGGATCGGCGACACCTCATAAACAGTTGGTGCAGAGGCTTCTGTCGGAAATAGATCCGGATCGACGAAGCTACCATATTCATGCACGGTATTGTCGTAGTAGCGTCCGGTAACGGTTAGCTTTACACGATCATTAAAAGCATGATGCAGGGCAATCGAGCCCATACGGTTCTCATTGTTTGTCTCAGGCTGGTTAATCGGTGAGCCGGGAAACGCGTGGCGGTCAAGTTTACCGGCAAGGGCTTCGTCAGCCGGGAGACCAGAATATTCGAGGTTTCGTCGGTCATTGAACTGAGCGCGCACGATCAGATCGGTGTCGTCATCGATCTGATACAACAGGCTGGGTTGCACCGACCATTGCTTGCCATGAACCTCGTTAATCCAGCTTTCATAGCTCTGGTATTCACCGGCCAGACGGATGGATACCCTTGGTGAGAGCTTCAGGTTCACATTGCCAGATGGGTTCAGGGTATCGTAACTCCCTCCACGCATCGCCACGTATCCGCCCGTTTTGTCACCCGGCCGCTCTGATTCAATGTTGATGATCCCGCCAAGCGGCGTGCCAAGCCCGCCGCCGTAAAGTGTAGCACTCGGTCCTTTGAAAACTTCGATGCGCTCGACCCCCACTAATGCGTTGGGGGCGAAGGCCTGCTGGTTGCCCGCAAAAATAGGCAAGCCATCGAGATAGACCTCTGCGGGAAATCCCCGCACGATCGGGGGAACAAACAGGATCGCGTCCGTTCGTGTCGGCGTAATGCCAGAAACATTGACCAGAGCGGCGCTCAATGAGTGGCTGTCCTGCTCCTGAATGAGTGTGCGTGTGATCACCTGGACCGACTGGGGAACCTGAATGACCGGCGTATCGGTGCGTGTTGCTGCTGAGGACGTCGGTGCCGTGTAACTGAGGTGCTTGCCTCTCACGATGAGAGTCTCTCCAGACCAGTTCGACATCTGGACGTCTGTTGGCTCATCGGCGCGCTTTTTGGATGCTGCCGCCTTTTTTGATGTGACGTTTGATGGCTCGGACGCGAGGGCGATAGGTCCACAACTGAGCGCGGCAAGAGCACAGCCGCAGGCGAGCGCCCGTGCGCAGGACGCACGGAAAGTGATAAGATATTTCATGAAAGAGATCCGGATCTGAGGCAGAAGGCAGCCCGAGAAAACAGATGTGTGTCGTCTATTCGAAGACGCTCAGTCCTGTTATCGGGCAGTGACGATGACTCAGGCGGTCATGGGTGGCCCCGTCGGCGGCGGCAACCGGATCCCGTGCCCATAAGGTGGTGCTTGTGCAGGGGGCAGAATGTATCGCGTGCAAACAACGCGAACCGCCACCACCATGACGATGAGTGAGGTTGTCAGCACGATGCCGGGCAAGTGTAGCAGAGGACACAGAAAGCACGCGCCATCGTCATGATGCGAATGCTGATGATCGGGCGCCGTGTGGTGCCGATCCATCGCCATGCTCATGCCGGGCATGGTCATGTGCATATCGTGGTGGACGGCTTTCGGTCCGATCTGGAACCCGGTCAGGCGTTCCAGTGTGGTCCGCGGCATTTCATCCAGATGCGCCAAGCTTTGTAAGGCAAGCTGCCCGAACAGTCCCAGTAACGTCACCAGCACCACAAGCGTTTTCAGCGCGCGAGGCAAGCGACGGTTAGGCAACGAAGCACAGCAAGGAACAGCGGGCATGAGGCGAGTTATCTGGCGATACTCGTCGGGCCCAACCATCGTCGAGCACCCGGCGCCTGTCGCAGAACTATCCTGTCGAGTAGCAATACCACCGCCAGAGACAGGCCGAACAACGGGAACAGTAAGGCAAGGGCGGCTATTGAAATTACCAATGCCATGGAAAATGCCGGTCGTGTGCGGACTGGCGGTGCATCAAGCCTGTACGCCAGACGTTGTCGCCACCACATGACGGCGGCGTTTAGGGTCTTGTCCGTCTGAGGGTGCGCATGGGCGCAGCCCCCAGCTAACACAAGCAGGGGCAGGCCGCCGCGCGAGGCGCGTCGGCTTGGAATGAAAGACATGGTCGTTAATCCGTGACGAGGTCGGACGATCGCCCCTTCGGGGGCGCGAGATGGCCGGCTTACAGTGTCACGAAAAGATCGGCGGTCCGGTGGACGGGGGGTGCACCCTGTCCATACGATAGCCGAGGAAAGATACTTTTTCGGTCAGATAAGGGCTGTAGCAGACGCGCAGGAAAGCCAGCAGAACCGCCAGTCCGAATGCCAGGACCACGATCGGCAAATGGAGTAGTGGACAAAGTGGACAGTAGCCATCGTGATGGTGATGCGGTCTGGATGTTCCGCCCATATCGGACATGTCGGCCATCTTCATGGCCGGCATGTCGCTATCCATCATAACAACATCGGTTACATCAGCGTCAGCCGGACCGATCTGCAGACCAGTCAAGCGCTCAAATGTCGCACGCGGCATTTCATCTGGTAGCGCGCGGCTCTGCAATGTGAGTTGGCCCATGAGCTCGATCAGCGCACACACGACGAGCACCAGATACGCCTTGCGTATCCAGCTCCTCGATCGATCGCGTACACCTGAACCTGACAACCTCACAAAAAACGACGCCTTCCCGAATGCGCCGATCAGTTTGCTCTGACGGCTGGAAGAGCTTTGATGACACGTTTTACATATTACGTCCAAATGTCCCACGAGTGGAGAGACGCGGCAAACTGACAGTCGATCGGGAAAATATGTCCGCTATCAGTGCAGCCTCCACTGCGATCGAACGGCCGGTATGAGGGCGAAGCAGCCTGTCCGCTTCATATTCCATGAGTGGATAGGCAATCCAGTGGGGAGAAGCGGACAGACAGGTTTTGCGCGAAACAGCGCAATAGCTGAGATCTTGTTCGAGTGTTTCGTGCTCGCGCTGGACATCACTGGCTTCTTCAGCAGCCCGCTGAATACAAAATCAGCCTCCTATTTCCGATTAAGTGTTTAAATATACTTATGGTCGATATGACCTTTTATGAGGGTAATCTGTCCTTTGAGACGTGGTGACTAAAATCTACAATGAGCCACGATCTTCATCACCGAGGTACTTAATTGCAAGAAATTGAAGATCCTGCCGGTAGAAAGCCAATTATGAACCGCCCTTAGATAACCATCGCAATGAAAAATCGAATCATCATGATCGTAAAAGCATTTTCGATGATCGGGATTTGCCTCCCGTTGGTCGCAGCAAGCATAGCCAAGAGCGCAGCCGCAGACGTCATACAAATCGATGTGGCGGCCATTCAGGCGCTTGAGAATCGGCTTATCAAAGCCAACCATGAAAAAGACGTTGCAACCGTCATGCGGCTTTACGAACCAGGCACGAATGTAGTGATTTTCGATGTCGTTCCTCCTCGCCAATATCTCAGTAGAGTAGCCTGGGAGAAAAATGTCGCAGGCTATTTTGCATCCTTCGATGGGCCAGCCAGCCTCGAAATTGCAAATCTGAATATCACAGTGAGTGGAGATCTGGCTTACGGTTACATGATCCAGCATTTTTCCGGCAAACAGAAAGGTGGCGGCAATGTGGATCTATCCGCGCGGGTCACAGACGTATATCGCAAAATCGCTGGTCGTTGGTTTATCGTGCATGAGCATGTCTCGGTGCCGGTGAATATTGAAACCGGGATGGCCGATCTGCACTCCAAGCCATGAACCTAGCACTACTTTGGCATTTTCTGTGGTGAGGGTGGGCTGAGCGTCCTGCCGCAGTGAGGACACTGCCGGCATGGTGGTCGGAGGATGCGATCAAGTATGGCCTGACGGATCGCTGGCAGGCTGGGCTGAGGCGGTGGACCCGTTATGGTTTTTTTTTCGCCCTGCTGCCTTGAGGCGACAGGATTGGAGAAAGGCGTAGGCCACCATGCCCAGCAGAGCATGCCGATGCAGCCCGATCCACGATCGCCCCTCGAAGTGATCGAGGCCGAGTTCCTCCTTCAGTTGCTGATGGGCCTGCTCGCAGACCCATCGTGCCTTGATCGCTCGGGCGAGGTCCTTGAGCGGCGTATCGGCCGGTAGATTGGACAGATAATATTTCCGCTCGCCGGTGCTTCGCCGCTCCCCGATCAGCCAGGCTTCTTCGCCCGGCATGTGCTGTGCCCCAAGCCTGCCGATACGCTGGGGCGGTCCGTCCGCAATGCGGATCTGCACCGCGGCGAACCGGGCGGCCAGGCCGGCCTTGGTGCCCCGTCGCCAGCTAATTCTCCGCCATGTGGCGGTCTCCAGCGCCGCCTCGGCCTTGACCGAGGGCTGATCGGGCACATGGCGGACGCGTGGCCGACCGCGCGCACTCTCGGGGAAGATCAGTTGGACATCGTGCGGGTAGACTTTCTGGTGACGCGGAATGCCGACGGCCCAATACAGACCCCGCGCGCTCAAAGCCTGGCGGAACGATGCCGACAGGCCATAGCCGGCATCGTCCAGCACGCAGCCGAACCGTATACCTGCCGCTCTCAGCCGGTCGATTTCCGCGATCGCAATCTCGGGCTTGCTCCTGGCAGTCTGATATTCTTCGGGTATGCGCGCCCGGGTCATACGCGTCGGGTCAGCGATCCAGCTGTCCGGCAGGAACAGCCGCAGGCCTACCATGACCGGTACCTCGTGCGCCGCCAGG
>NZ_AUBI01000021.1:15801-48370 GCF_000429165.1 Acetobacter nitrogenifigens DSM 23921 = NBRC 105050 | reverse complement strand
CTATGGACGTGCATCCCGGGTGGGTTCGGAGCGGGTATGACGATACTGCGGGCCCAAAAGCCTATTATATCAATCTCGAAGCCAAGCCCGGGAAGGGCGATCTGGTCGAGCAGTTCCTGAGCGACATTCTCGCTGGCGTAGAGCAGGAGCCTGGAACCGGCCCGTGGTTCGGGTGCCGTTTTTCCGAGACGACGTTCGGGATTTTCGAGGCGTTCCCGGATACCGCGGCTCGCAATGCTCACGGCGTTGGACCCGGGGGACGAAACTTTCTCAGGTCGGCCGAACTGGCGGACATGCTCGCCTATCCGGCGCATTTGTACCGCCTCGACGTTATGTTTGGAAAATATGATGTGATGTTTGGGAAGAAGGTGGTTTCCGGCTGAATTTTCCCGCGATCGCGTGAATCTTTTTTGCGGCGAGGCGGTCACGGCGCAATTTCTACGATCATACCGTGACGCTCGACCTATCTGACCTGGCGCGACGCGTTGTTGTGATTTTTGGCCCTGCCGCGTGTGCGTGCGGGCTTCTATGGGAGAACAATATGAAGATTTATGACTGGCCCACGGGGCCTTATCCGGCTCGCGTTCGTATGGCCCTGACCGAGAAGGATATGGAGTCCAGAATCACGTTCGAAAAGGTCGATCTTTGGAAGGGGGAGCACAAGATGGCGGGCTTCCTGAAGAAGAACTACTCGGGCACCCTGCCGGTGCTGGAGCTCGACGATGGGACGTTCATCGCCGAATGCACGGCCATCACCGAATATCTTGATAATCTTGATGGAAATCCGATTTTGACCGGGAACACGCCCCGCGAGAAGGGGGAGATCCACATGATGAGCAAGCGCGTCGAACTGGAGGTGATGGATGCGGTCAGCGTCTATTTCCACCATGCGACGCCGGGCCTTGGGCCGGATGTGGAACTCTACCAGAATAACGAATGGGGTTTGAGGCAGCGGGACAGGGCCCTGAGGGGCATGCGCTATTTCGATTCCGTCCTGCGAGAGCGCCCGTTTGTCGCTGGCGAGAAATTCTCGATGGCCGATATCACCCTCGTGGGCGGCCTGATCTTCGCCGCCATCGTGGAGTTGTCCATTCCCGAAGAATGCACCGCCCTGCTTGCCTGGCATGAGAAAATGAAAGAGCGCCCTAGTGTCAAAAAACAACTCGAAATTAAAGCATAGTATAAGAACAACTCTTAACAGGGGAGGAGTTGCGCCTCTCCTCCCTGCAAAGCGGGGCATCAGAAGATGCGATCATTCACGTTTCATGCGCCGAGTGCGGTGTACTTTGGCCAAGGCGTAGCAAGCGCATTGCCCGATGGCGTCGCGGCCTTGTTGGGGCCCAGAATTCTTATCGTAATTGATGCAACTATACACAGCCTGGGACTTGCGGATCCTTTCATCGCCAGTCTGCATGCGGCTGGCAGCGCCGTCTCGCTTTTCGACGGCGTGTCGCCTGAGCCGCCGGACAGCAATGTCGAGATTGCAGTCGGTATGGCCAGAGACATGTCAGCAACCGGCGTAGTAGGCATCGGCGGCGGATCGGCGATGGATGTCGCAAAGGTTGTCGCGCTGGTCGCCGGAAGCAGGCAGCCGCTGGATCAACTCTACGGTGTGAATGTCGCTACTGGTCCGCGCCTTCCTCTCGCGCTGGCGCCAACAACCGCCGGAACGGGTTCCGAGGCTACGCCCGTTGCAATTCTTGTAGCGGGAAACGCAAAGAAAGGTGTCGTCTCTCATCACCTTTTGCCTGACGTCGCGATCCTTGATCCCGAATTGACGGTAGGACTGCCGCCAGCAGTGACCGCTGCAACCGGTGTCGACGCTATGGTCCATGCGATCGAGGCGTACACCTCAGCATCGCCGAACCGGAACCCGGTATCGCAAGGGCTCGCCCAACAGGCGTTACGCCTTTTGGGTGCTAATATCCGCCGTGTAGTCGACGACGGTTACGATCGCGATGCTCGAGGCGCCATGCTGCTCGGATCTTTTCTGGCGGGTCAGGCGTTCGCCAATTCGCCGGTGGCGGCCGTGCATGCGCTTGCTTACCCGATCGGCAGCCGCTTTCATGTCGCGCACGGCATCTCGACAGCTTTGATGCTGCCGCACGTCATGCGGTTCAACCTGCCAAACGCAGCGAGCGATTACGCCTCAATCGCGGCCGATATTTTTCCCGATCTCGCCGAGACGCCCCTTCACGAACGGGCCGACGCGATGATTCGGGCTGTGGCTGAACTCATTTCGGCAATCGGTTTGCCGACGTCGTTGCAGGCCCTCGCCATTCCTGAGCAGAGCCTGCCGGACATGGCTGCTGAAGCCATGCAGCAGACCCGTCTGCTTATCAATAATCCTCGGCCTGTAACGCCGGAACAAGCCCTCCGCATTTACCAAGGAGCCTATCGCTGATCGCGTGGGAACATGAAGAATGGATCGTAGAGTTTATTTCACTCCAGCGCAGTTGGGGCGTCACGCCGTGCCCAACCGTATTGTCCTGCCGCCTCTGACCCGCCAGCGCGCGGCCCAGCCCGGCGACGTTCCAACGGATCTCATGGCGGACTATTATCGCCAGCGAGCGAGCGCTGGTTTCATGATCACTGAAGGCGCTCAAATCGAACCACGGGGGCAAGGCTATTCCTGGACGCCCGGTATCTACAGCGAAGAACAGATCGCGGGGTGGCGGAAAGTCACACAAGCGGTTCATGCCCAAGGGGGCGTGATCTTCGCTCAACTCTGGCATGTAGGGCGTGTCTCCCACAATGCGCTACAGCCGAATGGCGAGGCTCCGATTGCGCCATCCGCCATTGCGCCGCAGAAGGTCAAGGCCTTCATCGAAACCGGGCCGGGCGTTGGTGAGTTGGTGCAGCCGCCGACGCCACGTGCGCTCACCGTTCCTGAAATCAGGGAGCTTGTGCAGATGTACGCCCAAGCGGCGCGAAACGCGATCGAGGCAGGCTTCGACGGCGTTGAGATACACGCAGCGAACGGCTACCTGGTGAACCAGTTTATCTCCGCTCGCGCCAACCAGCGCCAAGACGAATATGGCGGCTCAGTGGACAACCGATTGCGTTTCCTCCGGGAGATCGTCGCGGCTGTGTCCGAAGCAGTCGGGCCGGACAGGCTCGGCGTCCGCTTTACGCCGCTCTTCGAGAGCACCGATCAGGACCGCGTGTATATAGGCCTTGTCGAAGACGATCCGCACGCGACATATATCGCCGCTATCAAAATACTTGAGGACGCCAATGTCGCTTATGTGTCGATCGCCGAAGCCGACTGGGACAATGCGCCAGATTTGCCACTGAGTTTTCGAAAGGCGGTTCGAGCGGTTTATTCGGGTCGCGTGATCTATGCTGGAAAATATACCCCTGAACGCGGGGCGCGCCTGCTTGAGACTGGTTTAGCGGACTTCATTGCTTTCGGCCGGACTTTTATCGCCAACCCCGACCTGCCTGCCCGCATCTTCAACAGTTGGCCGCTGAATCCGTTGCGCCCTGAGTATCTCTACGGCGGCAGCGAAAAAGGTTTCACCGACTATCCGGTCTACTCGCAGAGCGCCAACGTCGAACCGCTTTAAGCGCCCGGCAAGGTTGAGGCGCGTCAAGAACGGCCGCGCCGCTCACTCGCAATCAATACAGACTTCAGCAGGACGACGACATTATGACCAATGGTATCGAAGGTAAGGTGATCCTGATTACGGGAGGCAGCACCGGTATCGGCGCCGAGACTGCGCGCCTGCTAGCCGGACACGGCGCGAAAGTGGCGGTCGCCGCTCGACGTAAGGAAAAACTGGATGAGGTTGTGGCCGCCATAACGGCCCAGGGCGGCGAAGCGCAAGCTTACACACTCGATGTGACCGTCAAGGCGCAAATGGAAGCCGTTGTCGCCGCCGTTGTCGCGAATTTCGGCCGAATTGACGTGCTGATCAACAATGCGGGGGTCATGCCTATCCGTGCGATGGCAGAGGTTAACACCGAGGAATGGGACGCGATGATCGACGTCAACCTCAGAGGAACGCTTTACGGCATCGCCGCGACGCTTCCCCGCTTCATCGCTCAGGGGAGCGGGCACATCATTAACGTAAGTTCTGTTGCTGGCATCAAGGTCTTTGCGCCCGGCGGCACGGTCTATTCCGGCACGAAGTTCGCCGTCAGCGCCATCTCGGAAGGATTGCGTCAGGAGGTCGGCGAGAAGATCCGCGTCACTTCGGTCGAGCCGGGCGCGGTCGAGAGCGACCTGAAATTCAGCACGTCGGGCGCAGCGACGGAAACTGTCCTCGATTTCTACAAGCAAGCCATCCCGGCAAGTTCTGTAGCGCGCGCGATCGCGTTCGCGGTGGAGCAGCCGGCGGACGTCGACATCAACGCGATCGTGCTTCGCCCGACCAAGCAGGAATTCTGACCACTCAAAAACATGGGCGCGCCACCAGATTACGCCCCACCGATGGAGACGCCAGTGGCAAGCAAGATACTCGATACCTTGAAGACCGACGGATGGTTGAGGCAGCAAAACGCCATTGACGGCGTATGGCGCGATGCAGAGAGCGGCAGGAGCTGCGATGTCACCAATCCCGCGACAGGCGAAATCATAGGCGTCATCGCCTGGGCTGCGGCAAGCGAAACAAGGCAGGCGATCGACGCGGCGCAGGCTGCTTTCAACGGGTGGTCGACGACGTTGGCCAGCGAGCGTGCGGCGGCGCTGCATCGCATGGCCGCGATTATCCGGGAGCATGCCGACCTGCTCGCCTCGATGTTGACACTGGAGCAGGGAAAGCCTCTGGCGGAAGCCAAGGGGGAGGTCCTGCTTGGCGCGAACTACGTGCAGTGGTTCGCGGAAGAGGCGCGTCGCATCAATGGTGAGATCGTGCCGTCGCCATGGAAGGGCAACCAGATACTGGTGACCCGCGAGCCGGTGGGCGTTGTCGCCGCTATCTCGCCATGGAACTTTCCCTTTTCTATGCTGTCCCGAAAGATCGGGCCTGCGCTCGCAGCCGGCTGCACGGTCGTGGTCAAACCGTCCGAGTTCACGCCATATTGCGGGCTGGTCTGGGCGGTCCTGGCCGAGAAGGCGGGCATTCCCGCAGGCGTTGTCAACGTCGTCACTGGCGACGCCGTGGCGATCGGCGCGGAACTCACCAGCAATCCGCTCGTGCGCAAGCTCACCTTTACCGGATCAACTCGCGTAGGCAAGTTGCTGTACGCCCAGTCCGCAGCAACTATGAAAAAGCTGTCGATGGAACTCGGTGGGAACGCGCCCTTCATCGTCTTCGACGATGCTGACCTCGACAAAGCTGTCGATGGCGCGATCGCTGCCAAATACCGCAACACCGGACAGACCTGCGTCTGCACAAACAGGTTTTATGTTCAGGACGGTATTTACGATGCGTTCGTAAAGCAATTTACTACACGCGTTAAGGCGCTCAAAGTTGGGGGTGGCTTCGAAGAGGGCGTGCAGCAGGGGCCGCTGATCAACCAGGCGGCCCTCCAGAAAGTCACTGCGCATGTGGACGACGCATTGGCGAGAGGCGGTGTGTTGCTGGCCGGAGGCAAGCCGCATCTACTGGGCGGCACGTTCTATGAGCCAACGGTGATCGGTGACGCAACCGAAGACATGATCGTGGCCCATGACGAGACCTTCGGTCCTGTGGCGGCGCTGTTTCGCTTCAAGGACGAAGACGAAGGGGTTTCGTCCGCCAATGCTACCGAGTTCGGCCTCGCCGCCTACTTCTACACACGCGACCTTGCGCGCGCCTTTCGCGTCGCGCGCGCTCTTGAGTCCGGCATGGTCGGGATCAACGAAGGCATCATCACCACAGAGGTCGCACCCTTCGGCGGGGTCAAGGACAGCGGCATCGGGCGGGAAGGATCAAGCATGGGCATCGAAGAGTTCTTGCACGTCAAATATATGAGCCTGGGCGGTCTTTAGGGTTGCGTTTTCTTTGCAATACTCAACGCGATAAAGAGAAATATTTATGTTCAAAAACATAATTTAACAAATCATATGGCGACGATTTTCGTCCGTTCTGCAAATCGTCGCCATCCTTACGTATCAATGCTGTAGAGTTTTGGCGCGCATGTTCGTCAGCAGCCGCGTCGACGTTTTCCTAATACAGGAGCGCCCAATAATGCCTCAACTCCACATAGCTATAATGTTATTTATCTTGCTGGGCGCATTCCCTGCACAAGCCCATGCACCACTTCGAGTTCGCGGGACTATCGCAGCGATTGACGACGCAGGCATCACTGTGAAGGAACGAGACAACGTTCTGCGTCGCCTATCGATAAACCCACAAACCAAATACGCTGCAGTGGTCCCATCCAGCCTCACCGCGATCCAGGTTGGCAGTTATATTGGCAGCGCAGTAAAACTGTCCGCAAATCACCTCATTGCTGTCGAAATCGCGCTCGTTCCGGTAAGTATGCGCGGCGGGAGGGTCGGCTACTATTCGTGGGACCCCTTGCCCGACACTTCAAAAGACGATGATAACGGCGACAAGGGCGTTACCCAGACCACAGAGCCTATTGCTGCCGCATCAACGCCACTGACGCCTACTATTATGACGAATGGTGTAGTGATATCTCAGAAAGTGAGTTTTGGCGGACGAATTCTCACTGTGAATCTGGCAGGCGACAAGATCGTAATGATTAGGGTCAGGTCACATGCGCCCATCGTCGAATTCGTGCAGGCCACGCATACACTGGTTAAACTAGGCTCTGCGGTCGTCGTATGGACGAAGCCCGGTAATGAAGCTCGTTTAGTCGCGGTAGGCCAAGGCGTCACGCCCCCCATGTGATCTGCTTTTCGCTATACTTAATCTGTTTCCAAACGCGCGATATTCGCATGGTTAACAAAATAAATTAATATCCATAAAAATTTAGTTTTCACTTCAAAAAATCGGTTGCGTAAGGACGTGAGCGGCAATGCCGACGCACCTGAACAGGCCACTATAGAAGACCCGAGGTTTATCCGTTCACACTGGGTCACCGATACAGTTCTGGCTTGTGGTTTTGGCGAGTCTCTGTATCCGACCAGCTGATGAATGATGCTCTAGCGCGGCAATAGTCAGTCGTCGCGCTTGTGGCCGAAATGCAGGCTGCAATAGGGCGCGAAGCGCGAAAATTGAGATACTTGTTGCCTTCGTCGAAAAAATCCTGTCGTCATAACGTTCCAAGCCAGAAGATGTTTATCAGCTCATCACTCCCAGCTTGAAGGCAGGCCAGTTTCTTGAGGTCGCAGTAGGCGGTTTCTCGCTGGAACGTGGATAACATATCGGCAGAATCAGCGCGGGCACAGGAAAAACTCAGCCGTGACGTCGACGGAAAATCGAATCGCCTGATTATCGCTTTACCAGACGCGGCCTATTGCCGACGCGCATTGTAAACCCGCGGGATCAGATCTGTGAGATGCCGCCGTCAACCACCAGTTCCGCGCCAAGCATATATTTGGATTCGTCGCTCGCCAGAAACAACGCAGCTTGGGCGATTTCATCAGCGTCAGCGATCCGGCCCAGCGGCACGCGCGCAGCGATTTGCTCCTTGATTGCTTGAACCTGCTCGGGAGCTGCCCCGCTGCGACCGTGCAAGGGCGTGTCGACGCCGCCTGGACTGAGCGCGTTGACGCGGATCTTGCGATCCATAAGTTCACGCGACCATGTGCGCGCCAGAGACCGAACCGCCGCCTTTGACGCTGTGAGCAAGGAAAGCCCTGGTCGGCCAACATGGATGATGAAGGATGTCGTCAGGATCACCGAGGCGCGTTCACGAAGGATTGGCGAAACAGCCTTCATCGTGAAGAAAGTGCCCTTCATGTTGACGTCCATGATTTCATCGTAACGCGCCTCGTCGGTGGTCGGGAGCGGCGTGGGATAGGCAATGCCGACGTTGGCAAAAAGGATATCGAGGCCGCCGAACGCTTCACCAACACGCTGACTGACGGTTTGCATCTCCGCCGTGGACCGAACGTCAGCGGCGAATATGAGCGCATCATTGCCCAGCTCGTCTCGTAAGGCTTCGAAGCAACTCGCGTCGCGCCCTGTCACCGCGACTCGCGCTCCTTCACGAATGAACAGCTTCGCGGTCGCCAGGCCTATGCCGCTGGTGCCCCCCGTGATCAGTGCAGTTTTATTTTTCAACCTCATAGTTTTTTCCTCGCTAATTCGGGTTATATGGGTGTCGCTGTTTCGGTCCGGCGTGGTTAGCCCGGGGCCTCAAGGAAGCGGTGAAGCGTCGCTCGCGCCACGATATCGACGCGCCGATGCGCGTCTTCCAGGGCGTCGGCCATCCTGTTGAGAACCGCCTCTCGAACACGGCTCGGCGCTGTTTCTGGCAGACCAGCGTCACTGGGCGGCGAAGGCGCGTACTCAAGCAGAAGCTGGACCGATTGAGCCGCCTCATCTCCCCAAAGTTCCGCGATGAGGATCAGCGCGAAATCAATTCCTGCGGTGACGCCGCCGCCGGTAATGATATGACCATCCCGCACCACGCGTCCGTCTTCGGGGATCGCTTCGAAAGACGTGAGCATCTCACGCCACGCCCAGTGACAGGCCGCGCGACGTCCTTTCAGCACACCAGCGGCGCCGAGGATCAGCGACCCTGTGCAGACCGAAGTAATGTAGTTCGCGCGGCCAGCAAGGCGACGAATCGCCTGGAGGAAGCGTTCATTCTCCATCGCGGGAATGCAGCCTAAGCCGCCGGGAACGCACAACACGTCACAATGTTCAATTGTTTCGAGATCGGTGAGGTTCGCGAACGTCAGTCCATGCGAGACGATGGGCGCCCCATCCAGGGACGCGACGATCACATGGGCGTCGGGAATGGTGCTCAGAAACTGATGCGGTCCGGTGAAATCGAGATGGGTAACCCCTCGGTAAAGCGGAATCAGGATGGTGATCATAAACGCCTCTCTCCCTCTTCGCTTGGAGTATGCCGACGAAAGGAGTGGCGCAAAGGGCGTATATCCCTTAATTTGCGCCCTTATGCACAACGTAGGTTTTTTCGTTTACCCGGGGCATCAGCTACTGGATCTGGCTGGCCCTCTCGCGGCCTTCGAGGCGGCGACACAAGTCGCGGGCCCCCCTTTGTACGGGCTTGAGGTTTTGTCGCGCGCTGGCGGTCTGGTCAGGAGCAGTAGTGGCGTTCCTGTAGCCACCGAACCGAGTCGCGACGCCAACGTGAACACCCTCGTCATTTCTGGTGGAGACATCGCTCCTATGCTGTTGCCGGACGAGACGCAGGCGGTCGCACGTCTGGCCAGCACGACGTCGAGGATAGCCAGTGTCTGCACCGGCGCATTTCTGCTGGCTGAGGCGGGGATGCTCGACGGAAAACGTGCGACCACGCATTGGCGGATGGCGCATCGGCTGCAACGGAGCTATCCAGCTGTGGAGGTGGATGCTGACAAGATTTTCATCACAGATCGCAATGTCTGGACATCGGCAGGCGTGACGGCAGGCATCGACCTCGCTTTGGCGTTGATTGAGGCTGACCACGGGCTGGAACTGACGCGTCAAGTGGCCCGGGAGCTTGTCGTCTATCATCGCCGTGCAGGCGGACAGTCGCAATATTCCCCAGTATCCCAGATGGAACCGGAGTCTGACCGTATAAGAATTGCGTTGGCTTTTGCACGTGATCGCCTGCATGAACCATTACCAATCGAACGCCTTGCGGACGCCGCCCATTTAAGCCTTCGTCAGTTTGGACGCGCGTTCAGGCGGGAAACGGGCGAAACGCCAGCGAGAGCGGTCGAGCGGCTGCGTATCGAAGCCGCTCGTGTAAGAGTGCAAGATGGCTCCGAACCTGTGGAGGCGATCGCGCAGGCGGTAGGTTTCACTGATCCGGAACGCATGCGGCGTGCTTTTATCAAACACTATGGCATGGCGCCCCAGGCGGTTCGCCGCATTGCTCGACAGGCCGGGAAACCAGAGGTCAATTCGTCATGAACCGCCATAATAGTTTGCCAACGGCGTGTTATAGCGTTTCCATAACGTATTTTGAATTACTGGCCTGTATGCCCGCCGGACGGCTGTAACCCGGTGGGCATTCTGTTGAAGCGATTACTTGACAGTTGCGACCGAGCTTTTAGTGAAAGCAGCGCCTCTGCCCGGCGCGCCATCACGGCGGTGACCCAAAATCAGGCGTGTTGCCCGAGCATAGCTGCGCATTTTCTCTTACCGTCTTAACGCGGCAATGCTGCGTATCTCGATTTTCAGGTCGGGTGAGGCCAATGCGTCGACACCAATGATCGACCATGCCGGGTAAGGCTTTGCGGTGTATTTCTTTTTTATTTCCATGAAAGGTTCAATGTTGTTTTTTAAATCAACATGATAGCTGACGACTTCGACAAGATCCGCCATGGTCAGTTCCTCAAGGCGCAGAATCTCCGCCGTCCGCTGCAACGCCAGTTCGGCTTGCTCTGCTACGGTGTCTGCAATCCTTCCATCGGGGCGGCGTCCAACCTGACCGGCAATAAAGAGCAACCCGCCAGCGCGAACGGCGGGGGAATATCCGTATTTTTCATACGATCCGATACTGGCGGCAAAAGTAGGATTGTCTTTTGGAATCCTGAGGACCGTTTTGTTTTCCATTCCAGAGGGATTTTTGACATCCGGCGTGTGGGCGCGCGCTGGCGCCATGCTTGCGACGCCGCCGACAGTGCCGGCGAGCGTCATTACAAAGCGTCGGTTAAGCGGTCCCGTCATCGGTTCTGCCTCCAGGTGTGAGCCTCAGTTGTAGCGAATAGTCATACCGAATCTGGTGAATGCGGCATGGAGTTGCATCTGGATTCAAATATGTAAAAACCTCGGGGAACGATTCATTCAGCAGGGGGCAAATGGAGTTCACGCCTCGCTTATGAAAGGTACGCCTCAGTGACGATCTCAACCGCAACGGAAATTCTCATGAATCCCGCCCCAAGATGACATCGCTCTATTGAAAAAATCTCAAGAATGCACTAGATACGGTTGATCGATTCTGCCAGTAATCAATCGACTGATCGATCCCCCTTCACCGTCTATGATTTGTGAGCGATCAAACGACTTTGTAGCCCAGGATTGACGACAATCGGATTCGATGTGTCATAATTCTCGTGATGATCGGTGCTCTGTGGTTATTTTTGCTGGTCGTAAATTACCTTCGAATAATGCACAAACGCACTGACGGGGTTAACTGGGTCTATCAGTTTTCTTTCCCCACGAAAACGACATATATCCCTTCTTTTTGGACATAAGAAAAATTCCCGTCCGCTATGGACCGAATGGCGCTTGTTCAAGAACGCCGACCTGGTTCACTGCATTGGTCGAAACCTGAATGGTCAAACCGTTGTTGGTGAGCCTGCCGCCATCGTCTCACTGAAAAATAATAAATCTTCCCTGAAGCGCCGAGAATTGTCATACACAGCACGATCATGATTGAAGATGGCAGCCGAGGTCGAGAGCGCCTTGAACATCATTATATCTTTGTCTCAGACACTCCTGGGCGTCGATATTGAGGTGGTTTCGAGCAAATGCGGCGTCATCAGGTCGCTGCAAGGATAGGCGGGGGATCGGCGGGCGCTGCGGGGGGATTGCGCGTATGGTTTAAACGGGCATTGTCGCCGCCGTGCGTCGTCCTGGAAAGTGACGACGTCAGAAAATTGGGATATTTTCTGAGCGCATTTGTGCCATGATGGTCAAAAAATATACAATAATACGGGGCTAAAGCAGATATCTACTGCGTGAGGACGAGCAACATCGTGCGATTGCGGCGTCATGGCGTTGCTTCGCACGCTCGTCAGAACGCGTAAGAAACTGTGCACGCAGCGGAATCGACCAGGCGCTCTGATACGACAACAGGATGTATGGACGTTATCCCGCCTTTCCCAATAAACGAATTCAGAAAGAAAATCATGCAGTCGCACTCTTCGCGCTTTCGTTTACTCCGTCAGGTTAGTTGTTTAGGCCTGTTGGCTGTTACATTCACGCTCACCGCGCAGAGCCGCGCAACAGAGCCGCTCCAGCGGTTTCCGACAGTAAACAGAACAAGCATAGCATTTGTAGCGTCCGGAAATCTATGGCTCGCACCTAAAGCCGGTGGACCTGCGAGGCCTTTGACCGTCGGGACGGATCAGGTCATGTCCCCGCACTTTTCGCCGGACGGCGAGACCATTGCCTTCACATGGCGTCATGAGGGCGCAAATGATATCTTTGTCGTGCGGGCCGCAGGCGGCGCGCCAGTCCAACTCACGCACGGTCCGTCAACGAGCGCATACGACAACCTCGTCACCGGATGGACTCCCGATGGCGGCAGCGTCCTGTTTCTGTCGCATCGCAACGCAGCGCTACGAAAGCATTTCGAAACTTACGCAGTTCCTACCACAGGCGGCCTTGCTACGCCGTTGGGCATTGACCATTCGGGCCTTTCCAGCATGTCTCCGGACGGGGCGCGTATCGCTTACGACTGGAGCTTTCGAAATCTAGGAGGCGACCGGTGGAAGCGTTATCGCGGAGGGCAGGCTGGAGAAATTTTTATCTATGATCTTTTGCGCCGCCGGCTTGATCGTGTCACCACCTGGATCGGAACTGACACCGCCCCGATGTGGTGGCGCAATCGCATCTACTTCCTCTCGGATCGCGGTCCTGAACAGAGGCTCAACATCTGGTCGATAGATCTCGACAGCAG
Organism: Acetobacter nitrogenifigens DSM 23921 = NBRC 105050; assembly: GCF_000429165.1. GTDB lineage: Bacteria > Pseudomonadota > Alphaproteobacteria > Acetobacterales > Acetobacteraceae > Acetobacter > Acetobacter nitrogenifigens. Next base: position 35,725 of record NZ_AUBI01000021.1, on the reverse strand, counting down.
AGCCGTTAGGCAGATTACTCATTTTATGGACTATGACATTGATATGCCGTCGATCGGCCCCGGCGGCATCGCCTTCCAGGAGGGCGGTCGCGTCCACCTGATCGACCTTCCGTCAGAAACGGTGCATGACGTTCAGATCACCACTTCAGAGCCGACGATACGGCCCCGGAAAGTTGTTTCAGGCGTAAACTTTTTGCGCTTGCAAGACATCGCGTCAACGCCAGATTTTGCGTTGGGCAAAAGCCCTCGAGTTGCTTACGTTTCCGCTCACGGAGACCTCTTTGCTGTGGGGCCTGACGGAAGCTCGGTCAACGTCACTCGTACGGCAGGAGTAGAAGAAGACCATCCGTCTGTCTCGCCCGATGGAAAGGCTCTGGCGTTCATCACCGATGCGGATGGGGAACAGCAGGTCGCTATATTGCCACTCAACGCCGCCAGCCAACCGAGAACTATCACCCATTTCCAGTCTGGTGTGCTTTACACTCCACTCTGGTCCCCCGATGGACGTCGTCTCGTCGTGGCCGATGCGAACAAACGATTGTGGATTATAGGCGCTGAAACCGGTCATGTTGAGCAGGTTGCGAGCGATCCTTATGCCGAAATTCACGATGCGGCCTTTTCGCCCGACGGACAGTCTCTCGCCTACAGCACGACGCGTTCAAACGGCAACCGCGCAATCCATATGAGGTTCTTGGAAAGTGGAGAGGACGTCGTCCTGAGTTCGCCGCTGGAGAGCGACCATGACCCAGCCTTTACAAGTGATGGGAAAAGCATTTTCTTCGTATCCGCGCGACGAGAGTATCCTTTTGTGTCCGACCGCGATCACGAGGGAACGATCGCAACACTCTGGTCGGATGGCCTCTATCGCGCTTTAGCGCCGCGTGGCGCCCATGACAGAATAGAGATTTTTCAGACATCCGCTCAAGAGGTTCCCGAGAAAATCGTGGGTGGAATCTCGAATCTTGCTATTAAAAATAATATTCTTTTCTATCATGAAACTGCTCTCAACGGGATTGACGGCAAACTACCCGGGCAAATCGACCGCCTCCACGCCTTTAATGTGACAAGCGTCGCGGATCAGGTGATCTCTACCGAAGTTGATGATTACATCCTATCGCCGGACGGAACAGAGGCTCTCGTTGCAAGTGGCGATGACCTCAAGCTGATCACGATCAGGAACGGCTTGCAGCGGAAGACAAGGACGATCAGTCTCAGTAAGCTAAAAATCCAAATAGATCCGGACGCCGACCACCGTGAGATGTTCGAGCAGGCATGGCGGCTGGATCGCGACCTGTTCTGGGACCCAAAGCTGAACGGCGTTGACTGGTCGGCCATTCATGACCGTTACGCTCTTCTGGTCTCTCGGCTGCGATCACAGGAGGACATGACTTATCTTTTGGGTGAAATGCAAGGAGAGCTTTCGGCAAGCCATATGTTTATCACGCCTGGGCCGGTTGACACGGGTAGTCCTCGAACCACGACGGCGCTCATTGGTGTTGACTTCGTGCTCGACAGCACCTCGGGCCGATATAGGATGGCGCATATATACCGCGGTGACGCCACAAGAGAGCGTTTCCGGGCGCCCCTTTGGAATCCTGCATTTGACGTTCAGGATGGAGATTATTTACTGGCGGTTGACGGGGATCAGTTACAAGCTCCAGACGATCCGTATCGTTTGCTAACGAATAAGAAAGGAACTCTCCGACTGACAGTAAGTCGTAATCCGGATGGGCCTGCACGCACGATCCACGTCATCCCTATCGACGACGAGAGCGAAATCCGCAAGTTAGACTGGATTGAAATAAACCGTACAATAGTTAATAAATTTAGCGGCGGTCAAATCGGATACATCTATCTGTCTGATTTTAATGAATTAGGTTCTGAAGATTTTTTACGCCAATATTACGCGCAAATTGGCAAGGGTGGTCTTGTTATCGATGTCCGAGACAATTTGGGCGGCTTTGCGAGTCAGTGGGTTCTCGGCGCGTTGCGTCGCCTGCAAGCAGGCGTCTTTCGGAATCGCGAAGGTGCCGAGGTAGCCCTTCCGGAATCTGTATCTCCAAGAAAAATTGTTACTGTTACAGATATTTTTTCATCGTCAGACGGAGACCAGTTTCCCTATTATTTTAGTCTTTGGCATATGGGGCCCGTTGTTGGAGAGCGAACCTGGGGCGGAGTGCGTGGAATAAAGGGCCAGTGGCGACTGATCGACGCCACAGCCGTCACCATTCCGAAAGACTCCTTACTTACACCTGATGGTGATCAGATCATTGAGAACAAGGGCTCAGAGCCGTCCATTGCAATTGACGACAATCCCGCTATGCGCAGAGTGGGACATGATGTGCAGCTTGAAAAAGCAGTGTCTGTAGCACAGTCAATGTCTCAATGAATTCTTGCTGCGGAATGGCGGACTGTGCGAGGAATTTCGATCAACAAGCGCCGCTTGAACTGACGTCGAAACACGCGTTGCATTGAAGAATGATCGCCCCGGGGATGCTCAAGGGCAGAGTCCTGGCGCAACCTTTGAAGCCCGAACTCACAACGCTCGCTTTGACTTCCACACGCGTTGGATGAGCAACGATATCGGTAAGCCAAGACCAAACATGTGGATCAGCAACGCGGGCACGAAAGGCATTGGCGTCACCGACACGGGTGTCGTGAAAGCGGTGAGCGGCAGCACGAGAAGACCCATGATGAAGAATACTATGACGCCAAGAATGGGACCGCTGATCCATGCCCAGCGATTCACCGACGGGAGTTTCCGGACAACCAGCGCGTACGCGACAGATGGTACCACTGAGACAAAAAAGTGTAGAAATGTCCCAAGAATGAAACCGGTCGCGCCCGCATAAGCAGACATTCCCAGCAGACTGCTGGCCGCTAGTTGCATTTCCGGCACGACGCCGACGCCTCGAACCAATTGGAGGATAAGCACCGGCACAAGAACGATTGCACCGGCGGCAAGTCCTGCATTGCAGCCAAATATGACGGTGCGGAGCGCGCTACAATGGAAACTATCCTTTGTAGAAATAATATTGATGTTTTTTGTTTGATGTGTCGTCACGTCTTAACTCTCCTTTCGGCGTCACAAGGCGATCCCGGCGGTGATTGCACAAATTTCTTCTAAAATCGTGAATTAGGCGATTTTTTATGATTCCAGGCATGGAGGGAAGTCGATCGGTCGCGTCGTCTCGACAACCCGTTGCTGCCACGTGTATTTATCTCACTACTGGCTCAATCGATGGAGAGCGGCCGCAATGAGGTCTGAGATAGGCGTGGTCTGACGGCCTATCAGTCGCCCGAGGGCGGCGCCATCGTCAAATAGGGCTCCACGTGAAGCAGCCACATCGGCGTCTGCAAGTAAAGCGGCGAGATCTGCAGGTAGACCGACGCCTGCCAGCGCATCGCAATAGGCTGTCTCAGGCAGGTCGTTATAGGCGACCGTTTTGCCTGACTGCCGCGAGACCTCCGCCGCGAGTTCGGCAAGGGTAAAGGCGTGATCCGCAGCGAGTTCATAGGTCTTTCCGGCGTGCCCGTCAGTCGCCAGCACCGTTGCTGCGGCTTCTGCGTAATCATGCCGCGCTGCAGAGGAATATCGTCCATCTCTCGCCGCGCCGATGAAAGCGCCATGCTCAAGCGCGGCCGGAAGCGCCATGAGGTGGTTTTCCGCGTACCAACCATTGCGAAGGATGACGGCAGGTAAACCTGATTCCACGATCAACTCTTCCGTCTGCTTATGTTCGACGGCGAGTCTTGCTGACGACGTATCGGCGTGCAGCATGCTGGTGTAAGCGATTAGCGAAACTCCGGCTTTCGTGGCCGCGTCGATCACAGCGTGATGTCGCGGCAGGCGGCCCTCGACCTCGGTCGAGGAAATTAGCAGAAGTTTTTCGACGCCGACGAACGCAGGACCCAGCGTCTCAGGGCGGCTATAATCCGCTTCGCGTACGACTACGCCGCGCTTGGCCAGATCGGCCGCCTTCGTGGGGTTGCGGACCGCAGCAACAATTCGCTCGGCAGGAACGGATTTCAACAGCATTTCAATCACGAGGCGACCCAGTTGCCCTGTAGCTCCAGTCACTGCGTACATCAATTGATCCATTTCTGGTTGGGATGAATTCGAGAGCCACCAGATACCGGCTATAGTTACCGTTGGAAATCACATATCTTGTGGTTATCATCATTTTCCAGTAACCAAATGGAAACTGCTATCTGGGAGATGGGCAATGGTGCTCAAGTTACGGAAGAAGGTGGACGCCCTTCCAGGTTGTCCCATGTCCAAGTGCATGGACCTGATCGGTGGCTGCTGGACGCCGGAAGTCCTTTGGTCGTTAAGCGAAGGTTCACGCCGGTTCTCGGAATTGCGCCGGGACAACCCGTTCATATCAGCCAAGGTTATGACAAGCAGGTTGCGAGATCTCGAACAACGCGGTGTCCTGACCAGGAGGGTCATTCCAACATCCCCGCCGACAGTGGAATATGAGTTGACCGGGGTGGGTAAGGAGTTGCTTCCCGCGATCAGATCTATCGTGGATGTTGGGACGCGTCTTTTATTACGAGATCGCGAGAACGAACTGTCGGGTAAAAAAGGTGATAAGCAGAGCCTATTATAGGCGTGTTGCTCGTGCGTCGCGCGCGCTCTTCTCCGGAAAGCAAAAACTCCCAAGAGTCTGTCTGGCAATATGGGCTGGCGGGGAAGAGCGGATCGGGCCGAGTCCGGTGTGTGATTCCAAGCGTCGGAGCGCGCGGCCTCGACGGTCGTGGGCGTCAAAACACAGGACACCCCCGCCGGATCGCCGCAGTGCATATTGTCGAAGCAAGCTTCTAGCCCTCGTCTCTCTAGAATTTTTTTTGCTTCGAAGTGCTTTTATGGAGTGGCCACAGAACGGCCGACGCCGGCCCGCAGCGCCGTCGACGCCATCTCTGTGAAACCTGCGTCGCTTGGATGAAGGTGGTCTGGGCGGGCGTAGTCCGGACGCAGGCGTGATGGGTGATCGGGATCCCGCAAGGCCTGATCGAAATCGATAACTCCATCGAACACGCCAGAGCGGATAAACGTGTTGAGCGCCTGTCGTGCCCGCTCCCCCTCGGTCGTATAATAGTCGGCGCCTTCAAACGGAATCAACGTGCCAGCTAGAATGCGTAATCCATGCTCGTGCGCCCGCGCGATAAGTTGGAGATCTGCAGCAACCAGATCAGCGATATTCACGTGATTCGCTATATTCTGCGCCCCGAAGCCGATATCGTTGATCCCCTCCAGAAGCACGACCTCTCGTACGCCGGGCGCGGCCACCACGTCCCGATCAAAACGAGCCAGCGCGGCCGCACCCTCCGATGAGCCGTCGTGTAGCAGGCGATTTCCGCCAATTCCTGCGTTCAGAAGCGTTGTTTTGTATTCCAGCAACGCCCCAAGCTGCTCGGGCCAACTCATGTGATAGCCGGGACGCCCTGCTGGTCCCTCCGTGATGCTATCGCCGAGCGCTACGATTACTGGCGGAGTCACGGTCGCCTCGACGTCCAGTCGGGAAACGAGCGCTGGCCCCCGCTCGTCCACGGCCCCATCAAGGTGCGCTTCGCCCGTGCGATCGCCGGGACCTGAGATGCTGATAGGCGCCAAGTGTGCTGCTGGACGCGCACTATCCGGATAAAAGATGGATACCTCGATTTCTGCACCAGCGGGAATGGCCAGAGCCACCGGATCGCTATATGCCGGTGCGCCAGCAGGAATGATTATTCCGGGGCGATGGCTGAAGCTTAATATCCGCTCCGTCCCGGGCAAGGGTGAGCCATCTGACGCGCTGAGCGCCACGCGCGCTGCACCGACATGGAGCGGAGCCTGTCCCAATTCGTTGGTCAACACCACCCGCAATCGTGCGCCAGTAGCCGCAACGCGGAAAGTTTGTCGCACCGTCTGGTTTCGATACTCCCGCACAATCACGGGATAATCGGCCGCAGCGGGATAGACCGCAGGGCCCAACCAGCCTGCCGCCCAGCCTGCCGCCCGCGCGTGCGACGCCACTGCCAAAAGCGCAACTCCAAAAATCGCCAAGCCGCTCGTCCGCACCACCTAACCTCTTGTCTGCTCGTTCTTGAAATATTCAACAAAATGCATAAGACGACCCAACTCAACCGGCGACGCCACCTCCAGTTCTATCCCAGCATCATAGGCGTCGGCGCGACGCCGCAGAATGGTTGCGTCCATGGGTCAAGAAGATTCGATACGTTTATTATAGTCTCTTAATCTTTGTGTTTTTTAGCTCGCGCAAACACCGTGGCGCCACAGCAGCGCGGCATGATCGAGAAATACCGCCAAGCGAATGTAGTTCGCAAGGCAGCACAACACAGTCCGAAGCGGAGTTGCATACGTCACGTAGGCCGAAGTCGCCAATGAACATGATCAATTCCCTGTCGAGAGCGCTTTTCCAACCATGCATTGCGTAATCAATCTGCTTCTAAGCCTTCGTTTCATGGGTTTGAAGGGGGCTCTAAACACCTACGCGCAGTCCGTCAGCCAGAAGAGCGACCATGCGTTGGGCTTGTAATGGGCCGTCAATGTCCGACATGGAGAGCCGCGCGATCGCGCCCAGCAATTCGTTCGCGGCGACGTCAGATCTGATTTGGCCTGCATCTGCTGCGGATTTTAGCAGACGGTCAAGCGTAGGCCGAAGACGGGCCTCGAAGTGGTCGGGCAGGGCTGCATAGGCCGGTTCACCCGAATGCAAGGCGGCTGCGAGTCCTCGTTTTGTCGCAAAGAACGCTGAGAAGCGTTGCATCCACAGCCGTAGAGCTTCGAAGGGTTCATGCCGGGCTGCGATCATGATCGCAGCGTCAGCGCAATCGTCGATCTCCCGGCGAAATACAGCCGCAATGAGGTCCGAACGCTGAGGAAAATGGCGATATACCGTCCCGATACTCAATCCGGCTTTGCCTGTGATTTCCCGAATGGGGGCGTTTACGCCGGAGGCCGCAAAGACCTCTTTGGCCGCTTCGAGCAACGACTCCAGACTGCGCTGCGCGTCCGCCCGCAAGGGGCCGCGGTCGTTCTCGCCAGATCCTGTTCCTGCGCTTGATCGAGTGCTCAAGAGATATCCTTTACAAACGGAACAATGTTCATTATTCGATAGTGAACGTTGTTCCGTTTTCGTGTAGCAGGTTCTGTGACGTTTGCCCATCAGCGTCGCAACGTCTTGGGAGGCAGGCTTATGAAAACCGATTTATTCAGTCTCGACGGCAAGGCCGTACTGGTCACCGGCGGCAGTCGCGGTATAGGCGCTGCGTGCGCGAAGTTGCTCGCCGAGCGTGGCGCCACTGTCGCGATCACTTATTCCAAGACCGCCGAACGAGCCGAAGCGCTCGTTGAGGAGATCGAATCTGCTGGCGGGTCGGCGTTTGCAGTTGCGGCCGACGCGGGTGACGCGGAGGCTGTCAAGGCGGGCGTTGCACGGGTTCTTGAACGATTTGGCGGTTACCTTGACATTCTGGTCAATAATGCCGGCATCGCGGAGCCGGGCCTGATCGGCGAACAGGACGCCGCCATCTTCGAGCGACAGATGAACATCAATATTCGTGGGGTCTGGAGCACGACCTCGGCGACGGTGGCTTCCATGCGCGATGACGGGCGTATCATCAACATTGGAAGTTTCTTCAGCGAGCGTGTGACTGTTCCCGGTATTAGCGCTTACGCCATGACCAAACATGCCGTGGCCGGTTTGACCAAGGGATGGGCGCGCGATCTCGCCGCACGGCGGATCACGGTCAACACAGTTGAACCGGGTTCGATCGAGACCGAGGCCAATCCCGACGAGGGCGCACGGGCGGCGATGGTCAAAGCGATGATTCCGCTTGGACGTTACGGACAGCCCGCTGAAGTCGCGGAACTGGTTGCTTTTCTCGCGTCCCGCGCAGCGGGATACATTAACGGCGCTCAAATCCTGATCGATGGTGGCATGCTTGCCTGACGAAGTTTCGTTCACGCCCATGCCGCCGGATTCGATGCATTTCGGCGGCCGTGATCATGCGCTGATCGGGCGGGCGGGCGCCATTCCAACGGCGGCCCCGACGACGGTGGTGTCGGTCTGCCCGATTGTGATCCCGACCGCCGGGCGTCCCGTAGATCTGGAAGTGCGCGTCTCCGCGCCGCTGACCGGCGGCGACCTTCCGCTCATTTTGCTTTCACATGGGCAGGGGTTCTCGAATCATCTGTCGTCGTTGAACGGTTACGCTCCGCTCGCGCAGTTTTGGGCGGCACGCGGCTTTGCCGTCATTCAGCCTACCCATCTCGGCTCCAGGACGCTGGCGCTTCCTTCCCAGACACCCGGCGCACCGATTTTCTGGCGATCCCGCGTCACGGATATGAGCCGCATCCTGGATTGGCTCGACCTGATCGAAGCATCCGTGCCTGGGTTGGCGGGCCGGCTTGATAAGACGCGTGTCGCCGTTGCAGGCCACTCTATGGGCGGGCATACGGCTGGAATGTTGCTGGGGGCGAGGCTTATCGACCCGGACGACGGAGTGGAGGTTGATCTCGTCGACCGCCGGATTGGGGCGGGAGTGCTGCTCGCCGCCCCTGTTGACGGCGGCTCCTCGTTGAATGCTTTCGCCACTGAAGCCATACCGTGTTTTCGCCATCCCAATTTCGCGACGATGACGACGCCTACGCTCGTCGTTGCTGGAGATCGAGATGCGTCCAACTACCTGTGTACGCGCGGTCTGTCGTGGCATGCCGATCCTTATCGGCTCGCCCCCGGTCTCAAAGCGTTGCTCACGCTCTTCGGGGGCGAGCACATTCTGGGAGGCGTCTCTGGTTACGACGTGGCTGAGACCACCGATGAGAACCCGGAGAGGGTCGCCACAATCCAGAGGATGACGTGGGCTTACCTGCGCAGCGCCCTCTATCCGGGCGATCCCGCATGGACGATGGCATGCGCCGCGCTTGGCGGCCTCGGGTCGATCGAAAGCAAGTAAGCGCCAGGATAACATGCAGATGGACTGAGCAATGACAAACTTTAAAGACAAGTACGGCCATTACGCTCTCGTTGTGGGGGCTTCCGCGGGCATTGGGGAGGCGATTGCAAAGGAAATCGCCTCTCGTGGAGTCAATCTGGTGTTGGTCGCACGGCGCGGTGACCGGTTGGAGGCGCTAGCCCGCGATGTGATGCAGAACTTTAATGTTCAAGTGCGCTGCGTGGCTCTTGATTTGCTTCAGGACGACGCCATTGACCGTCTCGACGAGGCTGTGGCCGACCTGGACATAGGTCTTCTCGTCATCAACGCAGCAACCGTATTGGCCGGCAGTTTCCTCAAGAACGGATACGAGCAGGAAACGAACCTGATCAAGCTCAATGTCCAGATGCCTGCTCAGATCGTGCATCGGATAGGAAGTCGTTTGAAACAGCAAAGGCGGGGCGGGATTCTTCTCGTGTCGTCGCTCGCAGGAAACGCGCCGACGCCGTATCAGGCAAGTTACGCCGCAAGCAAAGCTTATCTTTCCTCTTTCGGGCAGGCCCTCGCTTACGAACTTTCCTCCCAGGGAGTTGACGTCCTGGTCGTAGCGCCGGGAGCCACGGACACAGAAGGGATGAGGGCTACAGCCAATATTGACTACACCAAGATGAAAGGAGTGTCCTTGATGAAGCCGGAGGCCGTTGCGAAGGAAGCGATCGAAGGGCTCGGCAAGCAGACATTTAGCATCCCCGGCGCGAAGAACAGGATCGGCGCTTCCTGCTTGGCCTGTTGCCGCGAGCGACCGTTGTGCGAACAATTGGTAAAATGACTGCCGCAGCCATAGATCGCTCCGCTCTTTGATCGGGAGTGTTTGGAACGCCGTAGATTTTATCAATATATTTTCCAGCAGAACTGTCTGCATATTTGTCCTGTGGGTGTAGCGCGCGAACAGGATGGCTCCGTTCCGCTATCTTTCGAATTTTTCCTCAGAATCGCGAAAAACGAAAAAAGTGCGGCGTTTGATATGCAACATACCTAGCGTCGTTCATGGCAGAAGGTTGTCGTCCGGCGCGGCAGTCCGTGAAGAGCTTGAGCAGGCAGCGTAACCATTGCCAACGTGTCGCTATCAAAATCATGGCTCTCGTCGGATGGGGTGATTCGTATAGTCTTTCGCAAGAGCGGCGAGATGTACGATTATAAGGTCACTACGACTTTCTTCGCGGAAACGCCGTGCTCCTGTATTTGGAGAGCTGTGGGTATCGCCGCGAGTCCGTGACCTGCGAGCAGCGGGTCTGGGGCAGCGACGTAACTTTCAGAGGCGAGGGCGCGTGGCAAAAAATTCTCGTAGATAATCTGGCCAAGCTCGTTTTCTGCAAGTGAGCTTCCCCAGACGAACTTTGCGCGAATCCCGCGCAGGCGTGCGCGGATCAGTAGAGAAACCGTAGATACGATCATGCGGGTCATAATTCGGGTCAGCCACATCGCCCTTCGGAAGCCTGAAGGCGCGCCGGTGAATGAGACGGACGGCGTCGCCATGACCAGCGACTTTTCGCCGCGGCATTCAGTGATGATATCGAGGCAGCAACGTGCGGATCCTACACCGATGGAGAAAGCTCCCGCGATCGAGCGGCTGCAGAAAGCGGCTACTATATCGGCATGCGTCGTTGGGCTCTGGTAGTCAAAAACGAGAGCAGCGCCGAGAGCTTTTGCCGAGGCGAAATTTTTTGGCGAAGTTGTAGTGATCACTTCGTACCCAGCCGCGGCGGCAAGCTGGATAGCGTTGCTGCCGACACTTGTCGATCCGCCCCAAATGAGGACGGTTTTACCAGTTGGTCGCGCATTGGATGTAGGTAGTTGCAGGGCCAATTGGTCCTTTTGGAAGAGTGCGCTTGCCGCTGTGGACAGGCCAAGAGGCAGGGCCGCCGCGCGTTCGTAAGCCATCGAATCCGGGATCGGCGAAGCCATGCGTTCGGATATGACCGTATAAGTTTGAAATGCGCCTTCAGCCGGGTTGTTGCGCGACTTTTCCGATCCGAGCGCGTGCCCGAGCACACGGTCTCCTGCCTTGAATCGCGTGACGCCAGCGCCGACTTCGACAACTTCGCCAGCGACGTCAGAGCCAAGGATAAAAGGATATTTTAGCCACGGAAAAAATACGGAGCCGACCGAAATCGTCATCCAGTCCGCCGGATTGATCGCAACCGCTTTGTTGCGGATGACAATTTCTCCGCCGCGCGGCGGCGTGTATGGCGCTGGTCTGATCTCCAGGGCGCCACTTTTCATGGTCAGCCAGATCGCATGGTTACTCTGGGTCGTCATTGGCTCGAGTCGAGCTTCGCTGTGATCTGGGGCCGAAAAGTTGAATCCATCTGGGGCGCCTGACGAGGTAACGTACAGAGGTTCAGCAATGTCACTCACAATGGTTCTCGCCATCAATCTTACCATCGGTAAAATATTTTATGTTAAGTGGGTCACGTGTCAACGAGAATCTTACCATTGTAGAGTTTGCGGAATGATAAGGCCTTATCACCATGGCGATTTGCGCAAGACAATGCTCTTTGCTGCCGAGACGATTCTTGATCGTGACGGTATTGCGGCGTTGACGTTGCGCGCCGCGGCCCGCGAAGCCGAGGTTACCCACACCGCGCCCCGCCACCATTTCGGCGACCTTACCGGCCTTCTTACCGAGCTCGCTGCCTCCGGTTTCGTGAGACTTCGTGACCGATTGCTGACGGAAGCCGAAAAGGCGAGTGGAGATTCCCGCCCCCCGATCATCGCTCTTGGTCGTGGGTACATAGCATTTGCGAGAGCGCATCCAGGTCTGTTGCAACTCATGCTTCGCTCGGAGCGGCTGGACTGGTCGTCCGCCGCCCTGTCTCAGGCGGCGTCCGATGCTTTCGCACTTTTGACAGATGACGTCTCAGGCGCCAAACGTCACGTGGAAGATTCTGGATATTCAAATCTGACTTTGGCTGTTACCCGTCTTTCATTGGTGCATGGTCTTGCGACCCTGCTCCTTGATGGGCGGATCGAGGCGATGGTGAAAAAAGTTCCTGGTTCTGACATTGACGCTCTGATCGAGAGCGTGCTCACGCATCTGGTCCAGAACGACGCTCCGACACCGTAACGTTACTGGCGGTAGCGTGGCCAGCTTCTTGAAATCAGCCGGTTTTTAGAACCATCCGCATGCAATATACTCGCTTATTAACGGGCGGTGACGTGCGGAAGCAGAAGATAGGACGCCTGAGCGCCGCCGGTCGCCAGGGTATCTGTCCCCCCGTAGATGGCGGGATCGCGGTTCGGGTGCGCAGCGAAAAAGAGACCGGAGTTATCCGAGTTTGGGAGGTCGTAATCTCTGGCGTGAGCGATGTTGGCGTGGGGACCGTAGCCGAAATCTTTTCCCTGGATCGTCAGGGCCAGACGATATCCCTTGGGAATTACGATGCTCGTCGGCTCAGAAAACTCAACATCCGTCGGGTAAAACTCTCCAGGCGTCATCGGTTCTGAACCAAGGTGTGGATGAAACGGAACGTACTCGGTAGATTTCGCAGGATCTTCCGCGCGCTGCGAGACACGAAGATAGCCGAGGCCAAGCGGCACGTTTGGATCGCTGTTCCCCATGAAAGTGACGTCGCGGCCCTGCGGATCGATGAGCCGCACAGCGGCGAAAATGTCCATATCTTTGGTCGAAGAGCTGACCCATAGTCTTGCGCCTATTGGGCCGGTGAACTCGGTCTCCTGTTCAAATGGGGCCGAGGTAAAGGTCAGTCCTTCGCCAGACCCGGGGTAGGATCTTTTCGCCACAACTGATACCGGAGCAGTGCTCATCGAACCTGTCTCCGCGTTCAGATACCAGCGCTGCGGATGCGTCCCGGGTAACGGCCATGCTGAAGCGGGGCGCCATGCCGTGCCGTCGGGGCGGCGGACCTGGACTGCAACTCGAGGTTCCTCTTCCCAGCCGTTGGGCGCCCCCTTCAGAAAGTGATCGAAGAAGCGCTTCTGCAAAGCAAACGCTTCTTCGGAATAGAAGGGCGTCAGGTGATCGCCGGTTTGAATGCGGAGCCATTTTTGCTTGCTCGCGGCGGCGCGATAGCCCTCGGTGCTCCAGTCCGTCCAGTTGGCGATCGCAAGCATAGGGGTGACGATCTGCGTGCCGTTCGGAGTGCGCTGTTGATAGTAAGCGTCATCAAATGGGTGTTTCGCAAAAGATGCAACCGGATCAATGCGATTCTGCTTCAAGGCGTCAGGGGGAAGCGGCGCGCCTGTGTCCTTGCCGCCGCTAATGGAATCGACCAACGGCGTACCAGCGTTGCCGTTTTGGTTGGGCACGACCTGATGGGTCCACCAATACTCCCAGGCGACGTTGATGAGGCCGCCGTAATAGCCGATCTCGCGATACTGGTCGAACGCGCCTTCCCAAGGCAGGATAGCGGCGAGGCCCTGCGGATGCAGAGCTGCGACCTGATACTGATTGATGGCTTGGAATGACGTTCCGAGTAGCCCCACTTTGCCGGAACTCCAGGGTTGGTGCGCCGCCCAGGCGATCAGCGTAGCATAGTCTTCGGTTTCACGCGGGGAGAAGGGGTCGAGCACGCCAGGCGACGCGCCGGCTCCACGGACATCGGCGTGGACGACGATATAACCGTTAGCGACCCAACGTTCCGGATCTGGCGCCTCGAATCGGATATAGCGGCAGGACGATTTCTTGCAAAGGTCTGGGTATTTCGCGATCAACTTGGCCCAGGAGGTTTTATAGGCCGGTGCGTCGGCCATGCTCGTATCCTTGCCGTAAGGACCCATCAGCATCAGGACCGGATAGCGGCCCGATTTTTCCGGTCGGTAGATATTAACCCGCAACTGCAAACCATCGGTCATAATCACAGGGACATCATGATCGAAGGCCATGCCGGCAACGCCGGACGCCACCGGTTCCGCTATGCTCGGTTCAGCCAAGGCGAGGGTAACAGCAAGGGTGAGAAAAGTGGTTAGTCGCATTGGAGGGAATTCCTTATCGACAATTTTTTCGTGCCGTTATGCGGTATCGGCGGCGTGTTGCGCACGACGGAGGCCATGCGGATGGTGTAGTGACGCGCCTGGTTTTTTCAGTTCGGTGGCGGACGGGATCCTGCTGTGACGCCGGGAGGCATGGCGTCGAGATCTTCCATCAGCGTCGGGTGGCTTGGTCGCCAGTTCAATAAACTCTGGGTGGCCACGTTCGACACCGGATTGTCTGCGGCCACAAAAGGCGCGAGCCACCCGAAATGCTTCGACGCATCCTTACGTGATATCTGTCTCACAGGGACCGAGAGATGGCGTCCGATCGCTTCGGCGATGTCACGAAATGGAATGCCGTTTTCGGCGACCGCATGGTAGCGTCTGCCAGCTTCACCTTGCTCCAGCGCAAGGTGGAACAGGTGCGCCGCATCAAGTCGGTGGACCGCCGCCCAGCGGTTTGCTCCACCCCCGACACACGCGGAAATCTGCTTCTTGCGCGCAATTGCGATCAACTGGGTGACCAGACCCTGTCTGGTCTGGTCGTGTACCGAGGGCGGTAGTCGAACGATAGTCGTCCGGACATTTCGCGCGGCGAGTTCCAGCGCGGCGGCTTCGCATCGCGCTCGCAGGCCGCCGACTGCGCCAGGATTGGCGGTGTCGGTTTCGACCGCCATCCGTCCTTGCGCCATGGCCATTGTTGGAAATGCGATGACCAACCGACGGTCGTTTCTGAGTAACGCCTGACCGAGCGTCTCGATGGCGCGGCGGTCCGCCTCCACTGCGGCGTTCATGAACCGTGTGACAATATTGGTCGGGCTGCCGCCGAAAAGGACACTCAGGCGCGTTCCAGGACGAGCCTGGGAGAAAGAATGAAAGAACGCGGTATGAATCACGCCATCTGCCTGACTTGCCGCCTTGGCCAGACATTCGAGATCTTCGATCCCGCCAGGTAGAGGTTTGGCTCCGGCGGCCTCCAGCTTTGCCGCCGCCGCCGCCGAACGGACAAGCCCGGTGACCTCGTGCCCACTGCGGAGCAACTCGCGGACGACGGCGGATCCGATGAAGCCAGTAGCGCCAGTGACAAACACGCGCATACCGCGTCTCCCATCTCTATTGAGCCCTCAACTTATGGCGTTGAGGTAGAACGAACCATGCCTTAGTATTCGTGTGTAGGTAGCGATCGTTCGGGAGTTGCACGTGGATCCACTATCGGAGGTGCTGTCCCTCCTGAAGTTGCGCAGTTACGTGTCGGGTGGATTTGACGCTGCGGGGGACTGGGCGATCCGCTTCGGACCACATGAGGGAATCAAGTTCCATGCCGTGGTGGCAGGCTCCTGCTGGCTGTCGGTCGAGGGGGAACTGCCTGTGCAGGTGAATGCGGGCGAATGTTTCCTTCTCTCGCGTGGGCTCCCCTTCAGCATTGCCAGCGATCTGTCGCTGGACCCTATCCATGTGAGTCAGGTTTTGCCGCCTAACCCCAGCGGTCGCATTCTCTCCTACAACGGCGGAGGAGATTATTTGAGCATCGGTGGGCATTTCACTTTAGCGGAAGGACAGGCGGATTTGCTCCTGCAGGTTCTTCCGCCGCTGCTACATGTTCGTGATCAGCTGGGCAGCGCGACCTTGCGCTGGTGCGTCGAGCGCATGAGGCAGGAACTTGCGGAGGGCCAACCCGGTGATTTTATTGTCGCCCAACAATTGGCGACCATCGTTCTGGTTCAGGCGCTGAGGTTTTATCTATCCGGCAGGAAGGCGGAGAACCCTGGATGGCTCTTCGCGCTTGCCGACAAGCGTTTGTGTGCGGCGATGGCGGCAATGCATGCGACGCCCGGCGAACGATGGACACTTCAGACACTCGCCAGGGTCGCAGGAATGTCACGCACCGCCTTTGCCGTGACGTTCAAGGGGACAGTCGGCCTCTCGCCGATAGCGTATCTGACGCATTGGCGAATGATGCAGGCGGCTGACCACCTGGTTTCATCACGCTGCTCGCTTGCTGAGATTGGATCGGCGGTTGGCTACGACTCCGAAAAATCTTTTGGCGCAGCGTTCAAACGTGTGATGCGTTGTTCGCCCCGCGAGTATGGACGTCGACAAGGCGGAAAAGGAGGCCCTATGCTTCGCTCAGGCCCGACGTCTTCATCGACGCATACAGGCGGGTAGTCGAGGGTTTTGCTCCCACGATTAATACTTCCCCACTTGCCATGCGCACTATTCATACTTGTTCTGGTGGAGCATACTCTAAGGGTACAGCTTGGTGCTCACCCCGCCCCTAATGCTGCCGATCAGGTGGAAACGCAGGGAGACCTTGCTCGTCACGCCTGTCTTACACGCGCTGCAGCTAATGTGACAGAGCCTCCGGATCATCGGGGTCTTGAACGTAAACACCGGCTGTTCGCCCTCGCTGCGGTCTGAATAAGCCTGTGTCTTGTCCAGATCACGGCGAAACGCCTCAAAATCCAAAGTCCAGGAAAATGCTTCGAATTGATCGCCAAGACCGCTCAATCGTGCAAGCCGCTCTTCAACATCAAAGAAACCGGGTTATTCCATCATCCATCCACCCGGCATCATACCGGGAATGGAATCACAGCCAATAGTTCAGAGCCGGAGGTTTTTCGAATCCCCCAAGTCTCTTCGATAATCAGAAATCACAGGCAGGTCTGGTTGTCCGACCCGGATGCGTGGTTAAAGCTGCCATGAGGACTGGATTAGCCAATATCGTCTACAGTATGTGCCGCCTCCCCTGCCTTGGGTGGCTCGCGAAAAAGCAGGAGTACTATGCGCATTGTTCCGCAGAAAGCGCATAGAGAAAGCCACCGCGCAAAACCACCAAAGCCCGCAATTGGATCCATTCAATTCACATTTATATAAATTTTACAGATATTTCGCATGAGAGAAAAATTTTGTCTTCATGTCTTCGAAAGTAAGACGGGAATCGATTTCGCTGTATATTCGTATTGCACGCCCTTCTTCATTGTGTGTATAATTACCGCAACTATCTATTTTTGGTGCTCTTTTTATTGCGAAATTACTTGATGATGTGTCTGGGTCAAAGGACGACTGCAACGCAGTAAGAGTAACTAAGGGACTGTCACCTAATATATATGTTTCTCCAATGCCGTTTTTCAATTTTCCCGTCCGCACCGCCAAATCAGCTACATCGTTGATACTTTGTAGTAAAAACTTCCCCAAAGTACCACACGTTCTGCCAATATTACAGAGTTCCGAGTAACTTATTAACATGCGTCGATAGGTGTTGCGCGGCACTTGCCATATTGGGATATTGCAATTATTGAATATATAACGGCAAGAATCGAGATCTATTGTCATGTTGTATTCAGGTTTGGAGGCGGTTGGTTGTTCGAAGTGCTCTGACGGATATTCGTTTCCACCAATCCAGACTAGAGTCATTCTAGTCGCAATTCGAGGTTCAAGAATGATTGCTTTTGCGAGTTCGGTCAAGCTGGCGCCCGCGGCGTAATAAAGTGGGATGTCTGGGACGTCGGCTCGCATAGCCTCGTCAATAATTGCTCTTGTGGCACCGTTCGGTGTAATCTTCGCACCACACGCGAGCGGCCCTGCGCTCCCTTCGTGTAGGGGAATCTTTAGGTTAGAATCTATTATCCCGATCAGGTCGCGTGCCCGACGTACTGACTCTGTCGCTTGATTGCGCGGGCCTCTGTCTGACGACCAATTTTCTCCTTTATGAAGATGGGACCCAATTATAGTGCTTATATGGCAAGAGGGAGAAAGAATTTGATGGGCGAGCTGAAATAAACCATCAGGGTCTCCGCAAAAATCGTTGTCAACTATGACTCTGCTTCGTACAGATGGTGCGCAGAGAGAACGTTTGGGATAAGAGATTGCTGCCATTGTAGCGGCTATACTTGACTGAAGAGTAGCGCGCCTCGAAATGATGGTTTGTAAAATATTCTCCATCTTCATTGCTTTGGCTCTTTTCTGACTTCACTTGTTTTTTGTCCAGCCTGACGGCATGCCCTTACCGTCAAAGCCATAACCGTTAACGTGGTCCCTACTGCGCCGCTGGAGGGAAACGACGATGCATCGGTCACCAGTAGATTTGGTACCTCCCAGCAGCGATTATAGGCGTCAAGGTAAGAGGTCTTGGGGTCATTTCCCATCCGAGCGCCGCCGCTTTCATGGATCGCGGCTCCCATTGTCATGCTCATGTGAAAGCTACGCCGAAAAATAAAACGACCAACAAAGCTGGAATCCGGAAAGGCTCCCTGGCCCTTCTCAACGAAACTAACCGGGGATCCGCAGAACTCAACGGAACCACCAGTCTGCTCTATCATGTTTACTATGCTGTTTTGTTGTTCCTCAAGAAGCGCCTTTTCGTTTTTGTGCAATTTGCAGCACACTATTGGCGTGGGAATGCCCCACCGATCAGTGCGGCGTTCGTCGACCGTGATGCGATTGTCGGGATAAGGCAGCATTTCACCGAACCCCATGGCGACGAATTTTGAATTTTCATTTTCGTCGACGGGAATGCGTCCAAGCATCCCCTGAAATGTGTAGCCGCGATAAAAGGAACGGTTTAAGCCATCAGCGGTGTTCTCGTAACGGGGAATATAGAAGCCGCTGGACGGGGGGTAGACGCTGTCTTCAACGCCAGTTTTGTCCTTAAAATGTCCTTTTGAAAATGAAACATTTGCGTAAATGATACTTGGACACTGGTCCATGAAATATCGACCCAGCGTATCATTTGTGTTGCCGATTCCATTCGGGTATCGTTCACTTTTTGAATTTAAAAGAAGTCTTACTGTTTCTATAGGAGAACCGCATATAATAAAAATTTTCCCTTCTACGTTCAGGCGCTGCTTCGTGTGCGTGTCTATACATTCGATAGACGTGGCTTTCCGTCCGCTTTGATCGCAGGAAATGCGGGCCGCTATGGTGTTCGCCTTGTATGTCAGCCGCCCTGTCGCTTTGGCGTCGAGAAGCGGTTTTGGAATGCGCTTTGAAAAAGGTGGCATATAGCGCCAGCTTACGACATGGCGCCCCGGCCACAGTTGCTCCACTTTCTTTTTGAAAGTTTGTTCCGGAGGGACCAGGGCGACCGGGGCTGCATAGTTGCCGTCGGGTAGTGATGCTACGTGGTCTCGATTTCCACGGACTTCAAGGTATTCTTCAATTTCGTCATAATAGGGGGCGATGTCGGCATATGAAATAGGCCAGTCTTCGCCCTGCCCATCGAGTGATTTTCCTTTAAAATCGAGGTCGGACCAGCGCAACAGCACACGTCCGAATGTGTGAAGGCGGCCACCGATCTGTCTGCCTCTGATCCAGAGAAAGGGGGTGCCTTTCGGAGTAAAATACGGGTTGTCGCGGTCATTGACAAAAAAATGCTTAAAACGCCGGTTAAAGAAAACCAGTCGCGCCTGAATGTGTTGGCCCAATAGCGTGGCCTTGATGCGCGGCCAGAGATGAATGCCTCGTTTTTCTGGCCTGTCGGGTCTGGGCGGAAAATCTGCAGCCGAGATATCGGGTCCGGCCTCGAGAAGCAGGACCCGTAAGCCCTGTTCCGTCAATTCTTTGACGGCGAAGCAACCAGCGGCCCCTGATCCGACTACTACTGCGTCATACTGGGTATCTTGCATCTTGGTTTCTATACTCGTGTTTCTTCAGAAGGGAGCGGGCGCGCCACTACTTCATAGTATATAGCTGATTGCTGTGAGGTTTTCTGTTGAGTTGAGGAGTTTTATGATTTTGTTTTGTATTTTGAGGCCTGTGTTTGTTTTTATGAGTGTGTAGGTGATGTTTGCGGCGTATTCGCGCAGCCTGTGCTGGCGGAGTTCCGTGAGGGTCATGGCGCAGCGCAGGACGCAGGTTTCATCGCTGGCCTCGAGCATGCGGTAGCGTCCGAGCATGCGCACGGTGCGCGCGGGGGGCGCGGCCGAGATGGAGCGCCCGCCGAGCAGACGCTCGACGCGCTTTTCGCGCATATGCGCGTCGTCATAGGCGT
>NZ_AUBI01000021.1:0-15791 GCF_000429165.1 Acetobacter nitrogenifigens DSM 23921 = NBRC 105050 | reverse complement strand
TCCGCCACCCAGTCGACCTCGGAAATCAACCAGACCGGTTTGTCAGCCGACAATGCTGAAAGATACTCTGCCAGTGGCAACCCTCCTTTTCCAGGAGGCGCCCACAATCCTTGCGTCACCGTCGCGCGATAGGGGGCGCTCGCCCTACGGCAGGATTCAAGCACCGACAGGTTGATATCCTTGATGTGAACGGCGCCGATACGATCCGCGTACGTATGCAGCAGGCTCGGAATGTCCGCGCCGCTCCACGTCAGATGACCGAGATCTGGTCCGAAGCCCATAGCCTCCAAGGGAACATGGTCCAGAATGTAGCGTGTCTCGCTTTCTGTTTCGATCCACGTCCCCACATGTGGATGAAGCAGCGGACGGACCCCTTCGGTCACGACGCAATCCGCCGCCCGGGCGAACAACTCCACCAGTCGGGAGAGGCGCGCGTGGTCAGCCAGATACCCTTGACCCGCATGTTCCGCCACACGAGGATGGTCGCGATGCATTTTCAGGGCGACAAACATGTCCGACAGCCCCAGCTCGGCGTGAGTGGCCGCAGCGCGTTTCAGATCGTCCGAGTTGCTTAGGGCGCTTTCGTTTCCGTCATCGTGCAAGACAGTCATGTAGCCCGGCGCCGGGCGAACATTCGCCTGAGCAAGAAGCTCGGCGTACTCGCCGGCCGCCATCCCGCCGGGAGCGGCTGCGTGCATGGCGTCAAATCCGGCCCGCTTGATCTCCTCCAGAAGCGCAGGCAATTCCGGCCCGGATGTCGGATCAAGCCAACCGTCTGGCGTCGCAAACCACTGGATCGGATTAATTGCCCACATCCGTGCGCTCATCTGAACCCCGTCTATATCTGGAGAGTGAAAGAGATCGGAGATATTTTCCGATCGCGTTTTTTCAACCGCTAGCGAACGGCGCGAACCGGCAGGATAGCCAACGCCCCGATGAACGCACACAAGGCGCCGAAACCAAAATACACGAGATAACCGTGGTCGCCCCCGAAACCGATCAACAGGGGTGCCAATGCGGGCACGATTGACTGCGGCAACACCCCGGCGATGTTCATGACGCCAATATCACGGGCCGCGCGTTTCTTGTCCGGCAGGACTTCGATCACCAGCGCATGGTCCACCGATGAATAAACCCCGTGCGCTCCGCCCATAACGCCGACGAACAGCAACAACGTTGTGAACGACGACACATGAGGAATCACCAAAAGCATCGCTCCGATCAGCGCCGACGCCACCCAGACAAACACCTTGCGCAGACCAAGACGGTCGGACAACCAACCACACACAGCGCTGAACAGCAGCAGACAGGCGGTGTCCGCGACGGAGGCCTGAAAGACCAGTTTCGCTGCTTGCGAAACCTGTATTTTGTAGACATCAACATAATAAAATGTCTGGTAGCTGAGAAAAGTAAACGGAGCGGCCGTCGTAAACAGACGGCTGACGAAGGCCCAGAAAAAATCCCTGCTGACCATGAGTCCGCTTAGACTCAACCGGGACGCCCCGCCGGAGGGCGCCCGCGTCCGATGCTCTGCCGCAACTGCGACTTCGGGAACGCAGAAGGCAAGCGCCGCAGCGCCGACAAAGCCCAGCAGCCCTGGCGCCAGAAACATCGCGCTGTCTGAATACGCACAAAGAGATACAATATAACTGGCTGAAAGGAATGCGCTGTATTGCGCAATTCCCATAAAAGACGCGAATCTTCCACGATATTGATCAGGAACGACATCGTTCAGTAACGCAGCGATCGCAGCGATCGCAGCGTTGTAGCCGATCTGCGTCATCCCCCACCCAAAATAAACGCCGAACGGTCCGGTTGATCGAGACAGTGCGAACAGACCTGCAAAACCCAGTATGCAGCCAGCGAGCACCCAGATCCGGCGCTGGCCGAAACGCGATCGGGTGCGGTCGCTCAGCGCTCCGAACACGGGGTTTGCCAACATGGCGACAATGGCCCCGATTGTCAGCGCAGTAGAAAGAACGACCGTCCTGTTATGCGGACATATACGCGCTACATGCACGGCCAGACTGACGACCGCAGGAGCGAGCAAGGCCGTGAAAACGCCGAACTGGCCGAGGACAATGCCTACAGCCGATCTGACGAGACGACGCGAAGGGGGTGCGTCGGCAACCAGGGAGGATTGCATCCGATCACTGTCCCCGCAGGCAGGACGGTTGGGTCGCAAACAATCTTCGTCGCCACATCAGCCTCACTCCCATCACCCGCGTCCCCCTACGCCTCACCGGCTTTCTGTCGCCGCCAGCTCGGCCGCAAGAGACGGAGCATTGTCGCCATTCTCCCGCGGAGCATAAGCCTGGGCTCTCGGGACACCAAGCAGATGATGGGCGAAAAATCCAACGATGATGCGGCGCGCCTCTCGTATTTCCCTGAATTTATCGCTGGAGTTGAAGAAGCTGTGCCGCATTCCATCCCACGCGTGAAATTCCGTCTCCACACCAGCAAGAGCCATCTGGTTATTCGTAAATGATGCGTCGCTCATCGCTGGATCCCTGGTGCCCGTAATAAACAGCGCAGGCGGAAATTTGGCCAGAAGATCTGGATACAGAACCGGCGAGACCAAGGGATCGTCAAATCGCGCTCCCTTGAAATAAGGGGTGAACGCTTCCACCCTGACGATGCTCTTAGGCGGCGCGTTTCCGTCCATCAGCGCGCCAACGAACAGGGAGTCCCCTTCCGCCGATCCTAAAGCGCCGGAACAGAACATGCCCATAGCGCCAGGAACCGGCATCTGTTTTTTTATCAGCGCCGCGACCATTTCTGCGCCGATGATACCGCCTGCTGAACAACCATAAATGCCAATCCGCGACGGCGAATACCGATTCAGAAGATAGGTGTAAACTTTTTCAGCATCCTCGCTTCCGGCCGGGAACCGCGCCTCCGGCGCCATGCGGTAATTGACGGTGATCACCTTGAAATGCCCCAGATAAGCGATGGGGATAGATTCAATAAGCCCACGCCACTTTTCGCCAACGGCAAACCCGCCGCCATGCAATTCGATCAGCACCGCTTCTGCCTTGAATCCAGGAATACGTGGCGTCACCTCGCTGACCGGCACGCCATCGACGTCATATGAGCGTATATCGACAGGAAACTGGGCCTCCAGCGACTTTACGACAGGCTCCTGCGCCTTGTTGACGCGATTACGCCAGCCCTGAATATCGCTGAAATCCATTGAGGAGTTGTGCGAACCATGCGGGGAGGCCCGAAACTCATCCAGCGCTCCCTGACTGGCCAGAGACGAGAACGGGACTGAAGAACCATCCAGAAGGACATGGCCCGCCGGATTGACAGGAGGCGGTTCAGGCGTCGTCTGGGCATAAGCCTGCATCGACAACAGACCCGCCGTCATGGATACAAACGCTTTACCCAGTCTCTTCATGATATTTTCCTACGTTAAACGAAACTGTCTAATCCACCACAACGCGCGGTTTGCGGCATGAAACCCATCCCGCAAACCGCGCTCGGCCTCATTACCACGTGTAGGTGAATTCTCCGCCATACAGGCGCGGCGGCATGTACTGGTAACGATACGCCTGATACGTCGTGCTGGACGGATTTTGCGCGTTCGCCAGGATCAGGCGATTTTCAATATTCTGCACGTACGCGCGAACCTGCCAATGCCCACTGTTCGGCTTATACGTCAGTATGACGTCGGTCTTATGGTAGGTCGGCATTTCGTCGGCGCCGTAATTGTAAACGGTGAAGTATGTTTTAGTCTGGAAATGCGTCTGGGCGCGAGCCGTCAGCATGCCATGCAACACGTTGAAGTCATGCTCGAGGCCCAGGTTGAAATTCCAGCGTGGAGCCTGCGGCGGTCGCTTTCCTGCGAGACTGATGTTGCCGGAACCTTGCGCGAGGTCGAATTTCGTGTACTGGGCGTCGTCATACCCGACATAAAAATCGAACCGATCACAATCCGTCAGGAGAGCCTGCCCCTGCGCTTCGATGCCGTAATACTTCGATGCGCCTGCATTGACCACCTGGGACGTCGGCGAATTTCCCACATACTGCGTCACCTGTTGATGTGTATAATCATATATATACGCATCAACATTCAACGTCAGACGCTTATTGAAAAACCGGTTCTTGGAACCGACTTCATAGGAAGTCAGATACTCCGGACCATACGCAATACCGTTACTGAACCCACCCGATTTATAACCGGTGTCAAACTTGAAATACACCATGTTGATCGGTGTAATATTGTAATTCAGTCCGGCATGATACGTGATTCGTGATTTCGAAAAGGCGTCATGAGTTCCGGCGGCGACGCCGTTTAGAACGCCTGTTTTCTGATAAGTTGAAAGCGAGGACAGAGTCTGCGACCCGTACTGCCACAGGTGATCGTGCGTCCAGCGAATTCCAAAGTCGGCCGTAAGCTTTTTTGTTATGTTATAACTAGCCTGTCCGAAAACCGCCTTCGAATCGACTCCCTGCGGGTTGAAGTTATAAATGTAAATATCGCGCCGACCGCTGACGATGTTATTAGACTTGTAGTCAGAGAACGTCGTGTAATTTCTGTTCGTTTCCCGAAAGAAAAACCCGCCGACCTGCCAGAAGTATCTTTTCCCTTCTTTTCCAGAAAGACGAATTTCATTGTTCAGCGTGCTGATATGCTCGTTCGAGTTATACGAGTAATTCTGAACGTTCGAGCCATATGCTCCACCCAGCGTGTTGTTGCGCGCATAATTCAAATGTCGCCAGCCGCCCAGATAAGTGATATTGGCGAACCCGAGATCATAGGACGTGTCCCAGCGGACATTGGCCGCATCGCCGTGCTCGAAACCACCGTAGGGCACATCGAACTTACGTCCATTTCCAGGAATAGACTGCCGCGAGACGTTCACCGATCCGTCAGCGTTGTAACGCTGCGGCACCGCCTGCACGACAGAACCAACGTCGTCCACGTTGTCGTATTCGAACAGAAGATGGGAGGTCCATTTCTCGGAGGCCTGGTACGTCGCCGCGATCCGTCCCGCGCGCGTATGCTGGTCATCCCCATCCTTCCCAACCGGGTTCTTACGATACCCGGAATGATCCCGTGTCTGGAAAGACGCCCGAACCCAAAGCTTGTCGGTGAGTGGCACGTTGACCATCCCGCTAAAGCCATAGGCTCCATAATTGCCGCCGCCACCTGACAAATTCGCGGCGAAGTGGTCCACCGCCCGGGCCGTATTGACGGCGACGACACCTGCCGTCGCGTTACGTCCCGCCAACGTTCCCTGCGGTCCACGCATAACTTCGACATGATCGATGTCGAACATGCTCATGTTCAGGCCGTCGGCAGCTTGCGTGTAAAACCCGTCAAACGCCAGCGCCACCGCCGGATTCGTCGTGTCACGGCTGACAACGCCACGAATGCCAAGCAACACCGAAGAGTTTGACTGGGCGAACGACACGGCTGGCAGAATTGCCGCCAACTGCTTGATGTCGCTGATATTATTTTCACGCAGTGTCTTCGCTGAGATTATGGACACCGCTCCCGGCGTATGCTGCTCCGAAATGTGGCGCTTCGTCGACGTCACAATGATATCTTCGGTCTTCGTGCTTCGCATCTTTACGGCTTTGCGGGCCGGCGCCACCGACGGCTGCGCCGCACGCTTCGCCGCGACAGGTTGCGAACTGGAGGGCGTACTCTGTGTCGCCGCATATGTCGGCGTCATGAAGCAACCACAGAAGGCGCCGGCCATCAGATTAGCGCGCAGCGCCGCTCGTCCGAAACCGATGAAACGTGGACCAGAAGTGAATGCGGCTAGGGGCATTGGATGGTGATTCCCAACTCTGTTTGGCTCGACACCGTAATGATGTCAATATTAGTGGATATGTCAAGCGATAGTTCATCATTTTGACGCTTCCAGCGAACAGCCTGAGGCAGCCAATGGGCTGACCGTCACAATCTCCTGCAATTATAAAAAGATAGGGCGGACGCGGTCGGCTCCACCTTTCCCCTTACCGTTCATCACGAAAACGACAACGGCGCCACCGATACCGTGCCACTTCGTTTTTTCTAGAAATAATCAGCTACAAAATGTTTCGTGCAACTGCTTCCAGACAAACCCCTCTTCTCCATCGACCAGAACAACGGACGACCAGCGTTCGGTTCTCTGCTCCCCCTGCGTCTGAATTTCACGATAGAATCCGACAACGCCGCCGTTGAATACATGACGGATTTCGACGTTCTGGATTTCCATAACCAAACCAGGTCGCGAGCCATATAAACCCGGCAACGCCGCTGCAAAAACGGCGCATGAAAGAACGCGGCCAGCTGCCCCGACCATCTGAAAATCAGCGTCAAAATGCCTCGTGACGACCGACGGATCATTCCCCCCCTCTCCACGAAACCATGCCTGCAGCACGACATGAAGATCCACGACCTCGGTTTCGAGTTTATTCAGAAGCTCTTCTTTATTCATGATTGTTTCCTACGGTTTCATCAAAACAGAATGCTGGGGAATGCTTTCGGCCCATCCGGGGGACAAAGGCGCCACGAAGACATTTTCAGTTCGTGTCCTGGAAATTTTCCAGACCCCGGCGACTTTGCAGAAGCGGTTATTCAGCCGACTGGAGCGCAACAGGCTTTTACCGTCTGAAAAAATCCATGGCTGACAGTGAACCCACTGACCGTCAGCAACGTCGCCCTCAACGTGAATCTGTTCTGACGTCAGATAATGCACGTTCAGCAGCAAGGCCGGGTCACGCTTTTCACCCCAGAAAGCCTCGAAATGAGCACGAATCGCAGCTTTCCCCTCGGCGCGACCGAACTGCCCGTCATAGTACGAACCCACGCCTTCCCAGACAGCGTCATCGCAATACAGGTCCATAATCAGGTCGATGCGCGCTGCATCGTCTGACACGCCATATTCGGGGCACGGCGTATCGCACAGGAACATATAACGGGCCTGCAGACGGCGAATATCCGCCTCTGCGCGCAATGTCTCCAGTTGCGCCTCCAACAACGCGAGGCGCGCCTCCACGTCGCTCACGCTACTTCCGTGATCAGTCATACCGATGCTCCGTCCGCCAGACGTGGTAGAGGACGGGGTGGAAAAATTGCTTCGGCCCACGCTCCATATTCAAGCAACCCAGCGTCGTCGCCCATCCGCCCCACAAGCTGTACGCCGACAGGCAATCCTGCAGGGCCAGTCAACCCCGGCAGAGTCAGACTCGGAAGATGCAGCAACGTCCACATGCGGCTGAATGTCGGAGCGCCGGTGCCATTTTCGCGCAATGGCGCTTCCCCCGGCGCAGCAGGCGCCAGCAGGACATCGTAGCGATCAAGAACCGCATCCATGCGACGACGCAACGCGCTGGCCTTCTCGGTGGCTGCGACATACGTGGAGCGTGAAATTTTCCGACCAGCTTCGATCAGGCCGATAATCTGAGGGCTCAACAGATTACGACGCTCTTGATATTCCCAAGCCAACGCCTGCGCAGCCTCATAGCTCATGATCGTAACATGCAGATCGTTCGCTTCTACGAAATCCGACAGATCGACCTCTTCCATGGAGGTCTCATCCCGCAGAAGATCGGACGCGCTGGCCATCGCCATCCGCGTCCCCTCTTCAGCTTCTCTCCACCAGGGCGTGCGGCAGACGCCTA
Source organism: Acetobacter nitrogenifigens DSM 23921 = NBRC 105050 (assembly GCF_000429165.1). Lineage (GTDB taxonomy): Bacteria > Pseudomonadota > Alphaproteobacteria > Acetobacterales > Acetobacteraceae > Acetobacter > Acetobacter nitrogenifigens. The sequence continues at coordinate 8,171 of NZ_AUBI01000021.1, read as the reverse complement.
TCCGCGAAGGACGCGACGGCGTCAGCGCAACAGGCGTCGGCACTGGCCCCTGCAATACGCTATCGGCAAGCGCTGCAATCTTCACATCCGGCGTAATGACGCCAAGTGCATCGAATGACGGCCCCAGCGCCTTCACCCCCGAAAGCGCATAACGTCCATAACTCGGCTTGAACCCCACAACACCGCAATAGGATGCCGGACGCGTCAGGGATGCAGCCGTCTGCGACGCAAGACCTATATCTATCATCCCCGCCGCGACGGCTGCAGCGGAGCCGCTGGAAGATCCGCCGGGAGTGCGCGCGCCATCAAACGGATTCACCGTCGGACCGGGCCGAAAAAAGGCGAACTCTGTCGTGACCGTCTTCCCCGCGACGACAGCGCCGGCGGAGCGCAGCAAGGTCACGCACGCCGCGTCGCCACGAGAACGATGATTCTCGTAAATCCCTGACCCATAGGTGGTGGGATAATCCTCGGTGTCGATGATGTCCTTCACGCCGACGACCAGACCCGACAGCACGCCGTCTCCTGGCCGTTGCGCTGCAACGCCTGCACGTCCTGGATCATACGCCGAAAAAGCCCGGACTGAAGAATCAAAGTGATCAATCCGGCTCAGTTTTTCCGCGACGTGTTGCGAAACGTCTTTCATGACACCTCCACCCTTTCCTGTTCGACTTTACTGATTATCCAGAGACGTCAACCGTTCCCCGTCAGTTCGAACGCTCCGCGGAAATACAGAAGCGGGCCGCTATCCGCCTTTTCGTTCAGACGGATATGCAGGGGACGGGCGAGAAAGATCTCGTGCGTGCCGCCACGCAGAGTTTCAATGACCTCGGCGCTGATCTGCACCAGCGCATCCGGGACGAAAAGACTGCCATCGTCATGTCTGTCGACCGGCAGGTCGCCCGTCTTCTTGTCGGCTGGCATCGCGTAATGGCGCGCAACGTCTTCCTGCCCACGCTCGAGAATGCTCAAGCCAAAACGCTGTGTTTTCTCAACAGCCCTGCAGGTTGCGCTGCGCCGGTTCAGGCAGATCAGCAACGTGACCGGATCAAGGGACACCGAACTCAGGGCGCTGATTGTCGCTCCCTGCTCGCCCTCTGCGTCCGTGGACGTCACAACAGCTACGCCAGTCGCAAAATGCGCCATCGCGCGTCGAAATTCGTCTGACGTTACGGCAGTTATCGATTTTTCGCTTTCCGAAACCATGTTCACAAATCCACCACAAGCAACGGCGACCGGGACCGCGAACAGCACAACGCGATCTGATCCGTCCGTTCGTCTTCGGTCAGATATTCGTCACGATGCTCGGGCTCCCCCTCGATCAGGTTGACGACACACGTGCCGCAAATCCCCTGTTCGCAATTGACTGCGACCTTGACGCCAGCTCGGGCGAGGGCGGTTGTGATCGCCTCGTCCGCTCCAACCGAAACACGCACGCCAGATTTTGCGGCGAGAACCTCAAAGCTCTCTCCCCCCGCAATCGGTTGCGCGGCGAACGCCTCTTTGTGGATCCGGTCCGATGCGATGCCCGCTTTCGCCGCTGCCTCCACCACGGCGTCCATCAGGCCCACAGGCCCGCAGGTGTAAATCGACAGGCTTGCGGCCGAACCGGCCTGCTCAATGACCGTTGCAGGGACCAGTTTATCATCGTCGGGCTGTCCGCGATCACGGATCACGACAACCTTGTCCGCGAAGCTTTCCGTCAACAGTGCCTCAGCAAAAACCGGTTCGCGCGCCACGTAATAAAGAAGGAAGTCTCGCCCCCGAGCCTCCAGCGCATGCGCCATCGCGATCAGGGGGGTAACGCCGATCCCGCCGCCGATCAGGACGGCTCGTCCCGGATACGCATCCAGCGCGAAAAGATTGCGTGGCGCTCCGATCTGAAACCGCGCGCCAACAGAGACCCGATCATGAATCGCCTTTGATCCGCCACGCGATTGCGGGTCCAGCAGGACGCCCAACCGGTAGCGAGAGCGGTCTCCCGGCCTGCCGCACAACGAATATTGCCGGACGATGTCGTCGCCCAGAAAAATATCGATATGCGCGCCAGCTTCCCAGTCCGGCAACTCCCCGGCGACCGGAAGCAGGTCGAAGATCAGAACATCGCCCAGTTTCTCTACGGCGCCCACAACGACGTCCAGCCGATCCCGACCTGATGTCATAGCCGCTTCTCCTCTCTTATCTCATGTAAAGACCGCAATTGATGTCGATCGTGGCGCCCGTCAGCGAACCCGCGTCCGGTCGCGCAAGCTCGACGACCATGCGGGCGATGGTGGTGGGATCGCCCATACGGCCGGTGGGCAACGCCTGTGCGATCCGTGCTGCGGCGTCTTCGCCAATCGTCTCCGCTACGGAAGGCAGGTCGAGCGGCCCCGGCGCAATGGCGTTGACGGTAATGCCGTAAGGCGCCAGATCCCGCGCAAAGACCTTGGTCAGAGTGTGGACCGCCCCCTTGGACGCCGCATAATGCGCGCCAGTCGCCGAGCCGCCATTCTGTCCGGCGAGTGAACCGATATTGACGATCCGCCCCCCCTGGTCCAGGCCGCGCAGACGCCGCGCAAATCTCTGACTGCACAGGAAAGTTCCGCGCGCATTCACGGACATGACGGCGTCGAACGTCTCGATATCGATATCGAGCACAGGCTGCGCTTTCATCAACGCCGCATTGTTGACCAGCAGCCACGGCAGACCATGTTCCGCCTCTACCGCATCGAGAGCGCTCTCGACGCCGGATTCAGACGTGACGTCCAGTGTCAGGCCCTGCGCGAACGCACCGAGTTCGGTTGCGGCGCACGTCGCCGCTTCGCCATCGCGATCCGCAAGAATGACGCGATATCCGGCGTGAACCAGATGCGCGCCGATTGCGAAACCCAGTCCGCGCGCGCCGCCCGTCACCAGAGCGACCGGGAGATTGTTTGCTTTATTCATAGTATATAGCTGATTGCTGTGAGGTTTTCTGTTGAGTTGAGGAGTTTTATGATTTTGTTTTGTATTTTGAGGCCTGTGTTTGTTTTTATGAGTGTGTAGGTGATGTTTGCGGCGTATTCGCGCAGCCTGTGCTGGCGGAGTTCCGTGAGGGTCATGGCGCAGCGCAGGACGCAGGTTTCATCGCTGGCCTCGAGCATGCGGTAGCGTCCGAGCATGCGCACGGTGCGCGCGGGGGGCGCGGCCGAGATGGAGCGCCCGCCGAGCAGACGCTCGACGCGCTTTTCGCGCATATGCGCGTCGTCATAGGCGTAGTTCAGGACCCCCTCGAAGGTCGCAGCGTTGGGATCGATTGGCACGATGTAAAGCCCGTCGGGGACATACAGGTCGAGCCATTCGCGAAACCCGTCGTGATCCAGAAGATCGGCTTCCAGGGTGACCAGTTCGACGGCCTCGTTCAGCGATATCGTCATCACACGCGCTCCCCGGCGGCCTTGTGGGAACAGGACCCGGTCTGCGCCGGGAGAGACGGACCCGGCCCGGCCTCGAGGGACGCCAGCCACTGGCGATAGGCCGCGCGCATACCGGTCTCGGCGCTGACATCGCTGCGCAGACGCCCGTCCGGCCCCGCCTCCTCATGCGCAAGCCCGCGATTGAGCAGGATCGAGATATCGCGCCCGGCGACCGAACCACGCTGCACGCGATCCCACGCCTCGGCGTCGTCCGGGGTGCCGAAACCCATCGGTCCCTGGAAATGCTCGTGCAGGCGCAGACGCGCCTGATTGCCGGACTCCGGTCCGCCGTCCATGCCGATGGCGATATGGCGGATCTCGGTCTCATGCACGCCCAGCGGACGCAGCACCCGGAAAAACGCCATTGAACACGCCAGATTGGGGAACAGGTTCAGGTTGAACCCCGACCCGCCGACCGCGCGCACGATGCGCCGCACCTGCTCGGGCGCATAATCCTTCAACAGGGCGTCCGCCAGATCCTGGAACCGTTCTGGGATCGGCGCGTCCAGATCCGCCTCCAGATCGACGAGTTCGGGGATCATCACCATGACCGAATGGCCGTTGCCCAGATCCTCGACGAACCCTGAGCCCTCGACGAAATCGAAGGTGTCCTGCGTCTCCCTGTCCACGGAATCCAGAAAGGATTTGTGCACGATCGGGAAATGATAGGCGTCGGTCGTGTTCTCGAGCTGGATCTTCCAGTTTCCCGGAAAGGTGAAGCGATGCTCGCCCATTGTCTTGACCGGCCATCCCGCGCCCTGCTTCATGAACAGGTCGATCCATGGCCTAGCCGCGCCCAGCCACTCGTCCAGCGACGGCGCTTCGGGATCGAACGTGGCGAAGATCAGGCCGGCGTATTCCTCGACACGCAGCCCGACCAGCGGCAACTCCGACTTGTTCAGCAGGTCGCCATACCCCGCAGGCTGCGGCAGGGCGCGCAGCGCGCCGTCCAGCCCGTAGGCCCAGCCGTGATAAGGGCAGACGAAACTCGACGTCCTGCCCTTCGACAATTCGCATACCGTCGCCGCGCGGTGACGGCAGCGGTTGAGCATCACATGCACCGCGCCCTTGCGGTCGCGCGAGACGATGACCGGATGAGCGCCGACAAACGTCGTGATGAAATCACCCGCTTCCGGAAGGTCGCTGCGATGCGCGACCCAGATCCAGTTGCGCATGAAGATGCGCTCCATCTCCATCTCATACAGCGCGGGATCGTTGTAGATCGTCCCGTCCGCACGATCAGGACCCAGAAAAGCCCTGGGATCGGTCTGTCCGCTCATTGCTCTCGCTCCCTCAGTCTCTGTGCGGCGCACGGTTTACGGATATCCGGGACGACCGCCGCGCCCCAGCATCACCCGACCGGCGACCTCGTAATTGCCTCGCGCCATAAAGGCGTGTTGCGCCACGACGGCGCAGTCCTGCATGCAGCGGCCCAGAATGTGGTCGTTCTGCACGGCGGCGATGCCGCCCAGTTCGAAACAGCGCCGCGCGACCTCGGCGCAGATCTGCGCGGCGTGGGTCGAGGCCAGGCGGACGCGGTTCGCCAGAGCCTCGGACGCGTTCTCCCCGCCCTGCGCCACGGCCCAGGCCTCGTGCGTCACGTCATAGAAAAAGCTGCGGGCGGCGGACAGCTGCGCCGATATCTCGCCGATCACGGTCTGGACGTAGGGGCGATCGGCCATGACCGGGGCCCCGGTGATCGACCGACGCCCCGCAGCCATGGCCATGACCTCGTCCAGAGCCCTCTGCGCGCAGCCGAGCCCGACCACGGTCAGCACCTGCGCCGCCAGCGCCAGAGAGGGATAGCGGTAGATCGCGCCCTCCAGGCTGGCCTCTCCGCCACGAATGAAAGTCCAGTCCGGGTCGACCCGCACGCCGTCCAGAACGACGTCATGACTTCCAGTGCCGGCGAGGCCCAGCGTATTCCACGTCTCCTCGATCCGCGCCGACGCCGCAGGCACGACGGCCGTGCGCGGCAGTCCGCCCGCATCGCCCGGCACGGAAATCCCGACGCCCAGCAGGGAGGCTCCGGTACAACCGCTGGCGAACGGCCAGCGGCCGGAGACGATCAGCGCATCGCCATCCGTCCCGACGGCCTGAGGCGGGAAGATCGCCCCGGCGAACACGACGTCCGGGCCGGAAGCGTAAATCCGCTCCAGCGTCGCGACCGGCAGGGCCGCGAGATACAGCGCGGACACGCCGAAGCTTGCGACCCAGCCTGCGGACGCGTCCGCATGGCCTATCGCCTCAATGGCCTCAAGAAACCGGACTGGCGAAACCTCAAGCCCGCCGAAGCGACGCGACACGAAGGCGCGGTAAATTCCGACCTGCCGGAAACGCTCGACAATGTCGCCGGCAACCCGCCGCGCCGCACGAAACGACAGCGCCTGCTCGCGCACTGCGTCAAGGAGCTGGGCGAACGCCTCGCCAGACCCAAGGCCGCTCCCGCCATCCACGGCAGACATATCCATAAGGCTTCAGTCTCCATACCCATTCCGTAACGTTCCATTGGTAGCACATTCGATGGATATTTCCACTACTTTGTCGGCAAAAACGAACGGAGACAGTGAGCGCTCACGGTGAGTGCGGTTTTCACTAAAGGCTTGGGGGCGAGAGGACTCATATGCCCTTCAGGACGGAAGAGCCGCCCGAGGGTTAATTAATTCGCGTATTGGCGATCTCATAGATTTACAAACGATATATTTGAAAAAATACGTGCGAAATCGTCAGTAAATGTTGTCGTATATTTTCTTGACCATCTTCATCAAAGACTCGATTTCCGAATCCGGAATGTCATGAAAAGCGCGCTGAAAAATCAATCCGGCCTTGGCTCTTACTTTTTCAAGAGCCGCTCGTCCCTCATCTGTCAGACTAACGATCGTTACGCGCCCATCGGTTGGAGACACGGATGTCGTCGTCAGCCCTTCCGCCTGCATGCGGTAGACGAGCTTGGTCATGGTGGAAACGCGAGTCACTGCAAGATCGGCGATCAGGCTGATCGGAGCGCTCTCGTGTTCAGACAGTATATTTATCACCCGCCAACGCGGCACATCCATGCCGATAGGCTTGAGATGTGCGTCCATGCGAAGGTGATACAGGCCGATCAATCGGGATAGATGATAGAAGGGCGAGGTCTCGGGAGAGAAGGACGGGTTTGTTGGGTCCGCCGATTTCCAGACTGTTCCTCGTTTCAAGACGCCCTCGATATGTATGTTTCGTCAACTTGCTCGTATCTTACTCCGGCGACGGAGGAAAGGCGTCGACGCAGACGTCGACTGCCCCTCAGGCAACCCAGCGCCAGAAACGAGAGCGCAAACAGATACAAGACGACGCCGACGACGCTTTGCGTCTGATGCACGATGCCTGCAGCAATAAGCGGCGTCAGTCCCCCTGCAAGAACGCCACCCAGTTCATGCGCCATTGCGACGCCACGGTAGCGAACGCGCGACGGAAACATGCGCGCTAACAATATCGGCTCCGCTGCAATCATCGGTGCGTGGCACAGGCTGACGCCTCCCGCAAAACCCAGAATGAGAAGAGACAGGGAGTTCTGATGAAGCGCCTGAAAGAAGAGGGCTGAGCCAACCCCCATCGCAGCCGCCCCCATTGCGAACGTTCTGCCGGCGCCGATTCGATCCGATAACCAACCAAAGAACGGTATGGCCAATGCGTCGGCGGCGATGGCGACCGTGTTTGCAGTCAGAAGCCATGAAACAGGGATATTCACGCTACTGCCGTAACTGAGACCGAATACAAGGATAAGGTAGATGCACGCGCTTTCCGCCATACGCAGGGCAACGCCGCAAAGCAGTGCCGGCCCATGCTCCATCACAGCCCAGCCTGACGCCGCGACATCGGACGAGTTTGCTTCCGATGTCGCCTCTGACGCGCGTGGGCTGCTGCGAAGCCACAATCCCAGTAAAAGAAAAGGCGCGGTTGCGATGAATGGCAGCCGCCAGCCGTAATGGAAAAAAGCGTCATGCCCGAGCCGTTGCGCCGCCCACAAGGCGACGCCCCCCAGCAGCATGCCAAACGCAACGCCTGACTGACTTAGCGCAAAAGCCAGCCCATTTTTTTTCTCTTTCTGCGCTGCCGGATCTGAGGCTCCGATCATCAGGACAGCCCCGGCCCATTCGCCGCCAGCCGCCAGTCCCTGTACGACCCGAAGCATCAGCAGGCCGAGTGGCGCAATAACTCCAACCTGCGCGTAGGTCGGCAACAGGCCGATTAGCACCGTCGCAAGTCCAATGAGCAGCAACGTCCAGCGCATCGCCGTTGCGTGCCCGCGCCGATCACCCAGCGCGCCGAACAAAATGCCCCCAAGCGGCCGCACAACGAACCCTGAAGCAAAAATCGCCAAGGATTGAAATTGAGAAAACCACTCTCCTGCACTCGCCGCAAAGAACAGATGCGTAAAAATCAGAGGTGTCGACGCCGTGTAGAGGGCGAAGTCATACCACTCGACAATGTTCCCGATCGAGGCGCTGACAAGTCGGCGACGAGATGAAACGGACATCAATCATTTACTCCCGACTTATGGTGGGGCGATCGCCGGAGCTTTGCTTTCGAAAAGAAAACGATCTCGTTTCAATTGCGGTGTCAAGATAATATTCAATGGAATATGATCTAAATTCATGTGTCGTTTTTGCCGACAAAGTAGTGGAAATATCCATCGAATGTGCTACCAATGGAACGTTACGGAATGGGTATGGAGACTGAAGCCTTATGGATATG
>NZ_AUBI01000020.1 GCF_000429165.1 Acetobacter nitrogenifigens DSM 23921 = NBRC 105050 | reverse complement strand
CGGAAATCAAAGCCGCCTTACGACTGGCGCCTGTATAAAAAACGCCATCTGATCGAAAACATGTTCGCAAAGCTGAAAGACTGGCGACCTGTTGCAACCAGATACGACCGCAGCGCCCATACGTTCATGTCCGCAATCCACATCGCATTAAGCTTCAGTGCTGATGTGTGGAAATCAGTCCCGAACGCCGCGATTGATCTCCAGTCGCCCAGTGTCTCATACGTAAAATAGCCACCCATTCGGAGTCAACGACACTCGTATTCTCATGGAGTGTTGGGCGTGTGGCGAATATTTCGAAACCGTGGTAAAGATATTTTATTTTTAATAGATAAAAATTATCTAGTTAATTTCAAAATAAACGACAAAAAATCCGAGATATTGAGTTTTTTTATTTCAGATAAAAATCATTATTTTTATTTTCTTTTACCAAATACGGACTTTTTATGGAAATTCGTTGACAACTGCGTGTGCGGCGATTTATCAACAGGAAATATCACAGTTTCTGCATCGCTATTCATGGTGATGCCACGTCAATGTTGTTCATTGACGTGACTTTCCGAAACGAGGCTTTCGCCTTTACGCGAAGCCGTGCGCTGCAACCTGCTTTGACCACGTGTCGGCGGGCCGGGACACGCATGTCCGATTCTGCAGTCGCTCAGTCAAGAAAGACAGATTTTTGTCAGGCGCAATCACAAGTCAGCGTCGGGGTATTTCCGGCGTTCTGGGTATCCCGTCATCTCTTTTCTTCGGATTTGTCGGCCTCCTTCTCTTCATGGTGGGCGATGGCGTTGAGGCGGGCTATCTCGATACATTCATGCTGCATCATGGGCACACTCAGGCGGACGTGAATCTTCTTTTTACGACCTATGGCGTTACCGTGATGATATCGGCGTGGCTGTCAGGTCCACTGTCAAACCTGTATGGCCCGCGCCGCACGATGTGGGCCGGTCTGATCATGTGGGCTGCGCTTGAGGTGGGGTTCCTTGCGTTGGGGCTTGGTCCAGACAATTTCGCAATGACTCTCACGTTCTATACTTTGCGTGGTTTCGCGTATCCGCTGTTTGCTTACGGTTTTTTAGTCTGGATCGCTGCAGCGACGCCTGCCCGTATGCTCGGCTCCGCAGCAGGCTGGTTCTGGTTTTCGTTCTCTGCCGGTCTTCCCACGCTTGGCTCGCAATTCGCCCGGTACACCATTCCCCATATCGGAGAACTGGCCACGTTCTGGTGCTCGCTTGGACTGGTGATTGCGGGCGGTCTGATTGCGTTGCTGCTGGTGCGCGAACAGACGGGATCACATCCTTTAATCAAGAAACCTGTCGACAAGAAGGACGTGTTTTTTGGTTCGATCAGCATCATGTGGCGCGAACCAAAAACTTTGGTCGCGGGTATCATCAGGACTGTCGATACGTCTTCGGAATATGCTTTTCTTGCGATCATGCCTGCGTTCTTCGTGGATGTTCTTCATTATACGCAGGCGCAATGGCTGGATTTGCTATCGATCATCTTTCTTGGAAATATCCTGTTTAACCTTGTGGCAGGCATGGTCGCCGACAAATTGGGGCACCGTTTTGTAGTTGCCGTTTTCGGGTGCGTCGGATCGTGCCTAACTATTCCTCTCTTTTACTACACGCCGATCTGGTATCCGGGTAATTTCATGCTCGCAGCCCTTGCCGGCTTTATCTATGGCGGCACCGTCGCTGCGTTCGTCCCGATGTCAGGTCTGATGCCGTTGATCGTTCCCAAAGAAAAAGCTGCGGCTCTTTCGATTCTGGGTCTTGGGGCAGGGGCCAGCACGTGGGTCGGTCCTGCAGTTGTGGGCGTCTGTGAGTCCTGGTTTGGCCTTGGACTGGAGGGCGTGATCTGGACCTTCTCCGGCCTATACCTCGCGGCAGGAGCAATGACGCTTTACCTGCGCATCTCACCTGAGGCGCATAAACATACGCGGATGCTCGAGGCTCGTGCAGAGAGAGAACTACGCCTGCAAGAAGCGGCCTGAGTCTGGCGGGATGTCACGAAAGCCCAAATGGGCCTTCGTGGCAGGGATTCGGAGTTCTTTCTGACCCGCTAAACTTGGCTTCACAGCATGCAGAGATCTGGATCACTTTACTGTGTGACGATATCGTTCCACTTTTGCGCGACTCTATGAATCATCTGCAATTGTTGTCTGGAGCGTCACCTTCCGGGTGACGCTCCAGATGTAAAATGGCGAGATAGCTGACGCGTCGTTTCCTCGGCCGATTTTTACCTGAGGCTGGATACTCCCTCGTGTTGGTACAGCGGCCACATCTACAGAAACGACACCGGGTCCACGTCCAGATCGACCCTTACACCTGCAGAAATTTTCACCTTCGCCAGCCACTGCCGCAGGATCGGCTGCACAGCTATGGCGCGGCGAGTGCGCAGTAACAGGCGATGCCGATGCCGACCGCGAAGCAGTCCGAGCGGTGCAGGGGCAGGGCCAAGAACCTCGATGCCCGGCGCTTCGGGAGCGGCGCGACCCAGCCTTCGCGCCGTGTCCAGCGCAGCCTCGGGATTTTCCGAACTGACGATCAGGGCCGCGAGGCGCCCGAAGGGCGGCCAGAAGCCGGGCTGTCGCTGCCGGGCTTCCTCCTCCATGAACGTCCTGAAATCTCCCGACACCAGCGCCTCCATCACTGGATGCTCCGGCGCATAGGATTGCAGCAGCACGCGCCCCGGCGCTTCCGCGCGTCCCGCGCGACCGGCAACCTGATGCAGAAGCTGGATCGTGCGTTCGCCCGCGCGCAGGTCGGCGCCGCCTAGGCCGAGGTCCGCATCGACGACGCCGACAGTCGTGAGATGCGGAAAATGCCAGCCCTTGGCGACGATTTGCGTGCCGACGATCAGGTCTATATCTCGCTGCGCGATGCGTTCCACCGCCTCTGCGATGGCGGCGGGACCGCCGACCGTGTCGCTGGCCATGACCAGAACGCGCGCGTTGGGAAACGTCTCTTCAGCTTCTTCGGTAATGCGTTCTATGCCCGGGCCAATGGCGGTCAGGCTGTGCTCCGCGCCGCACTGCGGGCAGGTCTCCGGTATCGGTTGGCGATAATCGCAGTGGTGGCAGCACAGAATTTTCCGCTTGCGGTGCTCGACCAGCCAGGACGTGCAGTGCGGGCACTCCATGCGCTGCCCGCACGCCCGGCAGAGCGTCAGCGGCGCATAGCCGCGTCGGTTCAGGAACAGCATCGCCTGCTCGCCGCGCGCGAGCGTCGAACCGATTTCGTCGATCAGGGCGGGCGAGAGGAAACGCCCGCGCGGCGGTGGCGCCATTCGCATGTCGATCAGTCGCGTCGTGGGCATCGCTGCGCCGCCATGGCGCGACGGGAGGACGAGGTGGCCGTAACGACCAGTCTCCACGTTGTTCAGCGTTTCCAGACTTGGCGTCGCTGAGGCAAGGATCACCGGTGCGTTCGCCAGACGGGCGCGGACGACGGCCATGTCCCGAGCGTTGTAGGTGACGCCTTCTTCCTGCTTGAAGGTCGTTTCATGCTCTTCGTCGACGATGATCAGACCCAGATCGCGAAACGGCAGGAACAGTGCGGACCGTGCGCCGACGACCACCCCCGCGGAACCGTCGCCGACCGCATTCCATGTCAGACGCCGCGCTCGCTGGCCAATTTCTGAATGCCACGTTGCAGGCGTTACGCCGAACCGCCGCGCGAATCTTTCCATCCACTGCGCCGACAGCGCGATTTCCGGCAGAAGCACCAGAGCCTGTCTACCAGCGGCGATGCACTCCGCCACGGCTTCCAGATAGATCTCGGTCTTGCCCGAGCCGGTCACGCCCTCCAGCAATGTGGCGCTGAAGCGATGTTCTCGCGTCAGGGCGCGCAGCGCGGTGGCGGCGACATCCTGCGCGCCGCTCAGAACAGGCGGGTTGTGATCGGGGTTGGGCGCGGCGAACGGCGCGATCGGCCCCAGCAGGGCGGCGAGTAGTGCGCCCGCGTCCGCCAACCCGCGAATCACCGCAGCGCCGACGCCCGCGCGTCGGGCGAGTTCCGCACCGCTCAGGGGCGATTCTTCTTCCAGCGCGGCGAGGACGGACCGGCGCGCGGGTGTCATGCGCAGTCCTTCGGGAAGCGTCGGGGCGGCGGCCCACCCGGAGCGCGGCCCGGCCTGCGTTCCAAGCAGATGGGGGCGCAGGGCCATCGCCAGCACCATGCCCGGCGGCGCGAGCGTGTAGGCGGCGACCCAGTCGATAAACCGCCGCAGCATTTCCGGCATGGGCGGCGCGTCGACGAGCGTGGAGACGGCGCGCAATCGGGAATCGGCGATCTCAGGCGGCGGCGGCGGGGTGAGGTCGGGGGGCAGCGGCGTCTGATCCCACACGACGCCGGTCTCGCGCCGTCCGCCCAGAGGGACGGAGACGATGGCGCCGGGTGGCAACGAGTCCGCAAGCGCAGGCGGCGCGGCGTAATCGAGCGGGCAGGGAAATGGTAACGGCAGAAGCACGGCCACGCGCTTTCGCGGCGGCTGGGGTTCCAGTAGGCTGGTTTGCGCCATGACCCTCTGTAACCGCTCTCGCGTCGTCTGTCTTCCGTCAAGCGCCACGGTATGTGACGGGCGGTTTACGTGACGGGCGAAGACGCCGTCGCCGCTTTCCTGTCGTGGCTCGCGGCCGAGCGTGGCGCTTCGCCTCGTACGATCGACGCTTACCGCGGCGATCTGGCCCTGTTTTTTTCCTTCATGACGGAGCATCGCGGCGCGCCGCTCGACCTGAAGGCGTTGGGCGCACTGGGGCTCTCTGATCTGCGGGCGTGGCTGGCGCATGAACAGACCCGGGCGCTGACCCCGCATGGCGGACGCCCGGCGACGACGCGTGATCGCGCTGCCCGGTCGCGTGCGCGAAGGGTGTCGACGCTCAGGTCTTTCTTCAGGTTTCTCGACAGGCGCCTGAACGTCGAAAACCCGGCGGCGCAGCTTCTGGTGACGCCACGAGCCAAGACGCCGCTGCCGCGTCCACTCACGCGTAGCGATGCGGCGGAGGTCGCGCCGGGCGTTGCGGCCACCGAGCGGACGCCCATGGCGCAGGCGCGCGACGAGGCGCTGTTCCTGCTGCTCTACGGCGCGGGGCTGCGTATCTCCGAAGCGCTGGCGTTGAATGTCGGAGATTTCGATGCGGCGCGCGCGGGCGCCTTTCTCCGCATTGTCGGCAAAGGAGGGAAGGAGCGCCTTGCTCCGCTTGTGCCTCGCGTCCTCGACGCCCTGACGCAGTGGCGGAGGGCGCATCCGTCTCCCGCCCGAGACGAACCATTATTTCCCGGCGTTAGAGGCGGTCGCCTGAATCCTGCGGTCGCGCAACGGGCGATGCGGGAGTGGCGCATCGGCGAAGGATTGCCCGACCACGCCACCCCCCATGCATTGCGCCATTCTTTCGCGACGCATCTTCTGGAAGGCGGCGCCGATCTGCGCTCGATACAGGAGTTGCTGGGGCACGCGAGTCTTTCGACGACACAACGCTACACGCTGGCGGACGAGGCGCGGCTGCTGGACGTCTGGGAGCGCGCCCACCCGCGCGCGGCTCTGGGCGCGGCGGATGGCGCAGAAGGGCTTCGCGCAGGTGAAAAAGGAGAATCAGAGTGACGAACACGACTGCCGCGCCCCGCACGCCCTATCCGCCGATAGAACCCTACGCGCACGGCATGATGGACACGGGCGAAGGGCACCTCGTCTATTGGGAAAGATGCGGAAAGCCCGGCGGCGTGCCTGCGGTGGTGCTGCATGGCGGGCCGGGCGGCGGATGCACGCCGACCCAGCGTCAGCTCTTCGATCCGGAACGGTACGACGTGCTTCTGTTCGATCAGCGCGGCTGCGGCCGGTCGACGCCGCACGCCTCGCTTGAGAACAACACCACATGGCGACTGGTCGACGACATCGAGCGGCTGCGTGAAATGTGTGGTTTCGAAAAATGGCTGGTGTTTGGCGGCTCCTGGGGATCGACGCTGGCCCTGGCCTACGCCGAAACGCATCCGCAAAGCGTTAGCGCGCTGGTCCTGCGCGGGATATTCACTCTGCGGAAAGCGGAACTGCACTGGTATTATCAGGAAGGCGCTTCCTGGCTGTTTCCTGACAAATGGGAACGTTTTCTCGAACCTGTGGCGGCGGATGAGCGTCACGACCTGATGTCGGCATACCGGAAGTTGTTGACCAGTGAGGATGAGAACGTTCGCGGTTCGGCGGCCGTGGCGTGGTCGGTCTGGGAGGGCGAGACCATCACGCTTCTGCCCAATGAGGGGTTTGCCACCCAGCACCGGGACCCGAAATACGCGCTCGCCTTCGCGCGGATCGAGAACCATTACTTTGTCCACGCAGGCTGGATGGACGAGGGGCAGTTAATTCGGGACGTGGAGGCGATCCGGCACATTCCGGCGGTGATCGTGCAAGGGCGATACGATACGGCCACTCCGGTTCGAACAGCGTGGGATCTGCATCGCGCATGGCCCGAAGCGGAGTTCGTAATGATCGACGACGCCGGGCACGCAGTGTCCGAGCCCGGCATCCTCTCCGCCCTACTCGACGTGGTGGACCGCTTTGCGGACCAGCTCTCCTGACGGGCGACAGGGACGTATGTTCGTGACGACCCGGACCAGGATGGAAACCCGAATGGTTTGCGCGAGGGGCTCGTCGCGTGGCCCGATCGCGCGGCGTTTGCCGGCGCGAAGGGTATTCGTCGTCTTGGCATCGTTTCTGACGCCCTTCTGCGCCCTCGCGGCGGGGCACTCCTGCGCGCCGCACCTGCTTGCCGAAGCGCCGTTGCGCGACGATCTCGGGTTCCTGTCTGCTCCGGTGTCGGTGAACGGTCGGACCATCAGTCTGGTGGTCGACACAGGTTCCGAAGGCAGCCTGATCTCTCCGGACTTTGCGCGCGAAATGGCGCTTCCTACGGACCCGCTCAGAAGCACGCGTCTCGCCGGGCCGGGGGGCGACGGCGGCGTTGCGCCGAACGTAATCGCGCGGAGTCTGCGGATAGGCGGGCTGGAGTTGGGGCCGGTTTCGCTGCCTATGGGTTTTTTGCCCGCGCGACCGAATATTCACCCACCAGTAGAAGGGCTGCTGGGCGGCGATCTGTTGTCGGGAGACGGTGCCGTGCTCTGGCATCCGCCCGCATTGGGGCTTGCAGGCGGGGGGCGCATTGACGCGCTCGAACTCGATGCGTCGGGCGGGAGAATGGCGTTCTGGACGAAGGGGGCTGCGGACGCATGCGAGCAACCGCCCCATGTCGAAGGCGGCTGGACGCCTCTTCCAGCGACACGGCGCGGACGGCGGATTGTCCTGAAAATCAGGTTGGATGGTCACGACCTGACCGCACTGTTGGACAGCGGCGCTCGGTCCAGAATCGTTTCCGAAGAGGCTGCGGCGGCTCTGGGCGTCACGAAAGACGCGCTGGAGCGAGATTCTGGCGGAACGACTGCGGGCGTGGATGGAAGGGCGTCGATCTATCGGTGGCATCGCTTTCACAGCCTGACCATCGGCGGCGAGACCGAGTTGAATCCGGTCCTCACCGTGGCGCGGGTTTCCGAGCCAGTGAACATGTTGCTGGGGTCGGACTGGTTCGCGCAACGCCGTGTGTGGATTTCTTATCGCGATGGCCGCGTCTTCGTCGCCAATGCGCGTAAGGCGTCGTCCGGGCGTTGATCCATAGCGAACACCATGGAATTCACTTGTCTCCCAGGCGACGCTCTGACAGCTTGTTTTGATGAGAAAACGAAGCTCTCGATCAGGCCTGACGTCTGCGTTTTTCCGTCCGGCTTTTGCCGCCGACGCGAGCCGGGGGGCTCGTCCGGGGATGAACAGGCTCCCCGTGTCTCCAGATAGCCGGGTCTTGCGATGAGAGCAGGATCGGATATGCACTGCCCGCAATGAAAGAACGTATATGCGTGGCGACCAGAGCCCGGTCCTGACTGTGGCGGCTGGTAGCCGGGTCGACGTACGTCGCCCCGGCGGCGTTGCGCTGGTCCGAAACCTTGTGGCCCCTGACCATGCGGACCCGAGAATGAAGGTGAAGAGCTGAATGAGCAGAGACGCGGTGAGCAGAAGTCCGGCTGGAGAAGGATCCTCCGCAAACGCCACGCAGGGCGCTGGCGTAACGGAGGAAGGCTACCACAAGGGGCTTGGCAACCGGCAGGTTCAGATGATCGCCATAGGCGGGGCCATCGGCACGGGGCTGTTCCTTGGTGCGGGCTCGCGGCTGCAGAGCGCAGGTCCGTCGCTTGCGATCGTTTACCTCGTGTGCGGCGCGTTTTCGTTCTTCATTCTCCGTGCGCTGGGCGAACTGGTCATGTACCGCCCGACCAGCGGCAGCTTCGTCTCCTATGCGCAGGAATTTCTCGGCGACAAGGCGTCCTATGTCGCCGGGTGGATGTCGTTCCTGAACTGGGCCATGACCGGCATCGTCGATATCACTGCGGTCGCGCTCTACATGCATTTCTGGCCGGTTTTCGGCGGCGTGCCGCAATGGGTCTTCGCCCTTGGCGCGTTGTGCATCGTGACCGGAATGAATCTGATAGGCGTGAAGTATTTCGGCGAGATGGAATTCTGGTTCTCGCTGATCAAGGTCGTGGCGCTGGTGCTGTTCCTGATCGTCGGAACGGTGGTGCTTGGTTCGCGCATGCCGGTGGACGGGCATATGACGGGGTTGCATCTCATCACCGATAACGGCGGCTTCTTTCCGCATGGCGTGGCGGCGGCGCTGATCCTGACGCAGGGCGTGGTCTTCGCGTATTCGGGTATTGAGCTCATCGGCACGGCGGCGGGCGAGTGTTCGGACGCCCGGACCATTCTGCCGAAGGCCATCAACAGCGTGATCTGGCGTATCGCGCTGTTCTATGTCGGCTCCGTCGTGCTGCTGGTCTGCCTGTTGCCGTGGACGGCGTATCACGCGGGCGTCAGCCCGTTCGTCACGTTCTTCTCGGCGCTGGGCGTTCCGGGCGTTGATACGATCATGAATATCGTCGTCCTGACGGCAGCGCTCTCCAGCCTGAACTCCGGTTTGTATTCCACCAGCCGCGTTCTTCGGGCGCTTGCGGTCGGGGGCTCCGCGCCTCGGTTCCTCGCCCACCTGAATCGCAGTTCCGTCCCGTCGGGAGGCATCTTTCTGACGGTTTCGATCTATCTGATCGGCGTCGGCCTTAACTACATCGTGCCCGCGCAGGTGTTCGAGATCGTCCTGAATTTCTCGGCCCTGGGCATTGTCGCCACCTGGATGTTCATCCTTGGCAGCCAGATTGCCTACCGACGTCTGGTGAAGCGTGGCGAGCGTCCGGCAAGCGCGTTTCCCATGCCCGGTGGTCAGGCGATGTCGTGGCTGACCATCGCCTTTCTCGCGGGTGTCGTGGTTCTCATGGCGTTTGATTATCCGGCAGGCGTCTTCACCATTGCGGCGTCGCCACTGATTGCAGCGATGCTGTTCGTGGGCTGGCTTCTGGTCAGGAACAAGCCGCCGATGATGATGCCGGAAACTGTTCCGTCCATCGAGCTGACGCGCCGCATTCTTGAGCACGAACAGGATTAACGCGTCATTTGCGGCGCATGACGCTGGCGAAGATGCGCGCGTCGTGCAATTCTTGCGGCACTTGCCGGAGGGGCGGAACACAGGTCGCCCGGACCTGCGACACTCCTCCGTGCGCCATCGGCTCGTGGGCGATGAAGGGTGACCCGCCCGGACGTTCAGCGTTCGGCACGCGCCGTCGACGCCGGTATCTGCGGGACGTCATGTCCCGGCACGCATCCTGAGTTCAGCAGAGAGAAACGTAAGATGTCCATTGAACGGATGAAAGAGCAGATGTCCAGCAAGGGTGGTTTCATCGCCGCGCTTGACCAGAGCGGCGGGTCGACCCCGGGGGCGCTGGCGCTCTATGGAATCCCCGAGGGCAGCTATTCCGGCGACGAAGAGATGTTTCGCCTGATGCATGAGATGCGTTGTCGCATCATCACCTCCCCGGCGTTCACGGGCGAGAAGGTGATCGGCGCCATTCTCTTCGAACGCACCATGGACGGGGAAGTCGAGGGCAGGTCTGTCCCGAGCTATCTGTGGAACGATCGCGGCGTTGTTCCTTTCCTGAAGGTCGACAAGGGGCTTGAGGACGAAAAGAACGGCGTTCGTCTGATGAAGCCGATCCCCGGCCTCGATGAGCTCCTCGCCCGCGCCGCGAAGCTTGGCGTTTACGGCACCAAGGAGCGTTCTGTCGTCAATCTGCCGGATCGCGAAGGCATCGCCGCCATCGCAGCACAGCAGCTCAAGCTTGGAGAGCAGATCGCAGCCCATGGGCTTGTGCCGATCCTTGAGCCCGAAGTGCTGATCAAGAGCCCGGACAAGAAGGGCGCGGAAGCGATCCTGCGCGAAGAGCTGCTCAAGGGGCTCGACGCGTTGCCGGGTGATTACAAGGTCATGCTGAAGCTGACGATCCCCGATGTGCCGGACCTGTATCTGGACCTCGTCAAGCATCCGCGCGTCGAGCGGGTCGTGACGCTGTCTGGCGGTTACCCGCTGGATGAAGCGTGCGAGCGTCTGGCCGCGAATCACGGTCTGATCGCCAGTTTCTCCCGTGCGCTGGTCGGCGACCTGAAGGTCTCGATGAGCGATGCGGAGTTCGACGCGGCCCTGAAGACCGCGATCGACAAGATCTACACGGCGTCCGTCGAAAAGGTCTGAACCGCTCGTTCGGTTCTTCCGCTCCCGCCAACCGGCGTTCCGGTTTGGCGGGAGTGCTTCTTCCTGTCGCCGATGCGCGGTTTTTTCCCCCGCAGCCTATTGCGCTCCGAAGAGCAGGGCGCAGGAGGGGCGTCCGTCGTCGGGTCGAATTTCCTTCCTTATTCTCCTGTGAACGTCTGTTCTCCGGGCCGTTGTGTGAAGCCTGAAAATCCAGCGTATCTACTGCGGACTAAAACCGCACGTGGTTAATGTAATTTGATCGCAAGATTCGGAGCGTAGAAACACCTGCGAGCCGTCAGAACCATAGCGCCAGAAAAGGAGGCGCATATGTTCTGCATTCAAGGGCTCGACGCGAGCGAGTTCACGTGGCTTTCCAGACTTTCGGATGAGGAACTGTCAGTGATCGGCGCAAGGCGGTGCGTGGTTGACGCCCAGCCGGGATTTCCCGATCGCATCGAAATTCGTGATCTTGAAATCGGGGAAAGCGCCATTCTGCTCAATTACGAGCATCAGCCCGCCGTGACGCCGTACCGGTCGCGGCACGCCATTTTCATTAAGGAAGGCGCAGCGCGCGCGGCCAACATAATCGACACGATCCCCGAAGCCGTAAAAATACGTATGATTTCGCTGCGGGCGTTCAATGTGGCAGGCGAGATTATCGACGCCGATCCCGCCGAAGGGGCTAATCTGCCGCCGCTAATTGAGCATTTCTTTGCCAATCCCGACGTGTCTTATCTTCACGTACATTATGCGAAACGAGGATGTTACGCAGCCCGTATTGTTCGGGCCTGAGAGCGGGAGGCGCGTCTGATTGAGGGCGTCGAAACAGGCGGAACTTTCCGCGCCGCTTCGGCGTCATCAATCTGAGCCTGTGGTTACGTCGTACTCCGTTCACGGTCGCGCGACGGCGGTGGGTCGCCGGATTTTGCGCGTCAGGCCAGCCGGAGGTGGACAACGATCCATATGCAGTGGATATGGATCGTGCGATTTCCATATAGTAGTAAGATGAGACCGACGACGCCACACTCCACGCAGATGTCGATCCCGCCGGGGATCAACGCAAGGACAGGGAGCGTCTTTCATGACAACAGAGAAATTCACCGTCGGGCATTACCTGTCCGCGCGTCTCGGGCAGATCGGCCTTAAGGATCATCTCGCCGTCGCAGGCGATTTCAACCTCGTCCTTCTGGATCAGCTTCTGGAAGAGGGTTCGACCCGTCAGATCTACAGCTGCAATGAGCTGAACTGCGGCTACACGGCTGAAGGTTATGCGCGCGCCAACGGCGCCGCAGCGATGATCGTTACGTTCAACGTCGGCGCCCTGTCCGCCGTGAACGCCATCGGCAGCGCTTACGCCGAGAGCCTTCCGGTTATCTTCATCTCGGGCGGCCCGAACACCAACGATCAGGGCAGCGGCCATATCCTGCATCACACGATCGGCACGACCAATTACGGCTATCAGATGGAGATGGTCAGCCACGTCACCTGCGCGGCGGAAGTGATCCATTCGGCCGAGAATGCGCCGGCCCAGATCGACCACGCAATTCGCACGGCGCTGCGTCTGCGCAAGCCTGCCTATATCGAAATTCCCTGCAATCTCGCCGCCGCTCCCTGCGTGCGTCCGGGACCGGTTTCCAGCCTTCTGGCCGAAGCGACGCCGGACCGCGTGAGCCTTGACGCCGCCGTGAAAGCCGCAGGCGAGTTCCTTTCTGCTCGCGAAAAGGTCGTCATCCTTGTCGGCAGCCGCGTTCGCACGCTGGGCTCGCTTGAACCGATCGTGGCGTTGGCCGAGCGCGTTGGCTGCGCAGTCACTGTCATGGGCGCCGCGAAGAGCTTCTTCCCTGAGGATCATCCGCTGTTCCGGGGCGTTTACTGGGGCGAGATCAGCACGATGGGCGCGCAGGAACTGGTGGAGAGCGCGGACGGCGTGATCTGCCTCGCGCCGATCTTCAACGATTATGCGACAGTGGGATGGCAGTCCCGTCCGAAGCCGGAAGACACGCTGCTCGCCGACCTGAACGAAGTTACCGTCGATGGCCGCAGCTACGCCGGTTTCCATCTGGGCGCCTTCGTGTCTGCGCTGGCCGAGAGCGCGCCGCGTCGTCCGGCGACCGGACAGACTGCGAAGCCCGCGCCGGATGTCATTCCTGCGTCGAAGCCTGATGCGGCGCTGACGAATGACGAGATGGCGCGCCAGATCAACGCTCTGGTCGACGGCAACACCACCCTGACGGCCGAGACCGGCGACAGCTGGTTCAACGCGGTCCGCATGAATCTGCCGGGCGGCGCCAAGGTCGAGAGCGAAATGCAGTGGGGCAGCATCGGCTGGTCCGTCCCGGCTGCGCTTGGCGGCGCATACGCAGCGCCGGATCGTCGTCATGTGCTGATGGTCGGAGACGGCTCGTTCCAGCTGACGGCGCAGGAAGTGGCGCAGATGGTTCGCTACGAAGTTCCGGTCATCATCTTTCTGGTGAACAACCGTGGCTATGTCATCGAAATCAAGATTCATGACGGTCCGTACAACTACATCAAGAACTGGGACTACGCAGGCCTGATCGACGCGTTCAACGCGGGCGAGGGGCATGGTCTGGGCCTGCATGCGCATAACGGCGCGGAGCTGGCCGAGGCGATCGAGAAGGCCAAGGCCAACACGCGTGGCCCGACCCTGATCGAGTGCCATATCGGTCAGACAGATTGCACCGACATGCTGGTTCGCTGGGGCAAGAAGGTCGCCGCCGCGAACAGCCGTCCGCCCGCCAAGGCGTAAGTCGGGTCTGGCTCCGGGGCGGCTCGCGGCCCCGGAGCACGTTACGGTGATCGCGAGGCTCGCCAATTCTGAGCCAGATTTTCGACCGCGTTTATCCAGTCCTCTCGCGAGTTTTATCACCTCCCCTATATTTGCCTCGTCTGCATGATCACTGCGCATGGATAGTCGGCCTTCCGAGACGGCCATATTGCGCTAGTGTCATGCAGTGTGGCCAGAAGTGGTCAAAGAGGTGCGTATCTTCAAAGACGCGCTGATGTTATGGTCGCAAAGAGGGTGGGTTGATGCGAGTTGGGCTGTTCGTGCCGTGTTACGTCGACGCGTTTCATCCAGAGGTCGGTCAGGCGACGCTGGAATTGCTTGAGCGATTCGGTCTCGACGTCGATTACCCGTTTGATCAGACATGTTGTGGTCAGCCGATGACCAATACCGGTTGCCACGAGGAATCGCGGGCCACCGAAGAACTCTTCGTCAAAAATTTCTCCGAATACGATTATATCGTGGCGCCTTCCGGCAGCTGCGTGAATCAGGTGCGGCGTAATTTCACGGCCCTCGAACAGACTGAGGAAGTGACGGCAGTCCGCGCCAAGACTTTCGAACTGGTCGAATTTCTGCACGACATTCTGAAAGTCGATGCTTTTCCCTGGGCTGAGTTTCCACATAAGGTAGCGCTGCATAATAATTGCAACGCCCTGCGCGGTCTGAGCATCGCCAGCATGTCGGAGCTTCGGAACGAGCGTTTCTCCAAGCCAAAAGATCTGCTTGGAAAGGTGCGGGGGCTTGAGTTCGTAGATATCGCTCGCCCTGATGAATGCTGTGGCTTCGGCGGCACCTTTTCGGTGTTCGAGGAGGGGATTTCTTCTCGCATGGGGCAGGACAAGGCCCGTGATCAGGCCCGATCGGGCGCTGATTACGTCACGTCGTCTGACAGTTCCTGCCTGATGCATCAGGAGGGATGTGCGCGGCGATTGCAGTTGGGCCAGAAATACATTCATATTTCCCAGATTCTGAACGGATCGCGGGCATGAGCGCCGCTACGCCGCAGACTCCGGCCGGTAAATCGCCAGAGGGCGCGCCGGAACATTTGACGCATGCGGCTGGAGCCAGCGTGACGATGCCGCCACGCGGACCTGAGGAGCAGCCTCGTGGTCCGGTGATCCGTCCTGGCCGACCGGTTGATCAGTCGGAGGCGGCGAAGCGGTTCATGGCGGCGCCGCAGCATCTGGCCATGCACGATCAGCGTCTTTGGGATTTGCGTCAGAAGCGCGACCGGCAGATGCACGGGATCGAGGAATGGGAGGAGCTTCGGCAACTCGCCTCCGACATCAAGATGCATACGTTGACGCATCTCGATCAGTACCTTGAGAAGTTCGAGCGCAACGCACTCGCCAATGGCGTGAAGGTGCACTGGGCGAAGGACGCGGGCGAGCACAACGCCATCGTTGTCGATATCATGCGCGCGCGGGGCGCAAAGCGTCTTATCAAGAGCAAGTCGATGCTCACCGAAGAGTGCGGCTTTCGCGAGTACGCGGCGGAGCACGGCGTTGAGGTCATCGAGACCGATCTGGGCGAACGTATCCAGCAGCTTGACGACGAAGCGCCGAGCCATGTCGTGGTGCCGTCCGTGCACAAGTTGCGAACGGACGTCGCCGCCGTTTTCGCGCGCACGCTTGGCACCGATCCCGACAACGCCGACGCCGGGTACCTTGCCGAGCAGCAGCGCGAGACGACACGCCCGCTTATTCTAAGTGCCGACGCCGGCATGACCGGCTGCAATTTCGCGGTGGCGGAAACCGGATCGGTTGTGGTCTGCACCAACGAAGGCAATGCGGATCTGTCGGCCAACACGACGGGCCTGCATATCGTCTCCATGGGCATCGAAAAGCTTATACCCAAGCTGGAGAATCTCGCTGTATTCGTGCGTCTTCTGTCGCGCAGCGCCCTTGGTTCGCCGATCACGCAATACACGTCGCATTTCCGTGGTCCGCGAATGGGCGGGGAGATGCATATCGTGCTGGTCGACAATGGCCGCACCGATCGCCTCGGTATGGAGCAGTTCTGGACGTCCCTGAAATGCATTCGTTGCGGCGCGTGCATGAATACGTGTCCGGTGTTCCGCAGGTCTGGCGGGCTGAGCTACGGCGCTACTTATGCGGGTCCGATTGGGTTGATCATCGACCCGACTTTCAATCGACATAAATATTCGACGCTGCCTTTCGCCTCCACAATGAATGGAAGCTGCACGAACGTCTGTCCGGTAAAAATCAACATTCACGAGCAGATCGCAGGTTGGCGCAAGGTGCTCTCGGAAAATCATGAGATTCCAGCGTTCAAGAAAAACATGATGAAGGCGGCAGGCGCGATCCTGTCATCGCCGCGCCTGTATCGTGCGAGCCTGCCGCTGGCCGACAGCGCGCTGCGGCATTTGCCCCGGTTCATCATCTATAACCGGATGAACACATGGACACGCGGTCGCGAGATGCCGCACACGCCGCGAGAAACCTTTCACCAGTGGTACAAGCGCGAGCGCGGCAAGGACGGAAAAAAAGGCAAGGGGAGCAACCCCTCGGCCAAGACGGGGGGAGATGCGTCGTGAGCGCCAGCAGCCGCGAGGCGATTTTCGCCGCCATCCGGGCCAATCGTCCGAAAGTCGAAGCCCCGCTTCCCGTTGTGCCGCTCTTCGATGCGAACGCTCCGGCCGATCTGGTTGCGGCGTTCAAGAAGATGGCCGAGACGATGGGCGGCAAAATTCTGGAGCATGGCGAGGACAGCCCGATCGCTGCGTTAAGGACTGCGGTCGCCGGTCGTGGCGTCATCGCCAGCGCGGTCAAGGAGTTGCCTGGCGACGACGCGCAGGGCGTTCGCGCCATTACGCCGGACATGCTGCCGACGTCTCTGGCGGATGTGGAGGTCAGCGTGGTCCGAGCGGCGTTCGGCGTCGCGGAGACCGGTTCGGTGTGCCTGCCGGACAGCAGGCTGATCGTGAACACCGCAGGTTTTTTGGCGCAGCATCTGATCGTGTTGCTCGACCCGACTCAAATTGTCGCTAATCTCCATCACGCCTATCGGCGTCCCGAGTGGCGACAGCACGCATACGCTGTTTTTCAGACCGGACCATCCGCAACTGCGGACATCGAAGGCGTTCTGATCCACGGCGCGCAGGGCGTACGTTCCTTGCGTGTGCTCTTCTGCCCCGAAACGTAAGACCTGAAATACAAGGTCGGATTCTGAGCAGAGGCCCGGATCGTCCGCGCTGCGTGACGAAAGCTGTCCCGCGTTCTTGTCGGGTGGACGGGCGCTGGTGCGAGGTCTAGAGGATATCGAACGCACAAAGGCGTGATATCTGACGGAGGTCTTCCGGCGGCTCGCGATGACGTATCGGAGTTTCTCTTTCGACCGAGGCTGGCGTCTGGCGCTTCTGGCGCTGACGTTGCTGGGGTTTCTGGGGCAGGTTGCGCTGCAGGCGTTCGCTGGGCCCATGGAGACTCCGCGCGCGGCGATCACCCGATTACTCGGCGTCGACATCGCGGCGGCGGGCTCTGCCTCGGCCATGGCGGGCATGAGCGGCATGGACGTTGCCGGATGCGCTCACGCCATGGCGCAGGACGATTGCGTCGGCGGCAGCGGACACTCGCAAGATGGTCATGCGGGCGGACAGCATGACGAGTCCTGCCCTCTCTGCCCGTTGCTGCATATCGGCAGTTTCCTTCTGGAATCTTCACCTTTCGCACCTGGCATATCGTCGGCATGGCTCGCCGTGCGCCTTCTTTGCGCCGCGCCGCGTGCGCCGCCCACGATTGTCCGGTCTTTGCCGCCATCACGAGGACCGCCGTTTTTCGCCTCGCTTCGTCTCTCAGTCTTTGAGAGTGCGGGCGAGCGCTTGTTTCCGGTTAGTCCGTTTCTGCGATAACAGCTTGCGATAGGCTGGTTTTCTGAAATCGAAACGCCGGATATACGTGCGTTTGCTATAGAGGCATATGCAGAGCGGTCTCGCCGTGAGCGTTCACTGATTCAGTGACCTCGGCGGGGCGGCGGCATGCGTTCCTGTCTCGCATTCTCCTGACTGATCCGCAAATTCAGATCAGGAGCAACGAAATGTTCTCACAGTATTGGAAGCGGTCTGCGCTGTCCGTCATGTTGGCTGCCGGGTGCGCTCTGGCCCGCTCGGCCATGGCCGCGCCTCCCATCGGGCCGTCCGCTGAAACGTCGAGCGATCCTGCGTTGCAAGCGAAAGCCGCGGTGGCGGACAAAAATCCGAAGAAACTCTCGGGGCAGACGCGTCCGATCAGCAAAGTGGGTTCGGATGCAAGCGAGTATTTGACGGTCACCGGAATAAGACGCGCGGCGACGCATAGTCCGGACGCGACGTCGTTATTTCGGAACGCGCTGGGCTTCAGTTCTTACGGGGCTGGTGGAGTTTCGGCGTTACCGGTGCTGAACGGCATGGCGGATGATCGCGTCGCGACGTTCGTGGACGGGATGCGGATCGCCGCCGCCTGTCCCAATCACATGAATCCCGCCCTGTCCTATGTCGATCCGGACAGCGTGGAGAAGGCGGTGGCGATCGCGGGCGTCACGCCGGTCAGCGTCGGCGGCGACAGCACAGGGGGTACGATCGAGGTCGAGCGGCGAGATCCGCAGTTTGCGGCGGATGGCGGACTCCTGGTGACTGGGCATGTGCGTGGAGATTATCGTAGCAACGGCGGAGGCTCGGGCGGGTCCGGGTCGCTCACGGTGGCGAACGATACGGTGAGTCTGCGCTACTCGGGCTCCTATTCACATGCGAGCAATTATCATACGGGCGGAGCAGGGGCGCAGGTGCGTTCCACAAGCTACCTAAGTTTCAATCACGCAGTCACGCTTGGCATGCGTCACGAGAATCACGCGCTGACGCTGACGGCGGGACAGCAGGACATCCCGTATGAGGGGTTTCCGAATCAATACATGGATATGACCAACAACCGATCGACCTTCGTCAACGGCAAATATGTCGGGTCGTTCGACTGGGGAACGCTGGAGGCGAGAGGCTTTTGGCAACGCGTGACGCACGCGATGGATATGCTGTCCGACAAGGGCGGGCATACGTCGAGCACAGGCATGCCGATGAACACGGACGAGCGTACGGCGGGTGATTCCCTGAAGGCGACGATACCGCTGGGGCTGCGGCATACCTTACGACTGGGCAGTTCGTTCGATCACAACGGATTGAATGACTGGTGGCCGCCGTTGCAGGGAAGCATGATGATGGGGCCGAACACATTTCATAATGTAAATGACGGCCATCGAGATCGACTTGGCCATTATATCGAGTGGGACGCGCAATGGTCCCCGCGTTTCTCGACCGAACTCGGCTTTCGCAACGATCTGGTGATGATGAATACCGGGCAGGTGTCGCCGTATTCATGGGGCAGCATGATGTCGTCGGCGGACGCTTCAGCCGCGCGGCGCTTCAATGCGGCGTCGCGCGGGCGTACGGACGTCAATTTCGATGTGACGGCTTTGACGCGCTGGCGGCCAGTTGACTCGTTGTTGATCGAGGCGGGCTATGCCCGCAAGACGCGTTCGCCCAATCTTTACGAACGGTACGCGTGGGGGGCGGGGGCGATGTCCAGCCAGATGATCGGCTGGTTTGGCGATGGTAACGGCTATGTCGGTAATCTGAATCTGAAGCCGGAGGTGGCCAATACGGCGAGCATGACGATCACGTGGAGCGACGTTCGGGATCATGCCTGGGAAGTAAAAATTCAGCCGTATTTCACCTACACCCATAATTACATCAATGTTGTACGTATCGAGAATTTTTCGAGCGGCCTGTCCCAACTTCGTTTCGTCAACCACAACGCGCAGAGTTATGGCGTCAACGCCTCTGCTTCACGTCGTTTGTGGAACGGTTCGGCCTGGGGAACTGGCGAAATCCGGGCGAACGTCAACTGGGTGCGCGGGCAGGATCTGGTGACGCATTCCGGTCTGTATCATCAGGCTCCGGCGAACGGTCTTGTCGGATTCTACGAAAAATATGAGAATTGGACGGGAAGGGTTGAAGTCACCCTGATGAAGAAAAAAAGTACGGTCGACTGGCTGCGTAACGAGCCTAGGACGCCTGGCTACGCTCTTCTGGGGGTAGGGGGATCGTATCGGTGGAGAAATTTTCTTCTCGACGCCAGTATCGATAATCTTCTTAACCAGAGCTATTATCTGCCGCTCGGCGGGTTATCGCTCGGGGACTATGACGCGACCGGCGTTCTTGGTCCATTGCAGGGCATGGGACGCTCGTTCAATCTGAGTCTCACCGCCAGCTTTTGAAACTCGAATTCTCTATGGACGCCCTTCTGACACCCACCATTCCGGCAGAAGGGCGTACGGTCACAGGTTCGCGTGGTACGGTCGAGGGCTATTGACTTTGAGGGGGCCGTTTTTAAAGTGAGAAACGGACAATACCACATAAAAAATAACGCGGTCCCTTAATGAAAATATTCGATGTTTTGCTCTTGGCACCATTCGTGGGGCTGCTGTGGCTGCCTTTCTATAACCTGCAAACGCCGGTTCTGTTCGGCTTCCCGTTTTTCTACTGGTATCAATTCGCCTGGGTCCCCGTGACGTCGGTCCTCATCTGGCTCGCATGGAAGAAAGGGAGCCGAACATGAGCGGCGGCGCGTCCACCGACATGGTGGCTCTTATCGTTTTCATTCTCTTTTTCGGTGTAACGATTGTCGCTGGTAGCACCGTGTCCAGATGGCGCGGACGTCTGTCGTCGAACAAGGCTCCTGAGAAGGCGGTTCAGGCCGACGGCCACGGCGCCGAGGATTGGGGACTGGGCGGCCGCCAGTTCGGCGCATGGATCACATGGTTTCTCGTCGGTGGAGATTTTTACACCGCATACACGGTGATCGCCGTTCCGGCGCTGGTTTACGCCGTAGGCGCTTACGGCTTCTTCGCCTTGCCGTACACGATTATCGTCTACCCCTTCATCTTTGTCGTCATGCCGCGTCTGTGGGACATCGCGCACAAGGCAGGGCTTGGAACTGCCGCCGATATCGTCCGGGCTCGCTTCGGCAGCCGGACGCTGGAACTGGCAATCGCGACCTCGGGCCTTGTCGCCGTGATGCCGTATATCGCGTTGCAGTTGATCGGTATCCGCACGGTCATCGAGGCGCTCGGTCTTCCGGGCGACGTGCCCCTGGTCGTCGCGTTCGTTTCGCTTGCCGCGTATACGTGGTTCGGCGGGCTGCATGCCCCGGCGCTGACCGCGTTCATCAAGGACATCATGATCTACATCGCCGTAATCGCCGCAGTAACGGTGATTCCGCTGCATCTCGGCGGATACGGCCATATGTTCGAGGCGATGAACACAACCCTGCCGCCGCCTGACGGCGAGCATGTGCTGAAACCGGCCCAGATGGCGCCATACGCCACGCTCGCATTGTCCTCCGCCCTAGCCGCGTTTTTGTACCCGCACACGCTGACGGGCATTCTGGCGGCGAAATCGGCGGATACGATTCGCCAGAACGCCGTGTATCTGCCGATCTACACCATCGTGCTCGGGCTGATCGCGATGCTGGGCTTCATGGCGCATGTCGCTGGCGTCGATACGCATTCGTCTTCGCTCGTCGTGCCGCTGCTGTTCCAGAAAATCTTCCCGAGTTGGTTCGTGGGCTTCGCTTTCGCAGCAATTGCGGTCGGTGCGCTCGTTCCGGCTGCGGTCATGGCGATCGGAGCGGCGAATCTTTTGACCCACAACATCCTGCCCTCGCGCTACGACACGGTGAATGGTGCGCGGATCGCCGGTCTGGTTGTGAAGCTGGGCGCCCTGTTTTGCGTGTTGTTCCTGAACGCACAGTTCGCCATTGACCTTCAGCTTTTGGGCGGCGTGATCATCCTGCAGACGTTCCCGGCTCTTATCATGGGTCTGTTCAAGATCCGGTATTCGTCAGTCGGCATGTTGGCTGGCTGGGTGATCGGCACGCTCGTCGGTCTGGGTCTGTGTTGGATGGACGGGCTGAAGCCGGTTCACGCGGTGCCGCTGGGCGGCGATGCGCCGACATTGATTTCGACTGGTCTGATCGCGTTGATCGTCAATCTGCTGGTGGTCGGCGTCGTCACTCTGGCGGGTCAGTTGGCCGCAGGCCGGAGCGGGAGCGCCGCTGTTACGAAGTAAGAACGGCTCTGCTTTCCAATGAAGAAAGCCCTCCGTCCTTAAACAGGGCGGAGGGCTTCTTCGTTTTGAGCCGCCGTTTCCTTGTTGCAGGGTCGCGGAACGTTGCGGTCTGCAATCCGGCAGGTATGGGTTTTACGCCCCGGACTGTTGAGACACGATCAGGTCCAGAATTCGCATCGTGTTGCCTCCGACAACGCCATCCGCCGGTATCCTGGCGCGTGATTGCGCCATGCGAACGGCAGCAGCCGTGCCTGCGCCGAAAACGCCGTCCGTTTCGATCTGGTTGACGCCCGCAAGGACGCGGTTGAGCGCGCGTTGCACGGCGCGCACGTCCTGTCCCCGGCTTCCGATTTGCAGCAGACGCGTGGAGATGGAGCGGTGATGAAGCGGCGCCCTGTGCTGATACGGAGCCCTGTCTCGCCCAGGAACGGCCGACGCCATCGCGGCGGGAGATTGGGGTTGTTGATCAGCCTTCTTCGGGGCGGCCGACTGTAGCGCCGTGCGGTCTTCCGCAGCGCAGGCAAGGAAAAGAGCCTTCGTGTCGTTATTGCGCTGGTCCGATGGACCGTGCCGTCGGCACGCGCCTGCGGCCTTGACCCAGTCATGGTTCTGGCAGGCGGCGATCAGGGTGTGGAACTGTCTGAGGCCGGTGGCCTTGCGGTGACGGGCGGGGTCGGCGTTCCGCCCTTCGCCGAGATTGTAGATCATGTCGAACAGGGCGATCTTCGCTTTCTCGGGGTAAGAATCGAAGCCCGAAAAAACATCGACCAGGCCGGCGTAGAATTCTTGCAACTTCACGTCGAACAGCCGCGTGATCTCCGCATCCGGCCTAACGAGTGTCGTGCTGGATTCATAGAACT
This sequence comes from Acetobacter nitrogenifigens DSM 23921 = NBRC 105050, assembly GCF_000429165.1. Lineage (GTDB taxonomy): Bacteria > Pseudomonadota > Alphaproteobacteria > Acetobacterales > Acetobacteraceae > Acetobacter > Acetobacter nitrogenifigens. Next base: position 30,320 of record NZ_AUBI01000020.1, on the reverse strand, counting down.
TGGCGTTATGAGAGTTCGGTGTGTGCGCAGGCGACAGCGCCTGTATGGTTTCCCACTCCTTCTTCTTTTCTGCGGCCGTGGCCGGCGCTCATGTGGTCTTGTTAAGGAAGCGCAGCGTCGTCGCATCCTCCGCGGTCGGGCAATAATATCCGACTGCAGCCGTAACGAGACTGCGGCTGTCCAGGTGGAAATGGGCCACCCGTCCCTCACCGTTACCGATAAGGCCGCGAATTTTTGTCAGGGTCGCATCGGAGATCGACCCGCCGCGCCATGCAAGCGTCATTGCGCGACCGCCTGCGGGCTGGCGAACGTGACCTGTTCGCAACTCTGAAGCGGCGCCGCCTTGCCGGAATCCTGACGTTTCGGGACGAAGGCGGGTTCCAGAGCTGTGTAGATCAGGACGGGACGGTCAAGCACGTCCTTATCCGGCAGGAACGTGACGTATCCCTGTGCGGGCTTGTCTTTCGAAGCGCAGAACGGATCCTGTTTGTGCGCGGCGCCGCTTACGGGGCGGATGACGTAGACGTCGGGGGAAATCTGGTTCTCCTGCCCCGGAAAGGAGCCGTAATATTCTAGTTTGAATGAACCGAGATTGGGAAAGGTCACTTCATCGCCACGGATGGAAATACGGTCGTCGAATTGTACTGTCGAAAGACTTTTCCTGTTCTCGACCTGCGGCGGCTGGTGCGGGGATTGGGCGAATGCGTGTCCGGACGTCACAGCGCAGCATATAACGGCGGCCAATCCCAGATTTTTATTAGGAATTTTTGATCTGGGGCGTATGAAAAAGGGAATCACCTTAATTCTCGACTTAAGATTGCAAGGATACGACTTGTCTTTGGCAATTATATATTACTGAAATTGAAATCGGGAATTCTTGTGGGCGACCTGAGAAAGGCGGGGATTTTTTCGCGCGGAGGTTAGGCAGCATCCGAACGGGGGCGGTCCTCTGGCCTTTGCCGTCGTCCTCGGGGCGAAGGTCTGTCCGCGGGTAAGTGTGGCGTGTTGACGCTGGCGGAGGTTCGGCCTGACAGGGCCAGGGCGTCGATGCGTCTGGCGGCTTCGGCGCTTACGCCGGTAATGGCGGCGGCATTGGAAGCCATCCGCTCAGTTGACTCTCCTGCGCCGGTATCCGCTGAACGCTCATGTAAGTGTCAAAAAAATACCGCCCGGTCATGTAACCGACGATAGCGGCGGGAGGAATCCGGCCCTCTTTTAGCCATTCCCGCTGAGTCGAAAACGGACGCTCTATCCCGGCGCGATCGAATTCGTCGTTCACGTCGCGGAACGGGCCAGTCGCGCCCGCTACTCCGGTCCTGATCTTGTAAAGCGTCTTGGCGAGCATGCCCTGCGCCAGCAAAGGGTCGGGATTCTTGATCATGCCGTAAGCTCCGGTGGAGACGAACTGACTGTCATATTTGGTCGCCCGTCCACGCGAAGGGCCTGAGGAGTAGCTACCGTTCACATGGTCGATAAGGGTGACGTCACCGCCCTCGTTCCAAGGCCCAAAGCCGTCTCGCGCGATCTCCTGAGGAGAGCGCGCATCCCAGCGGTAGGTGTATTCAGGCAGTTTCTTCTGGTTCAGGACGCGCCCGGCGATGCGTCGTTTCCGTCCAAGCCACGAGGTCAGATCAGGCAAGATAAATCTCCGTGCCAAAGGGAAGCATGCAAGGGCGGTTTACGAAAACCGGAGTACAGAACTGCAACGCATATTTTATGTCGCTCATTCCGTTTTGCGTCGCCCGCGACCCGCATAGTTGCGGGCTGTGACGCCCGGCTAAATGCGCCCTCCGCACGTCTTGCAGGGGAGAACGAAGGGTTTCGTTCGGCGGCGAACCTTTTCGAACGGTTTTCATGCAGCCGCGACAATACACCGTCGATCAGGCGTTACAATCGGTAACCGTCGTCATGCGCCGAAGGCGCGCTCCGCGCCGGGTCTGCCCCGCTGTCATGCCCCGTGGCTCCGCTGACGATGTCATGGTAAGGACGCCACTCATGACCATCCGCACACGCTTCGCCCCATCGCCGACCGGCCTGCTGCATATCGGCAACGCCCGCGCCGCCCTGTTCAACTTCCTCTACGCCCGCCACCACGGCGGTCAGTTCCTCCTCCGCATCGAGGACACGGACAAGGAACGTTCGACGCAACAGGCCGTCGACGTCATCTTCGCCGGCCTGAACTGGATGGGGATCACCGCCGATGAGGAGCCGGTGTTTCAGTCCACCCGACAGGCGCGCCATACCGAAGTCGCGCTGCAACTGCTTGAGGCGGGCCGCGCCTACAAGTGCTTCTGCACTCCGGAAGAGCTGAAGGAGATGCGCGAGCGGGCGATGGCGGAGGGCAAGCCCCCCCGTTACAACGGCATGTGGCGCGACCGCGATCCGTCCGAAGCCCCTCCCGGCGCTCCTTACGCCGTGCGTATCAAGGCCGAGCGCGAAGGCGAGACGGTCATTCAGGATCTGGTGCAGGGCGAAGTGCGCGTCGCCAACGCCGAACTGGACGACATGATCATCCTCCGCTCGGACGGCACGCCGACCTATCAGCACGCGGTGGTCGTGGACGATCACGACATGGAGATCACCCACGTCATTCGCGGCGACGATCACCTGACCAACACCTTCCGGCAGTTGATGATCTACCGCGCCATGGGCTGGACGCCGCCGAACTTCGCGCATCTGCCGCTGATCCACGGTCCCGACGGCGCCAAGCTGTCGAAGCGCCACGGCGCGCAGTCGGTCGTCGAATTCCGCGACGAAGGCATCCTGCCGGAAGCGCTCTGCAACTATCTCCTGCGCCTCGGCTGGGGCCACGGCGACGCCGAGATCCTGTCGCGTGAAGAGCAGATCCGCCTGTTCGACCTCGACGGCGTCGGCCGCTCGGCCTCGCGCATGGACTACACCAAGCTGTCGCACATCAATGGCGTGTGGATGCGCGAAGCCGACGACGCGCGGCTGACCGATGAAGTGATGCAGCGCCTCGCCGGGCGCGAAGGTGTGGACACAGGAGAGGATACGCGGGCGCGCGTGCTCACCCTGATGCCCGGCCTCAAGGAACGGGCGCGCACGCTGGTCGACCTGACCGACAGCGCCGCCTTCCTGGGGCGCAGCCTGCCGCTGAGCTATGACGCCAAGGCCGAAAAACTGCTGACGCCGGAGGCGCGGACCATGCTCGGCGCGCTGGCGCGAGACCTCGCCGTGGTCGATCCGTTCACGGCGCCGGAAATCGATGCGGCATTGCGGCGTTTCGCGGAAAATAGCGGCCATAAGCTGGGGCAGGTCGCACAGCCGCTGCGCGCGGCCCTGACCGGAACCACCACCTCGCCCGGCATCGATGCGACGGTGGCGGCCTTGGGCAAGGACGAGGTTCTGGCCCGTATCGGAGCCGTCCTGCATGGCTGAGGGACGGTCCGACGGCGCGCGTTTCTTCTCGCCGGCGGGGCGTCACCTGCTGGGATTGCAGGGGATGCATCCTACCCAGATCGAGCCGATCCTCGATCTGGCCGAAACCTATGCGCTGATGAACCGGTCCCGAAAGACGCCGCGCGACCTGCTGCGCGGCCGCACGGTCATCAACCTGTTCTTCGAGGACAGCACGCGCACCCGCACGTCGTTCGAACTGGCCGGAAAGCGGCTGGGCGCCGACGTCATCAACATGTCGGTCGCGCAGTCCTCCGTGAACAAGGGCGAGACGCTGCTCGACACGGCCGCGACGCTGAACGCCATGCGGACCGATATCCTCGTCGTGCGCCACGCCCAGTCCGGCGCGCCCGCGCTGCTGGCGAAAAAGGTCGAGGCCGCCGTGGTGAACGCGGGCGACGGCACGCATGAGCACCCGACGCAGGCCCTGCTGGACGCGGTCACGATCCGCCGCCATCTCGGCCGCATCTCCGGCCTGACCGTCGCGATCTGCGGCGACGTCGCGCATTCGCGCGTCGCGCGCTCCAACATCCATCTGCTGACCGCCATGGCCAACAAGGTCCGCGTCGTCGGGCCGCCGACACTGGTGCCGGGCGCGTTCTCGGCATTGGGCGTCGAGGTCCACTACACGATGGAGGAAGGGCTGCGCGACGCCGACGTGGTGATGATGCTGCGTCTCCAGCGTGAGCGCATGTCCGGCGGGCAGGTGCCCAGCGCACGCGAATATTTCCGCTTCTACGGCCTCGACCGCCGCCGCCTCGATCTCGCGAAGCCCGGCGCGCTGGTGATGCATCCGGGGCCGATGAATCGCGGCGTCGAGATCGACAGCCAGATCGCCGATTCCGACCAGAGCGTCATTCAGGAACAGGTCGAAATGGGGGTCGCCGTACGCATGGCCGTGCTCGACCGTCTGGTGCGCGGAGGCGTGTCATGAGCGCGAAGAGCACAGACATCCTGTTCGAGAACGTGCGTCTGCTGGACCCGGCAAGCGGGCTGGACCGTCCCGGTCGCCTGCTGGTTCGCGGCGGCAGGATCGCAGATCACGACCTGCCCGGCGCCGAAGGCGCGCCGGAGGGCGCTGAAATCGTGCAGGGCGGGGGCGCGGTCCTGTGCCCCGGCCTCGTGGATATCCGCGTCGAAATCGGCGAGCCCGGCCACGAGTATCGGGAGACCGTGAAATCCGCCACGCGCGCGGCCTTCGCAGGCGGCGTCACCACCGTCGCGGTGCTGCCAACGGGAACGCCGCCCATCGACGACCCGGCCATGGTGCGGCTGCTCCGTTCGCGCGGAGACGATCCCGGATCGCTGACCCTGCTGCCGTATGGCGCGGTCACGAAGGGCTGCAAGGGCGGCGAACTGGCCGAAATCGGGCTGCTGCGCGAAGCAGGCGCCGTGGCGTTCACCGACGGCGCACAGGCCATCGCCTCCGCCCGGCTGATGAAACTCGCCCTGACCTACGCACGCGGTTTCGGCGGCATGGTCGTGCAGCACCCGGAGGAGCCGTCTCTGGCGGGCTCCGGCTGCGCCACGGACGGGGAACTTGCGATACGCCTCGGCCTGCCGGGCATCCCGACCGCCGCAGAGGCGATCATGATCGCGCGCGACATCCGCCTTGCGGAGCTGACCGGCGGGCGGCTGCATTTCGGCCACGTCTCCACCGGAGAAGGCGTCGAACTGATCCGCCGCGCGAAGCAGCGGGGTCTTGCCGTCACATGCGACACGGCGCCGCAGTATTTTGATCTTAACGAGAACGCTATTGGCGATTTCCGAACCTACGCCAAGTTCTCCCCGCCGCTGCGCGCGGAGGCCGACCGGCTTGCGATCTGCGCGGCCCTTGCGGACGGCACCATCGACGCCGTGGCCTCCGACCACACCCCGCGCGACGCCGACGACAAGCGCCTGCCGTTCGCGCAGGCGGCGGCGGGCGGCACGGGGCTTGCGACGCTGCTGGGCGTCACGCTCACCCGGTATCACGATGGCACGCTGTCGCTGCTCGACGCGGTGGCGCTGCTGACCAGCCGTCCGGCCGCGCTGCTGGGGCTCGACAGGGAAACGACGGCCGTCACACCGTCCCGCGCGCGGGGCGGATGGCGTCCGGCCGGGGCGCTGACCGCCGGACATTCTGCCGATCTCTGCCTGTTCGACCCGGATCGCGCCTGGCGCGTCGTGGCGGGATCGCTGCCCGGTCACGCGCAGAACACGCCGTTCGACGGGCGCGCGCTGGAAGGCCGCGTGCTCGGCACATGGAAAGACGGATTGCGGGTGCTCGGGGGGGAGGCGCAATGATCGAGAACTCTCCCGCGCTGCTGATGGGCGCGATCGCGTTTCTGTCCTACCTGCTCGGCAGCGTGCCGTTCGGGCTGGTGCTGACCGCGCTGTCCGGCGAAGGCGATATCCGCAAGGTGGGCTCCGGCAATATCGGCGCCACCAACGTGCTGCGCACCGGGCGCAAGGATCTTGCGGCGGCGACGCTGGCTCTGGACGCCGTCAAGGGCGCCGTCGCGGTCGCCATCGCATGGGTCATGACGCCGCCGGACATGGGCGCGCAGGCGATGTGCGTGGCGGCGGTGTTTGCCGTGCTGGGCCACTGCTTCCCGCTCTGGCTGGGCTTCAAGGGCGGGAAAGGCGTCGCAACGGGGCTGGGCGCGGTGATGGCGCTGTCATGGCCCGCAGGGCTTGCGGGCTGCGCCGTCTGGCTGCTGGGCGCGAAGCTGACGCGCATTTCCTCGGCGGGCGCGCTGCTGGCCTTCGCCGTGATGCCGCTGGTCCTGATGGCGCTGGCGGGGTTTTCGTTTTCAGCGTCGCCAAAGCCGCTGGCGGGGGTGTTGATCGCGGTGCTGATCTTTGTGCGGCATCACGCGAATATTGTGCGGTTGTTGAATGGGACGGAGCCGAGGATCGGGAAGTAGGGGGTGTATGTTTCCGGCCCTCTTGTCGAACATCCGGTTGAAAATAGTGATTTCTCCATGGCGGTCATGGTCTGATAGGAGAAGTGATTGTTTTTGCAATGCATTCATGAAACTGGGTTTGTCGAAGCTCTAATAGCTTCGTTTGTGACAAGCAGGGTTTCGGAAAATCTTTGTGGCTCGATCAATCATCGAGGCTTGGTAGTGCAACTGCAGAGAGGTATAATGCCACTTCAAATCGGCCGTATTCGTTCAAATTATTTTACTTAATTTAGTAATATGTAAAGATTTCGAATTAGAGTTATGAAAGGTAAAAAGTTGATGTTTTGACAAATCTGGGTGTATAATTACTGTAATAATTTAATTGGGAAATTGTAATGAAATCCAAATTGCAACGTGTTCGTGACCCAGTTCACAATTTAATCGAATTTGACCGTAGTCAATTTGAGCAAGCGCTTTGGAGTGTTATTCAATCTCCCCCCTTTCAAAGGTTGCGTCGAGTTCGACAACTGGGGTTTTCTGAGTTTGTATTTCCAGGAGCGACCCACACTCGCTTTGCACACAGCTTGGGGGTTTTTCACACTGCAAGAGCTCTGATGCGGGTTGTCAGGCAGCACATCAGTGAAAATTCTGGCAATCAACAATTCAAGGAACATCAAGCGCAAGTCGCGCTAGCGGCTGCATTGGTACACGATGTTGGCCACGGGATGTTTAGTCACGCCTTTGAAACCGTTGGAAAGTCATTGGGTTTACGGATGGCGCAGCATGAGACCGTCAGTGAAGAAATTATTCGGAATACCGAAATAGCATCCGTTTTAACCAAAGAATTGGGGAGCGGTTTCGCAAATGATGTTGCTGATTTAATAGGTCGAAAAGAACCTGGAAATCTATATGATTCAGTTGTTTCTAGCCAATTCGATGCTGATAGATTGGATTACATGCAGAGAGATCGCATGATGACTGGAGTTCAGAGTAGTGGGATAGATCTTACGTGGCTGCTTGCCAATCTCCAGGTTGCATCAGTTTCTACAGGAGCGGACGAAGATACTACCGGTTCTGTAGAAACACTGGTCCTGGGACCTAAAGCTATTCAAACTGCTGAAAGTTATGTGCTATCTCTATTCCACCTGTACCCAAATGTATATCTGCATAAGACAACTCGAGGGGCTGAAAAGGTGTTCGGTGCCCTCATGCAGCGTTTGTTAAGTTTGGGAGCAAGTCAGGAGGATCGGACTGGGTTGCCTCTTACTCATCCGATTATTAAATTTGCAAAAAATGCTAATGAATTAACAAGAGCTTTAGAATTGGATGATGCAGTCTTCTGGGGTGCGTTGCCGATGCTTGTTGAAGCTAGAGATAAAGAAATTCAGAATTTGGCCTTGTGTCTCAAGGATAGGTTGTTGCCTGAGTGCATTGATATTCGCCGTCATGTCGAGAGAGAACTGCTCGCAAACGCCAACGATAATAGGGTGCAGCACCATGCACGCGCTACTCTTGTATGTACAAGAATCGAAACTGCTTTGAAACGGCTTCCTGAATCTGGGGAGGGCTCGTCGACACCCATTTTTCTCGATCGGTATGACAGAGCACCCTATAAAAGGTACCAAGATTCTGATACGCCTTTAAATCGGATTTTACTTCGATCCAGCGAAGCACAACTGACAGATATGGCCGATTTATCTCCGGTAATCGCCGCGGCAGAAACTTTTTCAATCTCTCGTGCTTACGTGTTTCGGGGTGACACTCATGCGAGAGAATTGGTAGAGAACACGATGAGAACAGAGATTGCGAAGGGGGTTCAAAGCAATGCATGATCCGAACGTGGCCGCAGCACAAATCATAGGCGATGCGGGAGGAGAGCTAGTAGGTCGTACTCGCTTGCAGAAAATAGCCTACCTGTCGCAACTGGCTGGTTTTGGTGAAGAGTTTGAGTTTGAATACCGTCACTATGGTCCGTTTAGTGAGGGGCTGGCTCAGGGCATGGATATTGCGGTGGCTCTTGGTTATGTTGTCGAGGAGGAGAGGCAAGCCAGTTGGGGCGGGAAATACTCGATCTTCAAAATTTGCGGGCAAGATTCTCCGGCGACTACAGAGAGAAGTTTGTTTGTCAAGACGGCAAAAAGCATTAACGCTATCGAACTAGAGCTTGCTGCCACGGCTGCTTTTCTTTTCGTTGCTGAGCACAGGAGTGATCCTTGGGCTGAAACCCGACGCCGTAAGCCAGAAAAGGCTGCTAATGGAAGGATTGAGCAAGCGATGGAGGGGTATAAGAAATTAAGAGCCCTAAAAACCGTACGCCCCTTACCGCTTCTACCGGATGCATGACTGCCAAAGTATCCTAATTATGTGAATGGCCGCTTTTTTACGATTTTGTCCAATAGCGGGCATTCGCTCCCTCTCTCCAAAAACGTTATCTAGTGCGGGGTCAAATCAAGGCCAACCTCTCGTTTTTCGGGCAAATGCACTCCCGGACATTGCCCCCCACACCTAGGGCCATGACGAAGGGGAGAAACCACCACAATGACCACCATGAAAGCCGCCGTCTGCCGCGAATTCGGCAAGCCGCTGACCATCGAGCAACTCGCAATCCCGACGATCGACGAGAACCAGATTCTCGTGAAGGTCGACGTATGTGGCGTGTGCCACACCGACCTGCACGCCGTAAGCGGCGACTGGCCCGCCAAGCCGACCCTGCCGTTTATTCCGGGGCATGAAGGCGTGGGCCGCGTGGCGCGGGTTGGAAGCAATGTGAAATGGGTGAAGGAGGGGGACGTCGTCGGCGTGCCGTGGCTGCATTCGGCCTGCGGGCATTGCGAGCACTGCTACGGCGGGTGGGAGACGCTGTGTGAAAAGCAGGAGGACACGGGATATTCGGTGAATGGCTGTTTCGCCGAATATGTCGTGGCCGATCCGAACTACGTCGCGCATATCCCCGCGGGCGTCGATCCGCTGCATGTTGCGCCGGTGCTGTGCGCGGGGCTTACGGTCTACAAGGGCCTGAAGATGACCGACACGAAGCCGGGCGACTGGGTCGCGGTGTCGGGCGTCGGCGGTCTGGGGCAGATGGCGGTTCAGTACGGCGTGGCTATGGGTCTGAACGTCATTGCGGTCGATATCGACGACGCCAAGCTGGCGGAGGCGAAGGAACTGGGCGCTGCGTTCGTCGTCAACGCGAAGGATGAAGATCCGGCGGCGGCGATTCAGAAGAAAGTTGGCGGCGCGCATGGCGTGCTGGTGACGGCTGTGTCCCGTTCGGCCTTCGCGCAGGCGATGGGTTATCCGCGCCGTGGCGGGACCATCGTGCTGACGGGTCTGCCGCCGGGGGAATTCCCGATTTCGATCTTCGACATGGTGATGGCCGGGACGACGGTGCGCGGGTCCATCGTGGGGACGCGGCTCGACATGATCGAGGCGCTGTCGTTCTTCGCGGATGGCAAGGTGCGGTCTGTCGTGAAGGCGGACAGGCTGGAGAACATCAACCAGATTTTCGACGATCTGGAACACGGCCGCGTGGAAGGCCGCATCGTCATCGACTTCAGGAACTGATAGGCGCCGGTCCCGCATAGAGACCATCCTGAATGGAAGGTCGGGCTCCGCCCGAACCCGGAAGGGGACTTGTCCCCTTCACCCCGATTTTTGTTAAACAAACCGGTTTCCAAAGGCCCCCGGCCTTTGGCGGGTCAAGGGCAGCGCCCTTGCCTTCCCCCTTTACGAGCCGGAATCAGGCGCCCCTGGCATAAAGGTCAATGGCTCGCAGCGGGCGTGCCCGTCGAGGCGCCTTGCTTCAGCACGGGCGTGAACGGCGCGATGGTTCCATCCGACGGCAGCGGTTTCAGGCCCAGAAGGGTCATGACCAGCGGATAGACATCGACGTTGTCGAACGTTGCGATATGCGTTCCCGGCTGGAACGCAGGGCCGCTGGCGAGGAAGGTCGCCGTCATGTCCGGTTCCTGATTGTCGTAGCCATGATCACCGCCGTTCGGGTTATGCGGCTTCCACTTCCCGGCTTCGATCACCCAGCCGTCGTTGGGCATGCAGACGAAGGCGGGCACGCGGGCGTTGTGGCCGTAATGCAGTCGCTCGGGGATGTCGGCCTTCGCCCAGCAGACGACATGGGCGTGTTTTTTGGTCAGGTTGGCGGCGAGCACGGCCTCGTTGCCCGGCGTCGGGTCGATCCCGGCGTAAGCGCCGCCGACGACCATGTGAAAGGTCTTGGCGGGGCTCAGGCTTTCCACATGGATGACGCGCCTGTCGCTGATCGCGGCCATGCCGTGATCGGACACGACGATGATGTCGGCCTTGATCCCGCGCGATTTCAGGCCCTCGACCAGCCGCCCGATGGCGGTGTCGACCGTGGCTGCGGCCTGCGTGGTTTCCGGCGCGTTCGGTCCGTTTTCGTGGCCGGAGTGATCGACGATGTCGAAATACAGCGTGGCGAAGCGGGGGCGCTTGTCGGGCGTGCGGTCGAACCAGCCGAGAAGGTGATCGACGCGGTCGTTGGACGACATTTTCGAGTTGAACGGCAGCCAGTCGGACGGGCGCACGCCGTGGATGTCGGCTTCCGAACCGGGCCAGAAGAGGGTGGAGCTGCGCACGCCCTGTTTTTCGGCGGTGACCCAGATCGGCTCGGCCTCGTCCCACCAGCGGCGATCGATCAGCGCGGTGCGGTTGCCCAGGCTGAAATGTTCGTTGGCGATGGCGGGATCGTCCATCGTGTTGCCGACGACGCCTGTTTCGTCGGGACGGCGGCCGGTCACGAGGGTGTAGTGATTGGGGAATGTGATGGAGGGGTAGGACGGGCGCATTCCGTCGGCCAGCACGCCGGACGCGGCGAGGGCGTTCAGGTTCGGCGTGACGTCGCGCTTGAGGTAATCGGGGCGGAACCCGTCGATGGAGACGAGGATGACCGGAGTGGGCTGGGGGCCTTGCGCCGACTGCGTCGCGTCATGCGCGCAGGCGGCGAGCAGCAGCACGATTGCGCCGCTGAGTCCCAGCCGTTTCAGGCGGGATGTGTCGAGGGTCTTCGAAAGAGGGCGCTTCATAGGTTCGCTCGCTTGTGAGGAGCCCCGGCTGGCGTAGCGCCTTCGGGGCTGTGGTCTGCTTCATGCTTTCATGAAGCATCCACGCGCGGGCGAACAGGGGTGGCGCGTCGTGCGGTCTGGGGGTGGGCGGCCGTGCGACGCGGGGTGCGCCATTGTTTCTGCTGGCTTTTTCTGGCCGATTTTAAAGCGGGCGCCGTGCAGGACGGCGCCCGTATCGAAACGAATGTTCAGAAAAGCTTCAATTCTCGCCGGGGGCCAGTCCGCGATGTTGCAGCATCGGTCCGATATCCGGGTCCTTGCCGTAGAAGGCGCGGAACATTGCGGCGTAGTCCTGCGTATGCCCCTGCGAGAGGATCATGTCGCGGAAACGCTGTCCGTTTTCGCGGGTCAGGCCGCCGTGGTCGCGGAACCATGCATAGACGTCGTCGTCCAGCATTTCGGTCCAGAGATAGGCGTAATATCCGGCTGCGTAACCGTTGGCCCAGATGTGCAGGAAGTAGCTGGAGCGATAGCGGGGCGGCACGTCGGTGACGTCCAGTCCGCTTTTCTTCAGCGACGCGGCCTCGAACGTATCGACGTTCTGTTTTGGCGCGCTGGCGGACAGGCTGTGCCAGTCCATGTCGAGTTTTGACGCGGCGATGATCTCGCCCAGCGCGTAGCCCTGATTGAAGTGGGCCGCGCGCCGGATCTTGTCGATCAGGTTGGCGGGGATCGGTGCGCCGGTGTCGATATTCCGGGCGTAATGCGCGAGCACTTTCGGGTCGAGCGCCCAGTGTTCGTTGAACTGTGAAGGGAATTCCACGAAGTCGCGCGCGACGGCGGTGCCGGAGACCATGGGGTAGGTCTGGTTGGCGAAAAGCCCGTGCAGGCCGTGGCCGAATTCGTGGAACATCGTCACCACGTCTTCGAAGCTGATCAGCGCGGGCTGGCCTTTTTCGGGTTTGGGCAGATTGGCGATGTTGTAAATGACCGGCTTCGTGCCGAGCAGTTTCGACTGCCCGACCAGATTCGACATCCATGCGCCGCCGTTCTTGTTGTCGCGCTTGAAGTAATCGAAATAGGCGAGGCCGAGCGGCGATCCATCCTTATCGAAAACTTCGAAGACCATGACGTCAGGATTCCAGACCGGAAGATCCTTTCGTTCCTTGAAGGTCACGCCGTAAAGCTGGTTCGCGGCGTAGAACACGCCGTCGCGCAGCACGGTGTTGAGTTCGAAATAGGGGCGAACTTCGTTCTGGTTGAGGTCGAAGCGCTTCTGGCGGAGCTTGTCGGTGTAGAGGTTCCAGTCCCAGGGCTTCAGCTTGAACGATTTCCCGTCAGCTGTGATCTCGTGTTGCAGATCGGAGGCTTCACGCTCCTGCTCGGCGCGGGTCGCGGGGACAAGGCGATTCATGAACGCCTGCGCCGCCTGCGGCGTTTTCGCCATCTGGTCGTAAAGTTCGTAGGACGCGTAGTCGGGGTAGCCCAGCAGCGCCGCCTTCTGTGCACGCAGTTGAGCGAGTTGCGAGACCGTGTCGCGGGTGTCGTTGGCGTCGCCCTTTTCGGTGCGGGTCCAGCTTTTCTGGAACAGCGCCTCGCGTGTCGCGCGGTTTTCCAGCGATGACAGGGCGGGCTGTTGCGTCGTGTTCTGCAACGCGACGACCCACTTGCCATCCAGACCGCGAGATGAGGCTGTTTTCGATGCGCCGATCATGCCTTCGGCGCCGATGCCTGCCAGAACCGTCTTGTCGTCCACGATCAGGGCCGCGGCTTTCGTGCCCTCCATCAGCTTCTGCTGAAAGGTGGTTTCAAGCGATGAGATCCGGGCGTTGAGTGCGCTGAGGGTTGTCCTGTCGGCGGCGGAAAGCTGGACGCCCGCATGTGTGAACTGCTGGTAGTAGAGTTCGAGAACCTGCCGCTGCTCGGGATCGAGTTTCAGGGCGTCGCGCTGGTCGTAAAGCGCCTTCACGCGTGCGAACAGTTTCTGGTTGAGGAAAATCGCATCCTGATGCGCGCTCAGCTTCGGGGCCTCGATCTCCTCCACCTTGTCCAGCGCCGGGTTCGTGTCAGCGCCGTATACGCAGCTGAAGACGTTGTTGACGCGATCGAGCATCCTGCCGGAGCGTTCGAGTGCGGCGATGGTGTTTTCGAAGTCCGGCGCCGCCGGGTCGTTGGCGATGCGGTCTACCTCGGCGCGCTGTTCGGCCATGCCCTGCTCGAACGCGGGCTGATAATCGCTGTCATGGATCAGGTCGAAGCGCGGCGCCTGAAAGGGCAGCGTGCTTGCTGTCACAAAAGGGTTGGTCGGCGGGGCGTCTGCGCGGGCGCCCGGCAGCGCGCAGAGCGCGCTTGCCGCCAGCAGCGCGCCCAGGGCGGCGGAGTTGCGGAACCTGCGGCGAGAAGGGCGGCAGGGAAGGGGCGCGGACGCCATGAAATGCTTTGCAATCATGGCGAATCGTTATGGCGAGCCGATCCGGCAGGTCAAGCGCTGCGCAGTGCGCATTCGATCTCAGCGAGAGGTTTGTTCGCTGTGAAAGAGGTCTTTCCAATGAGCGGGATGTGTTGGCGGCAGGAAAAATTCCATCGCGGCCCATATGACCACGAGGACTGCGGCGGCGATCACAAACGGCGTGAAGCTCGGTGGGCGGGGAGGGCGCGTCGGGCGACCGTCTTGCGGACCGCCGCCTTTAGCCGTTCCCCAGGTCCCGCCGTCAGGCACGAATCGCGGCCTGAAACTCTTCCCACTCGCGTTTGCTGAGGCCGGAATCGGGCTGCGTCACCGCTTCGCCCGCCAGCATCCGGCGCAGGGCCGCGAGCATGGAGGCCGAGAACGTGAAGGCGCCGACGCGGTAGTCCTGAAACGCTTCGGCGGTGACGGGAACCCACGCTCGAAGGATGTCGAGCATCGCTTCTGCATAGGCGCGGATTTCGTACTGCGCGTGCGGGTCGATCCGCAGGGACAGGAAGTGCATCAGGTTATGCAGATCGACCTTCCAGTACCACTGCGTATAGGCGTTCAGCGTCAGGTTCATGCGCGCCAGTTCGCGGGCGAGCCCGGGGCCTTCGTCGGTGTCCAGCAGGTGTTCGTAGGTTCGGTAGCATCTGGCGGCGTCGTCGCGCAGAAGCTCCATCACCTGCTGCGCGGTCTCGGCGTCGAGCGTATCGCCGCGCCCCTGACGGTTGCTGGCGCTCTGTGCCGCCATATGTTCGGGGGCGGGCAGATAGAACTCGTTATCGAGGATCGAATAACGCGCCGAGTATTCGTTGACGTTGGCCGTGCGGTGCCGGATCCACTGCCGGGCGATGAAGATCGGCAGTTTGATGTGGAACTTGATCTCGCACATCTCGAACGGCGTCGAATGCCTGTGCCGCATAAGATAGCGGATCAGGCCCGAATCTTCAGAAACCTTCTTGGTGCCGCGTCCGTAGGACACGCGCGCCGCCTGAACGACCGCCGAATCGTCGCCCATGTAATCGATAACGCGGATGAAGCCGTGGTCGAGCACGGGGATCGGCTTGAACAGCTTTTCCTCGAGTGCGGGAACGGTTGGGCGGTGTGTGGGAGCCGAGGCCTGGGAGTGGGCTTCGATCTCGGCGCGTTGGGCGTCGGTCAGGGGCATGGCTGGTGGTCTGGCGCCTTCGAAAAAGGGATGGCGAGGATCGTTCGCATGCGCTGCGAGGGCGCGTGGCGACCTTCGTGTCGGGTGAAGACCTCTAGCACGCGGGACTCCGGATAGGAACGTGCGGGAATGGCGCTGCGCAAGCGGCGACCGTTACCGGCTGGGGTGGCCTCCGCTGAATGCCGCGAGCGTAGTTGTGGCGGACACCGGGAAGTCGAACACCACGACCTGTTGCAGCAGGGCGCCGACTTTTTGTTTGTAGCGCTCGTGCGCGGCGTCGAAGAACGCGGGGTCATTCACAATCGGTCGCCCTACATAGAAATTCCTGTCGCCCTGCGACTTGAACGTGACGAGGAACCCCAGTTGGAGGCCTCGATCAACGCCTTCGCCGCTATCCTGCAAGCCGGTCTCGATCGACTGGACGACGGTCGAGCCGTTTGGGCGGCGGGACAGGCGGGCAAGATCCAGAAATTCCTGAACCACCATCTTGCGTTGGGCGTCCGTGGCGCCCGGACGCAGTTCGAACATGACCATGTGCTTCACCGTTCCGGGACGGAAGTCTGGCGCGGTGAAGGCGGCGAGGCCGACCTGGTCGCGAAGCTGCTGCGCCGCCAGTGCGGCCGCGTCCGGTCTGGCCGTATGCGGTCGCTGGCTCGGCTGGGCGATGGCGCGTTCGCCAGTCGGCGCCAGGCAGATCGCCGCAAGCAGGATGGAGCGGCGGAGGAGTGGAAGATGCTTCATTGTGGGCCTCCGGGGCGGTGGTCTGTCGGCGTATATTACGCGACCTGAGGGGGGCGGTTGGAAAAGCTCTGGTCACAAGAGGTTGCGCGCAGATCGCGGTGGCTCCGCTTTGGGATGGCGAGCGCTTGCGCACAGTGAATCGGACGCCTATATGTCGCCGTGCAGGAGGGGCTTCGGCCCCTTGGCTATGGCGATAAACGGAACGTAGAATAAGCGTTGTGGACCCGGGGGCGGTACCCGGCGTCTCCACCATCTCCTCCAGCCTTTCGGGGCGGGGAAACATGGGGACGAAACAGGCTCGACACGCGTGGTAAAACCGTTCCTTTTGCCCGGCATTGTACCACCGTCATCGGGCTAAATCACAAGTGCCAACGATAACTCTGAGGTGCTCGCTGTCGCTGCATAAGCGATAAGCGCGGTTCGGGAGGGCACCGGGCAACAGAAGCCCTCCCACTTCAGTTTTCTTCGCGACCCATGACGGTTCTGGCGCGTTCACCCTTGCGTGACGACGCATCGCCCGACGGCGCTTGCGTTCGGCTCCTGTTTGCCGCATCCCTCTTCCAAACGGGCTGGCGTCGGCATGTTGCGCCGCGCGTCCGAAAGACCGTCTCCGAAGCGCACGGCGCAAGGGGGACGCTTGTTAAAAACAGGGGCTTTTGCGATGGCCAGCGATCACGACGACACCGAGTTTGGCGGCGAACTGCCGGAGAGCCTCCTGCCTTACGAGGCGTGGATGGAAGACGCCTATCGTGAGGTGATGTTGCGTGCGCTCGAACATGTGAGCCGGGAGGGGCTTGCGGGCGGCCACCATTTCTATGTGTCTTTCCGCACCGACTGGCCTGGTGTGGAGATTCCGGCCCGGCTCCGCGCCCAGTACCCGCATGAGATGACCATCGTGCTGCAGCATCAGTTCTGGGACCTTACGGTCGACAGGGCCAGGAGCTGCGTCTCGGTTGGACTGTCTTTTGGCGGGGTCGGTTCGACGCTTGTGATCCCGGTTGCGGCGATTACGGGATTCGCGGACCCGCATATCCAGCTCTCCCTGCGTTTCACGACGCCGGACGAGCCGGATGCGGCGGCGCCCGTGCTGGAAGAAACCGCCTCCGTTCAGGAAGAGCGGTCGGAGCCAGAACCCGACGCTTCTCCTGCGGTCGTAAGCCTCGACGCATTCCGCAAGAAGGGCCCGAATCAAGGCTGACGGTGTGCTCGTCGGCTGAACGCACGTCGGGAGACCGAGACCATGACTGTTCAGACCCCCGTCGCAAAAGCGCCGGATTCCTCCGCCGCCAAGACTTCAGCGACACGGGATTTCGCTTACGCTCCAGTGTTCCAGCTCGGTAACGATGAAACGCCGTACCGCAAGCTTGATGTAGAGGGCGTGAGCACTCTGACGGTCGATGGCCGGACCGTGCTGCGTGTCGAGGCTACGGCTCTTGAGGCGCTGGCGACCGAGGCGTTCAACGACATCGCGCATCTGCTGCGGCCGGGGCATCTGGAATCGCTGACCCGAATTCTCAAAGACCCGGAAGCGTCCGACAACGACAAGTTCGTTGCGCTCGATCTTCTCAAGAACGCCTGCATTTCCGCTGGCGGCGCGCTCCCCATGTGCCAGGACACCGGAACGGCGATCGTCGTCGGTAAAAAAGGCCAGCGGGTGTGGGTGGAAGGCAATGACGAGGAAGCGCTGTCGCGTGGGGTCTACAATACCTACACCGGCACGGCGCTCCGTTACTCCCAGATGGCGCCGCTGACGATTTTCGAAGAAAAGAACACCGGCACCAATCTACCTGTGCAGGTGGATATCGCCGCCAATCCCGGCACGTATCATCCCGAGCAGTATGATTTCCTGTTCGTCGCCAAGGGCGGCGGGTCGGCCAACAAGACGTTTCTGTTTCAGGAAACGCGCGCGCTGATCTCAAGCAAGGAAAACCTGCTCAAATGGCTTGAGACGAAGCTGAAGACGCTCGGCACGTCCGCCTGTCCGCCCTATCACCTCGCGATCGTTCTGGGCGGTCTGTCGGCCGAGCAGACGCTCAAGACGGTCAAGATGGCCTCCACCCATTATTACGATTCTCTTCCCCGCGAAGGCAACGAAAACGCTCAGGCGTTCCGTGACGAGGCGATGGAAGCCGAAGTGCTGAAGCTGACTCAGAAGCTGGGCATCGGTGCGCAGTTCGGCGGCAAATATTTCTGCCATGACGTCCGTGTCATCCGCCTGCCGCGCCACGGCGCATCCTTTCCGGTTGGCATCGGCGTGTCATGTTCCGCTGATCGTCAGGCCAAGGCGTATATCAGCGCCGAAGGTGTGTTCCTCGAACAGCTTGAGCGTGATCCGGCTCGCTTCCTGCCCGAGACGACGGACGCGCATCTTGGCGGCGAGGTCGTGAAGATCGATCTTAACCGCCCGATGAACGAAATCCGTGCGGAACTGTCGAAACACCCGGTCAAGAAGCGTCTAGCTTTGACGGGAACGGTTGTCGTGGCGCGTGACATCGCGCACGCCAAGTTTAAGGAACGTCTGGATAGGGGTGAGGGGCTGCCTCAGTACCTGAAGGACCATCCGGTCTATTATGCTGGCCCTGCGAAGACGCCCGCAGGCATGCCGACCGGTTCCTTTGGCCCGACCACGGCCGGGCGCATGGATTCCTACGTCAACGACCTGCAGAAGGCCGGCGGGTCTTTCGTCATGCTGGCGAAGGGCAACCGCTCCAAGGCCGTCAAGGACGCCTGCCAGAGTTATGGCGGCTTCTATCTGGGTTCCGTCGGCGGCCCGGCTGCGCGTCTGGCGCAGGATTGCATCCGGAAGGTGGAGGTTCTGGAATACCCCGAGCTTGGGATGGAAGCCGTCTGGAAGATCGAGGTCGAGGACTTCCCGGCCTTCATCGTCATCGACGACAAGGGCAATGACTTCTACGCCGGCCTGACCTGATACGGGTCTGAGCCAGATCCCTCGGGGCGTTAGATCCCGAGGGGCTTGCATTCCTCCCGTTTTATGCCCCCATAGAGGCGGTGGCGCGGCCCTTTGCGTTTTTGGGGCGTGCGGTCGCAACGCGCCGGACCCCGGTTCGGCAAGGTTGTGGTCCCTCTTGTGGAAGGTGCTCGTGGAATGCGTTTTACCGTCGATCGTCTTGATCATATTGTGCTGACGGTTCGCGACGTCGAAATTTCGGCGTCATGGTACCAGCGCGTCCTGGGCATGGAGCGCGAAGAATACGGTCGCCACAACCGCACCGCCCTGAAATTCGGCGGGCAGAAGATCAATCTGCGTCCCGAGGGGATGGAGGGGTGGGAGACCGCCGAATACTCCACCTGCGGCGCGAATGATTTGTGTTTCGTTGCCGCCGTTCGCAGCGAAGAAATCATCGAGCATTTGCGCAAATGTGGCGTCGAGGTGGTGGAAGGCCCCGTGGCGCGTCTTGGCGCGCTGGGGCCGATCACGTCGGTTTACTGCCGCGATCCGGATCGGAATCTGGTGGAGATTTCTTCGTATCAGGGGTGATTTGTGGGATTTTGTGTGAAAATATTTATAATTAAAAGAGCTTTTCGAATTGTTGATGGTGGTCGTGTTACCCGGCGTGCGCTTTGAGCAGGGCGGCGGTTGGGGAGTGTCGCTTGCGAATGATGAGGGTGAATATCTATAATTATCCTACGGGTGTGGCCCCTTACGTCGATCAATTCTGTCTGACCGAACGATACGTTTGCGTATAAAATCATGATGCCGCACCCACAAACGATTCAGATATTTCTTCCCGGCGGCGATCCTCAAGGTATTCGTGTCGCTTCGATTACCACAAGGATATTACAGGTAATTGAAGTACCGCGCATATGTTTGAGCGCGTTTCTTGCCATGCCTGAGGCCGACTATGTCGGGGTTTACGCATTGCTCGGTGAAAATGAAGAAACGAGCGTCCCAAAGGCCTATATTGGCCAAACGGGAAATTTCAGAACGCGCCTGAAACAACATAGTGAAAAGAAAGATTTCTGGAATAGAGCGCTGATTTCGTTATCGATGACGCAAAGCCTTACAGTTACACACGCTTATTATCTGGAATGGCTGGCGATTGGCAAAGCCGCGCGTGCAGAGCGTTTTGAACTGGAAAACGGAACTGCGGGCAGCAAGCCACATACTCCGCCAGCCATGGAAGCGGAATGCCGGGAGGTTTTTGAAACGCTCGATATATTATTCACGACGCTGGGATATCCTCTCTTCGAACCGTTGCTTCGTTCCCGCCGTCAGACATCGACCGATGCGACGCCAGTTTTCGAGGCTGCGGAACCAAGTAACATTTCTTCCGATGAAGAAGGTGTGACCGTTTACTGCTTGGCTCCTGGCGTGGAGGGACAGGCTCGATACACGGAGGAGGGTTTGGTAGTGTTGTCGGGATCTTATGGGCGGTCTGAAGTATCAGATAGTTTCAGTCGGCATAATTACTATCGCAAGCGCCAAAACCTGATTGATCAGGGTGCTTTGCGCATCGATGGCTCTCGCATCGTTTATACGCGGGATACTCTTTTCAAATCGCCCAGCCCTGGCGCGGTCTACCTGCTTGGGCGTTCGGCTAACGGTTGGTTTGAATGGAAAGACCGGACAGGACGATCTTTGGCTGACGTGATGGAACGAAAGCAATAAGGGAGAAGAAGTGCTCTCCCCTATTGCTGTTCAGGCAATTTTCCGCATCTGCAATGTAAATCATGTACCCGCCCGCACCAGCACATGGTGCTTCTTGCCGGAAGACAGCTTGACTACGCCGTCGACCGCGTCGGCGAAAGAGACGATCTGCCCCTCATCCGTCACCGCTATGTCATTGACGCGTGCGCCGCCACCACGGATCAGGCGCCGCGCCTCGCCGTTGCTGGCGACTAGTCCAGCCTCTGCAAAAATACGGAAGGCGGGAATGCCTTCGGCAAGGTCAGCGTGAGGAAGCGTGCGCGTCGGCAGGGTGTCCACATGCTGCCCAGCCTCAAACACGCGTCGTGCGGTCTCGGCGGCTTCCTCGGCGGCGGCGCGCCCGTGACACAGGGCGGTCGCCTCCGTGGCGAGGATTTTTTTGGCCTCGTTGATCCCGGCGCCTTCTGCTGCGGCGAGACGATCGCACTCCTCCACCGGCAGATCGGTGAAGAGCTTGAGGAAGCGGCCGACATCTGCATCTTCCGTGTTGCGCCAGAACTGCCAGTACTCGAACACGGGCAGCCGCTCCGCCGACAGCCAAACGGCGCCCTTGGCGGATTTGCCCATCTTGGCGCCGGACGACGTGGTCAGCAGCGGCGCGGTCAGGCCGAAGACTTGCTTGCCGTCCGTGCGGCGGACAAGGTCGATGCCCGAGACGATATTACCCCATTGGTCGGACCCGCCCATCTGCAGATTTACGCCGTGACGTCGATTCAGTTCTCGGAAATCAAAAGACTGCAAAATGGAATAGTTGAACTCGAGGAACGTCAGGCCCTGCTCGCGCTCGAGACGCGATCTCACGGAATCGAAAGACAGCATACGATTGACCGAGAAATGCACGCCGACTTCGCGAAGCAATTCGATATAGGGAAGGCGGTCGAGCCAATCGGCGTTGTTGGCGAGAACGGCGTCAGAAGAGCCCTCGCCGAACGTCATGAACTGCCGCAGGCTTTTCTCGATTCCGGCTATGTTCGTTGCGATAGTCTCTTCGCTCATCAGTGAGCGGGCTTCTTCGCGGAAGGATGGATCGCCGATTTTCGCCGTTCCGCCGCCAAGGAGTGCGACTGGGCGGTGGCCGTGTTTTTGCAACAGGCGCAGCAACATGATCTGCGTCGCCGAGCCAACGTGCAGGCTGTCAGCGGTGGGATCGAAGCCGATATAGCCTGTGACCGGGCCGGCCAACATGGCGGCGTCGAGAGCTTCGACGTCAGTGCACTGATAGAGGAACCCGCGCGCGGTGGCTTCCTGCAGAAATGGGCTGCGGAGCGTGGCGGTGGATAATGCTTCGGGCTGGGTCATCTCAGTCTGGTCCTGATCGTCTGGCGCGGGGTGGTCTACCACGCCAGACGATCAGGAGAAACCGCCGCAGCCCGAAGGGGCGTCAGTCAGCCGCCAGCGGCATCGCGCGGCGCGCCATGACCGTGCCGACATGGTCTTCGAGAGCGTCGGTGACCTGCTCGGCCTGATTGGCGAAGATGTGGTCGGCTTCGGGGAAAATCCGATAATCGACAGTGACGTTCTTCTGCGTGTTCAGCTTGTCGACCAGCTTGTGGATGGCCGGTTCCGGCGCCATGTCGTCCTTGCCGCCAGCAATCATCAGGCCGCCGCACGGGCAGGGAGCAAGGAAGCCGAAGTCATAATGAGCGGCCGGGGGCGCGACGCTGATCCAGCCGGTGACTTCCGGACGACGCATCAGAAGCTGCATGCCGACGAACGCGCCGAAGGAGTAACCTGCGATCCACAGCGCGCTGGAGTTCGGGTTGACTGCCTGCATCCAGTCAAGGGCCGCAGCTGCGTCCGAAATTTCGCCGATGCCGCCGTCATAGCGTCCCTGCGAACGTCCCACGCCGCGCGAATTGTAGCGCATGACGGAGAAACCCATTTTCTCGAACGAGCGGTACATCGCGTACGTGATGCGGTTGTTCATCGTCCCGCCATGCAGCGGGTGAGGGTGCAGAACCAGCGCCAGTGGCGCGTTGGGCTCGCTGGAGTGATGGTAACGTCCCTCTAGGCGGCCGTCGGGGCCGGCGAACATAACCTCAGGCATTATGGTTCCACGATTCCTGGTGGCCGTCCCTGGGCATGACGGTCGCCGTGTTAAAGGTGGTCGCCGAACGGGTGACGATGCCTCGCCGATCCGTCGGGTTCGAATGTAAAGTCACGAAACTTGATCTCTTCGCGGCGGCGCGGCGAAAGCGAAGCTCCGCACTGCATGACCGCTCAAAGACACTTGCCATTCCCTATTTGGGGCCGGGCTTACGTTGCGCGAGATGCTTATTCAACAGGGGAGGTCTGCGCGCGATGCGCCGCCCCCGCCGTTTCCATCACGCGGGGAAGTCACCCGGCCGGATCGCCAGGCGACGAACGGCGCGGGCGAGCCTTGCTGGCGTGATGCGCCGTGAGCTTGATGGATGGTAAGAAGGAGGTTGACTCGAACGCACGAACGTCCATGAAAGGTACTCCTCCTGCTTGGCGCCGCATTCGGCGTCTCGCCACTCGTTAAGGTTCTTCAAGAGCGCCTTTTGTTTGCGCCAAATCGTGGCTTCGAAGCAACATATATCTGCGAGTTCACGGTAATGGCTACAGAAAACGTACAAAAGCGTGAGAGAGACGTGGGCGGAAAGGTGCATATCTCGCCCACGCGGCGGTCGTGAACTCCTCGCCGAAAACTCCTGCATCGGGTCTGTACCTCGACGCGAATGCGTCTGAGCCTGTACGCCCGGAAGCCTTGGAGGCAATGGTGGAAGGCGCGGAAATCACAGGAAATCCCAGCTCTCCGCACCGGGCGGGGCGCGCTGCGCGTGCGGCGCTGGACCACGGTCGCCGTCTGGTGGCGGGGCGGTTCGGAGCGTCCGCCGAGAACTGTGTGTTCACTTCCGGGGGGACCGAGGCGAATCTGTTGGCGGTGCGTGGCCTTGGGGCTGGTCGGACGCTTCTTGCTGGCGCCACGGAACACGACGCCATCCGCCGCGCGTCAGACGACTCCACTGTGTGCACGATTCCCGTTCTTCGGGACGGAACCCTGGATCTCGAAGTGTTGGAGGCGCGCTTAAGCGAGGCTGGTCAACATGGCGCGCTCGTTTGCGCCATGCTGGCGAATAACGAGACCGGCGTATTGCACCCGATATCCGAGATAGCGGCGCTTTGCCGACGATACGGGGCACGCCTTCATGTGGACGCCGTGCAGGCGGCGGGCAGAATGGCGTTTGACCTCGGGTCTCTGGGTGCGGACAGTCTGGCGATTTCTGGGCATAAGTTCGGCGGCCCGAAAGGCACCGGGGCGTTGCTGCTCGCGGGCGAGGGGGCGACGCCTTTGGCGCCGGTGCAGGCTGGCGGCGGTCAGGAGCGTGGCCGCCGCGGCGGCACGCCGGCTCTTCCCGCTATCATGGGCATGGCTGCTGCGCTTGAAGCTGCGTCGACGTGTTCCCGGGATCTTGCGCCCCTCCGCGACGCAATCGAGATCGCTGCGCGAGCGGCCGGTGCGACCGTCTGTGGCGACGGAGCTTCTCGTCTGGGCAACACGACCTCTTTGGCATTGTCCGGGATCAGGGGCGAGGCGCAGTTGATCGCGCTTGATCTGGACGGGGTCTGCGTGTCGGCAGGATCTGCGTGTTCCTCGGGAAAAGTGGCGACGTCGCATGTTCTGGAGGCGATGGGTCTGGGCGATCTCGCCGGATGTGCGGTGCGTGTCTCGCTGCCGTGGAACGCGCCGGATGATTGCGCGGAAGTTTTCAACGCGGCTTACGCGCGTCTCGTTTCACGGCGACGTCGCGACGGATAGTGAGCGCAGAAAGAAGGTTCGTGTCCCGACAGTCGTCGTAACATGTACCGATTTGAGACGCGTCGTGGTGGGGGCGGCTCTATCGGTCACGCTCCCTGCGCAAGGACGGCGGCGCCCCGTAACTGGCTTTCGCTCGTCTCGGTGAATCCGGTCTTTCAGCACGCAAAGGCGCCCGCCACGCTGCGTTATTCAGAACCTGCCGCACATAATTCCGTTGAAGCTGTCCGATATGCTGATCGGCTGGAACGCTTCAATAAAGATCGTTCCAGCCGATCAGGCGCGTGCAGGAGTGGGCCAGCCCGGCGCGGAAACCGGGGCTGCACAGGGCGGCCAGTTCCGCTTCATGTTCATAGTCGGGCATCAACCGGCTTATCAGCGCATTTTTGCTCGTGGCGGGATGAAAATAGATTTCCGACACGCCTTCCGGCAAATGCGCGGCCAGAGCCGCCACGCGGCTCGGCGTCATATGCCCGCTCCATGCGAGGCCGAAGCACCAGTCGTTGGTGATCATACCTGCTTCGCGGGCTTGATGTCGAAGCAGTGCAGTCCAGCGGCGTAGAGCAGCGTCGCCCAGAGTGTCGGTATAAATCCCGGCCGCGTAGAGCGGCTCTAACGGCTCCAGCGGCACGCGCACCGCTCGCAGGCCGAATTTCTTGCCGATCTCGATCAGCAGCGCCCCGACGGTGGGATGGAGGTGCATGTGCTTGTGGGCGTTGGCATGGTCCAGGCGCAGACCCGTGCTCCGAAACGCTTCGAATTGCGCCGCGATCTCGGCGGCGAGTTCGCGCCGGACAGACGGCCGGAAGAAATACTCTACGCCCAGCCGAAGCTGATCGGACGGGAACTGCCCGTCCTGAGCGACCAGCAGGGGAATGTCGGCGGGCGGCAGCTTCGCCGGTCCTTCGATCGCCACCAGATGAAGCCCGACGCGCAGGTCCGGCAGACGGTGCGCGCGCTCGACGGCGTCGTCGAACGCGGGACCTGCGACCATCAGGCTGGCCGTCGACAGCAGGCCGTCACGGTGGGCGATCTCGATTGCTTCGTTGACTTCGACCGAAAGGCCGAAATCGTCAGCGGAAATGATGGCGCGCTTCATGATTCAGCGGCGCGTCAGGGGGAGGCGTTGGCCCACCCGCCGTCGGCTCTTTCGCGCCGGGCGACGGGCGGTGGTCGGCCTCCCGCGCATCAGGCCGCGCGGCGGTCGCGCAGGAAGTGGAAGAACTCCACGCCTTCGCGCAGACGACGCTTCATCATCTGCGGGCTGCGCACCATCTCGTTGACGATCGACGCGATCTTCGGCGCGCGGAAATAGAACTTCCGGTAGAACTCATCCACGCTGTTGAAGATTTCGGTGTGCGACAGGTGCGGATAATGCAGCGGCGCCATCTGCACGCCGTTCTCGTCGATCAGCTCGGCGTGGGATTCGTCCAGCCAGCCGTTCTCGGTCGCCTGCTTGTGCAGGGCGGTGCCGGGATAGGGCGCCGCGAGGGAAACCTGCAGGGTGTGCGGGTTGATCTCGGTCGCGAACTTGATCGTTTCCTGGATCGTCTCCTTCGTCTCGCCAGGCAGACCGACGATGAAGGTGCCGTGGATCTTGATGCCGAGTTCGTGGCAGTTCTTCGTGAACTCGCGCGCCACTTCGACCCGCATGCCCTTCTTGATGTTGTGAAGGATCTGCTGGTTGCCGCTCTCATAGCCGACCAGCAGCAGGCGCAGGCCGTTGTCCTTCAGGACTTCAAGCGTCTTACGGGGAACGTTCGCCTTGGCGTTGCACGACCAGGTGACGCCCATCTTGCCGAGTTCCTTCGCGATCGCCTCGGCGCGCGGCAGGTCGTCGGTGAAGGTGTCGTCGTCGAAGAAGAACTCTTTCACCTGCGGGAAATACTGCTTCGCAAGGCGGATTTCGGCGGCGACGTGCTGCGGGCTGCGGGTGCGGTAGTTATGGCCGCCGACCGTCTGCGGCCACAGGCAGAACGTGCAGCGCGATTTGCATCCGCGACCCGTGTAGATCGAGATGTACGGGTGCATCAGATAGCCGATGAAGTAGTCTTCGATCCGCAGGTCGCGCTTATAGACCTCCGTCACGAACGGCAGGCTGTCCATGTTCTCGATCATGGCGCGGTCGCGGTTGTTGACGATCACGCCTTCGCTGTTGCGCCAGGAAATGCCGTCGATATCCTTGAAATCGCGACCTTCGGCGACTTCCTTGATGGTGAAGTCGAATTCGTTGCGCGCTACGAAATCGACTGGCGAGGCCTTGAGCAGGCTCTCTTCCGCCTGAACGGCGACCTTCGCGCCGACCATGCCGATCTTCAGGTTCGGATTGGCGTCCTTGAGCATCTGCGCCACCTGTACGTCCTTGGAGAAAGACGGGGTGGAGGTGTGCAGGACGACCAGATCGCGATTCTTCACGTCGGCGAGAATCGGCTCCATGCCCATGCGCGCGGGCGGCGCGTCGATCAGGCGGCTGCCTTCGACCAGAGCTGCAGGCTGGGCGAGCCACGTCGGATACCAAAACGACTTGATTTCACGCTTGGCCTGATACCGGGAGCCGGCGCCGCCGTCGAAGCCGTCGAATGACGGGGGTTGCAGAAACAGGGTCTTCATCATGGCGGACGGTCCTTGCCGAATTGGAGCCAAAGCGGGTGGCGGAGATAGGATGGTCGTCAGAAAATCGGGTCGCGACGACACTGACTCAATACCGGAGGCGCTTGCATAGCGGTTTCGGGTATCGCTGTCATGCCGCAGGGAAAAACGACCCGGTGTGGGAGACGCGGCTTCTAGTCCCCTGTTGATATAGGAGGGGGAATGGCGCTGATGGGAGGGGCGTGGGCCGGTCCCGCGACGTGCCCGGAAACATGCATGGTGTGTCCGCGCCAATCGACCCGCGTGCCGGTCATGCTGCTCGCCATGATAATCGCCGAGAGCCAGTCTCGCGGCGCGAGCAGCAGCAGGGGCATGAGTGAGCGCTGACCGACGCAGCGATCCATGACGAACGCGGCGGCGGCGCGGAAGCCGTAGCACCACAAAAACAGAGCGAGGGGCCAGGACGCGTGCGGCTGCAGCACGACAGCCAGCGTGAGCCACAGAAGAGGCAACTGAATCGACGATGCGAGATAGCCGACCGGCGCCAGAGCCCGGACCGTGCGCCCCCACCTAAGCTCATGGCTGTAAAGCGCTGGCAGGCTGTCTTCCGCGATCGTCGTCCAGGTCATGCAGCCGGCGATGGCGATGTCCTGACCCTGCGCCCGAACGAGACGCCCGAGCACCGCGTCGTCCGCCACGTGTGCGACCAGCGCCTCCAGGCCGCCGACCCGGTCGAGCATGGATCGAGTGAGGGCCATTGTGGCGCCAAGGCAATCCTGACGCCCCAGATAGCGGGACAGCAGTACGCCCGGCAGGAAATTGTGGTTGATCTGACAGGCTGACAGCAATCGTGGTAGTGCGTTGCTGGCGGGAAGCCCGGCATAGAGAGTCGTCACCAGGCCGACATTGGGCGTCTGGAACGCAAGGACGACCTGTCGGAGATAATCCGGTCCGACATGGATATCGGAGTCCGAGATGACCAGAATTTCATGCTTCGCGTGAGGAAGCATGTTGATCAGATTGCTGACTTTCCGGTTTTCCCCATGAAGCGCGCCGTTGACGACAAGGCTCATGTCGACGCCGGGATGGCGGGCCTGAAGACGCCGGACCAGTTCAATGGCCGGATCGTTGGCCCGCTGAACGCCGAATACGATTTGCATCGCAGGATAATCCTGCGTGCAGAAGCTTTCCAGCGCTTCATCCAACAGAGGCTCATCGCCATGCAACGGCTTGAGAATCGTAACCGTCGGAAAACTGGAAGGCTGTTGCCGCCGACGCTCGCGCGCGCAGAAACGCGCGACGAGCGCGGTTCCCAGCGCGGCTTGCACGCACCCGGCCAGGCCGAGCGCTGCGCTTCCGATTGCGGCGACCTGAAAGACCGAAGACGGGCCGATCATACGGGCGCGGCATCCCGCGGCGCGTTTTGCGGTGTGTGCAGGTCCGGTGAACGATGCGGCCGGCGCATAATGGGGATTAGTCCTCGGAGAAGCTTTTGACCTTGCGGTTCAACACATCGACCAGCCCGTTGACGCCGCCAGAGGCGAGGGTGGAGCCGAAATCCGCGCGTTGCGCCGCCGCCTGACTAATATGCCCCTCCAGCAGAACGTCAACGATCTTCCACGAGCCAGCTTCGGGTCTGACGACATAGTCGACCTCCGTTCCAGGCATATTGTCTTCCGAGCCGATATGCGTCGTGACGATTTTTTCGCCGCCGATCGGAGACGGGCGGGAGCCCGGGGCGAGCGTGAACCGTGCGCCTGAGCCACGTTTGAAGTTCGAGAGATAGCGGGCGACCGTGTACTGGCGAAATGTCGCGAGCAATGTCTGCTTTTCCTGATCGGAAAGCTGCATGTAGCGCGCCGCGCCGATGGAGGAACGCAGCACGGCTTCGAGATCGTAAGTCTGGTCGATTACCGGCGCCAGCGTCTGCATACGTGCGTCGAAAGCGCCCGAGTCCTTTTGCTGAATCCTGTCAAGCGCCTGATCCAGCGCGGCCACTGGCGCTGTTTCGTCGACTGCCGCCTGTGCGCGGGCAGCGCCAGGGCCGAAAGAGACAGTGATGGCCAGCGCCGCTGTTGCGGACAGGGCGCGACGCGCGGTCAGACGGATATCGATCATCAATTGGCTCCTGAAACCGTTTTCTGGGCGACGCTCTGGGTTATGTTTGAATTGACGCCGAGCGCGTTGAGTGCGGTTTTGACGATGTGCGGGGCGTTGAGTTCTGCGGTGTTGTATTGGTCGAACTGGTTGTCGTGGTCGATGAACCTGTCCGGCAGTGTCATGGTGCGCAGGCGGACGTTGTCGAGCAGGCCTGTCTTTGACAGGTGATGGGCGACGAGCGCCCCGAAGCCGCACTCCGACCCTTCCTCGATGGTGATCAGCACGGCGTGGTTGCGCGCCAGCTGCTCGATCAGGGCGGTGTCGAGCGGCTTGGCGAAGCGCGCGTCGGCGACGGTTGGCGCCAGGCCGTGGGCGGCGAGCTGGTCGGCGGCCTTCAGCACCTCGACCATGCGCGGGCCGAGGTTGAGGATGGCGACGCCGCCTTTCTCGCGCCCGGACTGCGCGCCCATCTCGCGCACGATGCGCCCCTTGCCGATCTCGATGATCGAGCCCGCGGCCGGAAGCTCCAGCCCGAGGCCGTTGCCGCGCGGGTAACGCAGCGCGATCGCGCCCTCGTCAAAGGCGGCGGCCGTCGCCGTCATGTGCAGCAGTTCAAGCTCGTCGCTCGGCGCCATGATCGTCATGTTCGGCAGGCAACCCAGATAGGCCAGGTCGAACGAGCCCGCGTGGGTCGCTCCGTCCGCGCCGACAAGACCGGCGCGGTCGATGGCGAAGCGCACCGGCAGGTTCTGCAGCACCACGTCGTGGACCAGCTGGTCATAGGCGCGCTGCAGGAACGTCGAATAGATCGCACAGAACGGCCGCAGCCCTTCCGTCGCCATGCCGGCGGCGAAGGTCACGGCGTGCTGTTCGGCGATGCCGACGTCGAAAAACCGGTCGGGGAACTTGCTGGCGAACTTGTCGAGGCCGGTGCCGGACGGCATCGCCGCCGTGATGGCGACGATCCTGTCGTCCTGCTCGGCGCTGCGGACCAGTTCGCGGGCGAACACGTTGGTCCAGGACGGCGGGCCAGGCGGGGCCTTGCTCTGCTCGCCGGTCACGATGTTGAACTTCGCGACCGCGTGGTACTTGTCGCCTGCGGCCTCAGCGGGTTTGTAGCCGCGACCCTTCTCGGTGATGACGTGCAGCAGGATCGGGCCGTTGTCCGTGTCGCGCAGGTTGCGCAGGATCGGCACGAGCTGGCTGATGTCGTGCCCGTCGACGGGGCCGACATAGTAGAAGCCCAGTTCCTCGAACAGCGTGCCGCCGGTGATCATGCCGCGCGCGTATTCCTCGGCCTTCTTGGCCGTGCGCTCGAGCCGGTCGGGCAGCTTCCTGACGAATTTCCCGGCGAGGTCGCGCAGCCCCATGAACTGGCGCGAGGACATCAGGCGCGAGAGGTAGTTCGACATCGAGCCGACCGGCGGCGCGATGGACATCTCGTTGTCGTTGAGGATGACGATCAGGCGTTCCGCGCCG
>NZ_AUBI01000019.1 GCF_000429165.1 Acetobacter nitrogenifigens DSM 23921 = NBRC 105050 | reverse complement strand
GGACTATAAAGCCGTAACTGCCCTGCTGGAACTTCCGGCTCCAAACCCCAGGGCCATGCTGGCCGATCGGGGTTATGACAGCGACAGTTTCCGCCAGGACCTGCTGATCCACGGGATCCTGCCGGTTATTCCCTCACGAAAAGGCCGCAGTGTTCCACAGAAAACAGACTGGCGACGTTACAGGGACCGCAACCGCATCGAGCGGATGTTCAACCACCTCAAGCAGATGCGCCGCATTGCGACCCGCTACGACAAGACCGCCCTGTCCTTCATAAGTTTCCTCAATATCGCCGCAGCAAGGCTCTGGATTGGATCTTTTGTCAACGGGACCTAGTCGAACGCAACAGTCGAATCAGACAATGCGCTCGATTACCCAAAAGCGACGATGGTTGACAGTAATATCTACCTCCGCCTTTTGCTCAGATACCCTAGACCATCGGTGACCCTCACCCGGGGGCTTTATCGTATGCTCAGCAGGGCAAAAACATCGCCTATCCTCCGCCTGCCACTGCGGAGGGGCGACCCCACGCCGGACGAGGCCGGATGGCTCAGTCGTCAAGGGTGAGTACGTCCAGAACTCTCCAAATTCGTCAGGCTATTGTAGGCACGATTCCACCTTCGACACGAATGGCGGCGCCATTGGTGACCGCTCCCAGGGGACTTGCCAATAACGCGACCTGCGCCGCGACTTCGTCTGCGTCGATAAGGCGGCGAATTAGAGAAAGAGGGCGCATCTTGGCGAAGAACTCTGCCTCCCGGTCGGCTTCAGGGGCGTCTTTGTCATCGACGACGGAGCGGATGAACTCGACGATTCCCTCGGAGCGCGTCGGGCCTGGCATGACGGAGTTCACCGTAACCTTCGTGCCTCGTGTTTGCTCCGCAAGCCCTCTGGCAATCGCAAGTTGCGCTGTTTTGGTCATGCCGTAGTGGATCATTTCCTGAGGGATCACCAGAGCGCTTTCACTCGCAATGAAGATAACCCGTCCCCAGTTGGCGGCCAGCATTTGCGGAAAATAATGGCGGGTCAGCCTCACGCCGCTGATGACGTTGACTTCGAACAGGTGTCGCCAATCGTCGTCGGTGATCTCCGTGAATGGCTTGGCTTCATAGATGCCGAGATTGTTGATCAGAATATCGACCTGAGGGACAGCGGTAATCAACGCTTCGGCGCCTTCGGCGGTCGCAGGATCAGCGAGGACGCCTCGGGCGATTCCCTTGGCAGCGACCAGTTTCACCGCCTCGTCCAGTTTTGCTTGCGAACGACCGCACAGGATTACGTGGGCGCCTTCTTCCGCAAAACGCTCGGCTATCGCCAGTCCGATGCCGGCTGTCGACCCAGTTACGAGCGCTGTTTTTCCCGTGAGTTGTAAATCCATGATCTGCTCCCTGATGGTTCGTCATGCAAGACATTAGTGCAGTGGACTTTAGATGATTAGAATGCACGTAATCACGATAAAAGTGCATTTTAATCATGAGTTGAAAATGGATAACCGACTGGGAGAAATGCTGGTTTTTCTGGAGGTTGCGCGGACGGGAACGTTTGCCGCTGCGGCTAAGTCATTGCGCCTGACGCCATCAGCGGTCAGCCGCGCGATGTCGCGTCTGGAAACCCGTCTTGGCGTGCAACTTGTGTCACGCACGACGCGCTCGCTGGCGCTGACCCCGGAAGGCGAGTCCTACCGAGCGCGTGTTTCAGGGCTTGTTGAAGAACTGGATGATGTTGAACGCAGTTTTGGAAAAGAAGCGCAGACTGCGCGCGGCCCGTTGCGCATTAATGCATCCGTGCCGTTTGGCGTTCATGTTCTGCTCCCCTTGCTGCCCCGATTCATGGAATGTCATCCGGGAATAACCCCGTACGTCGACCTTACGGATTCTGTCGTCGATTTGGTGGACCAGCGCGCAGACGTGGCGTTCAGAGTTGGGCCATTGCGTGATTCGAGTCTGCTGGCGCGCAAGATCGGGCGGAGTGGTATGGCGGTCGTGGCGAGTCCGGATTATCTCGCCCGTTATGGCCATCCATCACGGCCCGAGGATCTGGAGCGGCATTTGTGCTTGAGGTTCAGCTTTCGGCGGACAGTGGACGCCTGGCCATTTCTGATCGACGGCGTTGGGGTCCAGAAGGCTGTAGAAGGCGCATTTTTCGGTAACTCGGGCGAAGTCGTTCGCCTGATGGCTATCGCTGGCGGCGGCGTGGCCAGGCTTGGGCGTTTCCATGTCGCGGATGATCTGGCGAACGGGCGGTTGGTCGAAATCCTGAAGGCGTTTAATCCGGGCGATCGAGAAGACATTCATGCGGTCTATGTCAGACACGAGCGTCTGGCTTCTCGTATTCACGCTTTTCTCGATTTTTTCTCGGAATCATTCAAGGGAGACGGCTTTGTCGGTGGCGCCTGCAGATCCTCAAATGGGCAGAAAGGTTTGACCCGGCGATGATGACGACCTTGATTTATATGGCTGCCGCTCTTGCCGAAATTGCCGGGTGCTATTCGTTCTGGGCGTGGCTTCGTATGGGAAAATCTGCGGCTTGGCTTGGTCCTGGCTGTATTTCTCTGGTGGTCTTCGCGTTTCTTTTAACGCAGATCGACACCGTCGCCGCCGGCCGGGCCTACGCAGCGTATGGCGGGGTCTACATCAGTATAGCTCTTGTGTGGCTATGGCTTGCGGAAGGCGTCTGTCCGGATCGTTGGGATTTTTTCGGCGCAGGACTGTGCCTGCTGGGCGTTTGCGTGATTCTGATTACGCATCACCGCGCATAGATTTTACGTGCGACGCAGGAGCGGGGAATTCATTCATCGGTGGCCGGTGTTTCATATTTCGTGAGAAACCCTTCGATATCGTCGTTCATCAACGCCTGTAAACGTTCGCGGAGAAGCGTTTCTGACCAGTCCCACCAGGCGATTTGTAAAAGTCGTGCGATGATTGGTTCCGGGAAACGATACCGGATGACCCTTGCCGGGTTGCCGCCCATGATTGCGTAAGCGGGCACGTCTTTCGTCACAACAGCGCCGGTAGCGATGACGGCGCCAGATCCGATCGTCACGCCGGACAGGATGGAGGCTCTCGCGCCAATCCAGACGTCGTGGCCTATGATGATATCTCCGCCGGAGCAGTGATCGTCTACGCCGCCAGCGGCTTCGGGCCAGAAGTGCGAGAGCGTCTTGAAAGGGTAGGTCGTCACAGTGTCGTGCCGGTGATTGCCGAGTATCATCAGCACCTCCGGCCCGATCGAACAGAAGCGGCCAATTTCGAGATTTGCATATTCGGCTTCGATGACCGTCGGGGAACCATATGTGTGCTCACCGATCTTCCACCCCCATTCGGCGATCTGATAAGCAAGAGCGAAGTGCGTCAGCGACGCAAACGCGTTGTTTCCAAACATGCGAAACTCCTGTTTCAACGAGCAGAACGCATTGAACCGTGTGCGACGAATTTTTACGGGTGAGCCGACTGTGCCGGAGGCGTAAACGACGGCGGGCGCAGATCGCGGGCTGGTGTGGTCACCGAGCGTCCTGATCGAAACGGCTGCGGGCGTCGGCGATGCGTTCGCGGTTCGCAAACGCCCAACGCCCGAGTGTCTGTACCGGCTCGCGCAATGAGTGACCAAGGTCGGTCAGCGCGTAGTCGACCCGCGGCGGTATGCTGGGCGTGACTGTCCGGGTGACAAGGCCATCGCGCTCTAACCCACGTAGCGTAAGGGTCAGCATGCGTTGTGAGATGCTGCCGATTGAGCGGCGCAGGTCGCTGAAACGGCGCGATCCGTTGCTCAACTGCATGACCACCAGAACGGACCATTTGTCGCCGATGCGTGACAGGACGTCACTGACCGCACGGCACTGACTGGGCTCATGAACTTCAGTGGCAGGAACAGGGCTGTTCTCAGGTGACAATAATGTGCCTCCTTGTGCGTTCTCGGTGATTACATAATGTGAGTCGGTATTCAAAAGTTACCACAAAGCAAGGGGCGCTTCCATGAAGCTTCTGCACATCGATTCTTCCATCCTCGCCGATCACAGTGTCAGTCGGGGGTTGTCGCGTGCGATCACGGCGAAGTTTGTCGCTGAAATACCGGGGCTTGAGGTCAGCTATCGGGATCTGGCGGCAGACCCGATCCAGCATCTCTCGGGCGGGGTTCTTGCCGCGCAGGGTTCAGAGGGCGAGCCTGATCAGGCGCTGAAAGACGACGTGACGGCAGGCGGGGTTGCGCTGCAGCAGTTTCTTGAGGCGGATATAGTCGTCGTAGGCGTCGGTTTTTATAATCTGAGCGTTTCGAGCCAGCTCAAGGCGTGGATCGACAGGGTCGTCGTCGCAGGAAAGACATTTCGCTACACCGAGGCTGGTCCTGAGGGCCTTGCCGGAGGGAAGCGCGTTATTCTTGCCATCTCGCGTGGGGGTTTTTATGGGGAAGGCAGCCCGAACGCGGCCTTTGAGCATGGCGAAAGCTATCTCCGCGCGGTTTTTGGCCTACTCGGCGTGACGCAGCTTGAAGTGATCGCCGCGGATGGCGTCGCAAGGGGCCCGGAACAACGCGCTACAGCCACGAAGGCCGCTCAGGAGCGCATCGCGGTTCTAGCCGCCTGAAGAACGCTGAGACAGATTGCGCACTAAGAGGCAAAGCGCTGCGTAATTGCATTCAATGAACACAAGGTTGGCGCTCTACAGCGTCAGCCTTGCGTGGAAGTGACGTTGAGTAGGTATCTACTCGCTGTTTCTGGCAGACCCTTTGGCGGTTGCTTTGGTTTTCTCAATATAAATTCAGCATACAAGCGGACGCATCAAGGTTTGGTCGTCGCGAAACCGTTCGCACGAGTTTCAAAAGCAGCAGGCCGTGTAGGAAACATTTTTCGCTGATTCTTTGGTTGAGAAATGGCGTGAATGGAGAACGATAGCTTGCCCCGCGTAGAATGGACTGCGGCTGTACGGGTGTTTTCAGTTTTCGGGAAATTATACCCTTCTTGGGCGTTTCACGCGGGACGCGCGGCTCGTGCGTTTTCTGAGTGCGCCAAGCATTGCCGACCACGGCTAGTCATGTGCAATTTTTAGGGGAATAGTAAAAATCCTGGTGGGCGCACAAGGACTCGAACCTTGGACCCGCTGATTAAGAGTCAGCTGCTCTACCAACTGAGCTATGCGCCCAGGATTTATCTCCACCGGGTGTCCCCGGCGAACAGGCGGGGTTCTATCAGGCGTGAAACAGAAGTGCAAGCGTCTCTTGCGGCTAAATTAGCGATTCAGCAATTCCAGCAGACGATCGAGTTGATCGAGCGTCCGATAGGCGAAGCGGATCGAACCGCCCTTGCCGTCGAACTGAACCTGCACTTTCAGACCCAGTTTGGCGCTGAGATCTCTCTCCAGCATGGCGATTTCCGGATCGCCGCGCTCCGCCCGAATCTTCACCGCTTCGGCGGGCGGGATTTTGCGGTGAGACTGGGCTTTCTGAACCAACGCCTCTGTCTGGCGCACGGAAAGATCTCGCGAGATGACGTCCCGAGCTGCGGCGAGTGGGTCGGGGTGCCCGAGCAATGCGCGGGCGTGTCCAGCCGACAGAGCGCCCCGCGTTACGTCCTGTCGCAGAGAGGGCGGAAGACGCAGCAGGCGCAGCGTATTGGCGACGTGCGGGCGCGATTTGCCAATGGCGCGCGCGAGTTCGTCCTGCGTCAACTGATATTCTTCTATGAGCCTGTTGAAGCCCTCCGCCTCTTCCATGGGGTTGAGGTCGCTGCGTTGCAGGTTCTCCACCAGGGCGGCGGCCATGGCGTCCGCATCGTCGAGATTACGGACCAGCACCGGGATTTCATGCAGGCCCGCTTTCTGTGAGGCCCGCCACCGACGTTCGCCGCCGATGATTTGGTAAACACCTGCGCGTTCAGGGTGAGGGCGCGCCAGAATGGGCTGCAGGACGCCGCGAGCGCGGATGGACTCGGTTAGTTCGTCGAGGGCTTCTGGCTCCATGACCTGTCTGGGTTGAAATGGACCGGGCTCGAGACTTTCGATGGGAAGAGCGGCTATCCCGCCTTTGGGGCCGCCCTGCGGCGCTGCTGTGGGAGCCTGTTCGCCGAGAAGGGCCGCTAATCCTCGCCCAAGACGGGGTCTGGCCGCTTGCTTCGGTGGGCTCATCAGCTTTTCCCCTTCTGTCTGGCGTCGAATCTGGCGAGCAATTCTGTCGCCAGAGCGGTGTAGGATTGTGCGCCGCTTGAACGCGGATCGTAAATCATCACCGGCGCGCCATGGCTTTGCGCCTCGGAAATGCGAATATTGCGCGGAATCACAGTTTCCAGAACGGCCTCGCCGAAAAAGCTGCGGGCGTCAGCTGCGACCAGTTCAGACAGATTGTTGCGCTTGTCATACATTGTCAGCACGATGCCTGCGAGATGCAGCGCCGGATTGAACTGGCTGCGCACGCGTTCCACAGTCTTGGTCAGGTGGCTTATGCCCTCCAGCGCGAAGAATTCGCACTGGAGGGGGGCAATGACGCCATCAGCCGCGACAAGCGCGTTCAGGGTGAGAAGCCCGAGGCTTGGTGGGCAATCTATCAGGATATAGTCAAACCTTTTCCCAATATCCTGTAGCGCCGCCTTCAAGCGGCGTTCGCGGTCGTCCGTCCCGATAAGTTCGATCTCCGCGCCCACAAGATCCGTGTCAGCCGAGATGACCGACAGGTTTGCAACGTCGCTGGGTCTGGCGAGCGACGCGGGGTCCTTTTCTCCCATGAGGAGGGCGTAGGAGCCTTGTTTGCGGGCGTTGAAGTCCACGCCAAGGCCGGTCGAAGCGTTCCCCTGCGGGTCCATATCGATCAGAAGCACACGCCCGGCTTCCTGCGCCAGAGCCGCTGCGAGATTGATCGCCGTTGTGGTTTTGCCCACGCCGCCTTTCTGGTTCGCGATTGCAAGGATGACAGGAGTATTGATGGAGTTTGCCGGACCATTCGGACCGGAGCCGCGTTTTTTGCGCGGAGATGTGGAATCAGACACGTCTGAGATCGCTTATCTTGAGGATGAGGCCGCCGGGCGTGCGGCTTGAAATCTGGTCCACCGACATGTGCCAGCCGGGTGCCGCGTCGGTCAACTCGTCAGGCGCCTGTTTCCCTTTAAGAAACAGGGCATAGCCATCTGGCGCGAGCAGTGGGTGCGTCCAGTCCAGCAGGCGCGGCAGAGGCGCCAGCGCGCGCGCCGTGACGACGGGCGCGGGGTCCAACTGGACGTTTTCTATGCGATCGACAATGACCTGGGAACGGCAGCCTGTAGCCCGGCCAGCCTCCCGAAGGAATGCCGCTTTCCTGTGGTCGGATTCGACCATCGTGACGTCCGCGTCCGCGGCTATGGCCAATATCAGTCCGGGAAATCCGCCGCCGGAACCCAGATCAGTGATGCGCGCGCCACGTTCGACATAGGGAACCAGCTGCAGGCAGTCTTCGATATGGCGCGGCCAAAGATGTGGGACGTCGCGGGGCGATATCAGATTGATGCGCGCGGTCCATCGTAGAAGCAGGTCGGCGAAACAGTTCAGGCGTTCACGGGTTTCACGTGAAACGTCCAGCGGGGCTGCGATTGATGCCGTCATCACGCAGCCTGTCGCAGGTGCGCCAGAAGCGCCATAAGCGCGGACGGCGTCATGCCGGGGATACGTTGCGCCGCACTGAAGTTCGCCGGGCGCGCGCGCTCCAGCCGTTCGCGCATTTCGGAGCTAAGGCCGCCCACGCGTGCGAAGTCGAAATCGGGCGGCACGGTGACGGACGTCTCAGCGTTCAATTGTTTGATTTCGCGCTCCTGTCGGGCGAGATAGCCGCTGTAACGGGCCTCGGTTTCCGTATGTTTCCGGACGCGTTCAGGCAGGTCAGCGAACCACGGAGCCAGTCGATTGGCTACGGACGCGTCAGGGGTGGATGCGAGAACGTCAAACAGGGAGCGTCGCCGCCCGTCCTGTGACACGGTTGCGCCTGCGGCGGCGACCGCCGCAGGTGGCCAGGTTTCGTCGTGCGCGCGCTCCATCGCGTTCGTCAGCGCAGTCTGCGTTTCGTCGTGCAGCTTTGCGCGAAGCGCTCCGACGCAGCCCCAATCGACGCCAATGGGGGTAAGACGCAGATCGGCGTTGTCTGCGCGCAGGGTCAGTCGGTATTCGGCGCGCGACGTGAACATACGGTAGGGCTCGGACACGCCCTGCGTCACCAGATCGTCGATCATCACGCCGATATAGGCTTGTCCGCGATCGAGGGTGACTGGGGATGCGTCGCCCGCCTTGCGTGCGGCGTTGATCCCGGCGAGCAGACCTTGCGCCCCGGCTTCTTCATATCCCGTCGTGCCGTTGATCTGGCCGGCGAGGAACAGGCCGGGCAGGGCGCGCAGTTCGAGTGTCGGAGCGAGAGCGCGGGGGTCTACGTAATCATATTCTACAGCGTAACCCGGACGAACGATTCTGGCGTTCTCCAGGCCTGGAATGGTGTGAATCATTGCCTCCTGCACCGATGCGGGAAGGCTGGTCGATATCCCGTTGGGATAGACGAGATCGCCGCCGGGATTGCCGGGCAACGCCTCCGGCTCAAGAAATATCTGGTGTGCGTTGCGTTCCGCGAAGCGAACGACCTTGTCTTCGATCGAGGGGCAGTAGCGCGGACCGCGGCCGGCGATGGCGCCGCCATAGACGGCCGAGAGATTGATGTTCTCGCGGATAATGACGTGCGTGCGTTCAGTGGTGGCTGTGATGCGGCAGGATATCTGCGGATTGGGAAGGGTGGTCGTCAGACGGCTGAACGCCTCCGGTTCGGCGTCTCCGCGATCCTCGGCCAGATCGTCCCAGGCGATGCTGCTGCGATCCAGCCGTGCGGGCGTGCCGGTTTTTAACCGCCCCATAGGAAGCCCCAACGCCTCAAGGCGCTGACCGAGTGCGTTCGCCGGTCGATCGCCGACCCGTCCCGACGGCTCGCTTGCATGGCCTATGTAGATGACGCCGCGCAGGAACGTGCCGGTTGCAAGCACGACGGCTCCAGCCCGCCAGGCGCGCCCGTCTTCGCTGACCACCCCCGCGACCGCACCGTCTCCGTCGAGCATCAGATCGCCCGCCGCGCCGTCTTCGATCGTGAGGTTGGCTGTGTCCTCCAGCAGATTCATGATGGCGCGGCGATAGAGGCCGCGGTCAGCCTGTGCGCGCGGTCCGTGGACGGCGGGGCCTTTCGAGCGGTTTAGCAGCTTGAAATGGATACCCGCCTGATCGGCCGCACGCGCCATCAGGCCGTCGAGCGCGTCGATTTCGCGTACCAGATGGCCCTTGCCGATACCGCCGATGGCCGGATTGCAGGACATAACGCCTACCGTCTCCCGGCTGTGGGTGAGCAGGAGCGTGGATGCGCCGCAACGCGCCGCCGCCGCCGCCGCCTCACACCCGGCATGTCCCCCACCGACGACTATGACGTCGAACCGCTTGTCCACCACGTAGTTCCCTTACTTGCCAATGCAGAACTGACCAAAAACGGTATCCAGAATATCCTCGACGCCGACTTCCCCGGTCAGGCGTCCCAGAGCGCGCATGGCCAGTCTTAACTCCTCGCCGCGCATTTCCGCCCACGGTTGCGCGAGGGCGGCGCTTAGGGCTGCATAAACCTCATCAGCCGCAGCCCGATGTCTGGCCCGGGTGAGAGGCGGCGCCCCACTGCCCGAAGTCAACGCAAGCGCCTTTAGCTCAAGCGTCTCGCGCAGGTCGTCGAGGCCCTGTCCCGTGCGGACGCTGACGCCGGAAACGGATATTTCTCCGAAACGTGCGGGCGCGGGCGCCAGGTCGATCTTGTTGCATACGACAATCGCGTCCGGAAGCGGAGTCGTTTCCGTGTCTGGAGGCGCGTCGGCCGCGAAAATTTGCACGACGCAGTCAGAGTGTTCCACGTGAAACATCGCGCGACGAACGCCTTCGGCCTCGATGGGGTCGCTTGTCTCTCTGATTCCTGCCGTATCGACGAGCGTCACTTTTACGCCGGCGAGCACGATTGCGACCTCGATCGCATCGCGCGTCGTACCTGCGATCGGAGACACAATCGCGGCGTCTCGCTCGGCCAGCCAGTTGAGCAGGCTGGACTTCCCGGCATTCGGCGGGCCGACGATCGAAAATGAAAGTCCTCGCCGAATGCGCTCGCCACGGGCGCCGTCGGCCAGATGTGCGGCAATCTCTTCCCGCAACGCCGTGATGTCGGTGATCAGTGCGTCCTCGACCTCCGGGGGTAAATCTTCATCGGGGAAATCGATCAGCGCTTCCTGACGCGCCAGCACACTACGCAGCCTGTCGGCCCACTCGTGGTAGAGAGCGCTCAGTCGGCCATCGGTCTGCGTCAAAGCCTGTCGCCTTTGCGCTTCGGTCTCCGCTTCTATCAGATCGGCGACGCCTTCCGCTTCGACCAGATCGACTCGACCGTTCAGAAACGCACGCCGGGTGAACTCGCCTGGTTCAGCCGGGCGCGCTCCCTCCGCCACCAGCGCATCGGCGACGGCGGAGATGATCGCGGGGCCTGCGTGCAGATGAAGTTCGAAGCTGTCCTCTCCGGTGTAACTCGAAGGTCCCGGAAACCACAGCACCAGAGCGTCATCCAGGTGATCATTCTGCGTCGCTGCATCGCGCCACAATTTTCGCAGGACGGCGCGGCGTGGCGTGGGCGGTCCGCCGAGCATCCGCGTCAGGATGGCTCCGCACCCGTCGCCGCTTACGCGCATCACGGCGATAGCGGCGCGTCCGGCTCCGGTCGCGAGCGCGAAAATCGTAGGCGCTCTGCGGTCCGGTGTTTCGTTATCTCGCGTTTCGCCGCTTCCGGCTGGCGTGGCTTTGATCATGCGTGCGTCGTCCAGATAGAGGTGGCGGGCAAAGCGGACTCTTCTTTCGAAGACGACCCTTTCGCTCTCGTGGCGCAAAGAGATACCATGCGGCGACGCCATAGCGAGCGTCGCGCATAAAGGCCATCATCATGCCCCAACTCTCTCTGCACTCACCGCTCGGACCGCTTACCTTGTCGGAGGAAGACGGCGCTATCATTGCTTTGGATTGGGGGTGGGGACGCGACCAGACTGAAACCGACGTGCTGGTGGCGGCGCGGGAATGGCTGGATAAGTGGTTTGACGCGCCATCTGACAATATTCCCTTCAGATTAGCCCCGTTCGGGACGCCATATCAGAAGAGGGTATGGGACGA
Organism: Acetobacter nitrogenifigens DSM 23921 = NBRC 105050; assembly: GCF_000429165.1. GTDB lineage: Bacteria > Pseudomonadota > Alphaproteobacteria > Acetobacterales > Acetobacteraceae > Acetobacter > Acetobacter nitrogenifigens. The sequence goes on along the minus strand of NZ_AUBI01000019.1, from coordinate 42,445 downwards.
GCTTCTGAAGATACCGGCGGGCGAGGTGAGGACTTACGCTCAGGTTGCCGCGGCGGCGGGGGGATCGTCGCGATCCGTGGGGCAGGCGGTGGGGCGTAATCCGATCCCGATCCTTATCCCCTGCCATCGCGTGGTGGCGGCACAGGGGATAGGTGGATACTCCGGGGACGGCGGTACGGACGACAAGGTCTGGCTGCTCGAACTGGAGGGCGCGCCGATTACTGGGATCCTCCGCGATCAGTCCTGACCGGTGGCAGAGTTTCGTCGCGTGACAGCGCGTTCCGAGCGCTTCTAGAATCCACTTGTTGGGCCGGTTTTGACTCGCGCGTTTTTATCAGGCTTCGCGTAGGAGGGGCCCAGAATGTTCAAGGCTGCGCTACGCCTCCGTTGAGAGGCGTCTGTCGTGTGTTGCTGCTTTCTGACCCGGCCACTGCGCGAAACGGAAAGCCACGATCAATCCGCCCAAAAACGCAAGCAGGGCTGCGAACGCGACGCCGTAGTCGAGGCTGCCGGTGGCGCTCTTGATGACGCCCAGCACAGACGGCGTGACGAAACCGCCCAGCCCACCGATCATGGTCACCATCGCAAGTCCGGCAGGCGCGTCGTCAGGCTCCAGGAATTCTCCCGGGATCGTAAAAAATACAGCGTAACCACCGTAGATCCCGAAAGCGATCATCGACAGAAACAGGATGGACAGCGCGGCGGAGAGATGAACGAACGCCAGAAGAAAAGCGCCGGTCGAGATGAGGCCCGCGCAAACGACATAATGCCATGCGCGCTCGCGACGAAAGTCGGATGACGCGCCGATGAGATACATCCCGACACCGCCGACAAGATACTGGATGATCGAGACGAATCCGACCGTGCCTGCGTTCTGGACGCCAAGCGAGCGGATGATCGATGGTCCCCAGAGAGATAGAACTGAAACGGAGGACATCAGGGTGAAGTAGGCGAGCGCCGCCATGTATACGCGAGCATCGGTCCACACGGACTTATGTGGAGCGGCAGGCGCGCTGTTTGTGGCGACGGCCCGGGAGCGTGAGACCTCATGGATAATGTAGTCGCGTTCCTCCGCCTTAAGCCAGGAAGCGGTTCTCGGGGAGTCCGCCAGACTGAAGAAGGCGACGACGCCCGCGATCACCGCCATGGCCCCGCCGACGATGAACAGGATTTGCCACCCACGCAGGCCGAGCATCTCGGCGTGGGACATGAACCCTCCGGCCAGTAGCCCCCCGACGATGCCTGAGGCTGGATTGGCGAGCATGCAGAGGGCGTAAGCTTTGGCCTTGCGATCTCCTGGGAACCAGTAGGTGAGATAGAGCAGGAGCCCGGGGAAAAAGCCGCCCTCCGCGGCGCCCAGCAGAAAACGCGCCACATAGAACTGCAGCGGCGTCTTCACCAGCGCTGTCGCCATGGTCACGACGCCCCAGAACGTCATAATGCGCAGGAGCGTTCGCCTAACCCCCGTGCGGTGAAGCCAGATGTTGCTGGGCACCTCGAACAGGATGTAGCCCACAAAGAAAACGCCCGCGCCAAAACCATAGGCGGCTTCGCTAAAGCCCAGATCGGATAGAAGTTGCAGTTTGGCGTAACCGACATTGGCGCGATCGATCATGGCGATCAGATAGCAGATAGCGAGAATCGGGATGATGCGAAAAGCGACGCGACGGTAGAGTGCGCCTCTTTGAAGTGCGTCGTCGTTCGTTAAGGCGGTCGTTATTGTCATTATTGTTCGCCTGTTATGAAAGCCGCAGTTACGCGGATGAGAGTGTGCGGGACTGCGGTCCGGAGCGGGAACAAGGGAGAAGCCGCGAAGGATGGCGCCGTCCCTTGATGAGCATGCTCAAAAAGACTTGGCGACGGTGCTCGAACGCTCGTTCAGGCTGGCTTTCGTCGCCTCAACGGAGCGGGCCTGCGCGGCGTCATACAGATCAAACTCGTCGATAAGGTCCGCGCCCAGAGCATTCGCGAACATTTCCCTGTTGGCGTTGGCGGCGTAGCTGCGGCGCTCTTGCCCTCCGAGATTGGACTGGAAAATTCCTGCAGCGCTGACGGGGAGAAAATCCTCGTAGATGATGGGCGTGGCGATCGCGTAACCGCGTTCCACCAGCGCTTCCGGGGGCATGGTGGTGACGTCCTCGGTGATGGTTTCGTCCGTCGGGGTATAACGGAAGTAGCCTAGGCCCTGCTGCCGGATGTCGTCGTAGTCGTCCGGGAAGTCGCGAAAAACCTCAGCCAGACGTGTCGGGTAATCGCTTGCGGTAGAGCCGGAGCCGCCCTTTTCCCGGACATCCGCCAGAAGGCGGTCATACAGCGCCCGTCCCTTGCGGGTCAGCGCGACGCCGCGTTGCTCTATTTCTCCGAACCGCGCGGTATGGACGCCTTTTTCCAAAGTTCCGTCTGTGGCCGGAAAGGAGATCGGTTCGTCGAGCGCCTTGAAACTCGTCTGGCGAAGAAGGATCGGACAGGCGCGGGGCGGAGGGCCCTCGATAACGTCCTTCGGCGAGACGCCGCGTGCAGGCATCTCTTTTTGAACCGTATCGATGTCCAGAGTGCGCGGCGTTAGGTGATTGATGTGCGGCCCGCGAAACGAGACGATGTCAGCGATCAGCCGATGCGTCGCGGAGAGACGCTCGTAGGTTTCAGCGTTGACTGACGCCTGCCCATGCCAGCGAAAAGTCTCGAGCGCCTCGCTCACAAAGAGATCGGCTTCTCCGGGTGTAAGGCCGCCTTCCTGCTCGGCCCGTTCGATCAGACGAAGTGCGCCTGGGGTGAAAATGTTGCGGCGAGACAGAATTGCGGCGACTTCCGAGCGCAAGGCCTCGTCCGTGATCAGATCGACGCGTAGCAGCGACGTGAAGACGCGAAACGGATTATGCGTCAGGCTGGCGTCGGTGATCGGACGAAACGCCGTGGAGTGGACCGGCATTCCTGCGACCGAAAGATCGTAGTAGCCGACGGGAGCCATGCCCATGATAGCGAATAGACGCCGCAGTGTGTGCAGTTCCTCCGGCGAGCCGACGCGAATGGCTCCGTGGCGCTCCAGACTGATACGGGAAAGTTCGCCGGTGCGTTCGAAGTCTGCCTGAAGGTCCGGGCGTCTGCGTAATGTGGCTTCGTTTACGTCAGCGACCAGATCCAGAAGGACGCCGTAAAGTGGCACCTCCTTTTTGTACATTACAGACATCGCAGCCGAAAATTGCGACCGGATGTCGTCCGGGTGCATATGTGCAGAGTGAGTCATGACATGCCGTCCTGCAAACAGGTGAGGTTTCGGAGCAAAAAAGCTTTCTGCGCGAAATGCTTGCGCGTGAGCGGCGCCGGATAGAATTCACGTTCATGTCAGCAGTATGCTGAACTCCGCGCGCCACGATCAGAATGATGCGTCGTGTGAGTGTTTCCAGCGGGGAATCTCTGCGCGTTCATGAGTTGCGCCATCGTTTACGTAGCGTCGCAGTCGAGATGCGGACGGAGAAGCGCATCCAGCCAGTCCGCAAAGACGTGAAGGCGGCCGGAGAGATGTCTGCGGTGCGGATAGAGCAATGTCATGGGTATCGCCTCGGCTGGATAATCCGACAAAATCTCGATCAGTTCGCCCCGATCAATATGACCGCGCACGTCGTAGAGAGGAGCTTGCGCCACGCCGAGACCGGCAATGCAGCATGTGATCATGGCTTCGGCGCTGTTGACTGTCACGCGACCTGACAGCGCTATGGAGTGAAGCTTCCCGCTTTCCTCCCACTCCCAGGGCTCAACCCGTCCATTCGATGGCGATGCATAGCGCACGGCATCGTGTCCGACGAGTTCGTGCGGCGTCTTCGGCTGTCCCTTGAGGGCGAGATACGCCGGGCTGGCGACGTTCGCCATGCGCAGCATTCCTATTTTCCGCGCGACCAGAGCAGAGTCCTGCAACGCTCCGACGCGCAGGACGCAGTCGGCGCCGTCCTCGACAAGATTAACGACGCGGTCTGTGACGTCGAGGTCAATATCGACGTCCGAATACCGTTCGAGAAAATCCGGCAGCGCGGGCGCTACGATAAGCCGTCCGATACGTCCGGGGAGACTGACGCGCAGCACGCCCCGGACGCGGTTGCGTTCTGTCAAAAACAGGGCCTCTGCTTCTTCCATGTCGGCGATCAGCCGCTGACAGTGTTCGTAGAACAGACGCCCGTCGGGCGTGACCGAGACTGATCGTGTGGTGCGTGACAGGAGGCGGACGCCAAGCCGCGCCTCCAGTTCCATGATTGCGGCGGAAACCGACGAACGCGGCATGTTCAGGGCGTCCGCCGCACGGGAAAAACTGACGGTGTCTGCTACACGCACGAAGATGCGAAAGAGGTCTATCCGGTCCAAGCGCGCTTCCCGTCTTATTGTTCGTCAAACCTGACCAGAGTTGTCAGAGTGAGCGTATTTATACGTCAATTCTGGACGATATGGTCATAAACGTAGCGCCGCTTGCCGACATGACCGGCGCTTTCGAAGCAGGGAGAGACTGACATGGTCGACCATTCTATTGCGGGCAAGACGGCCTTTATCGCCGGCGGCGGCAAAAACCTCGGGGCGTTGATCGCCAGGGATCTGGCTGCGCATGGGGCGAAAGCGATCGCCATTCATTATAACAGCGAGAGCAGTCGGCTGCAGACGGAGCAAACGCTGAGCGAACTGAAGGCTGCGGGCGTCGAGGCTGTGGCGTTTCGGGCTAACCTGACGGCTTCAGGGGCTACAGAGAAATTCTTCGCAGACGCCGTCGCTGCTATCGGTCGGCCTGACATAGCGATCAATACGGTCGGCAAGGTGCTGAAGAAGCCAATAGTTGAGACAAGCGAGGAAGAATTTGATTCGATGTTCGCGATCAACGCGAAAGTCGCATATTTTTTCATCAAGGAAGCAGGCATACACCTTAACGATCACGGAAAGCTGGTTACGGTGGTTACGTCGCTTCTGGGCGCTTACACGCCGTTCTATTCGACCTATGCAGGCTCTAAAGCCCCTGTTGAGCATTTCACCCGCGCGGCATCCAAAGAGTTTGGCGCGCGCGGGGTTTCCGTGAATGCGGTCGGCCCTGGTCCGATGGACACACCATTCTTCTATGGGCAGGAAGGGGCAGACGCCGTCGCCTATCACAAATCCGCGGCCGCGCTGTCAGCGTTCAGCAAGACCGGCCTGACGGATATCGAAGATATTGCGCCTCTGATCCGTTTCCTCGTTTCCGATGGGTGGTGGATCACAGGGCAGACCATTTTGGCGAATGGCGGCTATACGACGAAATAGTGCCTGTTGCACGCCAGCACCAAGCACGATGCTGGCGTGGCTATCCGCTTATGCGAGGCCGTCTGCGTAGGTTGCGCAATAATCAAGCGCCGATCGCGCCCACCAGCTTTGCGGGTGTGGGCGGTCGAAGCATGTTCCCTGCGACAGCCATTGCGTCACAGTAGTCTCGGACGACCTCATTTGGGAGTCCGGTGACGCACGCATGACCAGCTTCAAGTCAGGCTGTGTGCCAGGACGGCAGGCGCTGCTTGTAGGGGGGCGCGAACTGGTGGATGACCCGGTCGAACATGATGTGGTCGTAAATTTTTATAGTTTGGTTGGGCTTCTCGCCGATCAGCGAGTGGTGCGCGATCCGTGAAAGCGCTCGATTGAATATGCCCGGGCCGGTCTTGTAGGCGATGAACAGGCCGTGATGAAGGTAGCAGTTTCGGTACAACGACAGCAGACAGTCCTGACCAATGATGCTGTTGCGCACGCTGCCGTAGAAATCGTTATGAACAACGCCGTTGTCGGTCAGCAACAGAACGTTCTGTGCAGTTTGTTCGCGCAGGAAGTTAACGCTTTCTTCATCCCGGAGCCGGATATCGGCGTCAGCCACCAGCCACCAGCCACCAGCCACCAGCCACCAGCCACCAGCCACCAGCCGCCGTAAAGCTGCATTATATGCACGCGGAGAAAATCGGCGGCCTCAGCGGGATGCCTGGCGCCGAGGAACAGCCCCCGCGCTTCGACTCCATAGTTTTGATAAAGCCACTCGGTTGCGTGGTCCTTGTTGAAAACCTGATAATCCAACCCTTGAATCTGGCGGTGATAGTCAAAATTCTCCTGAATTTCGGTCGGCGGATTCTGGTCCCAATACATGTAGACGCGGAACGGGATGCGCGACGAATCCAAGGCTGCCCCGTCCAGCAATCCCGGCATGTACTGACGCACGAGGCCAAGATACAGGCTGTCGATTTCCTAGCCGGTATGAAACTCTTCAAAGGCGTTACCGATGGTTCGCGGTCCCCTTTCCCCGTCACGGTCGCGCCATGCAGCTTCAATTCCCTGAATATAGTTGGCGAATGGAAGGTTGAGGCGACGCAAGGCTTCAATTTCATCCTGCGGCGCCCGGCATCCTCCCTTCAGGAGGCATAAGAGGCGGGCCTGCAGTAGCGACTGCGCCAGGGGGTAAACGCCCGGGTCGCGCGGGTGCATACGAAAGGCGAGGCCATAAATCGCTGCGGCGCCGCTGAAGTTCTGATTGGTATGGAGAATGTTGGCGACGGTGAACGCGTCGTGCAGGTTCGGCAGTCCGTGGGCCTCGAAATAGGCCTTGGCCTGCGGATCAGAGCCTATCTGGGCAAGATCGTAAGCCGTAGGCTCTGCGGACTAGAAAATAGAAGATTCCGTCGTGGCTTCTTCTGTAGGCGCCAAAATATTGTTCATGTTGCTCTCGAAGCTCCGCGAATAATCGTCAGCCGGCAGGTTGCCGGTCATGGGCCACGTCATGCTGCCGGACGCGCGCCCGTGCTCGGAAGCAATGTTGGGGGGCATGAAATATCGTTCCCGCATCGGAATGTATGTGCGGGCTGATCTTACGTGCCGCCGCCTTTGTCGTCCATTGCGGACACCTTTGGCGGGCGCCAAAATTGAATGAAATTCCGCGGAGAGAACAAACCACGAAGCGTCGGACATCGCCGACGCTTCGTGGTTCAGAGGACTGTCTTGTGGGTTACGAACCGGGTCTCCAGATAAGGCTCGATCGCCTCCGCGCCGCCCTCCGATCCGTAGCCGGAATCGCCGATGCCGCCGAAAGGCGTTTCCGGCAAGGCGAGCCCCAGATGATTGATTGTCAGCATTCCTGACCGGACCTCGTCACGCAGACGGGTGGCTGTCACGCCGGACCGGGTGAAAGCGTAGGCCGCAAGCCCGTAATCCAGCCGATTGGCTTCCTTCAAGGCTGTGTCGATGTCTTCAACCGGGGTAATCAGGGCGACCGGGCCGAACGGCTCCTCGTTCATGATCTGCATATCCGGCGTCAAACCCGTGACGACAGTCGGCTGGAAAAAATACCCGGCGTTCCCCATGCGGCCGCCGCCTGTCTCGACGCGGGCGCCCAGCGAGGTCGCGTTGTCGATCAAGGTTTCGATCGCGCTGACGCGACGCTCATGCGCTAGCGGCCCCATGGTCGTCGTTGCGTCGAGTCCGTCACCGGGCTTTACGGCCGATACATGGGATAGAAAACGATCAAGGAAACCATCATAGGCCGGACGCTCGACAAGAAACCGTGTCGGAGAGACGCAGACCTGCCCGGCGTTACGGAACTTGGACGCCGCCAGCAACGCCGCCGCCTGATCCAGATCGGCGTCAGCAGCGACGATCACCGGCGCGTGGCCGCCCAGTTCCATCGTGCTCCGCTTCATATGGCGACCAGCCATTGCGGCCAACTCGCGTCCGACGGCGGTAGACCCCGTGAAGCTGATTTTGCGGATCGCAGGGTCTGGAATGAGGCGGGACGATATCTCCGCAGGAACGCCATAAAGCAGCGAGAGCACGTCTCCTGGCAATCCGGCGTCGATAAAGGCCTGCACGAGAGCCGCCGGAGACGCCGGTGTTTCCTCCGGCGCCTTGAGAATGATGGAGCACCCGGTCGCCAGAGCTGCGCCGAGCTTGCGGGCCGCCTGACTGATTGGGAAGTTCCAGGGGGAGAAGCCGGCGACCGGCCCGATCGGCGTACGCAGCACCATTTGCGTTACGTCCGGGGCTCTCGGCGGCACGAGGCGTCCATAGGCGCGCCGCCCTTCCTCAGCAAGCCAGTCCAGAATGTCGGCCGACCCAAGGATTTCCGTGCGGGCTTCCACCAGAGGCTTGCCCTGCTCGACGGTCATCAGACGCGCAATCGTATCAACCCGTTCGCGCAGCAAGGATGCAGCCTGGCGGATCACGTTGTAGCGTTCGAACGCCCCGACGCGGCTCCACGCGGCGAAACCTTTCCGCGCGGCGTCGACGGCGCGCGCAATATCGGCTTCGCCTGCGCGGGCGACTTGCCCGATGACGAGGCCTGTAGCCGGATTGACGACGGGAAGGGTTTGGCCGTCATCGGCAGGTCGCCATGCGCCGTCAATGAACAGGCGTGTGTCTGGATATGCGCTCATGGTTCGCTTCAGTTCGGTTTCGTCGCAGCGAGTTTCGCCGCAATCCGTGAAGGCGCATAGGCGCCTTCGGTGATCAGGCCCTGCAGGGTCTCGCAAATTCGCAGAACTGTCACGTCGTCCTGCGAGCGCCCGCCGATTTGCATTCCAATGGGAAGTCCCGTGGATGAAAAACCGATCGGCAACGATGCGGCCGGTTGTCCGGTGAGGTTATTAAGGAAAGCAAAACCACCCCATTCCAGCCAGTCCGGCCAGGATGAATCAGGCACGGTTTTTCCGGCTTCGAATGGCAGGATCGAGACGGAGGGAGACAGAACAATGTCGAAATTTTCGAACATCTGCCCGGCCTGCTGCCGATATCCGATGCGGCGGAGATGAGCGTCGGCTACCTCATCAGCGCTCAGGAGACGTCCTTTTGTCGCTTCCTGCCAAAACTCCGGATCGACCTGCGCAGCCTGCTCCGGGGGCAGATTCTTCAGGGCCTGCCAACCGCGTGAGCGCCAGAGAGTCCGGTAGGTCGGGCGCCAGTCCTCGAATACGGGCGCAGCACGAATGTCGGCGCCTGCCTGAGTTGCGATGGCGACGGCGCGACGGAAGGCGTCGCGGATTTCCGGATCGACCGGCAGAAACCCAAAATCCTCGGTCACGCCTATCCGAAGACCCGCCAGGGGCAGAGGGCCCGCAAGAAACGCGCCGGATTCGGCGGGGGCGAAGCTGTAGGGATCGCGCGGGTCGTAGCCTTCCAGCACCGAGAGCATGAGCGCGGCGTCAGCGACGGAACGGGTCAGCGGTCCGTAATGGGAAAAATCGGAATAATGCACGCCCATCGGCCACTGAGGCACCCGGCCAAAGGTCGCCTTCATGCCGAATACGCCGCTGAAGCTCGCCGGCACGCGGATCGAACCGCCGCCGTCGCTGCCGAGTGCGAGGGGGCCGCAACCCGAGGCGATGGCCGCTCCCGCGCCGCCGCTGCTTCCGCCCGGCGTGACGTGCGGATTGTGCGGGTTGCGGGTCACTCCCGTCAGAGGCGAGTCCGTGACGGCCTTCCAGCCGCCCTCACAGGTCGTGGTGCAGGCGAAGATGACTGCGCCTGACGCCCGGATACGGCGGGCGGAGGGACAGTCCTCGGCCGCGGGGGGCTGCCCGATGGACAACCGTGATCCCCGGCCCGGTATCCAACCTTTCACCAGGGCCGTGTCCTTGATCGACACCGGAACGCCCTCGAGCGGCCGCGTTGGCAAACCTGCGCTCCACGCCCGCTCTGACATCTGCGCCGAGGCGAGGGCGTCGTCGTCGTCGATATGCACGAACGGATTCAGCGTGTCCTGCATGGCGTGGGCGCGCGTCAGCACAGCCTTGGTGACGTCAACGGGAGAAAACCTCTTCGCCGCATAGCCGGACAGCAGAGCGCGGGCATCCAGATCGCAAAGATCCTGAACTGGCGCTGCTGAACTTCCTGACGAAGAGACGGTGGACATCACAGCATTTCCTTCGCCGTTTCATCGAGAGCGCTGTGGAGGGCGGTCAGGATGGCGTCAATCTGATCCTTTTCGACGATCATCGGCGGGCAAAAAGTAAGCGCGTCGCCAGCGGCGCGCGATATGACGCCCTTGTTCTGAAGAATGGCGGCGGCACGTTTGCCGAGCGCGCCCGCTGGGTGGCGCGATGATTTGGCGCCCTTGTCCGTGACCAGTTCGACGGCTGCGATCAGGCCAAGACCGCGCACTTCTCCGACCAGCGGATGATCGGAGAGCGTGCGGAGGCCCTCCTGCAGAGCGGGCGCAATATCGCGGACATGACCAACGATATTGCGCTCTTCGAGAATGTTGAGATTTTCGAGTGCGACTGCCGCCGCGACCGGGTGTCCACCCCCGGTGAAGCCATGACCGAACGTGCCGATCGTATGCGTCTCGTCAGCGATCGGCTCGAACACGCGTTCATTGAGCAGGATCGCCGAGATCGGCTGGTAGGAGGACGACAATTGTTTGGAAAGCACCATGATGTCCGGCTTGATGCCGAACGTCTCGCACCCGAACATGTTGCCGGTTCGCCCGAAACCGCAGATTACTTCGTCCGCGATGAGCAGAATGCCGTATTTCGAGAGGACGGCCTGAATCTTCTCCCAGTATGTCGCCGGTGGCGCGATTACGCCGCCTGCGCCCATGACGGGTTCGCCGATGAACGCGGCGATAGTTTCCGGCCCTTCCTTGAGAATCAGTTCTTCAAGTTCTGTGGCGAGGCGCGTCGCGAACGCTTCCTCGCCCTCGCCGGGCTGCGCCTCGCGCCAATGATGTGGCGTGGAGACATGGAGGAACCCCGGTAGAGGCAGGTCGAAGGAGCGGTGGTTTACTGGCAGGCCCGTCAGGCTTCCCGACGCGACCGTGATGCCGTGATAGCCCTTCTTGCGTCCGATGAATTTTTTGCGTTGTGTCTCGCCAAGAGCGTTTGAGCGGTACCAAAGCATTTTCACGACCGTGTCGTTGGCTTCCGACCCGGAGTTGGTGAAGAAAACCTTGCTCATGGGAACCGGCGCCATACCGACCAGCTTCTCCGCCAGATCGACCATCGGGTTGTGACCCTTCTGGCTGAAAGCGTGATAATAAGGCAGCCGATTCAACTGTTTGATCGCCGCATCGACCAGACGCTGCTCGGAAAAACCCAACCCGACGGACCAGAGGCCGGCCATGGCTTCTATGTAACGATTGCCTGCGTTGTCGAACACATAAACGCCTTCACCACGCTCCATGAGCAGCGAGCCGCTTTGCAGGTTGGCGCGCGCATCCGTCAGGGGATGCATCACATACCGCGCGTCGCGCTGCTCGGCGGACAACTGATCGTCGCTCAATTTCTGCTCCATTCGGTAACAAAGTGTCATAATATGCGCCGGAGACAGCATCTGGTCGGCGGCCGTCCCGACGTCCGTGCTCTGACGGAAGACCAATCGCAGTCCTCGCCCGCGGCTGCTGGCTTGTCGCGCGGGATAGTAGATATCGTTGCTAAAGTTTATCAAGCCTCGACGCCGCGATACCGTGATGACGCCGATCCTTGACGGCTGTGGCTTCAGGGGAAGCGTCGTGCATGAGCACGGTCTCCGAGCCGAGGCTGCGCACGAATTCGGAGGCGCCTCCAACTCATCGCCACGAAAACACGGTGTGATCCGCAATGGACGGGAACCGGACGTGAGGAGCCGCGATACTCTGCTAGCCCGACTGTTGTAATTCCGTCCGAGCGCCTTCCTGAGTGAGTCGTTATGATCGGGAGCAATGAGATCGCATGTTTGCGCGATGTGGTCGGACGAGGAAACGCGGGGGTCCGACCATGTCTCGCCAACTTCAGGACCGAGGATTTGGTCAGTGAGCGGAAAGTCCAGACAGAAAGCCCATATCGATCATCAGCTGTCCGGCAAGAACGACTCCATTGGAGCTGATCTTTTTCGCTGACGGATTATAGTAATTGTCCGGATTGAATATGTACTGAATGCTGGGTTCGAACGCCACTCCGGGATAAATCGAGATGTGCCCGCTGGCTTCCAGACGCATAATGTCCTGCGATCCCATTCGTGGATCTCCGCCAGCCGCTATGCGGAGATTTCGTTGATAGAGCATTTGATGTCTGGACGCCCTGACATAGCTGAACTTGATCTGCTCTCTATCCAGAAGGCGTCCGAAAAGGCCATGGTAGCTGAACCCGCCTTCGGCGAGCGCCTTGAATGGCGCCGAGGGGTCGGCCGCAAAGCCGAGAGTTCCAAAGACATTAAGACCTTTGGGGATAGGTGAAAGAACCGGATGGTTGTGATCGCGGCGCCAGATGAGTTGCTGGCCACGAAATTCGGCGCCGGCACGCCCATAATGCGTCGTTTTGGTATAGGGGTCAGTATACTGAGAACTGTTATAAAATCCGGATAATTGATAGCGGCCGCCGTAGAGATGCGTCACCTGCAGTCGTCTGTAATTGAAACCGCCAAGCAAAAGATAGCCGGAGGCCGTGCGGGTGTCCCAGCGCCACCCGTTTCCGTGTTGAAAATACTGATTCAGGTTGGCCTCAAAGGCTCCGGCTTCGAAGCTGACGTCGTTAAACATGCGGGCCGTGACATACCCGCCCCATGTCGCATATGGAGGCGGAAGTATACCGGCGGAAGCCTGCATGATCGGATCCGTGCAATTCAGGACGTTATCGCAGTTGTTGAAGAAAAAATACCGCCTCGGATGAGTTCTGCCGACAGAAAAATTAACGCGATTATGAAAGAGTTTTTGTTGATACGTAAGAAGAGCAAGCCACCCTCCCGCGATATCGTTATGCTGATCTATGCCCGCGAAATAGCTGCCGACCGCGCCCGCCCATGCTGGGCCCGCCGGGTAACCGCCATTCGCGGTTGGGCGAAAGAGAATCTCCTCGAAATGTATCTCGCCGCCCTTTACGCCGATGATTTTCTGAAGATTGGCGTCCAGACCTAAAGCGATTCCGGTTCCGAGAGAAAATCGACCAGGCCGAGGACCGGTATCAGGATTGGTCATATAGAGTTGGTTGAAAATGGCATGCGGGGTCAATCCGATGCGGCGAAGAAAGCGTCCCAGAAACGTAAGAGGGCCTTTCGGCGGCCGAGACTCGGGCAACGTCAGAAGCGGTGCGCCGGCCAAAACCTGGGGAGGGAGCTCGGATGGGACCAGCGTAATCGGCCCCTGGACGTTTTCGTAACGAATCTGCAAATCTTTTGCGACGCTGGTTGAGTCCCAAAAGTGACTGCTGGAGGATGTTTTCGGGAACTGAGCCGCGTTTTGCGCACGGGCGGCGCCTGACGTGGCGGTTGCCAGGAGCGAAAGGCTGAGCAACCCAGCCCGTAACCGCGTTGCCTGGTCGGACGAAAGCATTCGCCCCGAATGGACGAAGTTCATGAAACACTCCTCCCTGACTGAATTTTTTTGTTATTCAGACAGAAGCGTATGAGGGATGGGGTAGACGCGTTATTGTCAGGCGGCCGTATCAGGCGGCTCGTGGCGTCCGGGCGCCTGGGTCGGACGCGAAAGAAAGAATCGCTCCCAACGCGATTCCTAAGTAGGCGGCAAAAACGACGCGCCACATATTTGGCAGAAGGAATGTAATCGTGTGAGCCGGTGTCCAGAAAAAAATCAGGCACAGGAAAACTATTTTCGCCCATCTGGCGAAGCCCTGAGAGCGCATATACTCGACCGGATTTTTTACGCCCTCATCGATCATTCGATCAGTAATAAAGTGAGTCAGCATCATAAAGAAGCCGTATCCTGAAAAAACATTCATCCAGGCGCTGATTGCGAATGCGGTAATCGCCTTCGAGGGAGAACTCGCGCTGACAAGCCAGCGGACGCCTGAATCGAGAATCATAAACGACGTCGCAATCCACACGCCGAAGCAACCCCAGATAAGGGCGCGCAGAATCAGGTGGTCAGGCATCCATGTGCCTTGGGTTATACGCTTTTTAAGACACTCGCCAAATGTAGCCAAAAGTAGAAATTTTACATAAGCGAGAATAAACGGATGATCGTGTACGTTTTGGACGAGGTAGATCACCAACCATGTAACCAACGCCAAATACAGAACGGCAAGCAGGTCATGCATTTGCAATCCCATGCTTCGTCGTGGCGCAAGGGTATGTTGTAGGTTTTCAGACATTGAAGGCCGCCTTTTTCTTTTTATTCAGCGTGACTTCGCCCGTGTTCAGGCAGAAAAAACTTACATGAATCTCCTGACAGATGTTCGGGCGTCGAACGCGTCGCACTGCCGTCTAGTCCCGGAGTTTAGAATAATTTGATTATCATGTTAACTAAAAAAATGAACGTTAAGCAACCTCACGTAAGCGTGTTCTCTGACGCGGCCGCCGGTGGACGGTTTTTGGCGTTTTCCGCCCATCGGCGCCTCCACTCTCGTGGGGAAAACCCGCATGAGGTATGAAAGAAGCGTGAAAAATAAGCAGCGTCCGGAATTCCGACTTCTGCTGCTATCGCCTCTACGGGACGAATCGTAAACGCAAGAAGCCGCTTGCTCTCAAGCAGCCTGCGATCAATGATCAATCGTTTGAGACTTTGACCAAAAGCGGTCTGCGCCGCACTGTTGATCTGATAAGGCGTGAGAGCGAGTTCATGGGCATAGTCATTGACCGTCCACGGTTCACGGAATCGCTCTTCGATTAAGCATCTGATTCTGGCGGCGGCGCTGCTCTCATCATGGGTCCGCGGCGCGTTAGTTAACGATACGACTTCGCCAAAAACTGCGATCGCAATACCTCGAATTACGCTTTGAGAGGTTTGGGGAGCGCTCTTGTAACGCTCGTACCCGACCTGCATTAGCGTGGTCATGAGCGGTGTCGGGGGAGCGTATCCAAGGGCACCCAAAATCAGCGGGGTTCTGGTTGCCGCACTCTTAAATAGAGGATCAGAATCAGTATAGCTGTTGGCGAGAGAAAAAACGATGGCGTCGGAGTCTGACGATACATCGAAGCCGTGAACCACCCGCGCGGGAATAAAAAGAAACATGGGCGCTTGAAACTCGATAAGACGATCCTCAATGGCGTAAGCGCCAGAGCCTGAGGTCCATAGACATAATTGGCAGATCTGTTCATGTCTGTGCGCCGGGACATGGCCGTTATGGATCAATTTACGATCCATAACCTTTTCAACATGCACAAAACCTATGTCGTCAGTTTTTTGATCGACGCCGTATGTCAGGAAATTTGGAATATCAGGCTTCTGGCGCATTTCAAAAAAATCCAAGTTTTTCTTTTTTTTCTGCATTCCCGAACGATGGGGGAAAGCATACCATAAAAAGCAATAATAATGACAAAGGATGTTCGAAAATGAGCGATGCAGCCGAGATGCGACTCTCGAAAGGCAACGAGCTGAACCGGACGAAACGCCCTTTTACTGGCGCGGAATATCTAGAATCGCTCCGTGATGGGCGCAATGTCTATATAGACGGAAAGCGCATAGATGACGTCACTACGCATCCGGCGATGCGCAATTCTGCACGCTCGATAGCGCGCCTATACGACGCGCTCCATGATGAGCAGCAAAGTAAAACGCTGACCACCCTCACCGATACGGGCAATGGAGGGTTTACGCATAAAAGCTTTGTGTCCCCCAAATCAGTCGATGATCTTGTCGGTCAACAGCAGGCGATAGCTGGCTGGGCCAGAATGACCTACGGCTGGATGGGCCGGACTGCGGACTACAAGGCGGCTTTGACCAATACTCTGGGGGTCAACGCGGAGTGGTATGGTCCTTTCGCAGATAACGCCCGCGCGTGGTATGCGAAAACACAAGAGCAAGTTCTCTTCCTTAATCACGCGATTGTAAACCCGCCCATCGATCGGCATAAGCCGGCTGAAGAGGTCAAGGATGTCTTCGTCCATATAACGAAGGAGACGGACGCTGGCATCTATGTCTCTGGAGCGAAGGTCGTCGCGACCTCGTCCGCTTTGACTCATTATAACCTTCTCGCCCAGAGTTCTGCGACAGTCACAGAAGATCCTTCGATGTCGGTGACGTTCATCGCTCCGATGAACGCGCCGGGCATAAAAATGATCTGTCGTACCTCATATGAAGAAACGGCAAACAGGGTGTCCTCGCCCTTCGACTACCCGCTGTCGTCACGTTTTGACGAAAATGACGCTATTCTCGTGCTCGATAACGTGTTCGTGCCATGGGAGGATGTCCTGATCCTCCGGGATGCGAAGAAGATCCTGTCTTTCCCGATCGGCTCCGGCTTCATGCAGGGGTATTGCTTTCAGGGATGCACGCGGTTCGCGGTCAAGCTGGACTTTCTTGCGGGCGTGCTTGCGAAGGCGCTTCGCTGCACCGGGGGCGACGCCTTTCGTGGCAATCAGGCGGCGTTGGGGGAGGTCATCGGGCTACGTCACCTGTTCTGGTCTCTCTCCAACGCCATGGCGCGAGCGCCGCAGCAGTGGCACAACGGAGCAGTGCTTCCCAACCTTGAAGCCGCGCTGACCTACCGGGCTTTCATGTCGGACGCATACCCGCGAGTCATCGACCTGGTGCGTCGTTGTGTGGCGTCCGGGCTTATCTATCTTCCCTCTTCCGTGAAGGATTTCTCCAACCCAGAAATCGACGGATACCTTGCCCAGTATGTGCGCGGCTCAAACGGCATCAGCCATAAGGAGCGTATCAAGGTCATGAAGCTCCTGTGGGATGCGACTGGCACGGAATTCGGCGGTCGTCATGCCCTCTACGAGCTGAACTACGCGGGAAGTCCCGAAGATGTCCGCTTGCAGATACTGAAAGGAGCCGAGCGCGGATCGGTATTGCGTCAAATGGAAGAACTCGTGGACACCTGCATGAGCGATTACGACGAAAACGGTTGGACTGGGGAAACGTGGTTACAGCCGGTAGGGGCTGGGGGAGGCGCGCAATGAATTCCACGCATGAACAGCAACGCGGGGCGTCCAGCGTGAAGTCCGCCCAACTCGAGTTCCGCGCGGCGATGGCGAGAGTTGGCGCGTCGGTGAACGTCATTACATCTGCCGGAAGCGCAGGGCGTGGCGGCTTTACTGCGACGGCCATGTGTTCCGTGAGCGACGATCCGCCGACGCTGCTTGTTTGCATGAACCGGCGATCCGCGCAGTGCGATCTGTTTCTCCAGAATAAAGTATTCTGTGTGAACGTGCTCGGTCACGAACACGTCGATCTTGCCGGGTATTTCGCAGGCAAGGTGGCGGATATGGAAGAGCGTTACGCGTCAGGCATGTGGGAGAAATTGCCCTCTGGCAACCTTGCTCTGACGGGGGCGATCGCGTCCTTCGACTGTAAAATCGCGGCGCATCACGTCGTTGGCACGCACTACGTAATATTCGGCGAGGTTCAGGACATTCGTTGTTCGGCGGTAGGTCATCCGCTTCTTTATCTGGATCGAGCTTTCGTCGGCGCGACGGTGGGCGTCGCGCCGAACTGACCATACCTCAGAACTGAGCCAGTTCGTCGAGAAGGCCCAGGAGCAGGTTGATTTTCTCCTTGCCAAAATACGCTTCTATTTCTTTGTAAACCTTTATCCTGTCAGGAGAAATTTTGCGAAATGCCTCCTCGCCGGGCGCCGTCAGCGTGAAGAGATAGCGCCGACGGTCTGATGAAGACTGCACGCGCGTCACCAAATCGCGGGTTTCCAAATTAGCAAGGATGCGCGTCAGGCTGGGGGGGAGGATGAATGCTTTCTCTGCGAGTTGGGCGGCGTCAAGCGTCGAATGCTCGTTCAGAAGCCGGATAACGCGCCATTGTTGGGACGTGAAATCGTGCTCAGCCAGCATGGGCCGAAAGCGGGACATAAGGGCCTCTCGGGCTCTGAGGAGCGCGATCGGCATGGCCTTGGTCGCTTCGTGAGGTAGCTCGGAGGCTGGGTTGGATGCGGGGGACTTAGTGTCGCGCGGGGCCGACGGGCGCTTCAGGGGGGGCATGCTTAGCCTCGGCAGGGAACGTTCTGAAAAGAATATCATGAACTGTAAAATGAGGAAGCGTAACGTAAATGTGAGGACACGAATAGGCCGGTTGGTTGTTATAATGTTAACACGTTAATTAAATTGTCTCGAAAACAGGAGGCTCTTCGTGCCGCACCTCTCTATCGAGTATTCTGCGAACCTGCGGGAAAGCGTGGACCTGACGACGCTGTGCGTCCGATTGCGAGATGCGATCCTGGAAACGGGTTTGTTTGAAGTAGGTGCGGTTCGTGTTCGGGCGTTCGAGGCGTCGGCTTGGGCGGTGGCGGATATGCTTCCAGAAAACGCGTTCATCGATATGTCTTTTCGAATCGGAGAAGGTAGAACGCTCGACGAAAAGAAGCGCGCGGGTGAAGCAATTTTTTCCACCGCCGCCATGGTGACCGGACAGCTCCTAGAAAAATCTAACTTTGCTCTTTCTCTTGAGATTCGAGAAATAGATTCTCGATTAAGTTGGAAAAAAAATTCAATGCACGGCCGCCTTCGTTAAGAAGATAGCATGGCGAAAAACAAAAGAACGAAAATAAGTAAAGCAGGAGATCTGGTATGGCGACGTTGCAGGAAAACATAAACAAAGCGGAGCAATATATCGCGCATATTCGGGAAACGGGCGTTCTCAACCGTATAGGTGGGAAGGAGCGCCCAGCTTTTGGTGGCGAGTTTTTTGAAACCATCTCTCCAATCGATCTCAAGCCGCTTGCCTCCGTTGCAAGGGGCGATGAACGAGATATCGATCTGGCGGCAAAGGCTGCAAAAGCCGCACAGCCCGGGTGGACCGCGTTAAGCGGGCCGAAACGTCGAGAAATCCTGCACGCGATAGCTAATGCCATTGAAGCTCGTGCGGAAGAAATTGCGTTTCTGGAGTGCTTGGATACCGGTCAGTCTCTGCGGTTTATGTCAAAGGCGGCTTTGCGTGGCGCAGAAAATTTCCGGTATTTCGCGGACAAGGCGCCCGCCGCCCGAAACGGACTGTCACTGCCCGCCTCTGGACAGGCGAATGTGACGACGCGAACTCCGGTCGGACCGGTGGGTGTCATCACGCCATGGAATACTCCCTTTATGCTTTCGACATGGAAGATCGCGCCTGCTTTGGCCGCCGGATGTACCGTCGTTCACAAGCCTGCTGAATTTTCACCGATCACTGCATCACTTTTACTTCGAATTGCTGAAGACGCCGGGTTGCCACCGGGTGTGTGGAATCTTGTAAACGGATTTGGTGAAGATGCTGGAGCTGAACTGACGCGGCATCCGGATATCAAGGCGATAGCTTTTGTAGGAGAAAGCGGCACCGGGTCGCTGATCATGAAGCAGGCCGCAGATACTTTGAAGCGTTTTCACTTTGAACTAGGAGGAAAGAATCCGATCGTAGTCTTCGCAGACGCGGACCTTGAGAGAGCGGCAGATGCAGCGTTGTTCATGATTTACTCCCTCAACGGGGAACGGTGCACGTCGTCATCGCGCCTCCTTGTGGAAGCGAGCATTTATGAAAGGTTCACGGCCACTCTGGCTGAGCGTGCGAAGAATATAAAAGTAGGGCATCCGCTCGATCCAACGACCGTTGTAGGACCTCTTATTCATCCCGTTCACGAGAAAAAGGTTCTTGAATATATAGAAATCGGGAAAACGGAAGGCGCGACCGTCGCCGCAGGGGGCGAAAAATTCTCTGGCCCTGGCGGCGGATGTTACGTCGCGCCTACACTTTTTACAAATGCGACGAACAACATGCGCATTGCGCAAGAAGAGATTTTTGGCCCTGTGCTGACAGCGATTCCCTTCGCGTCGGAGGATGAGGCAGTTCGTCTTGCGAATGACACCCAGTACGGCCTGGCCGCTTACCTTTGGACTTCGGATGTCACAAGATCGTTTCGCGTGTCAGAAAAGTTGGATGCTGGCATGATCTGGGTGAATTCTGAAAATGTGAGGCATCTCGATACTCCATTTGGTGGCGTCAAAGCATCCGGTATCGGTCGTGACGGTGGAGACTGGTCGTTCGATTTCTACATGGAGACCAAAAATGTCTCCTTCGCTACAACGGAACACGTCATTCCACGCCTCGGATAACGTTTCCTTCGAGTTAAGTAAGAAAAACAACATGTCGGCGGCCGAGAGCCGACTTATCAGGAAGCAGGACCATGGCTCTAGAACCGTTCAATTTATATCCTGATTTTAATATCGTTCGTCTTAGTCACGTCAATTTTTCTGTGACCGATCTGGCTCGCAGTCGGGCGTTCTACGCGGACACTCTGGGGTTACAGATCACGGACGAAGACAGTGAACATATCTACCTCCGGGCTATGGAGGAACGGGGACACCATTGTATGGTGCTCACAAAAAGCGACGTCGCCGAAGTCAGATCCCTGTCATTCAAGGTTTTTTCTGAATTGGATCTGGATAAGGCGGCTGAATATTTTCGCGCGCTGGAGCACTTGGTGGAGTGGGTTGACAGGCCTTATCAAGGTCGCACGTTTCGTACGCATGACAACGCCGGAATTCCGCTTGAGTTCTATTTCAAGATGGATCGGTTGGCGCCTATCCATCAAAAATACGCCCTCTATCACGGCGTGAAGCCGCTGCGCATAGATCATTTCAACTGCTTCTCGAGCGACGTCGACAAATCTGTTTCATTTTACAACAAAATGGGTTTCAGAACCACGGAATACACGGAAGACGAAGAGTCTGGTCGGTTGTGGGCGGCATGGATGCACCGGAAAGGCGGCGTTCATGACATGGCCTTTACCTGTGGCAGGGGACCGCGACTGCATCACACGGCATTCTGGGTTCCAACTCCCCTCAATATCATTGATCTGCTCGATCTTATGGCTACGACTGGTTATGTCGCGAATATCGAACGTGGCCCTGGCCGGCACGGCATATCTAACGCCTTCTTTCTATATGTTCTTGATCCGGACGGTCACCGAATTGAAATTTATTGTTCAGACTATCAGACGGTGGATCCGGATAACGAACCGATTCGCTGGAATCTGAAAGACCCTCAGCGGCAGACCCTTTGGGGGGCTCCGGCTCCCCGGTCGTGGTTCGAGCACGGTAGCTTGTTTTCAGGCGTTGGCGTCGAAGAGCCGGTTGTGACGGCGAGCCCGATTATCGCCCCATAATTAGGACAACGGTAATGGAATTGCGGGATCCTTCTCTGCTGCGTGAAGCGGCCCTGGTTGCCGGACATTGGATTGAATCGCGGCCGAAATCCGGCCGCACAATTTTCAATCCCGCTACTGGGGATGCGGTAGGGCGGGTTCCTGAGGTCAGTGACATTCAGGTAAACGAGGCGATAGATGCCGCGGTGGTCGCCCAACGGGCATGGGCCCGCGTCACGGCGGGTCGGCGCGCCGAGATATTGCGGCATTGGTATCAACTGATCCTTGAAAACAAAGACGACCTTGCGCTGATTATGACTCTGGAGCAGGGAAAGCCTTTGGCTGAAGCAGCCGGAGAGATTCAATATGGCGCCAGCTATGTTCTCTGGTTCGCAGAAGAAGCTCGCAGACTTTACGGGGAAATAATCCCTGGGCATCAGGAGGACAAGCGTCTTCTGGTCATCAGGCAGCCTGTCGGTGTTGTGGCTGCTATTACGCCATGGAATTTTCCCTGCGCGATGATCACGCGTAAAGTGGCGCCCGCTCTGGCGGCGGGATGCGCTGTCGTGCTGAAGCCTGCAGAGCAGACCCCGTTTTCAGCGATCGCGCTTGCTGTTCTTGCGGAGCGCGCTGGACTCCCGACGGCGCTGTTCAGCGTCGTCACGGGCAATGCGGTCGAAATTGGCGGGGTCATGACGTCCAGTCAGAAAATTCGAAAACTGACCTTTACGGGCTCTACTGCGATCGGTGCCCTTCTTTATGGACAATGCGCGCCGACAATAAAAAAGCTGAGTCTGGAGCTTGGGGGAAACGCTCCCTTTATTGTTTTTGACGATGCGGACCTAAATGTAGCGGTTGAGGCTGCCATATTGGCAAAATTTCGCAATAATGGACAAACATGTGTTTGTGCTAATAGAATATACGTTCAAAAAAATATTTATGACAAATTTTCTGAAGCTTTCAGCGAAAGAGTTCAGGAGCTTTCCGTCGGAAATGGTCTGGACCCGAATGTGTTGCTTGGGCCGCTTATAGACGAAAGGGCCTTGTTGAAAGTGGAGGGGCATATCGCTGACGCTTGTAACAACGGAGCCGAGATTCTTGTTGGTGGGAAGAGACACAAACAAGGCAGACTTTTTTTTGAACCGACGGTTCTTAAAGGTGTCACGGCACAGATGCGTATTACGCATGAGGAAACTTTTGGGCCAGTGGCGCCGATTATCCGGTTCGATACAGAGGACGAGGCGATTTCGGTCGCCAACGATACGGAGTTTGGTCTGGCGGCCTATTTCTGCACCAACGATGCGTCCCGTGTTTTTCGCGTAAGCGAAGCGCTTGAGTGTGGAATCGTTGGCGTAAATACGGGCGCCGTGTCTACGGCAGAAGCGCCCTTTGGCGGGCGTGGAATGTCCGGTATCGGACGTGAAGGTTCGCGTCATGGAATCGAAGATTATACAGAATTGAAATATATTTGCGTTGGGTCTGTCGGTTAAGGAAGAAGGGGGGCAAAGTGACTGCTAGATTGATAACATTCTCGACTGGTGGTGAAACTCGATACGGGCTGTGGCGTCCCGAGGGAATCACGGATCTCTCCGCTGTGTTCGGGGAGCGTTGGTCGACTCTCAAGGAGGTGATAGAAGCAGGCACACTGACGGAGATCGTCGAAACTGCCCCAGATCGAATTGATTTTCAGGAATCGGAAATTGAATTTTTGATTCCGGTAACAAATCCAGAGAAAATTATTTGCGTGGGAGTGAATTTTCCGGATCGTAACGAAGAATACAAAGACGGACAAACAGCCCCAAAAAATCCGTCCCTGTTTATTAGATTCCCGCGTAGCTTTGTTGGTCACAAGCAGGCTCTGCGACGTCCACCCGAATCGCCTCAGCTTGATTACGAGGGCGAGATTGTCGTGGTCATCGGCAAGGCAGGACGTCGAATCCCGGAAGATAAGGCGCTTGAGCATATTGCCGCATTGAGCCTTTGCAACGAAGGCACTATTCGCGATTGGGTAAGGCACGCCAAGTTCAACGTCACGCAAGGAAAGAACTTTGACGGCACGGGCTCTATTGGGCCGTGGCTCGTTCCCTTTGTTTCTGAAGAGCAGATTCGCGATGCGAAACTGATAACGCGCGTGAACGGGGAAACCCGACAGCATGACAGAACAGGTCGGATGATTTTTTCATTCCGTAAGATAATTTCCTATATTTCTACGTTTACGACACTTGTTCCTGGAGACGTTATCGTCACCGGGACGCCGACAGGCGCCGGCGCGCGTCTGGAACCGCCTGTGTGGTTGAAACCCGGAGATGTTGTGGAAGTTGAGGCTACCGGACTCGGTCGTCTGGAAAACTCCATTGCGGATGAGGAATAGGGAGGCGACATGCTGACATCGGAGCAGATATTGTCGGCCGCTGAGTCTCTGGATGAAGCGGAACGTACCAGAAAGCAGATCGGGTTGCTTTCCCTCAAATATCCGGACGCTGCTCTTGAGGATGCGTATGCGATTCAGGATGCATGGATAAGAAAAAAACTTCTGTCAGGCCGAAGAGTCATCGGCTGGAAGATTGGCCTTACTTCTCGCGCGATGCAGTGCGCCCTTGGAATTGATACCCCCGACTCGGGCGTACTTTTTGACGATATGCTGTTTGAAGATGGCGCGAGTATCGCCGCAACGCGCTTCATCCAGCCGCGGATTGAAGCGGAGCTTGCCTTTGTCTTCAAGCGGGATCTGACGGGTGACGCGATCTCTTCTTTCGACGTGCTCGCTGCGACGGACTATGTGGTCCCCGCGCTGGAGATTCTGGATACACGGATATTGCGCGTTGATCCCACCACAAAGACTCCGCGCTCCATCATAGACACTGTGTCAGATAACGCGGCGAACGCGGGCATTGTGCTTGGCGGGAGCAGGCATCACGTCGATGATGTCGATATGCGCTGGGCAGGAGCTATGGTTTCTCGTAACGCAGTGGTAGAAGAAACCGGGCTTGGCGCCGGTGTTCTCAACCACCCGGCGCGGGGCATTGCGTGGCTTGCGGCGCGCCTGAAACAGTATGGCGGCAAGATCGAGGCGGGGCAGGTCGTGCTTTCCGGTTCCTTCATACGGCCGGTCGAAGCCAGGCCAGGCGACACCATAGTCGCTGATTACGGGAAGCTTGGAACCATAAGCTGCTTTTTTGAAAGGAACGCGTAAAGCCATGCCTGCTCCGTCAAACGCCTTCAAGGCGTCTCTAGGGGGGGATAAGCCCCTCATCGGACTCTGGCTTGCGTTGGCGGACGCCTACACGGCGGAAATCTGTGCTGGAGCCGGATATGACTGGCTTCTTGTGGATGGTGAACACGCTCCTAACGATATTCGCAGCATCATGCGGCAACTGCAGGCCATTGTGGCGGGGCGAGGACAGGCCGTTGTGCGCCCTGTAGCGCCCGAAACATGGATGATAAAGCAGATACTCGATGCGGGCGCGCAGACGATCCTCGTGCCTATGATTGAATCGGCCGAGCAGGCGGCGGAAATGGTGCGCGCCGTGCGCTATGCTCCGGCAGGAAAACGCGGCGTGGGCGCCGCGTTGGCCAGAGCATCGTCGTTCAATCGGCTTCCGGATTATCTGCAAACGGCTGACGAAGAAATTTGTCTGCTATTGCAAGTGGAGAGCCGCAGGGGCCTTGCTGCGCTCGATGATATACTTAAGGTCGATGGCGTTGATGGCGTCTTTATCGGCCCGGCAGATTTGGCGGCCGATCTTGGACATCGCGGAAATCCGGGGCATGTCGATGTTCAACGCCACGTCGAGGCGGCGCTCCATACCATTATGGACGCAGGGAAACCGGCCGGAATCCTGTCAAGCAATCTGTCTCTGTCGCAGCGCTATGTCGAGATGGGCGCGCGGTTCGTAGCGATCGGCAGTGATGTGGGAATACTCGCGGGCGGCACGCAAAGACTATGCGAGGATTTTCGTAAAAGCGTCCTGAACCCGCCCTGATTCCTGATCTTCGTCAGGGAGGCAGTCCGGCGCCGCGATGGGGCGGGGCCTGTGTGATGTGCATGTCCAGACGTTAAGATCGGCGCCTGGCGGATATCGCGGCACACGCTGTGGCTGACTGCGGCTCGGCGACATTGCGCTCGATGAAACCGTGATCTCAAATCGTGGGCTGCCGCCAGCCAGATTTTATCAGATCAGCCTACTCGCCAAGACGGTCCGTGCTCCGCGAGCCACCGTCGCAGAGCGAGTATGGCCGAGAGGTCTGGCGCCAACGCAGCGTAGACGGAAGCGTCGTCTGCGCCCGCTATCAAGCGACCGCCATCATTTTTCGCCATTGCCGTGGCTTCGGGCTGGGCGGCCGCCAGTGTTGCGGCGTGCCGCCAACGCGCGGCCTGTGCGGGCGGCGTGAGCATGGGCAATACGAGCGCCATGTCGACGCACGCGGCCGCAGCTGTGGCTTTGAATGCGGGGTAAAGGGGGTGCGTGGGAGCGTGACCTCGCAACGCCTCATAGCGGGTGGTGAAATCCTGTGCGATGGAGACGCTCGGATCAGCAGTCGGCGTGATGGCGAACAGTGGTTCGAAACCGTCTGCGGCCAAACCCTGCAACAAGTCAGGGTGGGCAGAGTCAGCGGGGAGCTGTACGACGTCGACCTCGCCGCGGCGCAGGGCGCCTATGGCCGCCTCTGCTCCACCGAAGCCGCTGACTGGAATCACGCGCATCGACAGGATCGTCAGCGCAAGCATGGTCGGCAATTCAAGTCCATTCGGCGCGGAAACTGCGACGCGAACAGGACGGTCCTTCAGCATGGTGCGTAAGCTGCGCCGGAAGTCCACGCGACCGACGGCGATAGGGGCGCTAACGCTGAGCAGCACGGGCAGCCAGCGTTGATAGTCGAAATGCACGCGCGGATCGCCGGCCTGGGCGGCGAGAATGGCCGCGCCCGGCGCCAGCAGCGCGCTGCCGCTCTCGTCTGCGGAAGCGAGTGAGTCAAACAGGTTCGCGCCTGTCACGCCGTCCTGGCCGCCGGTCTTTCGCAGGACGATCGGGGAGTCGGTGGAGAGCGTTTCCGAAAAACTCGAGGCGATGAGCGACGCCCAGCGTGCGGGGGCTGCGTTTCCAGCCACAATCAAAGTCGGGGTGCCGATCGCCGTGGCCGCAGTGACCTGCGCCACCGTCTCGATGTCGGGGCGAGCGTGTTGCGTGCGTAGAGGAGGCGCGGCGTGCAGGAGGCCGCAGCGGGCGGCGGTCAACGCCCCCACGACAGCGCCGACAGTTTTCAGGACGTCGCGGCGGGCCGCGACGTTCAGCGGCGGCTTTCGCTCGCGACGTCGTGGGGCTTCGCTCCCGTCTTCAGTTACGTCGTAATCGGCCTCAGGCACGTGACTCCAGACTCCCTTCATCGCTTTATCAGTTCAAACGACCAGCCTTACAACCAGGTTAAAGCGCGTCTGCGGCAAAATCAGGGCCATTTCACCTCTGGTGGCAGGCTCATCAGGATGGCTTCTGTGTTGCCGTTGGTCCGAAGCCCGAACAGCGTGCCCCGGTCGTGCAGCAGGTTGAACTCGACATAACGTCCGCGTCGGACCAGCTGCGCTTCGCGCTGTTCGGGCGTCCAGGGTTCCAACATGCGGGCGCGGACAATCTCGGGATAGGTCTCCAGAAAGGCAAGCCCGACGTCGCGGGTGAAGGCGAAGTCGCGTCCTGCGTCGCCGCTTCGCAGGTGGTCGTAGAAAATTCCGCCCAGTCCGCGCGGCTCCATGCGGTGCGGCAGGTAGAAGTATTTGTCACACCACGCCTTGAAGCGCGGATAGTAATCCGGGTCGTGGCGGTCGCACGCGGTTTCGAACCCCTTGTGAAAGCGCGCGGCGTCGTCCTGCGCCTCAGCGCTTTCGGGGAACATTGGGGTGATGTCGCCGCCGCCGCCGAACCAGCCTTCGGTCGTGACGATCATGCGCGTGTTGAAATGCGCGGCGGGAACGAGCGGATTGCTCATATGCGCCACAAGGCTGATTCCCGTGGCGAAAAAGCGAGGATCCTCCGCCGCTCCAGGAATGGTCTTGCGAAACTCGGGGCTGAATTCGCCCTGCACCGTCGAGACGTTGACGCCGACCTTCTCGAACACCCGCCCACGCATCAGGCTCATAACGCCGCCGCCGCCATGGCCGCCGCTTTCGTCTTCGCGCGACCAGCTTTTGCGCTCAAAGCGTCCGGCGGCCTCCCGGCCTGGCAGGGTCTGCGTCCCGTGCTCCACCGCGTCCTGCTCGATCGCTTCGAACGCGTTGCAGATCCGGTCGCGTAGCGTTTCGAACCAGCTCCGGGCCTCGGCCTTCATAGCCTCATGCGTTGCGCCGACGTTCTCGGACTGTTCCATATCGGGGCCTCCGCCTGTTTGCTCGTCCGGCCGCACGCGCTGCGTTCGCGCGGCGTCGCCAGTCGCGCAAGACGGGTGCGCCATCCAGTCAATCATTGCAAGGTCGGGCTCATTGCAAGAGTGGCGGCTCGGCCGTTAAACAGGCGCGCGGGCTCTGGTCGCGCAACCGATTTCCGGCTTTTCGGCTTCGAGAGGGAATGCGCATGACGACGGCGCCTTCAGACCACGACACTGACTGCTCGGTCGATCATCCCGCGGGACCGCTGGGTTGGGTCGACACGCGACTGCCGGTGGTCGGGGTCTTCAAGCGTGAATATGTCCGCTTCCCGATGCCACGCTCCCTCAATCTGTTGTGGACGGTCGGCGCGATGCTGACCGTTGCTCTGACGTTGATGCTGTTGTCCGGTCTGGCGTTGGCCCTGCACTACACGCCCAGCGCCGCAGATGCTTTCGCCTCAATCGAGGAGATCGAGCGACGCGTCCCCGGCGGCTGGCTATTGCGCTCAATGCATATGACCGGCGCCAGCCTGTTCGTTGGCGCGTTGTATCTGCATCTGTTCAGGGGGCTTTATTACGGCTCCTACAAGGCACCGCGCGCGTTGCTCTGGCTGATCGGCATGACCTTGTTCGCGATGGTGCTTGTCACCGCTTTCGCTGGTTACGTGTTGCCGTGGGGGCAGATGTCTTACTGGGGCGCCGACGTCGCCGGGAAAGCGATCGCTGCCGTCCCGGGCGTGGGGCCTCTTCTGGAGCGCATGTTCCTCGGTGGCGATCATCCGGGCGACGGGACTCTGCATCGTCTGTTCGTTCTGCATTTCACGCTCGCGTTTGCGGTGCTCGGCGTCGTCGGGCTGCATATCGCGGTGCTGCATGTCTCCGGGCCGGGGACGCCGAGCGGCCGCCCTCCAGCAGGGCCGAGCGAAACCCTTCCGTTCCATCCGTATTTCACAGCCAAAGACGGGCTTGCGCTGGTCGTCTTCGCTCTGGCGTTCGCGGCGGTGATGTTCTTTTTGCCGAGCCTGATCGTCGAACCGGCGAATTATCGTCCCGCCAACCCGATGCGCACGCCGCCCAACATAGAGCCCGAATGGTACCTGCTGCCGTTCTATGGCGTCCTGCAGTCGGTGCCGTCCAAACTGGGTGGGCTGCTGGCGTCGGTAGGCTCCATTCTCGTGCTCTTCGCTGCGCCCTGGCTTGATACGTCGCCGGTCCGCTCCGCCCGCGAGCGTCCGGTCTATCGGGCCGGGATGGCTGCGCTGGTTGTGTCTTTCATTCTGCTGGGCATGGCTGGCGCACGGCATGTTCAGGGTGTGTGGCTATATGTCGGGCAGGCGGCCACGCTCTATTACTTCGTGCATTTTCTTGCCCTCATGCCGCTGGTCTCGCATCGCGAGATCGCGGCGGCGAAGCGCGCGCCATGAACCGACCGTCCTTTCTGAGGGGGGTGGCGAGCGCCGCCATTGTCGCAGCGCTCCTGTCTCCGGCGTCGTCTTTCGCCGCCAAGGGCGATCATGACCCTGCGCCGAAACGGGCGTGGAGCTTCGACGGACCGCTCGGCCATTTCGACCTCGCCAGCGTTCAGCGCGGCTACGCCGTCTACGCACAGGTCTGCTCCAACTGCCACGGGATGGAGCATGTCTATTTCGGCGATCTTCGCGGGATGGGCCTGAACGACCATCAGGCTGAGGCCGTCGCGGAGAGCCATACGGTTCCAGACGGCGTGGAAGGAAAGACGCGTCCTGCGACACTGGATGATGCTTTCCCGACGCCGCCTGTGGCGCGGGGCCTGACGCCGGGCGCGGTCATCCCGCCCGATCAATCGCGGCTCGCGGTCGTCTATCCCGGCGGTCCTGATCGTATCTACGCCCTGTTGACTGGCTATGGGCCGCCGCCTGCGGGCGTGACGGAGGCCAAGGATACGTTCTACAACCGCTTCGCTCTGGGGCGGACCATCGCCATGCCGCCGCCGCTGCATGACGGTTCGGTGGTTTATGCCGACGGCACGCAGGCGACGCTGGATCAGGAAGCGCAGGACGTCACGACCTTTCTGGCGTGGGTCGCCCAGCCCCATCTTGACGAGAGACGCCGCGTCGGCGTGCGCGTAACGCTTTACCTGCTGTTCCTCGGTTGCCTTCTTTTCATTCTCAAACGGAGAGTCTGGTCCAATGTCCACTAACGCTACGCAGAGCGTGAGCCCCGTCATCGGCGTCATCGGAGGGTCCGGCCTCTATGACATCGCGGGGCTCGAGAACAAGGAGTGGCGCAAGGTCGAGACGCCCTGGGGCGCGCCGTCTGACGAACTGCTGTTCGGCACGCTGGACGGCGTGCGTTGCGTGTTTTTGCCCCGGCACGGTCGGGGCCATCCGCTGCCCCCTTCGCGCCTGAACTATCGCGCCAATGTCGCGGCGATGAAGATTGCGGGCGTCACTGACATTATCTCGCTCTCCGCCGTCGGCTCGCTGCGCGAGGATTTGCCGCCGGGGCATTTCGTCATCGTCGACCAGTTCATCGACCGCAGCTTCGCGCGCGAGAAAAGCTTCTTCGACACGGGATGCGTCGCGCATGTGTCCGTGGCCGATCCGGTCTGCCCGCGCATAGGCGACGTGGCGCAGGCGAAACTGGCGGAACTGGGCGTTCCGCATACGCGCGGCGGCACGTATCTGGTGATGGAAGGACCGCAGTTCTCCACCCGCGCCGAGAGTGAACTGTATCGGAGCTGGGGTTGCGCCGTGATCGGCATGACCAACATGCCGGAGGCCAAGCTCGCCCGAGAGGCTGAGATTTGCTACGCGACGGTCGCCATGGTGACGGATTACGACTGCTGGCACGACGGGCACGACAGCGTGACGGTCGACGCCGTGGTCAAGGTCATGCACGACAACGCCGATCACGCGCGCGCTTTGGTGAAGGCGATGATCCCGGAGCTTGGCAAGGCGCGCGGCCTGTGTCCGGCTGGCTGCGACCGGGCGCTGGAGCATGCTCTGATCACGGCGCCGTCGCACCGCGACCCGGCCTTGCTGAGCAAGCTGGAAGTCGTCGCCGGACGAGTGCTCCGGAAGCATTGATCGAACGGGCCTGCGTGGTCCGCAAGCGCGTCCGGACATGAGCTTTCTGCGCAGTCAGATGGTTGTGCCCGGCAAGAGACGCCAGTGGCGAGAGCGCTTTGGACGGTCCTGAGGCGCCCGGCAATGTCCGGGCGACAAGTGAGTAAAGTATCGCTGGGGCTTTTCGATCTGACGCCGAGGTGTCTAAAATCGTGGGCGGCGATCGTTGAGGCCCGCAGCAAAGTCGTGGCGCTGATTTCACGACGGTTGAATTGGGAGAGCAGGGTTTGTCTTCAGCCACGCCGCAGGCCGTCGGGGAAAAACTGACGAGCGCCGCGATTTTTCTGACCCTGACGTTGCATCGCGGACCGGAGCACGGCGCAACCCTGCGCGACCTTTGCGCCGATCTCTCCTCGCTTGTGCGCGGCGTTGGATTCCGCGCGCCGGACGGTCGTCTGTCCTGCGTGATGGGCGTGGGGTCGGAGGCGTGGGATCAGACTTTCGGCGCGCCTCGTCCAAAGGAACTGCACCCGTTCCGTGAAATCAACGGCGTTCACCACGCGCCGTCAACGCCGGGCGATCTGCTGTTTCATATCCGTGCGGCGCGTATGGACCTCTGCTTCGAACTTGCGGCCAACATCGTCTCGCGCCTTGAGGGCTCGGCGGTCGTGGTCGACGAGGTCCATGGGTTCAAGTATTTCGACGAGCGCGACCTGCTGGGGTTCGTGGACGGGACGGAAAACCCGGTGAAGCAGGACGCCGTCGCCGCCACCATAATCGGCGACGAAGATCTGGATTTCGCTGGCGGAAGCTATGTGATCATCCAGAAATACTTGCATGATCTCAAAAAATGGGATGCGATTCCCGTTGAACAGCAGGAAAGAATTGTCGGACGCAAGAAGCTCTCGGACATCGAACTGTCAGAGGCCGCCAAGCCCAGCTACGCGCACAACGTTCTGACGAATATTGAAGAGAATGGCGAGCAGTTGCAGATTCTCCGCGACAACATGCCGTTCGGCGATGTCGGCAAGGGAGAGTTCGGCACCTACTTTATAGGGTACGCCAAATCGCCTGCACGCATCGAGCGGATGCTCGGCAACATGTTCATCGGCCTGCCGCCGGGTAATTATGATCGTCTCCTCGACGTCAGCCGCGCTGTGACAGGATCGTTGTTCTTTATCCCTACAGCGGATTTTCTGGACGCCACGTCTGCGGACGCAGAGCCCGTGGCGGCCGAGGACGTTCAGGGCGCGGGTGAGTCGCCCCCCGTTGAACAAGCCTCGCCCAAGGGATCTCTCGGTATCGGTTCATTGAAGGAAGAAATCTGACATGAATAATCTGCACAGGGATCTCGCTCCCATATCGGACGCCGCCTGGGCGGAAATCGAGGACGAGGCCTCACGCACGCTGAAACGTTACCTTGGCGCGCGCCGTGTCGTGGATGCGCCGGAGCCCAAGGGCGTCGGCTTCGCCGCAGTGACGACGGGTCACACGACGAAAATTGACGGCCCCGCGGAGGGAATTCGGGCGTTACGTCGCGAGGTTTTGCCACTGGTGGAGCTTCGTATTCCGTTCTCCCTGAGCCGGGAGGCGATTGACGACGTCGAGCGCGGGTCACTGGACTCCGACTGGCAGCCGCTGAAGGATGCGGCGAAGAAGATCGCTTTTGCAGAAGATCGCGCTGTGTTCGACGGTTACGCCGCCGCCGGGATTCAGGGCGTCCGTGAGGGAACGTCGAACCGCAAGCTTACCTTGCCGACATCTGTCATGGACTACCCTCGGGTTATCGCTGATGCGCTGAACGAGTTGCGCCTCGCGGGCGTCAACGGGCCCTACGCCGTCGTTCTTGGCGAGGCCGCCTCCGCCGCCGTCAGCGGGGGGAACGAAGAAGGATATCCGGTTCTCCGCCACATCGAGCGCCTCGTGGAAAACAAAATCGTTTTCGCGCCCGCCATCGAGGGTGTGTATGTTCTTTCAATCCGTGGCGGCGATTTCGAGCTGAATATCGGGCAGGATCTGTCCATCGGGTACAGCAGCCATTCTACCGAGTCTGTCGAGCTGTATCTGCAGGAAAGCTTCACGTTCCGTGTTCTGACCAGCGAAGCGTCCGTCGCGATCCTGCCCGCAGCAGGCGAATAGTATTGCGAAACGACTTCCGCTCTCTCCGCTCTCGGCGGAGGGAGTTTGAGCAGTCAGGAAGACAGACGCAGGACGCTCGCCCGGGCGGCGTCGTGGGCGAGCGGATATCCGAACCGCTCCGCATGTCGCTCGGCGAACGCCTGCCGCTCCAGTCGTTCGCAATAATCGAGATAACGGATCAGAGCCCGCTCCGCACGAGGCGTTCGTCCATATTGTCGCTTGTAATGACGCCACAGCATCAGGACATTGACGGCCCACGCGTCATAGCTGTGCTCGTTCAGCCTCCTGCGGACGGCGCAGGGCAGAGCGTCGAAAGCGTCCCAGTCGTCGCCTTCATATCGCCGCCACATCTCGCCTCGTAGCGTGCGTTCATTAGAGCGTCCGGGATCAGGCATCCTCGAAGGCCTCCTCCTGCTCGCGACGCCAGATCGGGAATGGGTCGGGCAAATGCGCGTAAAGCAGCGGGTCGAAGCGCCCGGCGTCCAGCTCCGGGATCAAGGCCGCGTCGAGCGCCTTGCGGATTGCGACTTCGTCCATGGCGGACGTGCCGATGAATACGATCTCTTGCCTGCGGTCCGCGTATAGCGGGTCCCATTTGGACAGGATCATGTCCTCCCACTCCGGGCTTTCGGGCCATTGGCTTTTCGGGATCGCTCCCCACCAGAAGCCCAGGGCCTGGGTGCGGACCATCGGGCCCGCCTGCCCGAGTTCGCCGACCCATTCCGGGCGGGTGGCCAGCCAGAAGTGCCCTTTGGCGCGAATGACGCCGGGCCATGAAGCGTCGATGAACGCCTTGAATCTTTCGGGGACAAACGGTCGGCGGGCGCGATAGACGAAGCTGCGGACGCCGTATTGCTCGGTTTCTGGAACATGATCCTGAAACTCGAACAATTCCTTGTACCACAGAGGATGTTTGTGCGCCTTTTCATAATCG
This sequence comes from Acetobacter nitrogenifigens DSM 23921 = NBRC 105050, assembly GCF_000429165.1. GTDB lineage: Bacteria > Pseudomonadota > Alphaproteobacteria > Acetobacterales > Acetobacteraceae > Acetobacter > Acetobacter nitrogenifigens. The sequence goes on along the minus strand of NZ_AUBI01000019.1, from coordinate 9,002 downwards.
AAGCGTTCGGTGTTCAGGACGCGGTCCGGCGCCACGACGCCCATGTCCGTCTCGATGACGTCAGCGTCCGGGTTCAGGCTGCGAATAATCTGTCTCGCCGCATCCTGCTGCTCAACTGTTGCGGCCGATATCTTGTTCAGAATAACGATGTCCGCGAACTCGATCTGCTCCACAAGAAGATCGACAAGTGTACGGTCGTCTTCCTCCCCGGCGCTCTCGCCTCTCTCGCGCAGGAAATCGGAGGAGCTGTAGTCGTTCAGCAGGTTCGCGGCGTCAACGACCGTCACCATAGCGTCGAGACGGGCAATGTCGGACAGGCTGTATCCAGCTTCGTCTCGGAATTCGAATGTCGCTGCGACGGGGAGAGGTTCCGAGACTCCGGTTGATTCTATCAGGAGATAGTCGAACCTCTTTTCCTCAACGAGCCTGCGCGTCTCCTGCAGGAGGTCGTCGCGCAGGGTGCAGCAGATGCAGCCGTTGCTCAGTTCGACGAGTTTTTCGTCCGTGCGGGACAGGGCGCCGTTTTCTCGCACCAGTTCGGCGTCGATGTTCACGTCGCTCATGTCGTTGACGATGACGGCGACTTTCAGCCCCTGCCTGTTGTTCAGGATATGGTTGAGCAACGTGGTTTTTCCGGCGCCGAGAAAGCCGGACAGAACTGTGACGGGAAGGCGGGACGTCATGGGGGCTGATCCTGCTGTTGCGCCGAAGGTGAGCGTCATGTTATGTTATAACATAACAAATGCAGGGAACTCAAATGCGCTCCGGATGTGCGACACAGCGACGGTTGCTGGTTCCTTCGTCGTTGCGCGAGATAGAGCGCCCGGATTGTCATCTGGCCCACTTGCCGCGCGTTCTGGATCAAGGTCTCGTTAGGGCTGTATTCGCCTATCTTGAGAGTGGTCCGGAACTTTTCCTCGATATGGGCAGGCCGGAGATTCTGGAGACCCGGCTGATGAGCGTTGCCGGGAATGCCGCAGCATGTCTCGTCGACGACATTCTGGCGCTGGTGCATCATTACAGGCATTTGACCGGAGAAGACGATGTGCGTCTTCGACTTGAGTGCATTGACCACGACAGTTGCCGCCGTTTTCACGTCGACAATGTTGGGTTGCGGTTGCTCTGCACCTATATCGGCCCCGGCGTGCAGTGGAAACGCGCCGATGATGGCGATATTCACGAAACACTTGCCGGAGATATAGTTATTCTTAAAGGGTTGCTCTATCCGGGGGGGGTGGCCGCAGGAGCCGTGCTTCACCGGTCGCCGCCGCTTTCCGAGCTTTCCATTTCGACGCGGCGTTTGCTGCTGACCGTCGATCACGTGGGGGCATGCGGAATGAACGTTCAACAATCCGTTGCAGCGAGCACCTTAAATGTTCGTAGTCGATAGCTGGCCGGCCAGCCGGGACGATGCTGGCGCAAGGGTCACGGCGTCGTCAGATCCAGCCATCGTTGCTGACGTTTTAGGGGCATCTTCCGACATCGTGGTCTGGGGGCGTCAGGCGCCTCGAGACTGGACTGCGCATATCGTCAATGATGCACCCGTAAACGACGGGGTGGCGTTTTCAGGCACTGTTGACCAGGCCATCTTGTTTCTTCGAGACAAAGCAAAGATTTCACAAAATTGTCGTTTTCTGAGAGAGGATGTCGAACAGACCGTATCTCTCGTCGCCGCGTTGGCGGTCGTCAGAAAGGTACGCATAACCCTGAGGCCGTTCAGGAAAAGCTTCTCCATTCCTCTTTCTTCCGCGGCGACGTTGTCGGTGTTTTGCCTTTATGGAGAGGGCGATTTTCGCCTTGCCGATCATGCGGACGCCTCTACTTCGGATATGATTACGCTGGATGCATACGCGTTGGCGTTCTGCTGGCGCGCCACGCAAAAATTCGCCTCGGCGACGTTTTCGTGCATGTCGAGCGTATGTTTCGGTCTCTGTGTGGAGGCGTTGCCGGACGCTCCGGCGCTTTTTGGGGCGTGACTGGCGTCGGTCGGTATGCGGCGGCGGAGTTGCGATAGGGCTGTTGTGGAATCGCACCTGTCGACGTCAGTTCTGTATTCGATCCTGGGGCGTCATCCGGTCAGATGGAATCGGCTGGTCGGATAATGCTCGCCAAAACGATGAACAGGAACTTTATCCGTAAACCCGTGTGAATAGATAAGGTGCCAGATCCCTATTTTTTCGGGGATTTTTCCGATCCTGCGTAATCATCGGATCGCCTCACGCTCGAGTGACGCCTGCCGAGCGGGGGAAGCGTCGGATGAGCTGGAAGGACGCGAGTTGGGTGGGGGTACCAAAAATGGCGACTGGACAGCGCTTTGGTAACGCAGACGCTCGTCAACGGACGCCTGATCGGGCCTCGATATGCTGAGGCGCCGTAAGGGTGGTGGAAAACCCGGTGGGGTCCGTCTACTTGCCGATAAAGGCTGATACGGACCCTGCCTTTACGTTAACTGAGACTTGCGCCAGCTTCGGCGAAGATTTCGACAGCGCGCGCGATCTGCGCGCTCGTATGGCTGGCCATCACCGAGCACCGCAAAAGCGGGCGATGATCAGGGGTCGCGGGCGGCAGGCTCAGATTGACGTAAAGCCCGAGGTCCAGAAGCCTGTTCCACAAAGCAATCGCTTCTTCGACAGTTTCCAGAGTCACCGCCACGACCGGGCTGACCTGCTGGCTGACGTTCAGCCCCAGACCCTTGAGGCCTGCGTGAAACTGCGCTGCGTTCTGTGACAGCTGCGTCCGCAGTTCCGGTTGGGCGAGCATGTCGTCGAGCGCCGCCATCGTGGCGGCGATTACTTCCGGCGGCAGGGAGGCCGTGAACATATAGGGGCGGCACTGCAGTCGGACGAGATCAATCTCGTCGTGATTGGAGACGCAGTAACCGCCGACGGTTCCCAGGCTCTTCGAGAACGTGCCGACGATAAAATCGACATCCGCCTCGACGGCTTCAGCCTCGGCGACGCCGCGTCCGGTCGGGCCGAGAACGCCGAACGAATGGGCTTCGTCGACGAGCAGCGTCGCGCCGGTTTCTCGTTTGATCGCGGCCATCTCTTTGAGTGGCGCGACGTTGCCGGTCATCGAATAGATGCCCTCCACGACGACCAGCTTGGCGCCGGGCGCTCCTTCAAGGCGCCGCAGGCGTTTGTGCAGATCGTCGGGATCGTTGTGCTTGAAGCGTATAACCTGGGCATGTCCAAGACGGCTGGCGTCGTAGATGCTCGCGTGGCTGTCGGCGTCGAGGATCAGGTAATCGTCCTTGCCGGCGAGGGTCGAGATCATTCCGAGATTGGCTTGATAACCGGTGGAGAACACCATGCAGTGCTTCTGCCCGAAGAACGAGGCAATGCGTTGCTCAAGCTGCCGGTGCACGCTCTGCGTGCCGTTGGCGATCCGCGATCCGGTAGTGCCTACGCCTCTGGCGCGCACGGCGTCGATCGCGGCGTCGATCGCACGCTGGGACTGGCTGAGTCCGAGATAGTTGTTCGTGCCGAACAGCAGCGTGTCGCGGCCTTCGATGATTCCGACTGTCGAGGACACGGGCCGTTCGATCATCACGTCGAACGGGTTACGGCCGCCGCCAGCGGTCAGCAGGGCGAGTCTTTGCTCGACGGTGCGGAACTTGTCGAAGATGCTCATTCAGACCTCAACCGCCATTTTTGAGGGAGACGATACAGGTCGCAAGGTCGTCCACGGTGCGGATGTCGGCAAGACGGTCGAGCGGCACGGATACATCCATTTCGTCTTCGATCTCCATGACGAAATTCATCACGGCGAGTGAGTCGAAAGCCAGATCTTCCACTATCTTGCTGGACCCGTTTATGTCGCGGGGCACCTTGGGATTGGCCAGCAGCTTGTTGACGATCAGCGCCGATACATCCTCAATTGTTTCGCTCATCGGATCACCTTTCATCATTGCTGTCCGCCGCCACGCGTCGGCTTGTATCTGTCGCAGACGACGACCTTCGCCTCGCCGTGCGAGCCGAGCGCCGTCGTTATGGCTTAAAAGCTGATGGCTGGCCAGAAGCGGCCTGGCATTGCGCGCGCGTCATGCGCGCGGCGCATCATGCGGCGTCGGCTGTTTCGTCGCGAGGGTCGAAAGCGCCGGACAGCAGCATAGTTTTCGCCTTTGCCCGCGTCAGCTTGCCGGAGGACGTCTGTGGTAGGGAGTGCGGAGGCACGAGCACGACATTGACGTCGACACCGTGCAAGCGACGGAAAAGGCTTGCGACGCGGTCGCGCAGTTCCTCTCGCGCGTCAGCTGTGGTTGCGCGGCATTGCACGAGCGCCACCACTTTTTCCCTGTCGTCTTCCTCGATCGAGAACACGGCGACATCGCGGCTGCGGAGCGTCTCGATCTCGGTTTCGGCGCACCACTCCAGATCCTGCGGCCAGATATTGCGGCCGTTGATGATGATCAGGTCCTTTGCCCGGCCGGTGACGACGATCTGGCCGTCCTTCATGTAGCCAAGATCGCCGGTGTTCAGCCAGCCATCGGCGCTTAGCGCCTCGGCGGTTTCCACCGGAAGGCGGAAATAACCGCTCATCAGGCTCGGCCCGCGCACGTAGATCGCGCCGACTGTCCGTTCGGGCAGGGCCGAGCCGTCCGGGCCGCGCACTTCCATTTCATGCCCAGGCAGGACGCGGCCACACAGCATGAACGTGCGCAGCGAAAGGGAGGGATCGTTCGCGGAAATCGCCACGCCTTCGGACTCCAAGCGGCGCAGATCGACCGTGTCGGTCTGGATGCCGCTTCCCAAAGGGGCGAAGCTGATGGCGAGGGTGGCTTCGGCCATGCCGTAGCTGGCGACGAAGGCCCGTTGATCGAAGCCAACGGAAGCGAAGCGTTCCCCGAAGTCTTCGAGGATGTGCGGCCGGATCATGTCTCCGCCGATACCGGCGATCCGCCAGCACGACAGGTCGATATCGCCCGAGCCGGATCGACGGGCGCAAAGCTCGTAACCGAAGGACGGGCTATAGGAAATGGTGCCGCGATTGCGTGAGATCAGTTCCAGCCACACATGAGGGCGGCGGGCGAATTCGCGGGTCGGTAAAAGATCGACTGTCAGCTGGCATGTCATGGGCGTCAGGAAGAACCCGACGAGGCCCATGTCATGGTACAGTGGCAGCCAGGATACGCAACGATCTCCGTCTTCCCGCACCTGGAGGCCGTCGCGCGCGATGGAGCGCGCGTTGGCCATGCCCGATTTTTGGGTGACGCAAACGCCTTTAGGGAAGCGTGTGCTGCCTGAGGAGAACTGAAGATAGGACAGCGCTTCTGGTTTGACTGCAGGAAGCGGGCGCATTGGCGCGGGTAGGGAGGCCAGTTGCGCCGGGTTTCCGCCGAATTTCAAATCAAAGCCGGCGACGATTTCGTCGGTCCATCCGCCAATGACGTCCGGGACCACGAGAGCGGACGCGTCGGAGCTTTCGATCATGCCGCGTATGGTCGCGACATAGGCTTCGCGTCCGCCGAAGGCGACGGGCAACGGCATGGGGGTCGCGACCAGTCCGGCGTACTGGCAGCCAAAGAAGATACGTGCGAAATCACCATCGCTCTCGGCGATCAGGCCGACGCGGTCGCCGGGCTTCAGGCCGAGCGCAAGCAGGCGAAGCGCCATTTCCCGCGCCTGCTCCCTGAGAGCGGCGTAAGGAAGCGCTTCAAGCAGCACGCCACGTCCGGAATATATATTGAAACCGGCCGAGCCTTCCGCAGCGTAATCGAGCGCTGCGGTGAAGGTGTCGAAATCTCCGTGGCGGCGCTTCTGTCCGGAGGCGCTCGGAACTGGAGCTGGCGATGTGTTCTGGAACGCAAGATTCAAAGAAGCGTTATCCACACGAGATATGACGGTCATCAGCTGGCCATTCTAAGGTAATCGACAATTGCGTCCGCCCCGACTGGCGCTGTAGGGGCGTCGCCGCTGAGGTCGAAGGTGTCGCCTATATAGTCTTTTTGGCTGGCGATGAAATCTTCATGCGTGAAAAACGCCCGATCAATCGCCCCGCCGATATCGTCGGCGCTGTCCCTGACGTCGCCCAGCGACCAGAAACGGTAGTTGGGATCGTCCTGCCAGGCGACGTCGTGAGCGTTGAGAAACAGGCAGGGGCGCGGCCGGATCAGAAACTCCGCCACCTGAGAGCTGACGTCGCCAAGGTAGAGATCGGAGCCCATGGTGTAGGTCATGTCGAGGCTGCGCGGGCTGCCTGTATCGATCAGCATGTGCTCGTAATGGCCATAGGCGCGTTTTAGCTGCGCGATCTCGGCGCGACGTGTGTCGAACAGACGATAATGCGGCGCGAAAACGAGGTTGTAGCGGTCCTGTCGGGCGAAATGATCAAGGATATTAAGCCCGAAGCGCGGCCACGAAGACAGCCCACGACTGAAGTGTGGATTGTACATGACGGTCGGACGATCATTTGGGAACAGGCGGGGCCGTCCCGTTTGCATACGCTGGACCATGTCGAATTTCGCGTAGACGCCTGTCTTGTAGCGCCCCGGCCTGATGGACCCGTCGGCGAGCAGGCGCTGCTCAAGCTTGCGGCCCGCCATGAGAACGTAATCGAACAATCTTACGTCACGAGCGAACCCGATGGCGCGGTCGCCGGCGCCGTGGCGAGTCCAGATCATCCGCGGGGTTTGGACGCCGAGCTTGCGGAGATAGAGCGAAGTTCTCTCTGGAACCACTATGCCCTGAAATGTAGAGAAATAATTCTTGTTATAAAACAGGCTCGCAAACTTCGAAATAACGGTGTGTCCGTGCTTCTCAACCTGCCTGCGGATCATGTTTGGCAAGTGTAGGAGCTCGAATCGTACCTGTGCCTCCGGGTAAAACGAGGCGAGGAACTTCGCGTAGTCCAGGTGCTTCTCGGTCGCGCAGGCAACATGGACCTCCACGCCGGGGTGGCGGCTGGCGGTCTCCATGGCGATGGGGAGGGAATGAAGCGTCTGGTGAGGTTGCGCTATATAGGGAAAAAGTAAACGCATCAGTAGGTTACGCACTATCCTTTGGGGGGCGCGTCCACGCCTGCCGGCTTAGCGCCGCTCAGTCGCCAGACAAATCCCAGTTGCATAAGGACAAGAAATACGGTGGCTCCAAGTATCGCCGGGCCCGCTCCATCAAGACCGTACCACTCGGTCGTCAGCACGAGAAGTGGCAGATAAAGCATGGCGTCCAAGCCTCGGGCGATGATCACGGCGCCAATCCGGCGCATCGTGAACAACAGAGGCTCAAGCGGCAATCCCCATATGGCTACGACCTCGGCTCCAAGCAACCACATCGTGAGGGGTAGGGCGTCTGCTCCGTTCGGTCCGATTACGATCTGCAGGATCGGCCCTCCGAGAAACCATGCGAAGCACAGTAGCACGCTTCCCAGGGCTCCGGCGGCAAGGGCCGCGCGCACAGCCAATACATACAAGTGCAATGTATCCCGTTTATTCCAGAGTCGGGTCATCTCCGGGTACAGCGTCGACTGCACGAGGGTCGCGGGTTTCGCGATGCCGGCGGCGATCTGGCTTCCGACACGATAGTAACTGGCGCTCACCGGCCCCAACATGCCGCCGATCACCAGGGTGCCAATATGCCCGAAGGCGAGGGTCAGCGTCGAATTCAGGTTGGTTGTCAGCGCGAAGCGCCAGACCCCGGGAAATGCGCGACTGATTCCACCACGAAAAAGATCCTCGAAAATTTGCCCGGGGCGATCCAGAAGGCCCCTCAGTAGATCTTTTTTCGCCAATTCCAGCGTAGCGAACCCAAACAACGTCACGCAGGACGCGACTTCCGCCAGCATCCAGACCGCAGCCATTGCGGTAACGCTGCCGCCCCACGCCCATAATATGAGTGTCCCGACCAGCCGCACCACGGTGGCCACGACGCTTTGCGCCGAAATCAGGCTGTATTTGTTCAGAAGCCTGAGTATGCCGACTGGAGTGGCTGACGCCATGAAGAATATGCTCGTGGCGTATAACGGCCCCAGGAGGGCGAGTGAATCCGGCCAGCCGAGCCAGTCGCGTCCCAACCAGGCGAAGGCCGCGCCGATCAGGGCGCCGAAGAGCCCTCCGGCAATATCGAGCGTCAGGCCGAAACGCAGGATTCGATGGAACGCGTTGATGTCGCGCCTGCCCAGAGACTCACTGCCGAAATTGAGGACCGTCTGCCACGACTGAAAGTCGGCGATGTCTCCAACCGTGCGCGCGAACGCATAGAGAAGGACGATCAGGCCGAAATCGTGGGCGCCCAGTAACCGTATGGCAAGAGACGTGTGCAGTAGGGCCAGCGGTGCGTTAAGTGCGCGCCCGGCCATAAGGATGCTGACATTGCGAACGATACGCTTCTGGGGAGAGGCGTTGTCTTGTTCGGTATGGGCGTCCTCAGGGGCGTTGGCGTCGGAATGCGGCGGCTGACCGCGAGAGTTCCGGGCGTTCTGGCTGCTTTCGGTCATAGTCGCCGTATCGGCCATTCGGCAGAAACGGGCAATGTTGGTCGTCTTTCCCGACCGTCGGGGTGGCTACGATTGGCTTGAAATCGCGGTCGGCTGCTGGTTCTGCGGGTTGAGGTGAAAAATCTGCGTTTTTTTTGTGGGTTGGTGTTGACGGTGTGGTGTGAGGGGGCTTATACCCCCGTTCACCGGCGGCGCTGAGGGGTTGATCTTCTCGGACGAAGCCGGTAAAGTTCTCGGCCCGCTGGTTGGCGGCCTGCTCTTTGACAAGAGAATATGGAATAGAGAGGGATATGCTGACGGCGTTTCTTCTTGGGTTAGGGGGCTTTCGGGCTTTTTGATCTGGGGGGTTGGTTGGTTGGACTTTAGGTTAAGTCTGACTGATTGGACGTTTGTTTAGCGTATCTTTTGACAGACGCGTTTTATACAGATGTTTCGATGAGTACATGTTCCTGTCAATGATAGGAATTTGGCTAGGACTTGGCTTTGTTTGTTATGTTGGGGCTTTGGCTCTGACGTGATGAACCTGAGAGTTTGATCCTGGCTCAGAGCGAACGCTGGCGGCATGCTTA
>NZ_AUBI01000018.1 GCF_000429165.1 Acetobacter nitrogenifigens DSM 23921 = NBRC 105050 | reverse complement strand
AAAGCCGAATCCTGACCCTTCGCCTGTTCAAACAGAGCCTGCCAGACGCCGAGCTTTGCCCAGCGGATGAAGAGTTGGGCTGCCGTCCACCAGGGGCCGAGTTCAGCAGGAATGGAGCGCCATTTCGCGCCGTTCTGATGGCGCCAGAAAATCGCTGACATGGTCCGTCGCAGATCGCGAGGCGGGGTTTTGCCTTTCGGACGAACCGTCTCGATCAGAGGTTCCCAGATCGACCATGCATCATCGGAAAATACAGACTGTATCATGCTCATGACAAAGAGCTATGCAGTGCGCTCCGTCTTTCAAGACCTAACAGGCCCTAGCGCCTTGCTTAACACCGTAGCGACGGGCCGCCCGGCAACCTGAGTGATCGTTCACTACCGCACTGACGCTGCGGACGCACTCTCACGGCACGCCTTCCATTCTCGATAAATCATTCGAACTTCGTTCGCGCGCGATAATTAGGGCCTGTTATGGCTTGATCCAGTCTGCTGCGGCGGCGATGTGGATGACGGCGAGGAACGATGTTGCTGTTTTTTCGTATCTGGTTGCAACAGCGCGCCACTCCTTGAGGCGAGCCCAGAGGTTCTCAACGAGATGCCGGCGCCGATAGACCCATTTTGGGCAGGCGACCGCCCCATCGCGTCGTTTCGCAGGAATGGCGGGCCGGGCTGCCATGTCCCATATCCGTTCACGAAAGGCGTTCGACGCGTAGCCCTTGTCCGCCACGACCCACAGGGGAATGGCAGGAAGGCTGTCGAGCATGGCTGGTGCCTGGGGCAGTTCATGAGCCTGTCCGGGGGCCAGCGCAAAACCAAAGGCTTTTCCATGTCCATCAGCGATCACGCAGACTTTCGTGCCATAACCGCCGCGAGAACGGCCAAGTGCTTCACGATGGTCTCGCTCTTCGAAAGAGGCCCCTTTTTTTGGGCTCCCGCCGCTTTGTGGTGAGCCCTGATGTGCGTGCCATCCAGAAAAGTCATTCCGAACGCCACTCCGTGTTGTTCCTGAACCCGTTCGAGCAGGCGTTCCCATACGCCGAGTTTCGCCCAGCGGATGAAAAGCTGTGCTGCCCGCAACCACGGACCCAGTTCCGCGGGGATACTCCGCCATTTCGCGCCATTCTCATGGCGCCAGAAAATCGCTGCTATCGTGCGCCGCAGATCATGGGGCGGCGTCTTGCCTCGTGGGCGAACTGCCTCAATCAGAGGTTCCCAGATCGCCCATGTCTCGTCCGTAAAAGTGCCTGTTCCGTCTCCTTCTTCCATCCCTACAATATGGGAAGAATTTCAAGATCTAACAGACCCTACAACACCGAGCGCGAAACAATTGAACTGACTGAATCCACTACATTTCGCAACCTCTTTAAATTCTTCAAATCCCTATGATAACCAATCCACAATTTTTGATTTGGTATTAATATTTCATCAACATGCAGAAGATTCATTTTCTCGGCTACAATTTTTGGCAAAATGCACAAACCCAGTCCTCTACCGCATGCAAGCGCCTGCATTTCCGTTGTATCGAATCGCAGGGAAATAGGATTTTCTGGAAGAAATTCACGAGCCAAACCGAAACAAGTTGGAGCAGAGTGTTCAAAAGTCATGCCGATCACGGGCATTTCTCCAGACTCAAATATGGAGTTTTTGCCCTCGACTGCAAAACTCTGTGACGCGTATACGCCGTATCGAACGGAAACCAATCCCTTCTGTAGAACATGGACCTCTTCGAAGGGCTCATGCCTAATCAATATTGTCGTCTGGCAACTATCAATCTCGCCTTGAGATATATCGCTGGACAGTTCGAGGTCTTTAAATTCTTGCGGAGATTTTTTATTGAACAGCCGATCTATCACTACATGAGAGATAAACCAGTCCGGCGCAACAATTCGGACGGAACCCGCTACGGCCTGGGGCCCACATCCATATGACTTCTCGAGTATGCCCGCCTGTTTGGACATTTCGTCTACGTATTTCAGGACGTTCCTTCCATCCTCAGTCAACGCGTAACCGCGGCCGACGCGCTGCACGAGCGGAACGCCCATTTTCTTTTGCAGGACCGCCAGTCGCCGACCCGCCGTCGGTTGACTGATGCCCAGACTGGCTGCCGCCGCGCCTAGCGTTCGGTCCTGGGCAATTGTAGAAAACAGCTTCAGGTCATCCCAACACAGGTCATGTACGCTCATCAAAATCCCCCTCAAACGGCCGGACAGACGCAGCCAATCCTAATTCCAGATTCCCTTCCATGCACCAGTGAATGATTTGTATGCATTTCGCTACTGGATTAAAGACGACATCGTCGCGTAAGAATATTGCATACCGACAGCGCATCAACTCACATCACGCGCAACAAAAAACAGAGGTGAAAACGCAGGAATACATACAAAGTATATTATATTTTAATATATTCACACTTCGTCGTGCGAATAATCGTTTATTTGATTATTTGTATTTTTGAATACAATCCGCACCGGAACGCTGCGTGTGTAGGTTTTCACGCCCCACTTCCCTTAACGCGAATATGTTGCGAATGAATGATTCCAGACTGAATGGGTTGTACGGTTAAAAATTCATCGTTCGCCTCGGCATCGACGAAATTGCACCGTTGTTAAGCAGCCTCAGAGCTAAAGACGTCAATTTTAATGTTCACTTCTAACTCTATACATATGCGTACTGACGCGGAACAACCAACCGCGAGAGAATCGTTTCATTGGGAACAATGGCTGCCCACGCGCCACACCCAATAATCAAAAGCGAGCATATGTCGCTGTTGTAGTCAGGTCGAGTGGTTCAAAAGCATACTCGACCTCAAAATCTACAGTTTTTTCTGAAAGGATACCGTTTATGAGTAAGATTTCAGCAATGGCGTTCGGACTCGCCTTCTCCCTATCCGCCTCGGCATTTGCGTTCGACGCCAACGCCGACACCGTGCAAACAGGCAAGAGAGAAATTCTGCTCGAGGCTACAAAATCATGGAACGGGAAGCCTTACACGCATTTTACGACGGGCCCTGCTGAACTGGTCACTATTCGTCTTACGATTGCGCCTCATACCGTCCTTCCCTGGCACAGCCATCCATTTCCTAACGCCGGATACGTGCTCTCTGGCACTTTGACCCTGCATGATCGCGCAAGCGGCGATTCGCATACATTTCATGCCGGAGAAGCCTTTGCCGAATCAGTGGATGACGTGCATAGAGGTGAATCTGGAGATGAGCCAACTGTGCTGCTGATTACTTATGCAGCAACGCCGGGCACTCCCACATCCGTTTCAGCAAAAGGCGAAAAACCTGAATATTAATCTAATTATCTATAAATATTATATTAATATATTCACAGCGACGTCCAGAAGAAAGGATGAGTAGAGATGATAATACGCCGCCTCAGCATTGCTTTTCTATTCGGTCTATTTTTCCTTTTCTTCTTCCGGACTCCGCCCGCCTCATCGAAGGATCGTGAGCAAGTGCCTAGATATTACAAAGTAGTGCAATATTTCGCCACAGCCGAGTCATTTAATCCATTTCTCGACGCTTGCCGAGAAAATGCGGATGCCTCCCGCAAGGAGCCCGGCATTCTGGGATTTTCGTTCTTTACCGCGCCTGCAACCCCCTTTTCGCTTACGGTCATAGAGACCTACAAGGATCAATTATCGAGCAAAGAGCACATGAATACAGAACATTTTAAAAAATTTATCGAAAATCTCAAACGACTTCAGATTAAACGAACCGTTATAGAAGGCAGTGATTTTCATCTGACTGATGATAAATCCACAAATTAAAAAACTGCCCAACATGGAACATAATTCGTTAGTTGATTATGATGCCGCGCCTCCTGCGTACACATGCAGGGGCATGGCTCCAGTTGATATGCATCGAATCATCGGATGATCTCTCCGTCTCAATCTGCTCGCATGATCAACAACGAAAGCGATCGATTGCGTCGGTCATAGGCGTTTCACCAAAAGCGCTTCAACATCGGCCACAACTTCACCCACGATGCCTTCATATCCCGACATAACAGGAGCGGCGCTCCATCGTACACGGGCAAAGCGTAACGCCCGTGAAGTCTCCCCAGAACTTCGACGGACCCGCATTCTCCCCGCGCAGCAAGCATTCCTCCAACATCAATGACTGCAACTGAGGAAGCGTCGCCCGGCCCCCAGATCCAATAGGCGTTGTGCCCGCTGATGACGTGTGGAACGAAACCATCCGGACTCAAGACTAATATAGCGGAAGCCAGACCGTAATCGCTGGCGAACACTGCAGCCGTCACCGGAACAGAAGGTATCTTACGCCGAATCTCCGCGATCTGCCCGGCCAGTTCCCGCCATCCATGCATATCCGCATACTCTGCGCCTAGCGGCGCCGCACGCCCTCTCTCCGCCTCCGAAAAGTGGACGCCGTGCGCCTGTAGCCACCCTCGGTACGCCAGAAGCCGCGTTTCTGACAGCACCGGCGCAGTCAGCGGCAGCAAAACGAAACCGCTGACCAGAACACAAGCCAGCACCGCCCCCCGAAACGTCACATGACGGTGCAACGCGCGCTCGAACGCGACGCCTCCCGCCGCGAACATCGTCGCATCAATGGGAGCGAGATAATACGCCTTGCCGTGAAGCACGATCATCGTCACGAGAAGCAGCAGATAGGTGACGCCGATCCAACGTTGCTCCCTGTTCAACAAACACCAGCATAAACCGGCGACCAGGATCGACGCGGCGACAGGATTCGCCTGCTGCACCTGCTGCCCGATGAACGCCAATGGCGTGAGCAACACGTTCTTCGCCGCACGACCATTCCGAAGCAGTTCCAGCATCGGCCAATCGTGACGCCACTGCCACAATACGTTTGGAAGGGCGATCAGGATCGCAAGCGCGACGCCGCCGACAAACCATCGAGTGGCGAGCGCCCGACCTCGTCCCGCAAGAATCAACGCGACGGGCGCTGCGAGCGCAATGAACAGGGCGCTGTCCTTGGCCTCCATCGCCACGCCGAACGTCACCCCCGCTGCAAGCCAGTATCGGGGCCGCCCGGCGAGCGCCCGCGATACAAAGAGAGTCGCCAGAGTCCACAACGCCATCTGGACGGTGTCAGGGCCAAGCGTGGTCCCAAACGCTGACAGCACGGGCGCCAGCGCCACACTTGTCGCCGCCATGACCTGTCCCCAACGTCCGGCGCCCATCTCCCCGGACAAGACAATGGCGGCCCAGACCGTCACGGCGGCGAATACTGCCGGGATAGCGCGAAGCGCTACGAGCGAGACACCAAACGCCTGAGACGCCGCAGCGAGAAACGGGACCAGAACGGGCTGATCGACATAGCCGGCAGCGATTCGGCGGCCGCAGACGATGAAATACAACTCGTCCCGGAAGAAGCCATAATGAGGATTCACGATAAGACGCGCGATGAGCACGAGCACGGGCAGCCCGTAGACAATCCATCTGTCGTCGCGGCGGACCATGCCAGAGGCCGCCGCGGGAGCCTGCGTCACGAATCCAGCCAAGCCGGCAGACGCCAGAATGCGCGGACGCCTCTTTCGGAGCGTCCGCTCGTCGTCATGCGAGCGTGAGGCCGTAGCGTATCAGACCGCCCGGCGCGCCGCTCAGGCGACGCAGGTCCGGTCGAGAAGACGCCAGCGCTTCGGCTGAAGTCGGCAAATCCACAGTGACGATTGTCGGCGCCACAGGTTTGGCGAAACGCCAGACCGGGGCGGAGGGAGGATCGACGCGTTTCCTATCCGCGACGAAGCGCAAGACCGCGTCGCGGTTGCCGTCAGGCGCATTGAGAACGATTTTTTTCTGCCCCGTGCCAGGAAAACTGCCGCCGCCGCCAGCGCGATAGTTATTTGTCACCACGACGAAAACGTCATCGGCCCTGACCGGCCGCCCTGCATAGCGGAGGTCGTTAATTCTGTGGCTCGTCGCGTTGATTACTTCCCCGGACTGATCATATCGGGGTGGGCGCGTGACATCGATCTCGTATGTCAGCCCGGCGATCACGTCGAAATTATATGTCTGCCGGTCCGCCGCCAACAGCGCTTGAGGCGTCTTTTCGCCAGCCGTTACCGTGTTGAACGCGATCGCCGAACGCTCCAGCCATTCGCGCACCTCTGCGCCGGTGCAGCGCACGACGCTGATCGTGTTCGCAAAGACGTAGATACTGGCGATGTCCTTCATCGTCAGTGGCCCCGCCGGGATATCGACGAAGGCACCGGAGCCCATGCCGCCCGCGCTGAAAGGGGCGGCGGCGGAGAGCAGCGGAAACTTTGCCGCCTCGGTGCCCGCAAGGAGCGGGCGCGTGTACCAGAGCTGCGCCTCGTTCACGAGCGAGATGGACGGATCAGGCCCAACGAACGCGAAATAGGTGTCGATGGGGACCGCAGTCATTCCGACTGGCTTGGCCATCCACGCGATCGTAGCCTTGTGTTCCGGCTCGACGACCTCGCAGATCGCCGTGTCGTCTTGCGTGAGCGGTATGACCTTCCCGTCGCGTCGTTGGGAGATCGGCCGCACCTCCGTGTGAAACGAATCGACGCGCCACCCATCGGCGCTGCGTTTCAGCACGAGGTCGACAACGCCCAGATGGCTCCCCCAGAAGCCGGGCATGATCGCCGGCTTCCCAGCCAGCGTCCCCGCCACGGCGTCAACTCCTTTCAGGCCGCTATAATCCGGCCCGGGAAAGACCCGATGAGCGTGACCAGTGAAAATAACGTCGACGCCGGGCACGCCAGCGACATAGAGCGCTGCGTTCTCGTCCCCGCCGACACGCGGTTCGGCGGAAATCCCCGAGTGGCACAGAACCACCAGCAGGTCGCAGCGCGCCCGCAACTCAGGGATGTAACGCCGTGCGGCGTCGACGATATCCTGCGCCCGAAGTTTCCCGTTCAGACGCAGCGCGTCCCAGACCATGATCTGCGGAGGCGTAAAGCCTATGACGCCGATCTTCAGCGTATGCGCCACTCCGGCTTCGTCCGTGAACGTGCGGTCCAGAACCGTGAATCGCGGAACGAACGGCGAGCCATCTACATGTTCGACGTTCGCACAGACGAACGGGAACCGGGCGCCCTTTATTGACGCTTCGAGGAACGGGAGACCGTAGTTGAATTCATGATTGCCCAGAGTCGCGGCGTCATAGCCAAGGTGATTCATGGCCCGGAAGATTGGGTGTCCCTGCGCCGGGTCGAGGTGGCCGGGTTGGGCGACATAATCGCCCAGCGGGTTGCCCTGAATGATGTCGCCATTATCGAACAGCATCGCGTTGGCGACTTCCGCCCGAGCGGCCCGCGTCAGCGTCGCCACACGGGCGAGGCCGACATTGTCGTCGACGCGGCTGCGATAATAATCGTAGGCGTCGATGTACATATGGAGATCCGAGGTCTCCAGCAGGCGCAGCTTGAGGACCGGCGACGCACCGTGCCCACCCGGATCCGATCCGGCGGCCTGTTCCGAATGCCCGACCGCGAGGGCGGAGACGGGCATCATAGCCGCTGCGGCGCTCCCGGCGATAAGTGTTCGCCGCGGAACCGGGCGCGGCATCAGACCTCGCCTTCGAGGAGAATACGGGACACATCACCCGCCCACGGACCGGAATAGCGCTCCAGCCAATGCTCCGCCTGCGTCGGACCGCCAGCCGCCAGCGATTCGAGCGGCGCCAGATACACGCTCTCGTCGCGCCCCTGCTCGTCACGAAGACCGCGCGCGCGCAGACCGTCGGCGGCGATAGCCACCATGCGCGCAAGCACGTCTCGGGCCGTTCCTGTTCCGAGCGGCGCATGAAGCGCCTGCGCGGGAACCGCCGCCCGCAAGTCGCGATAGGCCGTCGAGTCGTGTTCGCACACCAGTTCTTCGGCAGCGGCGAGCGCGGCGTCATCATAAAGCAGCCCGACCCACAGGGCGGACTGGGCGAGCATCATCTCCGGCGAGCCGGCGTCGGCCCCTCGCATTTCCAGGAAGCGTTTGAGACGCACGTCCGGAAAGACCGTCGTCAGATGATCCTCGAAGTCCCCGATCGTCGGCGTCAGCCCGTCGAGACCGTCCTGGCGCTCCCCAGCCAGCCACGCACGGAACGACCTGCCGGACACGTCGAGAATCGCACCATCGCGAACGACAAAATACATCGGCACGTCCAGCACCCACTGGACGTAATCCCCAAACCCGAAATCCGGCGCGAAGCAGGCCTCCGGCATGCCAGCGCGCGCATTGTCCGTGTCGGTCCAGATTCGTGCGCGATTGGAGAGGAAGCCATTGGGGCGCCCCTCGAAAAACGGTGAATTTGCAAAGGCCGCCGTGGCGACGGGTTGCAGCGCCAGCGAGACCTTCATCTTGCGCGCCATGTCGGTTTCGGACGCGAAATCAAGATTTACCTGGACCGTGCAGGTCCGCTGCATCATGTCCAGGCCAAGGGTGCCGACCTTTGGCATATAGCCCCGCATGATCGCATATCGGCTTTTGGGCATCCACGGCAGATCGTCACGAGACGCCAACGGATGAAAGCCCAGCGACGCGAAGCCCAGCCCCAAAGCGCGAGCGGGTCCCCGTAAGTTCGTGAAGTGGCGTTCGAATTCGGCCCTGGTCTCGTGCAGATTGGCCAGCGGCGCGCCGGAAAGCTCAAATTGCCCGGCGGGCTCCAGCGAGATCGCTCCTCCCTTTTCTTCCCCTTCGCCCTTGAGGCCGATTATGGCCCCTCGGTCGAGGATCGGCGACCAACCGCCCTGGGCGTGAACGGCGTCCAGCAGCGCCTCGATCCCTCCCGGGGCGTAGGGCGGCGCAGAAAAGGCCGGGCGGGCGGCTGTCGCCGCCTCCGGGCGAACGAAGCCGAATTTTTCGTGCTCAGTCCCGATGCGCCAGGCGTCTTTGGGTTTCGAGCCTGACGCCAGAACCTCCACGAGGTCCTCGATGGACGAAATGGCGCGGGCGTCCTGATCGGAGGGATTCGACATTGTTGGGCGCGAGCTTTCCGTGGAAAATGAAATCAGGACTAACGGCGCAGCGGACTCGCCACTCCGTTCATGCGTTTCCGAGACTGGCGTCGAACAGCGTTGCCGCCGCAGCCACCGCCGTATCGGCGCGCAGCACTCTCTCACCCAGTGTTAGAGCCGTAACAAAGGGTCGGGCAAGCATCACGTCAAGTTCCCCGTCGCTGAATCCACCCTCTGGTCCTATGAGAACTCCGTCGCCCGACCTCGCTCCGGAGAAAGGACGGGGCGCTCGCGCGCGCTCCGCGCCGGGGGAACTGGCCCGGACGTCGAGCCTCTCAACCGCAGCAAACAGGGTTTTTTCGGAAGGCCACGCTCCCAAAAAATCGGTCAGACGCAAGGGAGCGTCGATCGCCGGGACCGTCAGCCGCTCACATTGTTCCGCAGCTTCGATTGCGATCGCCGCCAGCCGTTCCTCGTTCACCCGCTGTCCAACGGTGCGCTCGGTGATCAGCGGCGCGAACCGCGCGACGCCCAGTTCCACGCCCATGCGGATGGCCAGATCCGTGGCGTCGCGCTTGAGCAAGGCGAACGCCATCACGCAGCCCGGCTCTCCATTCTCCGGCGCAGGACGAATCTGCTCCTGCAACACAAAGGAGCCGCGCTCCTTGCGCAGGCCGGAAATTGTCGCGCGCCATTCGCCGATCCGCGCGTTGAATATCCGCACGACGTCGCCGTCGCCACGCCGCATCACCGCTCCCAGATAGCGGGCCTGCCCCGGCTCCATCGCGCAGGTCGCGCCGGCGGACGCTTCGTCCAGTTTCTCCGACGCGACGAACAGGCGCGGAAGGGTGTGGGCGCTCGACATGACGTTCTTCCAACACGGTTCGCGGTTACGTGCTTCATGACGGCCATTGACCGCCGCCGCATGTGACCGCATCAATCGGCGCGATTTCAGCGGGATCGGCGTGCTGGTCAAGTTTCTCGACCTTTCGGGAAGGGCTACGCGCTTTTGCTTCAAGGAGACGTCGTGGCGCCGGTCCAAACCTCCCCCCACACCGACATACGCTTGACGGGCTGGGTCTCACGCCTGCCGGCTGCTGTTCGCCCATACGCACTGCTGGCTCGGCTGGACCGGCCCATCGGCACATGGCTGCTGTTTCTTCCCGGCGTGTGGGGGATTCTGCTGCCTGCGACGGCCGACAGCGCAGCAATCCAGCCTCTCGAGCGCCTTCGCCTTCTGGTCCTGTTTGGCGTCGGCAGCATCGTGATGCGCTCGGCCGGATGCGTCGTGAACGACATGTGGGACCGCGACATCGACCGGCAGGTCAGCCGGACGGCGGGGCGCCCACTCGCCTCCGGCGCGCTGCGCATGCGTCACGCGGTCGCGTTTCTGTCCGGTCTTTTGTTCATCGGCCTGATGATTCTCCTGCAACTGAATCCGCTCTCACAAGCTTTAGGCGCGGCGTCGCTGATTCTCGTCGGCCTTTATCCGCTCGCCAAACGCTTCACCTGGTGGCCACAACTGGTCATGGGCTTCACCTTCGGGTTCGGTGCGCCTCTGGGCTACGCCGCCGCAGCCGACAGAATGGATTTTGCGCAGGCGACGCTCTACGCCGCGACAATTTTCTGGCAGCTTGGGTTCGACACGATCTACGGATTTCAGGATATGGAGGACGACGCACGGATCGGCGTGAAGTCGACGTCCCGCCTGATGGCCGGACGGGCGCGCGGTTTTGTCGGAGCATGTTATGGCCTTGCCGGACTGTCTCTGATTTTTTCCGGCCTCCTGGCGCATATCGACCGGGGCTTCTTTCCAGCAATCATGATTTGCATCGGGGCGATGCTTTTGCAGGCGTCGCGCATCGACACATCGAATCCGTCTCTCTGCCTCGCGCAGTTCAAGGCTAACCGGGCCATCGGTCTTGGCATCGCGGCTGCTTTTCTGGCTGGCCGATTGCTCTGAGCGCACGTCCCGCACCGCTCTGACGCAGTTCTGGATGCCAGTCGGCACGGGGCGAGTCATAATTTCGCCCGAAACGTATGAGCCGACGTTGTGACGCCTTCGTCGCCTCCAACATACGAGACGCCAGGAAATCGCAGCGCGTCCCACTCTGCAGCCGTTTCGCAGGCGCACTGGGCTGGCGGTCATGCACCGAAGATACGTTGACACAGAAGACATTTATATAACAACGCATTAACGAGTATTTTCACGAAACGTCCGGCCAAAGATTCGCGACAATCTCGCGCTATCAATTTTCTGACGTAACCGCGGTTTTCCTCGAAACCGACGCCGGCACCATTCAGACGCAGAACGCGAATCGCAATTAAGCGTCACAAACAAACACATCGTGGCAAAACAAACTTTCCATACAGAAAAGTAAAAAAAGAAACATGGGCATATCATTGTTTATGGACATAAAAAATGATCCGCAGGTCATTATTTTTATAAAATACAATAATATAGTCGAATAATTTTTACAAAAAATAATACAAAAAAGGAATATATATATTTATATATAAATATATATTTTTTATATATAAATATATATTTTTCATCATTACTATCACCACAGATTTGATACCGTTAAAGAACCGTCAATTTGCCTCTTCGTTTTCTTCTGGGGCTCGGAATAATAGTGATTGTTCGCCCATCATTTAAATGAAGAGAGAGTATCCATGCCACGAGCCCTGATTTGGTCCGCGGAACTGGATGAAAAACTGACCCATCTAGTAAATAATAAAAAAATGACCATCAGAAATGCTGCAAAATTTCTTGGAGTAAGTCGGAGTTTTATTCACAGGCGATGTCAAATGCTACAACGCGAAACAAACTTCAGATCATGCAGCGTTGAGCGTGAACGCGCAGGCTTCGAGCCTCTTGCCGCCGGACATCCGATCAGCTGGCTGGCCATCCAGATTCAAAGACCCATTCGCGTTCCGCCAAACCAGAACAGCTATCACGCAAGAGCCGCCTGAAGGTCTCTGCTCGGATGGACGCATCCGGGCAGGCGACAACTCCACTACCACTCGCGCCTAGAAAAACAGACCGTCCCCGACCTGCGACCAGTAGCCCCGCCCAGGCGAATGCTCCTTACTTCTTTAGGCCGCCGGTTTAATTTCGTACGGACCGAGGTTGCTCTATAAGGGGCGTTTGATTCGCTTTTGGACGGGTTCATGCCTTCGCAGACTTCCACCTCCCCAACGAATGCGCCGTCGCCGGGAAAAAGCGGTATGGGCGCACTGGGTTTAGCCCCCCGCTTGACGGCCATGGCCCATCAAGCGGGGCTAGACGCCCCTACGCCTATTCAATCTCGCGCAATACCGGTGATTCTTGAAGGCGCCGATGCTGAGATCATCGCACCGACTGGAGCTGGAAAAACCGCCTGCTATCTTCTGCCGTTGATGCACATTCTGTTGGCCAAGCGAGCCGCCCGAGCTCTTGTCGTCGTCCCGACGCGCGAACTTGCGCGTCAGATTGCTGCAATGGGGCGTCAGTTGGCGCCGGCTCCCGAACTGCGCCCGCTCGCGGTCTATGGCGGCGCCCACGAAGAGGCCGAAACGCCAGAAAGCGCACAAGACGATATTCCCGAGCGTGCACGCATTATTGTCGGAACCCCGGGTCGCCTTCTCGACCTCACGCGACGGGACCAGATCGATCTCGCCTCCTGCCGCCACGTCGTGCTCGATGAAGGCGACAGATTGATGTCGCCGGAATTCCGGGATGAGATGCATGACCTCCTTCCCCTGTTAGCCCCACAACGGCAAACGGTACTTGTTTCCGCCACCCTGCCGCCTGCAGCGCGGGAGGCGTCTCGACGTTTCCTCTACAAACCACAAGCCATTGCCCCCGAAACAGGGAAAACGAGCATCCGACAGGCGATCATGTTCGTTGAGGCTGCGCAGAAACCTCTGGCCGCTGAAGCCGTTCTACGTCGCCACCCGGACCGTAACGCTATCGTCTTCGTCGCCAGCCGGGACGAGGCCGGGGCGCTCGCAAAGCAGTTGCGCAAACGGGGCCTGAAGCCTGCAATCTTGCACGGCGGCCTCACCCAGCCAGATCGTAATCGCGCCATGCAGGAATTTGCATCCGGGCGCGCAGCAGTTCTTGTCGCCACTGACCTTGCCGCCCGCGGACTGGACATTGAGCAGGTTGGCCAGGTCATCAATATGACGCCGCCCGAACAGCCGGAGACGTACGTCCATCGGATCGGCCGCACAGGTCGGGCCGGACGCGTGGGGTGGGCCATCACCTTATGCGCAATGAACGAACGCAGCGCGATGCGCAAAATTGAAACCGCGCTATCCATAAAGCTGACAGTTTTACCTACGGAAATTTCTACGCCGGAAAAAGCCGCGCCGCACATTGAACCTTCGGCCGCCCCAACGAGAAAGCGAGGACGTTCCGAGAACGGGCGGAATAAATCATCCAAAACGGCATAGTCTTGCGAAGAACGGGCTTGTCGTCGAATCCTCGTCCAGAAGTATACGTCGCCTGTCTGGAGGGTGAGCAACCGACCCTGCGCAGCCAAGGCTCAACCTGCCGACCAGAAACGGCTTCGGTGGAATTATAATGTTTTTCAGGTTACCAGCGCAGAGATACAACCTCTCCGGGAATTCGACACACGAGATGAGCGCACGTCACAAAAAATACACAACAAAATAAACGAAAAACAAAAAACTATAGGATATTGCTAGACAACCTCGAAAGCAAAGCGCAACTTCAATCGATGAGAAGATCATCGCCTTCTCTCCGATTAACTGCGCATTGCGTCCGTGTCCTTGCACAGGGGATCAGCAACAAAAAATCGCTTCTTTATATCTCAGCATTCGCCCATCAACTTCCCTGATAAAGAAATTTTACGACGAATAATCCGCTCGAAGGCGACGCGTATGAATGCCTCGTTCCGTGGGTTTTTATACCGCCTCGACGGAAAAGACAGAAACATCAAGCGTGAAGCTGCCATCACTCTCAATCCCCAGAAGACGCACCACCTCTTCCGGCGCCGCTTCCTGCAGGGATCTGATAGCCGCGATCCTCTCCGGCGGTGTTTGTGTCCGCGCGACCCAACTCCCGAACTCCATACGCAAACGATCCGTAGAAACATCCTTGAGAGCGAATCCGGCGTCATCAAGCAGCTTGCGCCATTCGACGACGGAATAATCTCTTACGTGCGAGACGTCCCTCAGGAGTTCCAATGTCTGCAACCAACTGTCAGCTACAGCGACGGCCGGCGCCGTCACGTCGATGAACATGGCCGCTCCATTCCGCGCCAGAACGCGTCTTGCCTCGCGCAACCCCGCCGCAGCGTCGTTCCAGTGATGCGTGGTGAAGCGGCAAAATACGGCGTCGAAGACGCCATCCTCGAATGGAAGCCTTTCCGCCGGGGCCTGTATCGTCCTTATATTCGCCAAACTCCGGCGGATCGCCTCAGCGTCTACGGCGCGCAGCATCTGATCAGTGACGTCGCAGGCTGTTACTTCCGCCACATGCGCGGCCAGGCGATAGGCGACGTGGCCGCCGCCACATCCGAGATCCAGGACACGACGCCATTGCTTCCCTTGCGCGGCCTGCTCGACCGCGTCGAGGTCGCCGCCCTGGCTGTGCACCGTGCTAGCGACATAATCCTGAGCGCGAGCGCCGTAATGTTGCGCCGCGTATGACTTCGTCATTGTCAAGTTCCTACTCTGTGCGTGTGTAATCCAGGTGACACTGACGCACACATAAAGCGGGTATAAGGTTCAGTTTTATCATGGTATAAAAACTCCCACCATGACCGTCCGCTCCAGTGCAGCCATAGCCATCGGCGCGTTTTTGCGAGCCCGCAGGGACGCGCTATCCCCGCTCGAAGTGGGTCTCCATCCAACACCGGGCCGCCGACGCGCTAGAGGACTACGCCGCGAGGAGGCCGCATATATCTGCGGAATCAGCACCACATGGTATACTTGGCTGGAACAGGGGCGCGACGTCTCGTGCTCAGCCGCAACGCTGGGGCGCATCGCAACCGCCTTGCGGCTCACGACAGCCGAACGCGTCTATCTGTTCGAACTGGCGGGACTTAAGGACCCACAGACGCCACGGAGACTCTATGACATCATTCCGGCAGCGGTGTTGACCATGCCTGAGCAGGTGAAAGCTCCCTGCTACGTTTTGGACCGGCTCTGGAACGTCTGCACGGCGAACGCCCCTGCCCGTCTTCTCTTTGGCGAGTGGCTGAACGGCGATGCCCCCAATTTACTACGGTACGTATTTCTATCTTCAGGGGCGAGGGATTTCCTGAATGACTGGGAACAAAGCGCACGTCGTGTTCTCGCGGAATTTCGTGCGGACAGCGTTCATGGCGAAAAAGGACAGGTCGAAAGCTTGATCGAGACCTTGCGCGCCGGAAACCCGGAGTTCGATCGATTGTGGCATGATCAGGCCGTTCTCTCGCGCGAAGGCGGAGCGCGGCGGTTTCGCCACCCGACGGACGGGATACTCAACTTTGATCAGACTACATTGATTTTCGCGACGTGGCCGCAATACAAGCTGGTGACGCTAACGCCGACCCCGCCGGCCTCAAACGCGCCCGACATTTGAACGCCCCCAATACCGTCACTTTACAGGCCAGAGCGGCAATAAACGCGACGCCTCCGCGACGGCATCTGGCGTCGGCTGCTCGAACGGCGGAATTTCCGCAAGCACGGCCACATGCCCGTGACGTTCGATCGCGGCGCGATTGCCCGGCGACAGCGGCCCGTTCATCACCACCCCGGCAATCGCGACGCCCCGCGCCCGCATCGCTTCGATGCTCAATAATGTGTGGTTAATGGTCCCGAGGCCGCTTCTTGCGACCAGCACTACCGGCAATCCCATGCGCTCGATCAGATCGAGAATCATCGCGCCCGCCTCTCCCGTCTCGGGTGATGGCGCAGTCAGCGGCACCAGAACGCCCCCCGCCCCTTCCACAACCAGCGGCCGGTCCGGTTGCGCCATCGGCGTGACGAGCAGATCCAGATTGACGCGCCGATCCTCCGCAGCGGCGGCGTCTTCCGGCGATAACGGAGCCAGAAATCCCTCTGCGCCAGGCACGATCCTGTCGGGCGTCGCTGCGCCAAGAGACACGATTGTCGCCGCATCTCCATCTTCCTCCGCGAGACCGGTCTGCAGCGGTTTCCAGTAAAGGGCGTCCCATGCATGGGTCAGGCAAGCCGAAACGAAGGTCTTGCCAATGCCCGTGTCGGTTCCTGTCACGAATACGCCCGCTCGAGGCGGAGTGCGGAACAGGCCGTAAGCGACCCGCCACGTTACCTCTCCCCCAGCCGCGTCAAAGCGTGCGACGACGCGGCGCATCGCTCCGGGCGACAGGCTGACGCTGTCAGGAGCAGCCTCAGTCGCTCCAATGGCGCGCAAACCACGCATGAAAGCCAGTCCACCCCCGGTCTGCTCCACCAAAGTTTCGACCTCCCATCGACCGCTGGCCTCCGGCAGCCGCCACGGCGCCGCCGCACGATGTGGCCAACCGTGCTGCAAGGCGACGTCGGCGGGATACTCGCGCATGCCGCAAGCAAAGCCTTGCGCGGCGTGAGCGGCGCGCCATTCGACGAAACTTCCGTCCGCGAGCGTCGTCGCCGCCAGAACTCCGCCGGGACGCAGCATACGCGCCAGACCCGCGAGCGCCTCGTCTCGCGGCTCAATCCATTGCAGCGCCAGATTGCCGCACACGAGATCAAACAGGCCGGACAGGCCGTCCGGCAACTCGGGCTGGGCTGCGTCCATCGTCGCGAAATCCGCCATGGGGCATCGCGCACGCGCACGCTCGACCATCGCCGGAGATATGTCAGTCGCCACGATCTGCGCATCCGGCCACATGTCTCGCAACAACCCGGTCAGAAATCCCGAACCACATCCAAATTCCAGCACACGGCCCGGCGCGCGCCCGGCGAAGGCCGACCGCAAGCGCGCAGCCAGCCGCCGCGCGGTCGTGCGTTGAACCGATGCTGCGGTGTCATATGCTGCCGCGCTGTCGAAGCGCGAGGCGATACGCAGACGTTCCTCACGCAGGATTTTCGCCGACCGGTTGTCGGACGGGGTGGAGCGCATTGGCGTCATCCAGTCTGTTTTTGCTGTGCGATAGTCTGGCGAATGAAATCCGCACATAGATCCGGTCGCGTGAGCGGCAGAAGATGCCCCCCGTGATCCGTCCACTGGATACGCTCCGCAGGAAACGACGCCTGGGTCATCGGTTCAGTGGCGAGCACGTCGTCCCGACTGCCGAGCACCGCTGCGATGCGGCCCGTCCGTTCTCTTGCGTCGCCATCGCGCAAATGCATCAGATCCTGACGTAATCTGTGCGTGTCCAGCGTGCCAGAAACCTGAGCGAAGTCGCGGTCCTGCTCCGTCGAAAGCCCACACCGCTCATGGAAAGCGTTGACGACGCCTTGCGCGTCACGATCAAGGCCCACGAGCATACGGTCAATCAGTCGCTGCGGCACACCGTCAGGGAAGTCCGTCGCGCGGCAGAAACGCGTAAAGGCGTTGATCCCCAAAATCACGCTCTCTGCGTGCAATGACGCCTGAGACAGCAGCCAGAGCAGGCCGAAGGAGTGCCCTACGGCGACGACAGGTTCATCCGGAGGAAAGCATATTTCGGAGCAGCCGAAATATCCGAAATCCAGAACATGAATTTCGCCGCCGACGGCGTCCCCCCGCAAGCTGTCGCGCACAGCGCCCCATACCCGCGCGTCAAATCCCCACCCATGCGCAAGAACAACATGCATCACACAGGCCGGTGGAGACGGATTACGGCGTCAGCCAACCTCTCAACCATGTCCTCCGCATGCGCGGCTGACAGCGCTACGCGCAGACGGCTTTGCCCATCAGGAACAGTAGGCGGGCGAATCGCGACGGCCAGCAACCCCTCGCCTTCCAGCGCCTGCGCCACGTTCAGGGCGTCGGCGGCGGAGCCGATCATCACGGGCACGATCTGGGTCGATGACTCGCCGGTCGAAAACCCGGCCCTGATGAGCCTGTCCCGCAACAGCACACCATGATCAGCCACTCGTCGACGCCGATCGTCCAGAGTTGGCAACAGTTCCAGAGCGGCGTCCGCGGCGCCTAGAACGGCAGGCGGCATGGCGGTGGAATAGATAAAACCTGATGCGCTGTTCAGCAGCCAGTCGCACAATGCACGCGATCCGGCGATGTAGGCGCCCATGCCGCCAAGGGCCTTGCTAAAAGTGCCCATGATCAAATGTACGCCGCCCGGCGCGAGCGAAGACAAACCCGCCCCGCCTGATCCAAGCACTCCCGTCGCGTGCGCCTCGTCCAGACAGAGAAATGCTCCGAACCGCTCCGCCAGAGCCGCCAACGCAGGCACGTCCGCGCGGTCTCCGTCCATACTGAAGACGCTCTCAGTCAGGATAATCCGAAGACCAGACGCATCCCGCCGGGCCTCAAGCAGCGTCTCAAGGTGGCTGAGATCGTTATGCCTGAAGCGAATTTGACGCACGCCAGCCGCAGCACACCCATGATGCAAGCTGGCGTGGTTCAGGCGATCGGTAAAAACCAGCGGCGGCGCGCCGACCTGCTCAACCGACAGTCTGGCGAGCGCCGGAACGAGCGAGGCGTTGGCTTGCCAGCCGCTGGCGAAAAGCAACGCGGCCTCCGCGCCCTTGAGGGCCGCGACACGAGCTTCAATCTGCTCATGCAGAAACATCGTGCCTGTCACAAGGCGAGAGGCGCCGGCTCCGGCGCCATAGCGCGCCGCCCATTCGCACGCACGATCGACGAGCGCAGGATGTGAGGCCAGCCCGAGGTAATCGTTGGAAGAGAAGTCAACCACTTCTTGTTTGGCCGCATTAACACGGACGCCCGCAGATATGGGCGTGAACGCGCGCAACCGTCGGCGTCGACTTTCGTCGTCCAGTCTCGCCAGCGCGTCCTGGAAAAGGGGATCGAACCGCGTCATAGAATCGGTCTCGTGCCGGAGACCGAGCCGATGGTCAACTATTCGTCGGGAAAAGTCCCGTCGCCTGCGCACATAGCATCACTGTCAGAAGCGCGGTCCGTCCGCATGGCCCCCAGATCGTTCGACACGTGAACCTCAGAGTTACATGACCGATTACGATTGAGGTTATGCTGCAGTTTAATTTCGACGAGCATGAATAAAGAAAACAAGTAGAGACAAAAATTATAAATACAATGTTAGTTATGTCGTCATAAATCAATAACATTAATTTATCAGAAAACCAAAACGTCACTTAATTTATATTAATTACAAAAAACATAAAATAAAGTGTGTTAAATTTACTACCAAATAATTTATTTTCTCAATTGAATATTTATACAAAAAATACGTTACGAAACAATATCAAATATGTCCGGATGTTAACGTTAAAATTGCATAAAGATTCATTTTGTTTCACTTAATGCTTGTTTTGTATATTTTTAGACGTTTATCTGTTTTTGGGAATCATCCCCACCCACACTTCGATGACGTGTGTGCTGCGTTCTACATTGTCTGTTTGTATTGAACGATCAATTCCAGGGAATATCTCCATGCGTGACTTATCTGACCTTGAAGTAAGCGCCATCTCCGGCGGCGGATCCTTGCTGATTTCGCCCACCGCCGGCGGACTGAGCGCTCTGCTTGGTAACGCTCTCATTGGCGCCGCCAATACAGTCAATGCATTCCAGGACGCTATCAGCCCGATCGGCGTCGCTCTAACCGCCGTCGGCGGTCCGATCACTGGCGCGCTCCACCAGTTCAACGACTACGCCATTTATCAGGCGTCTCAAGTCGTCGACACTATCGGAAAAGCTCTGGGCGGCACGATCACGCCTGAATATCATTATGTCAACGAGTGGATCAAAGGCATCGACTGATCTTAAGTCGCATATAACTTGCCGACCGACGGCACGCCGGTCGGTCGGCGCCTCATACTCAATCAAATGACGACCTGAACGTATTCCGCGCCACGCGCACGTCTTTTTCCAAAAGAAGACCGTATACGCCGCGCCCTGACCACTGCGGCGAGCGTCGTCTTGCGCGGAGTGACGATCCAGCGGGCGTCGCCACCGCAATTGCAGGAAAACATGAAGGAATCAACGTCCACTACAGGCCCCCTGAAACTCACAACGTCGCAGTTGGCGCAGCTTAGCGCCGACACGGACGGCGGCACGGCGAACGCCCTTCTCGGGTATGAGGACATGCTCTCTTTCCTCAATACAGCCATCGCCGATGGAACCAACACGCTCGACTCGCAAAGTACTTTCTGGTACGAGCAAGCTATCACTATTAACGGCAACGATCCGACAAGCTTTGGGAATATCTTCATTCACGCTGCTACCGATTATGGTCTCGCGTGGGATGACAAATCTGTAGTTTTCCAAAATCTCTCGGATAAAATCGGACTTGCCGTCATCTCCGGGACACTCCAGACCGGAAGCCTTCAAACGATCAACTCGATGCTTGAAGACGATATTGGAACGTCCCTTCAATACGGCGGCATGACTGTCGGAGGGTGGGGGGGATCGTTCTACTACTGGGACACCCCATATCAGGGGACCGAGACCGTCGGAGAAGCCATCATGGCCGATCCCGCGCAATACGATAAATTCGTAGCGACTACAGCCAACGCTATAGTCGTCGCCGGAAACTCCGCGATTGAACAGCTTGGCCTTACGTTCAGCACCGGGTCTGTGACGAACGAAGTTAATGAGTTTCTCAATATTCTCAATGTCGGCGTTCCGACTATCGTCGACTCAGCCGTCCAGACTGACGTGAAGGCCGAAGTCATCGCAAGAGCGTTCGAAGAAGACGTTCTCGGACAAAGCGCCGCCGGAGACCCCAATTATATCAACGGATATCTCTACCTGGGCAACAACTGGTTCGGCGACAGTCAATGGATCGCGACGGGCGCCGTGAGTTCCAGCGCCATCAAGGTAACCGATAATGCCGAACTGGACGCCCTTCGCGCGACACGCATCAGCGAGCAGGATACGAAATCCGGTGATGCTGCGACAAACATCTATTCTGCAATTGGCATAGCCGCGACGGCGGCCGCCACCGGACAACTGACTTTGCCGTCGGAATTACAAAAAGCTCCGGGCGCGACCATCAGCGCCAGCCAAACCACTTCTTCCGTGTCTCTCAATCTCCCAACCGTTCCACAGAGCCTTGTCAATGCTACGTTGCAGGACATTCTAGCAGATATTTCGCATGGCCTCACGTCGGACTTCCTCTCCCCCCTTGTGAATGTCGTTAGCACAGGCTTGACAGATGTTATCAACGTCGCTGGCGGCGTTCTCAATACACTGACAGCAGGAATCAGTTCGACAACGTCCGTAGCCACGACGTCGCACCACGCCGGTTCAGGAAATCACAATCTGCTCGAAAGTATTTTTAAGTAAAGATTATCTCTCACGACCAAATGCAGACTCATTATTCGGCCGCATGCAGTAATGAGTTTGCACCTGTGGGCGATGCGCACTGTGGGCTATGCATACGAACGCATACCGCCACACACAGTTTTCGTTCGCTCCAAATTAAAGGTTATGTTTATATTTATCAAATTATTACGTTAATAAAGCAAAATATTTTGTATATATTTTTATCTTCATTATATAATGCATTTATTTAATACATAATATTAGTAACAATACTTTGTCCGTCGTCGAAAGATTTGGGACTGTGGATGGCGTGAAATAAGGGAGGCTTTGGCCCATCTGATTTTGATGTTTAGGCGGCGCGTTGCTGATGAAGCAAGCGTCGTTTCTGAATGGTAGCGCGTTTGACGCGCTCACGTTCGAGCAGGATGGTCTGCCCCCTCCGAACCAGACATCGGCCGGCGTGAGATTGTTGAGGCTCTCGTGATAGCGACGCTGATTATAGTTTTCGACGAATGCCTCGATCTGCCTTTCGAGATCTCCAGGCAGATAATAATGCTCAAGAAGCACTCGGTTCTTGAGCGCCTGATGCCAACGCTCGATTTTTCCCTGTGCCTGAGGGTGGTTCGGAGCCCCACGCACATGATCCATGGTCTTCTGACCGAGCCATTTTGCGAGTTCGTCAGCAACATAACAGGGACCGTTATCGGAGAGCAGTCGCGGTCGGTGTTTTACTGTGGCCTGATCGAGCCCTGACGCCTGTATCGTCGAGGATGGTCGACAGATAGAACCATCCCCATCCGATGACCTTGAGGTAAGTGAAGTCTGTTTGCCAGAGCTGGTTCGTCGCCGTCGTTTTCGTGTGGAAGTTTTCCGCCGCCTTGATGACGATGAATTGCGGACTGGTGATTAGGTCATGGGTCTTGAGCAGACGATAGACCGAGGATTCCGAGACGAAATAGCCCTGCTCGTCGGTGAACCGCACGGCGATTTCCCGAGGCGACAGTTCCGGCGCCTCCAGAGCCAGATCGATGACCTGCGCACGGACATCGTACGCGATGCGATTCCACGTCCGATTGGGGCGTGATGGCCGGTCGGTCAACGCTTCGGCGCCGCCGTTCCGATACAGATCGTACCAGCGGTGAAAGGTTGACCGCGGGATGCCGATCCTGTCCAGAACCTTTCGGGCAGGCAGAACCGATTGTTCGACGAGACGGATGATCTCGAGCTTTTCCAAAGCCGTATATCTCATGCGGGGTCTCCCCCATCCCCGATCATGCTTTTTTTGAGCAGGCGCAATCCCAGCGTCTGTTCGGCCACGACCTCTTTGAGGGCCCGCGCCTCGTCACGCAGATAACGGACTTCACTGGTCGTGGCGTTACGCGCCGTATCGCCCGCAAGTTATTTCTTCCCGGCCTCGAGAAATTCCTTCGACCAGGCACAATACAGGCTCTCCGCGATCCCCTCACGACGTCACAGCTCGGCTATACTGCTTTCACCACGTAGCCCGTCGAGCACAATGCGGATCTTCTCTTCCGCCGAATACTGCCGACGCGTCGCCCGGCGGATATCGCGGATCAACCGTTCCCCCGATGTCGTCTCCGGCAAGGATTTCTGGCTCATACTTCACTCCTTCGTCGTTACGATGAGCCAGAAATCCTCCATTATTCAATTTGCCAATTCCGTCCCATAGGTCCTGACGACGGACAGGCGACGTCGTGCATCTGGTCGCGAAGAAGATTGCGGACCTTTCCGGGTTGCTCGCGGACGTGGGTAATCGCTCCTCTGCTGGGAGCACCCATGGCCGCACTGCCGACTGTGAACGGATCATCGTCACATCGCGCAATTTCCACTGATCCATGAAGCTCCCGGCGAGACGCATCCACATCCGTGAACTCACCCATTTTATTATCCTTGTGCGATGTCCATGGCCTGAAGACACGAACTTTGCTGAGTTTTATTCTCATGGAGATGCTTTTAGATACGCCCGGCGCCGTGATTCGCAGGCAGCGCCGTGTGATCAGGATGCAGTAGCGGACCAAAGCGACGCAGGCAGCATGCGCGCCGACGGCGGACCAGCGCACGCAACGAGATCGGGATACGGCAGCCGACCGGTTCAGTGCGCGCCTGTTCCGTGCGGTCGGTGCAGGCTGCACAGCGCCACCACAGGACGACGGCCATACGAGCGCCTGCGCGCTGGATGCATCGTCTGCGCCACCGAAAAAGACCACGATGTTGCTTCAGGACATTACACATTGGCGGCGGTCTCCGTGCTAGCGACGCTGACCGCTGACCGCTGACCGCTGACCGTCCTTTAGGACATCGGCGTCATCCGACAATCGCCCCTATGACGAAATCTCTTCGCGCTGAACTTGAAGTCGCGCTGTCGTTGGCTATCGGAGATTACGTCGCCCATTGACACGTAAAGCCGGTGCCGACCGGCCTACGGTGGTCATTCGCCAAGGTATGCACGCTTAACGTGGAGGCCAACCTCTCACCATCTGAAGCATGGCGTCGCGTCGTGGTTTGCGATGGATCACGTGCCGATCGATCAGGCAGCAGACTGGCTTGCGACAGACCCAACCACCCTGCGTCGCGTCTATCGAAAATTCGACCCGACCTACCTTCGAAGCATCGCTGATGATTTTAGTTTGTAGTGGTCCATGTGGACTACTAAGCCACTTGTGGATAACTAAATTTATCCAACAAAATCAGTGGCGTCCCGTACGGGATTCGAACCCGTGTTACCGCCGTGAAAGGGCGGTGTCCTAGGCCTCTAGACGAACGGGACAGGACGAGGCGGTTGGTAATTGAGGGCGCTTACCCCGTCAAGGGGCTCGCACAAGAAAAGTATCAAAACAGCACTTTATCCGCGCCTAGGGTGACTCAACTCCGTGATCACGCCGTGCAGCGTGCGCAATTCCTGCTCGGTGACTTCGCCGCGCGTGAAGAAATGACGCAGGTTCCGGACCATTCCAGGCCGCTTCTGCTCGTTGCGGAGGAAACCGCAGGAATCGAGTTCCCGAATCAGATGCCGCATGAAGTTCTCAAGCTCGCCCTTCGTCGCGACATGCGTCTCATTCGTCATCAACTCGCGCGACGGCGTGGCGTCTTCGGTCAACCACCACTCATACGCCATGATCATCACCGCCTGGGCGAGATTGAGCGACATGAACGACGGATTGAGCGGGTAACGAATCAGGGCGTCAGCGCGCGCCATGTCCTCGTTGTCGAGACCCGCGCGCTCAGGCCCGAACATCAGTCCGACCTTGAGACCCCGCGCGGTCGCCGCCCGCAGTTCCACCGCGCCGCCACGCGCAGTCAGAACCGGCTTGACGATATGACGCGGCCGGGGACACGTCGCGAAGACGTGGTGCAGGTCCGCCACAGCGTCATCGACCGTCTCATAGGCCGTCGCCGCCTCAAGAATACGGTCGGCGCCAGAGGCGGTTCTCCACGCGCGATCCTGGGGCCAGCCGTCGCGTGGGGCCACAAGACGTAAATGGAACAGCCCCCCGTTCGCCATCGCGCGCGCCGTCGTGCCGATATTTTCCGCCAGTTGCGGGCGCACGAGTATAACGACCGGGGTATTCCCCAATGGCTGAAGATCGGCGCCGCCGTCCCGACCGGTCACGAGCCACGCCTCCAGGTGGTGCCCGAAGGGCCGTCCTCAAGAATCACGCCTGCCTCCGAAAGCTCAGCGCGAATGCCGTCCGCCCGCGCGAAATCCCGCGCCTTGCGGGCGGCAAGACGCTCTTCGATCAGCGCCTCGATTGTTGCGGCGCTCAATGCGCCCTCACCTTCTTCACCGCGAAACCAGTCGTCGGGCTCCTGCTCCAGCAGTCCGATCAGCCGCCCCGCCGCGCGCAGGTCGGCAGCCGCGGCAGTGTCTCCTTGCAGCGCTGCGCCGGCCAGCGCATGCATTTCCGCAATCGCGCGCGGCGTGTTCAGATCATCGCACAGGGCAGCCAGAAACGCCGCTGGCGGCGCACGCTCGGCGTCTTCGGGACTCTCCGGCGAACCCGCCAGAGCCCGGTAAAAACGATCAAGCGTCTTGCGCGACTCTTCCAACCCTGACCACGTAAAATTTAGAACAGAACGATACTGTGCGCTCATGAGAAGCAGACGCAACGCCTCCACCGGCCCACGCGCCAAAACGTCCCGGATGGTCAGGAAATTGCCGAGCGACTTCGACATTTTCTCGCCGTCAACCAGCAGCATCGCATTGTGCAGCCAGTAGTTGGCGAACCGGCCGCCCGGAAAGCAGCACAGACTCTGCGCGCGCTCATTTTCATGGTGGGGAAACAGCAGATCGCTGCCGCCGCCATGAATGTCAAAACTCTCTCCAAGGTAGCGATGCGCCATCGCAGAGCATTCGATGTGCCAACCCGGTCGTCCGCGACCCCAGGGCGATTCCCACCCCGGCAGATCGGGAGTCGATGGCTTCCACAGGACGAAATCACCTGCGTCACGCTTATATGGAGCGACCTCCACCCGGGCCCCCGCCACAAGCTCCTCCGGATCCCGCCCGGAGAGCGCGCCGTAGGACGGAAACGACGCGACCGCGAACAACACGTGCCCCTCAGCTTCATAGGCGTGCCCGTATTCGATCAGACGCGAAATCATCGCCTGCATCTCGGCAATATTATGTGTCGCGCGCGGCTCAATGTCCGGCGGCAGCATGTTCATTGCAGACAGGTCTGCATGAAATTCCGCAGTCGTGCGTTCAGTAAGCGCGGCAATGTCCTCGCCGTTATCGCGAGCCCGCGCCGTGATCTTGTCATCGACGTCTGTGATGTTCCTCACAAACGTCACGCGCGGATAAAGACGCCGCAGAACGCGCGTCAAAATATCGGCGGTAAGCATCGCACGCAGATTGCCCACATGAGGCAAGTCGTAGACCGTGGGTCCGCAGTAATAGATACGGACATGTTCCGGATCGAGCGGCGTAAAGGGCGCGACGGCGCGTCGCTGGCTATCGTGAAGCGACAGGACAGGCCGCGTGGCCTCCTGCAGCGGCGTCGGTAAGGTCATCGTCCCGGTCCGGATCAAGAAACAGAAATTCGTGGGTTGAGCGCGCGAACATGCGTCGCCCCTGCCGGGAAGGCAACATCTGGCGCGAACTCCGACGCCGTATGACACCCTTCGCGGACGCGCCAGCCTGCATGCGCCGACGCAAAAGCAGGCCCACTTAGAAGGCGCCTGTTTCACAACCTGTCGCCGGACGACCTGAGCGGCGGCCCAAAAGGCCGCCTCGTTACGCTCCCCCCGTAAACTCGGGTCTCAGCGCGGCGTCACCCAGCCATTTCCGGTGGAATCGCCCAGCTGGCCCCGGCCTGTAGGGCCGTTGTCCTGATAGGACGATCCAAAATGAGACAGATTGGAGCCCGTCACAGAGTCCCGCTGCACCGACGCTTCATGGTCCGGATCCGGGCCATGCGTCATGTCCATGGAAGGAGCGTCCTGATACCCGGGCGGCAGCGAATGGTGGCCACGAACCGTCATGTGCTCGTGCTGGCGCGATTCAGTTCCCGCGACGCCGGAACTCTGCTGCGTCGGATCGCCAGTGGTGATCTCCGCGCCCGCCAACGGATCGGACGACGCGGACAACGGCGCCGCCTCAGCCTGCATGATCGGGCTTGCAAGCAGCGCCAAAGCCGCGGCGGCCAAAACACGGGAACGTCGGGAAACAACCATAAAGCACACCTTCAGCGATTGACACTCCCCGCAGCGCGAGGGCCTGATCGGGCCGATCATACAGATTCGGCGACGACCGCAGTCGCCGGTTCGCTGGCCGGGAGCGAACTGACGCGACAGCTTCGCACGACCGGGACAAGAGCGGCAACAACGTTCCACGCAGAGCGTCCCGGCGCCTGCGCTGCGCCCACACGTTAAGTGTATAAAGTATGAGGACGCGAACCGAGCAAGCGATCCCCGCGCGGACGGAGAACTGGAGCCATGACCGCGGATCTTTTCGACCTTGAGCAGTCACGACAGGAAGCGCCAGAGACGCCGCCTCGCCCTGTCCCGCTGGCGGAAGGCGCCGTGCTTTTTCCGGGGCTGGCCTTGCCCGACGTCCCCGCCCTGCTGGCCGGAGTGGAAGCGGTGAGCGCGGAGTGTCCCTTCGAGCAGCTGGAGACGCCCGGCGGCGGCCGCATGTCGGTCGAAATGACCGCCTGCGGCGCGTTCGGCTGGCGCTCCGACCGCAAGGGGTATCGTTACGCTCCACTTTGCCCCGCGACGGGCCGCCCATGGCCGCCCCTGCCTCCCGCGTTCGCCGCCCTGTCGCGCCGCGCCGCCGCAGCCGCCGGTTTCGATCGCGCGCCGCTGCAATCCTGCCTCATCAACCGCTACAATCATCGGGCGCGCATGTCGCTGCATCAGGACCGTGACGAAGGCGAACTCATCACCCCGATCGTTTCGGTCTCTCTCGGCGTCGCTGCGACCTTTCTCTGGGGCGGCCTCAATCGCTCAGACCCCACGCGCCGCATCCGACTGGCGCATGGCGACGTCGTCGTCTGGGGCGGCCCGTCGCGTCTGACATTTCACGGCGTGACGCCGTTGCCGTCCGGCGAGCATCCCGCGACGGGTCCATGCCGCATCAACATTACTTTTCGTCAGGTTACGGCGGACATGGACAACTTTTCGACGCCCTGACGCGCGCTTCCCACCCCACGTCGAAGCGCCCTCCGCACATGCCTATTCTGCGGCTGTTGCGTGGCGTCCTGCTTCCTTTGCATCCCATATCAAAGTTAGGCATAAATGCCGCCCCGCGTTCCCGGACTGCCGGGCTCGGGCCATTTTTTACTTCACCAGAGACGCGCAAGAACCGCGCATTCCAGATACCGACAGGAAACGACAATGAGTGTCACGCTCAACCCGACCTCTCCGCAGCAAGCAGTCCGCGCCTCCGCCGACTGGTCGCCGGAGACGTGGCGGTCGTTTCCGATCAAGCAGTCTCCGACTTATCCTGACGAGGCAGCCCTGAAAGGGGTCGAAGCACGCTTGCATCGGTATCCTCCGCTGGTCTTCGCCGGAGAAGCGCGGCGCCTGCGCGCGCATCTGGCCGAAGCGTCCACCGGCCGCGCCTTCGTCCTGCAGGGCGGCGCCTGCGCGGAGAGCTTCTCTGAATTCTCCGCCGACATCGTGCGCGACACCTTCCGGGTGCTGCTGCAGATGGCCGTCGTCCTCACTTTCGCCGCCAAGGTGCCGGTGGTGAAGATCGGTCGCATCGCGGGCCAGTACGCCAAGCCGCGCTCATCCGACACGGAGACTCTGGGCGACACGGTGCTGCCGTCATATCGCGGCGACATCATCAACGGTTCCGAGTTCACGGCGGAAGCACGCATTCCTGACCCGCAGCGCATGGAGACCGGTTATTTCCAGTCGGCTGGCGTGCTCAACCTACTGCGCGCGTTCGCTGGCGGCGGCTACGCCAACCTGCATCAGGTGCATCGCTGGAACCTCGGCTTCGTGGAGCGTTCGCCTTTGGCCGAGCGCTATCGCGTTCTCGCCGAACGCATCGACGAGACCCTGTCGTTCATGGGCGCGTGCGGCCTGAACGCCAAGACAGCGCCGCAGATCGACGAGACCGAGTTCTACACCTCCCACGAGGCGCTGCTGCTGCCGTATGAGCAGGCTCTGACCCGCATCGATTCGACGTCGGGCGAATGGTACGACTGCTCGGCCCATTTCCTGTGGATCGGCGACCGCACCCGCCAGCCGGACGGCGCGCATGTCGAATTCCTTCGCGGCGTGCGCAACCCGATCGGCGTCAAGGTCGGACCGACGACGAAGGTCGACGACCTTGAACGCCTGCTGGAAATCCTCAACCCGGCGGACGAGGCTGGGCGCATCACGCTGATCTCCCGCATGGGCGCGGAGAAAATCCATGAGTTCCTGCCGCCCCTGCTGCGCAATGTGCGCGCCACGGGCCGCAAGGTCACATGGCTGACCGACCCCATGCACGGCAACACCATCTCGACGTCCAGCAAGGTGAAGACCCGCTCGTTCGACGCGATCCTGTCCGAAGTGCAGGGCTTCTTCGACGTGTTCGCCGCTGAAGGCGTGGCGCCGGGCGGCGTTCATATCGAGATGACCGGACAGAACGTCACCGAATGCGTCGGCGGCGCGCATCGCCTGACGGAGCACGACCTCGGTGCCCGTTACGAGACGTTCTGCGACCCGCGCCTCAACGCGGAGCAGTCACTGGAACTCGCGTTCCTCATCGCCGAGGAACTGACCACCCGCCTGCGCGCTGTCCGCGCAGCCGCCTGAACAGCGAAGTTCCGGACGGTCTCGGCCGACGCCCGCTGGCAACGATCCGGCGCGCATCGGCCAGACCACCCAGTAAAGCCGTCCGCCCAGCCAGACGAAACGAACGCCATACGGGCATCGCAGCGAATGTGCTCCTGACCTTCAATGCGCGGCGCCATACAACCAGGCTCGGCATCAGGCCCTCAACGCGTAGGGACGCGCCCCGCCAGAGCGCTTTTTCCGCTCAGAAGAACCACCCTGCGCGGGAACTGGCTGACAGTCGATCAGGAAACGCGAGCGTCGCTCCAGCGAAAATCGGACCTCCGAAAATTGCCCGACGTAACGGCGAAACAGAACTGATTTCTCACCTCCCGCATGGGCGCAGGCTCCCTCATTCTTCATGCCTTCCGACGCGATACGATCGCCCTGACGCAGGCGGCGCGCACGGAGACTTGCGCCCGTCGACCCGGCGGGCGGCTTGCCGTTCGTCCTTCTCCCCGGCAATGCTTCTTGCCGCATGACATATCCGGAGCGGCGGCGCGGACGCCCACCGCCAGCCTCGCGCGTTGTGTCAGAAACGCGCCGCGTGTCCAGGCGCGGAAAACGCGCGCAGGACAGAAGGAAGTAACGATGACGACTCCCCCCACCCGACCAACTGCGTCTCCAACGGATATGACGCCCTCTCCGGGCGTCTCGTCAGCCTGTTACGTGAAGGCGCTCAGTGACGCAAACATCCGCGCCCGGACGGACAGCTATTTCAACCGCACCCGGGAGATCGTCACCCGTTTCGGCGACCGGGCCGTCACTTACGCCGTCTTCATTCGCCGCCCGGTGCTCGCCGCTACCGCCATGCTGGAGAAGTGGCTGGAGAATGTCGCGCGCGAACGTGGGATCGAGATCATCGTCGAGACCGTCCACCCGGAAGGCGACTGGGTCGGCGCCGGCGAGCCGCTGCTGTACCTGACCGGCTTTTTCAGCCATCTGACTGACCTGGAGACACTGATTCTCCAGAAACTCGGGCCAGCCTGCGTCGCCGCCCACAGGGCATACCAGATGGCGCTGTCGCTGCCGAAAGCTCAGTTCCTCGCCATGGAAGCGCGCCACTGCGCCGGTTACGAAATGCAGGAGCTGATGGCTTATGGAGCCTCTGTCGGCAGCCGCGCCGCACAGAAGGAGGGCGCCATCGGGTTCATCGGCGGCGCGAACGACGCCACTGCGGCGTTCTTCGGGCAGGCGAAAGGCTTCGGCACCATGCCACACGCCCTGATCGGGTACGCCGGTTCAACCGTTCGCGCGGCCGAGATGTTTCATGAGGTCTATCCTGACGCCGACCTCGTTGTGCTGGTCGATTACTACGGACGCGAGATCACGGACGGTCTTGCGGTCTGCCGCAGATTTCCCGAACTCGCTGCCGCTGGGCGGCTCGCGTTGCGGCTCGACACGCATGGCGGCCGTTTTCTCGAAGGTCTCGATCCGCAGGAATCCTACGCCGTCATGGCTCGTCATGTGCCAGAGGCGATCCGCCGCTACAGGTCGGAGGGGGAACTGCGATACCTGATCGGCACAGGCGTCTCCGCCGCCGCCATATGGCGGATGCGGGAGGTCCTGGACGAAGCCGGGTTCAACAAGGTGCGCATCGTCGTCTCCTCCGGCTTCGGCGTGACGAAATGCGCCAGCATGGCGGACGCCAACGCCCCTATCGACGTGGTCGGCACAGGATCGTTCATCCCAAAACTGTGGAACGAAACATACGCCACGGCTGATATCGTCACGTATGACGGGGTCGAAAGCGTGAAGATCGGGCGTGAGTTTCTGCTGCCTTCGTTCCGGCGGGCGGAAGCGGAGAAAAAGAAACGTTCCTGACCCCGCCGTCCACCCGAAGGTTTGCGACGCAGTCGTCGCCCCCCGAACGAACCGGCAGTCCCTTTTAAGCGCCGGGGTATCGTCTCTGGTCGGGCTCGGCTAGAGCCTTACCCGTTCACACCGGTTCACGGATAAGGCTCCGGTTTGTCGTTTTGATGAGCCTCTTTATCCGATCAACCGATTCAGTCTGATCGGATGATGCTCCAGGACGGGACCAACCATGCGCAGCGTCCACAACGGCGTTGTTTTTCAGGACGGCAGAGAGACCATGACAGCAGACATGAACGACGAAGACTTCAAGGATCACGCCGATCTCGATGACGAAGCGCAGCCGGGAGAGGAAGACGCTGGCTGGCGCGTCCGCATTCTCGATCTGTCCGGCGGAGCAGAAGACAATATCGTTGAAGACGTAAAAGGCTTTCACGATGTGGCTCACGCCAATGCGTTCGCTCGGGCCTATGTCCGCGACAGTGTGGAATTGTGCCGGGCGCCGGGCGCCTCCCCGCGCGACACGCTGAACGCGTGGTTCGCGTTCGGCGAAAATGCCGAGGTGCTCGAAGCGGGCGACGACGGCTGGAAATCAGCGACCGAACTCGACGACTTCGTGTCTCGCCCCGCCACACACATGGAACGCGACTGGCGCTCGCTCGATCCTCGCAGACTGGTCGAAGACGAAGGCGGAGAGATGGATTTCGGCGCAGACGACGATCTGGGAGCGGCCGACGGGGAGTAATCCCTGACAGGTCGTTTACAAACTTCCCGGCGCACTTGCTCTGCGGCGCGACGTCCAGCCCGCTGCAGAGTTGGACCACCGACGGTCAGATGGCTATTCGGCATCCGGCGTGTTGGCGATCAACACATCTCTGAAACGACGAATCTCGTCGTTAAGTCGCATCAGTTCCGCGATGGACAAGTCTGAGCGACCAAGCAACGTCTCTCCAACGCAGGCGGCGTCCTGCCGCAAGGCCACGCCCTGCGGCGACAGGGTGACGATGACCTGGCGTTCATCTTCCGGATTACGTTCCCGGCGCACGAAACCAGCCCCCTCCAGACGCTTCACCAGCGGCGTGATCGTGCTCGACTCCAGCGCGAGTCGCCCTGCGATGTCGCCAATGGACTGCCCGTCCCTCTCCCAAAGCACGCTCATGACCAGATACTGCGGATAGGTCAGGCCTAGGCGTTCCAACGCGGGACGATATGCCCGGTTGATCGCGATATTGGCCGAATAAATGGCGTAGCACAGATGCGCATCAAGCGGCGGCGGGCAGGGCGACGGGTCCACGTTCGATCTCCGTGAGTGGGCGCAGTTTGTTATCACGGAACTTCATATCGCGATAAAGAAAACGCTTTACAAGCTGAAAATCACCGCCTAGAAAACATTTATCGCGATAATTTATACCGCGAAATATAAAGGAAAACGACCATGGCTATTCTCTATCGCGCTGAAGCAACCGCAACAGGCGGCCGCACGGGATCTGCGAAATCGAGCGACGGACGTCTGGCGGTCACACTGGACACTCCGAAGGAACTCGGTGGTTCCGGCGGCGACGGCACCAACCCGGAACAGCTTTTCGCCACGGGCTATTCCGCATGTTTTCTTGGGGCGCTCAAATACGTCGCCAACCAGAAAAAGGTGAAGCTGTCCGAGGACACAACCGTCACAGCGACAGTGGGCATCGGCCCGCGTGACGACGGTCAGGGCTTCGGACTTGAGATCGCGCTGTCCGTCTCCGTCCCGGGGGTCGAGCGTGACGTGGCCGAGGCGCTCGTGG
Organism: Acetobacter nitrogenifigens DSM 23921 = NBRC 105050; assembly: GCF_000429165.1. Taxonomy (GTDB): domain Bacteria; phylum Pseudomonadota; class Alphaproteobacteria; order Acetobacterales; family Acetobacteraceae; genus Acetobacter; species Acetobacter nitrogenifigens. The sequence goes on along the minus strand of NZ_AUBI01000018.1, from coordinate 21,357 downwards.
CGCAGGCCGATATCGTCTGCCCGTATTCGCACCTCGCCCATAACGGCGCCGCCGTAAGCCTCACCGTAGCATGAGCCGGTCCCCGCCGGCTTGATCCGGCGGGGACAACCACCCTGTTAGGCAGATCAGTAATACTGACGGATTTGTCAGCGGCATGTGCCCCCAGCCACATGACCGGACGTTGCTCCATTAACCTCACGTTCAAGTCGTGACGTGACAGGCATCTTCGATGCTTGCGCTACAAATGCACGCACGCCAATACTCCCTTCACTGTGGTCGCAATTACGGTTGCATTACATGTGGGGAGCAAATGCGGCAGATAGATTACATATGCTTCGCGACCTCGCTTAAGCTATTTTGCGCTTCAGAGACCAGCGCCCGCGACGCCGCCGTCCGCTAACCAGATCAAAAATGATTCGAAAATTTGCGACAGGCTTGCGAAAAGCTTGAGTTTACCCCCTGATCCCGCATCAAAAATTCCTCGATACGGCGCGTCGTGCAAGTGTTCTGCCACACATTCTTGAGGGCCAGACCACAGTCATACGTCCCAGGCATCACGCCATTAGAATTTATCATAGGAAAACATCATGAAATTTATAAATTTTTCAGATGGCGACGAACCAATTAACTCAGGCGTATCGGGCTTTCGGAAATTGCGCCCTGCCGAGCACGTCTCAGGTCCCTATAAAATATGGGAACTTTCCGACGACCAAGGATGGCGTTACGATTATCACTGGAAAAGACCCCACGAGGCGCTCAATCCAATCGGGCTTTATGACGTCGAAGATGTCATCGTCACGCGTCCCGGCGGGCTGATATTGAATAGATTCATTGGCTACAATAACGCGACAGGCCGCGACAATCAGAGAAGCATCCCGCCGCACGACGACTACATCAATTTAAGCGGCAGGAACAAAGTAATCATCGACGAGCCGATCATCGTCGCCGACGGCGTCGCGTTCGACGTATGGGGACACTGGATTGTCGACTACCTCCCGCGTTTCGGCGTGGTCCGTGACTTTTATCTGGCCGATTTCTTTGATCTGAAGGTTCTTCTCCCCGCGTACGCGCCAGCCTGGGTCACGGAATTTCTAAAAATATCATGCGGCGTCATGGAAGAGAATATTCTGAAATATAACCCGGACAGCGATGTCGTGCTGTGCAGGCGCGCCATAGTGCCGTCTTACTGCTACACAGAAGAGTTTGCATTTCATAGCTACGTAAAAGACTTCTACAGATCATTCGCGCTCACGCCCCCGTCCCCGAAAACCCCAGAAAAAATACTCGTATCGCGGGGCAATCAATCTGGGAGCAACAGGCTCTTTCCGAACAGAGATGCATTCGAAAACATGGCCCGCGAACGGGGGTATCAAATCATACGACCGGAAGAACTGTCGATCCCGGAGCAGATAAACGTGTTTTCACGTTCGTCGGTCGTGATCGGGGAACACGGTTCCGGCATGCATAGCGCAGTTTTTTGTGGCAAAGGAACCGTGGTCGGCTGCATCGGATTTTGGAACGCCGTACAACTTCACATCGGTTATCTCATGGAGCACCGGAACGTCTATCTCACCAGGGGCTGTCTCTGGCCCACGCCGGAGCGCAACGAATACGTAATCGACGTCACGATCGAAGATCTGGTGAGCTTTTTCGATAAAATCGACGCCATGACAACTGACGCCTCATCAGAGTAAAGCCCCGTCATCGTCCAGCCCGTCTCGGGCTGGACGGCGCTATTGCCATGAAGCTGAAATTATCCCTGACGGCCCAGACACGTTCAGCCAGAACCACACGCTCTCCGCCCTCACCCGGTCGCCTTGCGGGCCAGCTTGTCCAGAGCCGTCACCACCCGACGCGCCAGATCAATACGTTGAACGTTGGTCAATTCCCGCACAACGGCAAGTTTGTGATCGGGACGCAGCCGAACGGCCCCATCCTTCCATGCGCCCATCCAGCGGATCAACCCCTCAGGATTGGCGAAGCTGTTGCCCCGAAATTGCAGAACCATACCCTTCGGCCCCGCCTCCAGCCGCTCCACGCCCGCGCCACGACACAAACGCTTCAACTCGACCACATCCAGCAGGTTCTTGACCTCCGGCGGCGGCGCGCCAAAGCGGTCGACCAGTTCCGCCTCCATCGCCTCGCCGTCCGCATTGGAGGCGAGCGCGCCGATACGACGATAGAGCCCAAGCCGAACCGGAAGATCCGCGACATACCCGTCAGGAATCAACACCGGCAATCCAAGCACGATGTTTGGCGTCCAGTCGCGATCTTCCGCCCGGGCGCGCCCTTTCTCCGTCCGCAGATCCGCAACCGCGTCCTGCAGCATCTGCTGATACAGCTCGATGCCGACTTCGCGGATATGACCTGACTGCTCATCGCCCAGCAGGTTGCCTGCGCCGCGCAGATCGAGATCGTGCGACGCCAGAGTAAACCCGGCGCCCAGCGTGTCGAGCGTCTGCATGATCTCAAGCCGCTTTTGCGCCGACGCCGAGAGAACATGCGTCTGCGGCCAGGTCAGATACGCGTAACCACGCTGCTTGCCTCGACCGACCCGTCCGCGAAGCTGATAGAGCTGCCCAAGGCCAAACATATCGGCGCGATGAATGATCAGCGTGTTGACCGCAGGCATGTCGAGACCACTTTCGACGATATTCGTCGAAAGCAGGATGTCGTATTTGCCGTCCGAGAACTCGGTCATCACCCGTTCCAGCTCGGTCGGGGACAACTGCCCATGCGCCTGCACCACACGCGCATCGGGGACGATGTCGCGCAACCGCTCGCCCAACCGATCCAGGTCCTCTATGCGCGGCGCCACGCAGAAAATCTGCCCGCCTCGGAAACGCTCGCGCTGCACGGCCTCGCGGATCACCACGCTGTCGAACGGCATGATGAAAGTGCGCACTGCGAGACGGTCCGTCGGCGGGGTCGCAATCAGACTCATCTCCCGCACGCCGGACAACGAAAGCTGCAACGTGCGTGGCAACGGCGTCGCGGAAAGCGTGAGGACATGCACGTCCTCACGCAGCGCTTTCAGCTTTTCTTTATGACTGACGCCGAAATGCTGCTCCTCGTCGACGATCAGAAGACCAAGGTCGGCAAACTGAACGCCCTTCGCCAGCAAGGCATGGGTGCCGATGACGACATTAACGGTTCCGTCCGCAATTCCCCGGCGCGCCTCAGCCGCCTGCTTCGCCGTGACCATGCGCGAAAGCTGGACCACACGAATGGGAAACCCTTCGAAACGTGCTTCAAATGTCCGGAAATGTTGACGTGCGAGCAGCGTCGTCGGCACCACCACGGCGACCTGCGACCCGGACATCGCCGCCACGAAGGCGGCGCGCAGGGCGACCTCGGTCTTGCCAAAGCCTACGTCGCCGCAGACCAGACGATCCATCGGGCGCCCCGCGCCCATATCTTCCAGAACGTCGGCGATCGCGCGCGACTGATCCTCCGTCTCCACGAACGGGAAACGCGCGCAGAACTCCTCCCACATGCCCTCGGGCGCGCCCAGCACCGGCGCCTCGCGCAGCGCGCGGGCGGCGGCCGTGCGAATAAGCTGCCCCGCCATGTCGCGGATGCGCTGCTTCATCTTCGCCTTGCGACCCTGCCAGGCCACGCCGCCAAGTTTGTCGAGCGCGACCCCGGCCTGATCCGAACCGAAGCGACTCAGAAGCTCGATATTCTCGACGGGCAGATAAAGCTTCTGCCCGCCGTCATAGAGCAGGCGCAGGCAGTCATGCGGCGCCACGCCAACGCTTACCGTCTCAAGCCCGTCATATCGGCCGATACCGTAATCCTGATGAACCACCAGATCGCCTTCGGTGATCTCCCCCGCCTCGGCGATCAGCTCGTCCGCGCGACGGCGCTTGCGCGGAGGCCTGCCGATCCGCTCGCCCAGCAGATCCTGCTCGGACACGATGGCGAGATCGTCGCCAACGAAACCACGATCAATCCCGAGGACCAGCAGACCGACCGGCCCCGGCTTCATGCGCCGGGCGGAAGTCCAGTCGTCATGGGTTTCGACAGAAACACCGTGTTCTTGAAACAATGTCTTGATCCGCTCGCGCGAGCCCCGCGTCCAGGCGGCGACGAAGCAACGCCGCTTCGTGTCGGTCCAGACGCGCGCCTGATCCTCCACCAGCCGGAACGTCTCCTCCCTCTGCCCGGCGGGCGCGAGCTTCGAGAACATGATTCCAGGCCGCCCGCCTGCGTCCAGCCCCTGCGCGCCGTCCGGCTTCGCGAACGGGCTGAAGCTCGTGACCGGCACACGACCCAGCGCCGCGTCCCAGCCGCGTCGATCAAGGTAAAGCAGGCGCGGCGGCAAAGCACGATACGGAATCTCGCCTTCGCGCGGCGGTGCGCGACGGGCCTGATAATGATCCTCGATCATGTCGAGGCGGGCGCCGATTGACTCCTCAACCTGATGGTCCAGCGACACCGCAGCGCCCGGGAGATAATCGAACAGCGTCTCCATGCTGGCGTGAAACAGCGGCAGCCAGTGCTCGACCCCGGTATGGCGTCGACCTTCGCTGATATGCTCATACAGCGGGTCGGATGCGGCTGCTGGACCGAACTGGTCGCGCCATGCGCTGCGAAAGCGCGAAATACTGGCTAGATCAAGCGAAAATTCTGAAACCGGATGCAGCGAAAGCTGCTCCACCTTGCCGCTCGAACGTTGGGTTCCAGGATCGAAATTACGAATGTTTTCGACTTCATCTCCGAAAAGATCGAGACGCACGGGCTCGGCCTGCCCTGCGGGAAACAGATCGAAAATACCGCCGCGCGTCGCAAACTCGCCCGGCTCCATCACCGTATCAGTGCGCGTGTAGCCATTGGCGATCAGCAACTCGATCAGAAACGCCTGATCGAGGCTCTCCCCTTGCGCGATGGTAAGCGACTGCCCCCGGAACGCGTCACGCGGCGGCACACGCTGCATCAGGGCGGGCGGCGTGGTCAGTATGACGCGCCCCGCAGCATTCGAACGCTTCGGCTCCAGCAGGCGCGTCAGGGTCGCCGCGCGCTCCGCCACCAACACCGGGTTGGGCGAGACGCGATCATAAGGAAGACAGTCCCATGCAGGGAAGCGCAACACCTCGACGTCCTCGCCAAGGTAGTCGAGCAGATCGCTCAACCGCGCCAGCGCCGCGTCATCTCTCGCGACATGAAGAACGGGGCCGTCATGTTCGCGGGCTCTTTTCGCCAGAAGCAGGGCGTCAAACCCTTCCGGCACGCCCCAGACAGTCGCGCCTTGCGCCAGCGCGCGCGGCGCGGCGCGAACATCAGCCTCCATCACAGCTCTCCGTCTTCATCGCGAGTTTCAGCCCCTGCGCTCCTGCCCGGCAGCCGTATGGCGACGATATTCGTCGATCATGGCGCGCAGCATCGGCGTCGCCTGATCCTCGGGCAGCGGCATGCGCCCGGTCAGCCAGTCGGCGAGGTCAGGGTCGGGAATCTCCAGCACCGCCTCCATGTCGTCCAGCGCCGCGCTGTCCATCGTCTGGGCGTTACGTTCGACGAAGCCCCCGATCAGGATGTCCGTTTCGAACGTGCCGCGGTGCCGCGCGCGAAACAGCAGCTTGCGACGACGGGCGTCCAGTTCGGCGACCGCGTCGGCGGATGCGCCTTTCGGCGGCGTCGGAGGAGTGATGGTTTCGTTTTGTTCCATGGCGTCGCTGTCCTATAGCCTTGTGACCCCAGCCTGTCAGCCCGCAAGAAAGGCCGTAGCGCCGCCCGTGTCCAGCCCAACCGCCAGCAAGGAGACCGCGACTCACGGCGCCGACTCGGCTCCCTCCACCGTGTCAGGCCGAAAACGCTCGCCCGCAGTCGGGTCTGGGCCGGACGCTGCGGTCGGCCGCCAGGACATGACTCAGGACAGGCTGACGGCTGCAGAGAGCGGACCGCAACAAGACGACGCGTGGCTCGCCCCCCTGTTGGCGCCGATCGCCGATCTTCCCGGCGTTGGGCCTGCACAGGCGAAGCTTTTGACGCGCGCGGTCGGTGGCTCGCGCGTGGTCGATCTGCTGTTTCACATGCCGGAGAGCGTCGTCGACAGGCGCTATCGACCGGCCCTGAGCGAAGCGCAGCCCGGACGCGTTGCGACGCTGGAAGCAACAGTCAGGCAGGTGACGGCGCCCGCGCACGGACGCCAACCATGGAAAGTCCAGCTCGAAGACGGCGCAGGCAGGCTCGAGGTCGCGTTCTTCTCCCGCTGGCAGGCCGGACGCATGACATCCGGCGCACGCGTTCTCGTCTCCGGTCTGATCGACACGTTCAACGGACGGCTGGCGATGACCAACCCGGACTATGTTCTGTCCGCCGGAGACGCCGTTCCGACGCTCGACCCGGTATGGCCGCTGACCGCAGGACTTTTCACCGGGCAGGTCCGCAGCGCCATGCGCAAGGCTTTCGCCCGCCTGCCCGAGCTGCCGGAGTGGGAGGAGCCGTCCGTGATCGCGCGACGCCGCTGGCCCGATTTCCGCACAGCGTTGCTGTGGACGCATTTTCCATCCGACGACCCCGCTATATCCGGGCCCGAGGCGCCGACTGACGCGTGGATTGACGCGAGACGACGGGCGCGCGAGCGACTGGCATGCGACGAACTTCTCGCCGATCAGGCCGCAACCCTGTTGGCGCGGGAAGCAAATCGCAGCCGCCCCGGGCGTTCGTTGATCGGTTCCGGGGCGTTGCGACGAGAGGCGCTGACCAGATTCGGCCATTCGCCGACAGCCGCCCAGACACGGGCGCTGCGCGAGATTGGCGCGGATCTCGAAGCCCCGCGCCGCATGGTTCGCCTGCTGCAAGGCGACGTAGGCGCTGGCAAAACACTGGTGGCGTTGCTGACGATGCTGCAAGCGGTGGAAGCGGGCGCGCAGGCCGCGATCATGGCTCCGACGGAAATCCTTGCACGCCAGCATCTGACGACGTTTGAAAGGCTGTCCCCCGTCCCGGTGGCGTTCCTCTCGGGGTCGGTGCGCGGCAAGGCGCGCAAGGCGACGCTGGAGGCCATAGCGGATGGCTCCGCCTCCCTCATCGTCGGCACACATGCGCTGGTTCAGGAAGGAGTGCGGTATCACGACCTTGCCCTCGCCGTCGTGGACGAGCAGCACCGGTTCGGGGTGGAACAGCGTCTGACGCTGGGCGGAAAGGGCGCCGCCGTGGACATGCTGGTCATGACGGCGACCCCGATCCCGCGCACGCTTCTGCTGACGCAGTGGGGGGACATGCAGGTCAGCCGGCTGGACGGAAAACCCGCCGGACGCAAACCGATCAAAACTTCGGTGCACGGGCCGGACGCGTTCGACGGCGTTCTCTCCGGCCTTGAACGGGCGTTGGCGAGCGGCGCCCGCGTCTTCTGGGTCTGCCCGCTGGTCAGCGAGAGCGAAACGCTGGACATCGCCGCCGCAGAAGCCCGGCATGCGTCGCTTGTGCGTCGTTTTGAAGATCGTTACGGTGTGGGCTTGGCGCATGGACAGCAGGACATCGCTGTCAGGGAGGCGGCGCTCGCAGCTTTCGCCAACGGCCACACCGCGATTCTGGTCGCGACAACCGTGATCGAAGTCGGCGTGGACGTGCCCAGCGCGTCTGTCATGGTCATTGAGCACGCGGAGCGTTTCGGCCTGGCGCAGCTTCATCAGTTGCGCGGACGTGTGGGCCGCGGTTCCGCCGAATCGTTCTGTCTGCTGTTGCACGGCGGAGAGATCGGCGTCACCGCGAAACGGCGTTTGAGTCTTTTAAAGGACACCGAAGATGGTTTCCTGATCGCCGACGAGGATTTCCGACTACGCGGAGGCGGTGAAGTGGCTGGCTCCAGACAGTCAGGGTTGCCGGGTTTCCGCATTGCGACAATGGAGGCGAACCTTGATGAGACGCGCAATCTTGTCGTGCTTGCCCGTCAGTCCGCGGAACGTGGGTTGCAAGGACGTCACCCGGACGCAGCTTTCCGTTGCCTTTTGAAGCTTTTCGGCAAGGCGAAGTTCGACAAAATAATGCAAGCGGGATAGACAGCGCGTCACAGATCGTCTTTTTTTCGCGATTAAATCTATATTTACGGAGAATCGGCACCGTGGGGACGATCGCCGCGCACTTTGCGTCCTGTAGAGAGCGATCCGGTCTTACCGGCCTGAAAGCGTAGAATTACAAAATGCGTCACCAGACCGCCGCGCCCGACGCGCAGCAGGAACCCGACCTCAACGCGTTGGCCCAGTCGGTCGCCCGGCTATTGCCCTGCGACGCAACGATTATCGTAGCGCGCGGACGCTCCCGCGCCTCCCAGACAGCCATCGTCGCGGCCGCCAACGCGCCAGGCGTCGATCTGACGCGAATCATGACTGCGATCGAAACGGCCTCTGGCTCGGATGGCGCGAACATCGACGCGACGTCAGGCGTTTTCGACACGCCGGAAGGCGGATTCAATACGTGGCTGGTCAAGTCTCTTGACGAGGGCGCGAAAGACGGGCCGCTTTTGGTCTGCCTCAACCGCACCTCCAGACCATTTCCAGAACGGACACTGACGCGCCTCGCATCCATGGGCGACGTCATGTCGGGCGACGCCGCCCCCAAACGTGAAACAGACCACGCGCCCACAGGAATAGTCGCCCTTACGCATTATCTGGATGCACGGATGGCGGGCGCCGGCCTCTCCCCGACTTCTCCGATCGCCCTGCTTCGCCTTGATCTCGGACGCGTCGGCCCTACCAATGATAGCGACGGTTGGCCGAAATCGGACACCCTGATCAACCGCGCCAGCGCAATTCTCGCCGAAACAGCGCCGGAGCCATGCTTCACCGTCCACCTCGGCGGCGGCAGTTTCGCGATCATTCTGCCGCTAGAGCACGACATCAACGAGGCCGCCCGCCTTGCCGGAGAGATCGTGGAAAAGCTGAGCGCCCAGTCTGAAATCCAGACCCTCGGCTTCCCTTTCGACCCCTATATCGGCTGGGCCGCCTATCCGTTTGACGCGCCCGAAGCTGACACTCTGATAGGCTTCGCCAACGCCGCCCTCGCACGTATCCGCGGCATGCATGCAGGGCCGCGCGTGAACCGCATAGCTCCGGAAATCGCGCGCTTCCACGCAGAACAGATCGGTATGGAAAACGATCTTCGGCAGGCCATCGAGATCGGAAGCTTCACCCTCAACTGGCTTCCCGTGCTGGAGACGAGCACCCAGGCAGTCGTCGCGTTTGAGGCGCTCGTGCGTTGGAACAGACCCGGACACGGACCGATAGATCCTGCGGCCTTCCTTCTCTGCGCGGAGAATGCAGGACTTATCGAAGAAATAGATCGCTGGGTGCTTCGTGAAGCCTGCGCCCAGGCCAACGCGTGGGAAACCGCGCTCGGCGTCAGCATCAACGTCTCGCCGTCGTGGCTCGAAACAGAACGGGTCGCCTCCACGATCTCTGATGCGCTGCAACGCGCTGGCCTCGACCCCGCACGACTTCAGATCGAACTCTCCGAACGCAGTCGCTTCGGCCCCCCTGACAGCGCACGCAAGGAACTCGCCCGCATCCGCGCCATGGGGGTCAGGCTGGTTCTGGATGATTTCGGCACCGGCATCGGAGCCCTGGAGCGACTGACCAACTACCCGTTCGATCAGGTGAAACTTGACCGAATGTTCATCACGCGGCTGGGCAGCGACAGCAGGGTAGAGACTGTCCTGCGATCAATGCTGCACATGATTCACTCACTGAACATGACGTGCTGCGCGGAAGGCGTGGAGACTGAGGAGCAGCTCGGCTTTCTCGACGCCCACGGATGCGAGGAAATTCAGGGCTATCTGATCGGTCGCCCAACCATCGAATTGCCGATTTCTCGCGCCACCTGACAAGGAGCATCCGCGCGCCTTACGACCGTGAAGCTCCCCGCGGTCGGGCGCCGTTTTTCAGGCGCGTCAACGCGATCTGAGGCGGCCTGGGATTCAAACCGCCTCTATCTTTTCAGAATTTCGCCGAAACCATAAGCGAACCGTAGTTGAAGAGCCCGCTCCGCGCCGTCTTGAACTGCTGCGTCTGCCAGACCTGGCTATACGAAACACGCAGCCCATAAAACATGACCGCCAGGCCAGCATGAATTTCACCCACGTCCCACTTCTTGGCCACGTGAGGCGAATTGCTGCGCATCGTGTTGCCCTGCAGCGAAGCGTCATACCCGACCGCGTCGCCGCTTACGCCGCCGAACGCGTACCACGCAAACGGTCGAGTCGCCTTATAGGCGTCAGTGCCGTCCGTGCCCGGACTGATCGTAGGCGTGCCGAAGTCGCTATCGAGGCCCTGACCGATTCGCAACGTATCGGCCAGTTCGCCGACGATACGGTAATCACCCACCGCGGCGTTCACGTTCGGCAGCATGTCGAACGAAATGCCGTTCCTGCCACCAATGGTGGCCAGTGGCAGACGCCAGATGCGGCCGCCCTGCACCTGAAAGATCGGCTGATTCGCGAGCTGATGGCTCCAGCCGAGATTTTTCGTGTCGCCGATCGCGCTGTGGAAGCCGTTCTGCAACTGCCTGCCCAACCCGGCAGGCCCCATCACGCCGAACTGGATGCCGAACGTGCTGCGCGACAGGTCCGTATCGTTGATGAGGTTGATCGTGCCCAGCAACAGGCTGGAATACGGCCGATCACGCGGCGAAGGCGTCGCGATCTGCGTATCGTGAGGCGTAAAGATCAGCTGCTGCACACCTATGCTGATCCGCTGCATCCCCTCGCCCAGAATAGCGCGGTTCACTGTCGCGAATGGCGCAGGAAGATTATCTGTGCCGGACGTCCAGTTCAGACGCAGGCCGCTGGTGTAATACTGGTCAGACGTGCCTTTCAGCGTAGAGACAGCGTCGTTTTCGCCCTGCAAGGTCCACGTGCCCTGCTTGTCCTGGAGCGGCGTCGCGCCAGCGTGGGAAACCGTCAGCAGGCCGGAGGCCAGCGTCCCGAAGGCGGCGGTGAGGCGCCAGCGATAGCCGCCTGCTTCTTTTTTCCTGTCCTGCCGCATCGGGCTCGTGCTCCGTCTCTACGCCGCGTCGAAGGTCGTCCCGGCTTTGTATCGCCGTTACTACGGCAATTATGGGGGCTTAGAAAGTAGCGTATCCAACCGCAGGAACGTCTCGCGCCGAAACCGCACCGCCGCAATTTCTGTCTTCAGAGCTCACAGATTGCAAGAAATTCACCTTTCCACCGGACCTTCGCGGCAAAAAGGCAGTAGCTTTTTGCCGTGACCTTATGCTTTGGTGTGCAAGCCCGAAGCCTGCCTATTCAACTGAGGTTCCGGGCGCCGGACCGCACGACCCTGAGGTCATGCAAGTCGCGACGGCCGTCTGCACACAGGCAGCCTCTCTCGATCCGGAATTATTTCACAAGGCGACTTCTATCGCCAAGCCAGACCTCGGGATCAAGACCGTTGAGAAGTAACAGGACCGACCGCAGCTCCCGCTCTCCCCGCCGCGGCGGATATGATGACGATTTCATGAGCTCGCCCCCGTCGTACGGGGATCGCGGCAACAGCTCCCCCTACGGTGGCGCTGGCGGTGGTGGTGGCGGCGGATATGCTCCGCGCCGTCCTTCCAGCCCGCAGGTAATTCCCTCCGGCCCCGAAATCGACGCCACCGTCAAGTGGTTCAACGGCGAGAAGGGCTTCGGCTTTGTCGAGCTGTCCGATGGTTCGGGAGATGTTTTCCTGCACGCCAACGCCCTTTCGCAGGCTGGCCATGACAGCGTCAGCCCCGGCGCGACGCTGAGCGTTCGCATTGGGCAGGGCCCGAAGGGTCGTCAGGTTGCGGAAGTGATCTCGGTTGACGAGAGCACGGCGCAGCCTGAGCGTCCGCGCAGCCCGGCTGGCGGTGGCTTCGGCGCACCGCGTAGCGGTGGTTTCGGCGGGGGTCGCGCCCCGCGTCCGGCTCCGGATCTCTCTTCCGCTGAAGACATCCGTGGCGTGGTCAAGTGGTACAACGCCACGAAGGGCTTCGGCTTCATCACTCCGGAATCCGGTGGCAAGGACATCTTCGTCCACGCTTCGGCTCTTGAGCGTTCTGGCATCGCCAGCCTCAACGAAGGTCAGACCACCAACGTGAAGGTTGTGCAGGGCCAGAAGGGTCCTGAAGCAGCAGCCGTTTCGGTCGACTGAAGACAAGAGGACGCGCCCTCCCTGCGGGGGCGCATTCCACTTCATGCAAAAAGCCCCGCGCTCCATATGGAGCGCGGGGCTTTTTCATATCTGACGGGCAGACGTCAGCTCAATATTCCTTGCCCTTGCTTCGTATCAGACGCGCCTTGTCTCGTTGCCAGTCACGGTCCGCAATCGCCCGGCGTTTGTCCACGTTCTTGCGTCCCTCGCCCAATCCCAGCGTGAGCTTGGCCAGACCGCGATCGTTGAAGTGAATGTCGAGCGGGACCAAAGACGCGCCATCGCGCGCGACGGCGCCGAGCAGATGATTCAGCTGCTTTTTGTTCAGCAACAACTTACGCGGCGCGCGGCTGTCGAAGCGCGACAACACGCCCCCCTGATACTCAGGGATGAAGCAGTTCAGCAGCCATAGCTCGCCATTACGCTCGACCGCATACGCCTCGGTAATCGTCGCGCGCCCCAGCCGCAGGCTTTTGACCTCCGGCCCCTTGAGAACCAGTCCAGCCTCAAAGGTCTCCAAAATGGTGTAATTGAAGCGGCCCTTGCGGTTCTGCGCGGCAATGCCATGCGAGATCATGCCGCTCTTTTTTTTGGGCGTCGCCATTATCGGTCGAGCAGTCCGACCTCGACGAGCGCCGCTTTCACCGTCGCGCGCGCCGCCTCCGACAGGGGCGCGAGCGGCAAGCGGCAGGTCTCGCCCGCCAACCCAAGGAGCGACGCGGCGTATTTTGCAGGCGCAGGGTTGCTCTCGCAGAACAGAGCGTCATGTAGCGGCAACAGACGGTCCTGAAGCTCCTGCGCCTCGGACGCTCTCCCGTCACGCCACGCCTTTTGCACCCGAGCGCACAGGGCGGGCGCGATGTTGGAAGTCACGCTGATGCACCCGTCCCCTCCGGCGGCGAGGAACGACACCGCAGTTCCGTCTTCCCCCGACAACTGATTGAACCGCTTGTTACGTATCGCCCGACGCACCTGAAGAGGGCGCAGCAGATTGGCCGTCGCATCCTTCACGCCGATGATATTGGCGTTCGCCGCAAGGCGCGTCATCGTTTCGACGCTGATGTCCACGACAGAACGACCGGGGATATTATAAAGAACGACAGGAATCTCGACCGCATCGGCGATCGCCGAGAAATGTCGGTAGAGTCCCTCTTGCGTCGGCTTGTTGTAGTACGGCGTCACGACCAGCGCAGCCGAGGCGCCGGCGGCCTGCGCGTGCTTCGCGAGATCGATCGCCTCGGCCGTGCTGTTGGAGCCAGCGCCCGCGATGACCGGCACGCGTCCCGCAGAAATGCGGACGGTCCGCTCGACGATATCATGGTGCTCTTCATGCGACAGGGTAGGACTCTCCCCTGTGGTGCCTACAGGAACCAGACCGTCGCTTCCCTCTGCGATCTGCCATTCGACGAACCTGTCGAACGCGGCGAGATCAATAGAACCGTCGGGGTTCATCGGGGTAATCAGGGCCGTAAACGACCCTTGAAACATAATGTCTGTCATTGGTCTTCTTCTTGCGTTCAGGCTGGACGGCGCCAGCCGTCGCATTGAATGACTTTGGCCCTTTCAGGCCGCTACGTTGCGCGCTTCGAACCGAAAGGGGGACTGGGGATAGACGCCCAGTATCCGAAAGCGTTCGGCGAAGAACTCCAGCTCCGCGAGCGCCCGTTTAAGCCCCGGATCGTCGGGTTTTCCCTCAACGTCCAGCAGAAACTGCGTCGCAGCGAAGGAACCGCCAGTCATGTAGCTTTCAAGGCGGGTCATATTGACGCCGTTCGTGGCGAAACCGCCGAGCACCTTGTAGAGTGCGCCGGGCACGTTTCGCACCCCGAAAAGCACGGTGGTCATCATCGCCGCCTCGGACGGCGCCGCCTGCGGGTCGCGTGACGTCACGTAGAAACGGGTGGTGTTATGTGCGGCGTCCTCGACGTTGCGACGCAGGATAGTCAGCCCGTTTAACTCAGCCGCCAGTTCAGAAGCGACAGCGACATCCTCCGGCCGCCCCCACTGCGCCACCAGCTCAGCAGCGCCCGCAGTGTCGAACTCAACGACGGGGGTCAGTCCCAGTTCCTGCACCAGCCCCCTGATCTGGCCGAGGGCGACCGTGTGCGTATGGACCCGCTTCGCCTGTTCAATCCGCGCGCCGGGCACGCCGATCAGGCAATGCTCCACACGCTGGAAGTGCTCTCCCACGATATGCAGCCCGGAATCGGGCAGCAGAGCGTGGATATCGGGCACCCGCCCGGCGAGGCTGTTCTCGCAGGCCAACATGCCCAGCGCGGCGCGCCCGTCATTCACCGCAGCGATGGCGTCGGCGAACGTTTCGCAGGGCAGCGTCGTCCAACCGGGATACGCCTTGCGGCATGCGAGATCGGAGTAAGCGCCGGGTCGCCCCTGAAATGCGATCGTGTGGGATGCGCCGGTCGTCATGCACTTGCTCTTTCAATCATGCGCCTCGCACGAGCGAGGTCGTCGGGCGTATCCACCCCAAACGGAGCCACAGGAATGCGCGCGCATCCGATCGCCATCCCGGCCTCCAGTGCGCGTAACTGCTCCAGCTTTTCGCGTCGTTCCAGAATGGACTCCGGCAGCGCGACAAAACGCTCGAGCGCGTCGCGACGCCAGGCGTAAACGCCTACATGGTGCCAGAGCGGCCCGGCGCCCCAGGGAATGGCCACACGGGAAAAATATAGCGCGCGCGCCACCGCGTCCGTTCCCGCGACGCCATTATCCTGAAAGGCGCAGGCGACCTTTACGACAGAATCCGCTGCGGCTTCTTCCGCATCGTGAATCGGCGCCACGAGCGTTCCTATGGATATGGCGTCGTCAGAAAGCGGCGCCAGCACCGCACGGAGCGATTGTGGATCGAGCCCCGGCAAATCGCCCTGCAGATTGACGACGACCTTATGTCGTCGTTCGGGATCCAGAAGTTCCGCAGCCGCGTGCGCGCGGTCCGAGCCCGAGGGCAATTCGGGGTCGGTCAGCACGACCTCCCCTCCTGCGTTGCGCACGCAGGCCACGATCTCCTCGTCAGCAGCGGCGACCACGACGCGCCCCACCCCCGACGCGAGAGCCCGCTCCAGCACATGGAGAATCATCGGCCGACCGCCAATATCCGCCAACGGCTTGCCGGGAAGTCGGGTTGAGGCCATGCGGGCCGGAATCACTATGAGAGGCGACATCATCGACGGAACGGAACCCGGAAGCACGCACGACGGCGAAAGCGCCGCCGACCGCTTCACATGAAGCGGCGCGCACTCTAGAAAAGACGGCTGATCGACGCAACCGCGGTCTGGCGCCGCCCTGCCCCGCGCTTTTGCGCGACGACCGCCTCAGGGTGAGCATGGATTTTTCGACCTTGAACCGTATCGCCACGGCGATCCTCATCACATGCGTGGCGGTCGCCACCGCGTGGCTGTGCGGGTCATGGACCATACCCTATGCGCCGCCTCCACGCCCGGCGTTCGACATCCCGGAAAAAACAGACGGCGACGCCCTGCCGCGCCCGATCAGCGTGGCGCATGGCGCAATTCTGGCCACGCGTATCTGCTCGACCTGTCATGAACTTTTGCCGGACGGCCATGACGCCGTCGGCCCCGCTCTGGCGGGCGTCATCGGGCGCGGAGTGGCAAGCCGGGCGGGATATTCCTATTCCGCCGCCCTGAGCGCACATCGCGGTGAAACCTGGGACGACGCGCGCCTTGGCGAGTGGCTCAGCAATCCCTTCGCCTTCGCTCCCGGCACGCGAATGTCCCTGTCCGGAGTGCCCGACCCCAACGATCGGGCCGACATTATCGCGTGGCTCAAAACTCTCCACCCCGCCCCGACGCCGTGAAACCGCGCTTACGGACGTGGCCAGACTTGCAACAGGATCGCTCATGACGCTTCACGATCTCGACCGCCTCGTCGAAACAGCCCATGCGCTTGCCGATGTCGCCGGCGCCGTCATCTGCCCCTATTTCCGCTCCCCGATCACGACGCTCGACAAGGCGGACGAAAGCCCCGTCACCATCGCCGATCGCATGGCCGAACGTGTGATGCGCGCGATGCTTGCCGAACGTCATCCCGATCACGCGGTTCTCGGCGAGGAGTTCGGTCTGCAGAGCGGCACCAGCGGCTATCGCTGGACTCTGGACCCCATCGACGGGACACGCGCCTTCATTACCGGCCGCCCCAGCTTCGGCACGCTGATCGCGTTGCTGCACGAAGGGGAGCCGCTGATCGGGATCATCGACCAACCCGTGACAGGTGAACGCTGGACAGGCGTAACCGGCCGCCAGACGCAGTTTCGAAAGGGCGCGTCCGACGTCGGGCGGACGATTTCCGCTCGCGCCTGCCCGACGCTGGCCGACGCCGATCTTTCCTGCACCTCTCCCGAAATGCTGGATCTCGCTCCTCGACCGGGTTGGGACGGGTTGAAAAAGCAGGTCAAGCGCGCAAGCTGGGGCGGCGATTGCTACAGCTATGGCCTGCTGGCTATGGGGCATATCGACGTCATCGCTGAGTGCGCGATGAAACCATGGGATTGGGCCGCGCTGATCCCGGTGGTTGAAGGCGCCGGGGGACGGGTGACCGATTGGAACGGCGCGCCGCTCTCGGACGCCGGAGACGGCACAGTGCTCGCCGTCGGCGACGCGACGTTGCTCGACTCGGCGATCGAAAGCCTTCGAGCCTGAACCGCGCGCCGGACGCAACCCTGACGGAACCGCCATGATTTCCAGCACGCACTGAAACGTGCTATGGCGGCGGCCCCGCCGCTTCCCGTCATCCCGACGGCCGCCGCGCGCCGGACGGATATGCGCGATGAAGGCTTAGCGGTCGCCTTCGCGCCAACGCCGCCCGCCAGACGGATCGTGGCCCGGATCTGCGCAACTGCCGCGAGCTAACCGAATGAATTCTCAACTGTCCCTCTCCAAGGACAAGATTCGCATTCTCCTTCTTGAAGGCGTGCACGACAGCGCCGTGGCGCTGCTGAAAGCCAGCGGCTACGAGAACGTCGTCCGCCACAAGGGCGCGCTTGAGGGCGAAGCGCTGCAACGCGCACTTGAAGGCGTGCATCTCGTCGGCATCCGCTCGCGCACGCAGCTCACGCGTGAAGTCATCGACGCGGCGGACCGTCTGATCGCCATCGGCTGCTTCTGCATCGGCACCAATCAGGTCGACCTGAAGGCCGCGCAGGAACGGGGCATCCCAGTGTTCAACGCCCCGTTCAGCAACACCCGCTCCGTCGCCGAACTGGTCATGGGCGAGATCGTGATGCTGATGCGCCGCATCTTCCCCCGCTCGGTCGGCTGCCACGACGGACAGTGGGACAAATCCGCGACCAACAGCTGGGAAGTGCGCGGCAAGACTCTTGGCATTGTCGGTTATGGATCGATCGGCTCGCAGCTTTCAGTGCTGGCTGAGGCGTTCGGCATGCGCGTCATCTACTACGACGTGATCGACAAGCTGGGTCACGGCAACGCCTCTCCCGCCAACTCCCTTGAGGCGATGCTGGCCGAAAGCGACGTGGTCAGCCTTCATGTTCCGCAGCTCCCCGGAACGGCGAACATGATCGGCGCCGAGCAGATTCGTGCGATGAAGCCGGGCTCCTTCCTGATCAACAACGCCCGCGGCAACGTCGTCGACCTCGACGCCGCCGCCGACGCGCTGAAATCCGGACATCTGCTCGGCGCAGCCATCGACGTGTTCCCCAAGGAGCCGAAAGCTGCGGGCGAGCGCTTCGTCTCTCCGCTGCAGGGACTCGATAACGTCATTCTCTCTCCACACATCGGCGGCTCCACCGCCGAGGCGCAGGAGCGGATCGGCGTCGAAGTCGCTCGCAAGTTCGTCGATTACTCCGACATTGGCTCCACGCTGGGCGCTGTGAATTTCCCGAGCGTGCAGCTGCCTCAGAGCCCGCGCGGCACGCGCTTCATGCATGTCCATCACAACGTTCCGGGCATCCTGTCGCGCATCAACGAGATTTTCTCTCGCGAAGGCTGCAACATCACTGCGCAGTATCTTCAGACGGACGGCGAGCTTGGCTACGTTGTGGTCGAAGCCGACACGGGCGGCGATCACGACAAGGACCATCGCCTGCTCGATCAACTGCGCGAGCTGGATGGCTCCATTCGCGCCCGCCTGCTCTACCAGGGCCGCTGAACGACGCTGTAGCCGAGGTCTCGTCCGGTCCATGATCAACGCCCGGGTCCGCAGTTTCGCTTTCTTGGGCATAGAGGCCGCTCCGGTCTGGGTGGAAGTCCAGATCGCAAGCGGTCTCCCTGCGTTTCTAATCGTTGGCCTGCCTGACAAGGCCGTCGGCGAAGCGCGGGAACGCGTGCGCGCGGCCCTGACGTCCATGGGGCTGGCGCTGCCGCCAAAACGTATCCTCATCAACCTCGTCCCTGCCGATTTGCTGAAGGAAGGATCGCATTTCGATCTTCCCATCGCGCTCGCCGTGCTGGCGGCGATGGAAGTCCTCCCCATAGAGGAACTCGGCCGTTACGCCGTGCTTGGCGAGTTGTCGCTCGATGGCGGCTTGAACAGGGTCGCTGGCGTCTTGTCCGCTTCGATCTCGGCCGCAGCGCTGAAACTGGGGCTAATATGCCCCGCTGCGCAGGCAACGGAGGCGGTTTTCGGCGGCGATATCGACATTCTGGCCGCCCCTGATCTGGTGTCGCTGGTCAACCATTTTCGTGGTGTGCAGGTTCTCTCCCAGCCGGCTCTCCCCTCGCTGGAGGACGAAGCGCCGATCGGTCCTGACCTTGCTGACGTGAAGGGCATGGCCGTCGCCCGGCGAGCACTGGAAATCGCCGCCGCGGGCGGTCATTCGATGTTGATGTCCGGGCCGCCCGGCTCCGGCAAGTCGATGCTCGCGTCCCGTCTACCCGGATTGCTGCCGCCTCTTTCAAAGGAAGAGACGCTTGAGGTCACCCGCATCTACAGCGCCGCCGGGCTGCTGACGGATGGACGTCCTCTGTTGCGGCCGCCGTTTCGCGACCCGCATCATTCCGCCACGCAGCCTGCGCTGATCGGCGGCGGCGCCCGCGCGAAGCCAGGCGAGGTCAGCCTGGCGCATCGGGGCGTGTTATTTCTGGATGAATTGCCGGAATTCTCCCGACAGGCGCTCGAATCCTTGCGTCAGCCGCTGGAGTTGGGCCGAACGACCATCGCCCGCGCCGCCGCGCATATTACGTACCCCGCGCGGTTTCAACTGATCGCCGCCATGAACCCGTGCCGCTGCGGATATCTGGGCGACACGTCACGCGAATGCCGGAAGGCGCCGCGCTGCGGGGAAGATTACCTATCCCGCCTGTCGGGGCCACTTCTGGACCGCATCGATCTTTGGGTTGACGTGCAACCGTTGAGCCCCCTCAGCCTCATGCAAGCGCCGTCCGGGGAATCCTCCGAAGTCGTCGCGGCCCGCGTCGTTACCGCGCGGGCACGCCAAAGTAAACGAACAGACGGTCTTCGGAACGCCGAGGTCTCAACTCAAGATTTCGAACTCTCATCTGAGGCTAAAAGCGTTCTGGAGGACGCTGCGCGAAAGCTACGTCTCTCAGCGCGCGGCTTTACGCGCCTGCTGCGTGTCGCCCGCACCATAGCGGATCTTGACGACCGCGACTTAATCGAAGCGCGACACGTCACGGAGGCGATCGGCCTCAGGCCGAGGCACGCATCGCTGCTGTGACCGTGCGGGCGGCATGAGCTATCTCGAACGCCTATCTGAACACTGCTGTCCTACAGGGAGCATTTTCGCGCCATGATATTTTAACTATCGATGCCCACATGTTTTGCGGTCGCTCCGCGTGAATTGAAACAGGGCGTTTCAGAGAGACTGCCCTCGCATACATACTGCGTTGCATATTAACGAACGCCAAAGCCACGGTGCGTGCGCCTATTAGCGCACATACAAATATTTCAATATTTTCACAAAAACATTTAATGACCTCGGACGCCCAAACTTGCCGTTTCTCTTTCTTTCCGTCAAAAAAACACAGAAAAACAGCGAGAGGAAAAGATGATAAAAGCTATTGGCGCTCTTACTCTGGTCTCCTTGGCCGCGTGCTCCACACCGACGCCGCAAGCAGAAAAAGCGACGACGAAATCACCGCTGTATGTTGGTTACGACGGACACTCGTCAAACGGGCCGGAAGACAACGCTGCCCAGGGACCAAACGGAACGATCTCGCCCGTTCAATAGATCCACGAAGCCATTCCACGCATCTAAAAGAGCAATCCGGCGGAGGCTGTGTCGCCTTTTCAATTACGTGGGAAGGCAGGATCGTTCAATTCCGCCCCTCGTTATTGAGCGGCGGGATAACTGCGATATCGCACAACGGCAATAATTCGGCCCTCGATATAGCGATCGATTCGAAACGCAGTATATATCTGCACAACAAAATTATATGCAAAAACCAGCAGATTCAAAATACTGGAAAACTCACATCGCCTCAACCTGAGCGAAAAAAACGGCGCCAAAAAAATTTTGCAATTTGGCGACATTCGTTGATCAAGATCAAATTCAATTCGCAATTTCGCTGATACCCAAAGAACAGGACAGCGAATGAATTTGGATTATAGTCATGTGGTTTTATATTCTTGGTCTGATGCTTGTGAATATCTTCCTTGGCATCGAGGGAGCATGGCTTACCGCTCTGTCTCTCAACATAGCAGGGCAGGTCGCTGTCGCAATCTTCATTGGTCGCAGTTGCCGCGATGACTACACTTCTTCCTGAAATTTCTCAAAGACCGCACGGTGGGGGGGGGAATTTTCTCCCACCATTAGGTAAAGTGTATTTTTTACCGCAATATTTGTGCGAACGAATTTTGCATTTTTATTTAAATTCAACACAAGATTGTCCGATCATTACTCAAATATCAGGACGCTCCGACAAATTACCGACGGCATGCGACCCAGACATCAAATTATCTAGGGCCTGTTAGGTCTTGAAAGACGGAGCGCACTGCATAGCTCTTTGTCATGAGCATGATACAGTCTGTATTTTCCGATGATGCATGGTCGATCTGGGAACCTCTGATCGAGACGGTTCGTCCGAAAGGCAAAACCCCGCCTCGCGATCTGCGACGGACCATGTCAGCGATTTTCTGGCGCCATCAGAACGGCGCGAAATGGCGCTCCATTCCTGCTGAACTCGGCCCCTGGTGGACGGCAGCCCAACTCTTCATCCGCTGGGCAAAGCTCGGCGTCTGGCAGGCTCTGTTTGAACAGGCGAAGGGTCAGGATTCGGCTTTAGGTCTGGTCTTC
>NZ_AUBI01000017.1 GCF_000429165.1 Acetobacter nitrogenifigens DSM 23921 = NBRC 105050 | reverse complement strand
GACTCATGCCGCCTCCATCATGTCAGGGCGCAACCACGCCGGACTCAGTTCGTCCTCATGCGCGTCGCGGAACCAGGTCGTGTGATCGGTGAAGCGCAGCGGGCACGTGCCGGTCGGCCCCTGCCGGTTTTTGGCGAAGATCACGTCCGCCTTGCCCTCGGACATGCTCACCCGCTGCGCCATGGCGCTGCAGCGATTGGCATAATCCTCGGCGGCTTCCTTCTCTTTCCGCGCGAGGCCGCCATCGGCCATTTTCTTGAGGTAGTAATGCTCGCGATGCAGGAACAGCACGACATCCGCGTCCTGCTCCACCGCGCCGGAGTCACGCAGATCCGCAAGCTGCGGCCGCTTGTCCTCGCGCCGCTCGTTCTCACGGTTCAGCTGCGCCAGAACGATGATCGGGATCTGCAACTCCAGCGCCAGCTGCTTGAGCTGGCGCGAAACCAGCGTGATCCGCTCATACGGATTCATGTCGGCGCGTTCCGAACCGGACGACATCAGCGAGATATAATCGACGACGATCAGATCCAGCCCCTTGCGGCTGCGCGCCATGCGCCGGGCGCGCGAGCGCAGCCGGGCCACAGTGATCGCGGGCTGGCTGTCGATCTCCAGCGACAGGCCCGCCGCCGCGCGCTCCCCGGCTTCCAGATCTCGCCACTGCCAGTCCGACAAAGGCTCGCGCTCGCCCGTCTCGACATCTTCCGGCAGATCGTAACGACGCCCGGTGAAGACCGATTGCGTCGACAGGTTCGCCCAGGCGGCGCCAGCGCGCGCGCCAAGCTGCTCCGCCTTCATCTCGCCCGACCAGAACAGCACCGAACTGCCCGCCGCCGCCGATCGGGTGGCGATGCCAAACCCCAGCGACGTCTTGCCCATGGCGGGCCGCGCACCCAGCACGTAGATCGCCGTCGGCAGCAGCCCGCCCGTCATGCGGTCAAGTGCGCGATACCCCCATGACGCGCCCGCCAGACCCGTGCCGCGCGCCGAGGCCTCCAGCGCGTTCAGGCGCGCGGCCTCGATCGACGCTTCAAGACTGACCGTGGGCATTTCTTCCGCCATGCCGCGCGCCAGCGCCAGCAGACTGCTTTCCAGACCATCAACAATGTCCGACGCCGACGCGTCGCCGGGGCGGCAGCACAGATCGAGCGTCTCCGAACACGCCTTGAACAGACGCCGCCGCAACCACGCGTCGCGCACGGCGGCGGCGTAGTCCCGCGCGTTGATGATGCCCACCATCGCGCGCAGCAGCGCGCCCAGAACCTCGCCCGACGACTGGCGCCCAAGCAGCACGTCGCCGTCGATATGCGGCCTGACCGTAATCGGGCTGGCCTCGACATTCTGATGCACCAGCTTGCGACAGACCTCGAAGATCCGGCCATGAATCGGAACGGCGAAATGCTCCGGCTCGCAGATGTCGTCCACAAGCTGGAACGCTTTGTTGTTCGTCAGGATGGCGCCGAGCAGCGACTGCTCCGCCGCCACGTTCTCAGGCAGCGCCCGGAACGCGTTCGTAAAAAGACCTTCCTCAGACATCCGCCGTTCCATTTATAGCTTGAGGGCGAAACTTCAGGCCGCGCCAGATCGCGCCGTAACTGACAGGATCTCCGACGCCCAATGGCGGCCGAGTTTGCGCAGCCGGGGGCAGAACCCGCGCGGGGCCGTCTGCGTCTGCCGCTCTCGCTGCGACTTTGGCCTTCGCCTGGGCGAACCACGTCGCGAACGTGGACTGGACCACACCCATCTCACTCCGGATTTCGGCGAGCGAGCGGCCAGCGTCCATCAAGGCGATGATCTGCCTCACTGCGTCCTGCTTACGCTCAGTCTGCGTTTGAGAGGCGACCGCGCCGTCCAGTTTACGCGCCAGTATCGCCCAGTTTGCGATCGTCCCTTTCGAGACGGCGAGGCGCTCGGCCATCTGCACTTGCGTCAGGCCTTCTTTTTCATATTTCGCAACAAGCGCCACGCCTTCGGCGCGGGTTGGCCTGACTTTGGGCGCAACGGAAATTTCTTGATGATTCATGGCGTCGTTTCCATGATCGGCAGCCATCCGCCCTGATAATGCGATTCCGTCCAGCCGCGTTCCCAGACGAACCACGCATATTGTTTGTTGCCGCGTTTCTTTTTTCCGTCTTGCGCCACGACCGGCTTGCCGTGTGGAGGCATGTCGACGCGTTGTGAGAAATTCCACTTCCGCGCTGGCGTGAAGATGCGATACCACTTCGCGCGCTCTATCCCCTCGACGTATCGGATGGGCAGAAGCAGGCAGATGCGATCAGCGCCCGCATCGAAACCAATCTCGACCACCTCTTCCCAGCGGTCGTAAGGCGGGTTCGAGACAATGTTGCGTGGGCGCCAGGTCCGGATTGTCTCGCGCAGGCAGCCAGTCGACAGCAGCGGATTACCCAAATCTCTGTCGATCAGGTCGCAACCGTAAGCGTCCATCCCGGCGGCGCGCAGCGTAGGCGGAACCGTTCCAGATCCCGCGCACGGGTCCATGACGGGACGGTCGAAACGACGCTCGACCTCAAGCAGCGCCCGAACCGCCCAGGCTGGTTCGACGTAGAAATTATGTGGGTCTCGGTCATAGGCGCTGACCTTCGCCATACGGTCGGTCATTTGACGGGCACAAACCGCGTTAGCGGGGCCATGAACCCAAGAGACGCCAGAACAGGGCGTAGGCCGCGACGCGCATTGATGATGTTGCCCAGATGCGCCTTGCTGATCCCGAACTTGTCCGCAGCGTTCTTCTGGCTGCCGCACTCTCGAACAAAAGTATTCAGTTTTTCGTAAACGACCTTGCCACCGACAAGGGACTTTGGATCGGCCGCCACGGGATAGCGGGCGACGGGAACGAGGCCGACTGCGCGTGCGACGTCCTCGTGGTATCGCACGGCGTCCTGCGTCTCATAGACGCGCCGCGTGTCCAGATTGTGCAGACGGGCGAACGCAGAAACGCCACCGGCTTCACGGATCGCGGTATTCAGTTTTCCGTAAAAATCCTTTGGGTGGATGAGGTCATCCGACATACCAGAAACCCCTTGGCGATTTCATCTTGCTATTGTCCACGCAAGTCATGCCGCCAGACGTGCGAACCTGTTTCGTAAGGTCCGGCCGCACGCGAAAACTGGCGGCCAGCGCGCGAATGTCGAGCTCACGGCGCGTAATGGAATAGGGGCGCTTGCGCGGGCGCTCGCCGAAGCGGCGCTCAGCCAAAGGACACCTGAAGGCCAGCGCCGACAGGAAGGGCTCGCACGCGCCCGCGCGATGCAGCGTAGGGCTTTTTCTCCCGCGGCGCCGAAGGGCGAAGCTGGTACACCCGACGAACCGAGATTCCGAGCCGGACTGCGATCCGCGCGGCGGACTCTCCGGCGTTGGACAGCGTCATGACAGACGCGGCGACGCGCTCTGATTGTGTCATCTGTTCAGCTTTCTTGCTGTATAGGCCTCGACACGACGCAGGCGGGCAAAACGCCGCTGGAGAATGCGCGTCTCGCGCTTCATCCACGCCTGCGCCAACTCGATCCGATAACGAGCGCAGAAGACCGTCACGAGCAGCGCGACGGCGATTGCAAGCAGCGCTTCCTTCATCGGATGAATTCTTGATGTGAGGATGCCTGCTGCCCAAGGATCGCGATCTCATGCGCAATCTGGGCCTGACGTTGGCGGAGTATCTCCATCCGGCGCGCGGCAACCTGGTCAAACTCGTCTACGCGAACGTTCCGCAGCTCGCCGTGCCACGCCGCGCGAACGCGGCGCTCGGTCAGCCCAAAGCGTCGGGCGACCTCGACGAAGGCCCGTTTCAGGCCAGATGCACGGCAGTCTGCGATCTCGTCGCAGATCATCTGGCGGAACTGCTCGCTCGACGCGCTACCGGACATTTCGTCCCTCGCAGCCGCGTCCTTGGGCGTCACGCCCACGTTCTTGGGTGAAACACCCAAATTTTTGGACGAAATACCCAACATTTTGGACGTTTCCTCTGCCATGGTTGCCCTTGTCACGGGGCGCAACTGGGTGGGAGGAAACGGAACGATCATGAAAACCGGCGATTCTGCGGGTGGAGTTGCAGAACTGCCTTGTGGCCGGGGCATTGCCGCCCCGGCCGCTTGTCTGAGCACAGAACTGTTCAGCGCTCACGAAGCCCGTCACGTATGCAAGCTCGGCTGCCACATTGCGCGCCTTTGCCGCTATACCCGCGAACCCGTTACGCATACGCCGCCCCGAAGAGACGGCAACGCCAGAAGGAAGCTCGGAGACGATGTCAGATTCAGACGCCTTGGCCCGCATCGAAGGACGCCTCGCTGCGCAAAGCGTGATTAACGCGGCGCTTGCGACGATGCTGCCCGCAGCACAAAGAGCCGACGCCTTTGGCATCATCAAGCGCCTGTCTGACGACTGGGCCGCGTCCATGGCCGAGGTTGAGCCTGAAAATGCGCCGGAGATTGTCGCGGCGGCTGAACAGGAGTTGGCCAGCTTCTCGCGGGTCGTGGCCAGGATATGCGCGCGGCTGAAGAGGTGAGGGTGGCGCGTGGTCATGCGGCACCCCGCTTTACAGAACGCGAGACGTGCTGCGCGAGCTCATTAAGCCCGATGCCTTTACATCTCGCCTCAGGAAGAGAGATGAACTCCAACCAAATGGAGGGAGGAATACGCCGTCCGACCCGAGTCCAATTGTGAACTGTCTTCCAGTCGAGGTTGAGTAGTCGTGCAACCTCGCGGACGCCGCCAGCAGCTTTAATTATCTCGGAAGAGGTCTCCATGACTGTGGTATATCGTCGTTACGACGATAAATGCAAGCGTCGTATGCATGATGGAAGCCGAGCATCGCATCGTCATAATGACGACATGGCCCACATCAAAGCCCCGAAATCATCAGAATTGAAGGCGGCAATCGCAGCCCGTTTCAAGGCTGCATTCGAAGCTTACGGTATGTCCCAAGCCAATATGGCTCGTGCTTTGGATATCGACCCTCGGCAACTCAACGGTTACCTGCGGGCGAAGAACTTCCCCGACGAAGCGATCATCGTCCGTTTTTGCGATATCACAGGTTGTCCCGCAGACTGGATTTACCGTGGGCTGCTTGAGGCAAAGATGCCGATGGAGACAGCGATTCACATCGCGATGGAGTATCCCCAGTTAATTGATCGCACAAAAAACAAAAACTCGGATGACAAGCCTCTGATTGGCTTGCTGCGCCAATCTTTGCCGGAATCCTAAATGCACGCATCTCTTTCAGAAGCCTCTCGCTATTGGTGGAGCGCTACATGTTGGAACAAACGGAAAACAAGCATTGATTTAACCCCGGATTATCGTTTTTTTTCTATTGCGTGCAGCAGAAGGGACAGGCCTTTTGGGTCTAGAGAAAATGCGATCCTAATTCGTTGTTTGTGTGCACGGGCGGTTCGCTGGGCACCGGGGAGGAACTGTTTTTTAGACGGTTCCTGTTTGACTTAAATGTCAATTCAGGACATTATAAACGAGTGGTGCTGCTCGGGTGACTTGGCGCACCGTCAGCATTCCTTGGCTCATCAGGCTGCGGTTAGACATGTTTTTGTTTCGAAAGAAGTTAACGATGCACTTGAAGGAGCGTCTTGTTCTAAATTTCTACTTTCCACAAAATTACTCGCCCAGGCGATTGCAACCCTTGATGCGTTCACGGACGGGACACATATATCGATAAGGCTCCCCCCAACCAAAAAATCTGCAAACGTAGGCTTGGCACTACTTAGTCCAGCAAAAGACGGTGTGTGGGAGCACAGGATTTTGTCTCCCAAGCCTGGAGCGCGCCTTTTTGGCATGTTTTCCGAGCGTGACACTTTCATCGGCCTGCATCTCGAGCGCCGTGACCTAATTGACAACGACATGGCGTCGCAGATTTCTGCAACAAAGCGGGCGTGGAGGACGTTATTTCCGACTTACGCCCCAATTCAAGGAGATAGCGCAGATGATTATCTCTCCCGGTACGTCATCGTCTAATAAAATCAAGCATTCAAACGACAATGTAGTTAGCTTGGAGCGAGAGGCCTATTTTGGTCAAAGATTAAAAAATCGCTACCATGGCTTGGTTCTGGAAGCTTTTGCTAAGGCTCAGCGCGAGGACAATTTGTCCAAACTAGAGTTAGCCGGGAGAGTGAGGCGTCGGCCAGAGCAAATTACAAGATGGCTATCCAATCCCTCGAATATGACATTGGATACCCTGAGTCTCCTGTTATTGGGAATATGCAACGGGGAGCCTGAGGTTGGAATTGTACATCTGAATAATAAAGCTGCTGCAAATTTTTCTGCCCCTGAGTGGTACAAATCAACATATGTTTCTGGAGGGGCGGCAAGCGAAAACTTTTCTCAAGAAAAAGTCGGGAAATCGACAGGATTTTCAATAAATTATTCTTCTCGTGGATCTTTGTGGGGGAATATTAAATGAGAAAGCCACAAATTTTATCACATGTTATTTGCGATGAAGTTAGGCGAGAAGACAACGGTAAACAACTACTCATAGGAGTTTACTCTGAAGGGATGATTTATTCAGGAGAGATTCCAGGCCATGTTCGAATTTGTGTATGGATACAGATCCAATACATTTCGAACGCTAAAGTTACATTGGAAGTTGACCTGAGTCGCAATGGCGTCATCGGTGAGAATATTCTTACCATGGGCATACCAGTGCCTGACGTTCCCTCAGACCGCATTAGATCCAGCGCTTTGATAACACCTATAGCAAACGTCCCCGTAGAAGGCGATGAAACGTATATATTTAGCTACAGATTCTCCAAATCTGAAAAATGGAAAACTCTTAGGGAATTTAATGTAGAAATAAATAGAAATTAATCTTAAGCAACCGTTTTTCTACTTAACCTGCATAACAATTTTATTCAAACTAGCTCACCTTCGTCGCCAATTGGGGACTATTAATCCTATAGAAGAAAAATAAGGCATGACGAGTGGAATTACAATCTATCACGTAACCTACCTCATTGTTCTCCCTCTACCTAAATTTTCTCTATAATCAAATTTACTGCAAAAATCTGCCGGCTGTCTCTCCGCGTTCGGTGCAGCAGCCACTCAAATATCGTCGTAATGGAGTTTTTTTTGTTTACAGTATCGTCGTAACGACGATATATGGGTCTTCAAAAGATATCTCGGCGTCAGGAGAGAATGGAGCAACCCATGTCCGAAGTCACCCATATGCGAGCGGTCTTGGACGCAGCAACTGAACGCCCCCAGTCTGCCAATATCCCGACCGACGATCTCTCACATCTTCCTGAGTCAGGCTGTTCAAATCACACCATAGCCTCGCTAACTGAGCGCGTACGTCGACTGGAAGTCGCGGTTTTCGATATTGTTTTGCCCGCATTCTGGAACGGGCGGCGCCTGAATAACGCTGAAATGGCACGCGTGATCGATTTGTGCCCTGAAGGACCCAGGGAGGCGAGCGATGGGCGCGTTGGCTCCTGAAGTAACGCAATCGCCCCGGGTGTCGCTGGATCGCGCCCAGGCACTTGCACAACTGCTATGGGTCGGTTCGGAGCTGCTGGCTACCGGCGCGCGGAACGCGGATGCGCAGGCCCGCCTCGATCTGGCGTGCCTGAATGCCCTCAGAACGATGCGTGTTGAGGATAACGCATTGACGGAAAGGGCGGTGGCATGACCAACGATCTCCCCGAAGCAACCGTGCGTCAGGCGCTCCGGCGAGCACAACGTATATCCTGTGCCGCGATCAAGATGGAGCACCACGGTGCATCCGCCATCTTCTCGGTTCCGCAGCCGGGTCGTCATCACGACGTGATCCGCGCGTTCGGCAAAGAACTTTTCGCGATCCGTGAGCGTGGCGGCGAGGAAACGCAGGGTTTTATGACCACGACTGGCCGCTTCGTGGATCGGGCTATCGGCGCTGGAGTTGCTGAACGCGCCCGACAGCGCCTTCGAGTGACGGGGCCGAGTGAACTCCTGTTTTCGGAGGATATGTGGTGATGCGCAATGACCGTCGAGCTCGCCGAGGAGAAGCTCCAGACATCGGACGCTCTCTGTTCAGAGCGTCGGTATTTGCCGTGGTAGTTTGGGCTCTGCTCGCAATCGTCGTCTATTTTTCGGCGCCAGCATGACATGGCGCCAGATCCAGATCCCACGAAGAGGACGCAAACGTGGCGTGTCGTCGTTCGCCCGTTGGGCGGGGGTAGATACGAAGTAATCGCGACAGATCATCATGGGTGGGCAGTGACTTTTTCTGACTGCCGAAAACAACAGATCAGAGGCGATACCTGCATAGTTGGCGAAACCACAAACATTGTGCCGCCAAAGAGATCGCCCGAAGACGTTATTGAAGAATGGGAAAAGAACAATGCGGATAATGGGAAATCTCCCTGAGGGAATGCCTGCTCGTACCTTCTCGCCGATGCTGGCGGGCCTGCCGCCTGCCGTACAGGAGACGGCGGAAACGATGCGCCGGCAGGCCATATGGATGCGCCAGTCCGAACGCATGGCGTTCCAGCGTGACGACGTAAAAACCGCGCAAATGTTCGGCGATCACGCGGAAGATGCGGAGTTGAAATTACGCGAATATCTCTTGCCGTTCGTCGCGGCGCGCGATGCGGCCCCGATGACGTTGCCTGCAAACGTAGTGCTGTTTCCGGGTGTGCGGTCATGAGCGCCCCGACGCATTATGTGCTGCCCAGCAAACTTACAGATGCACAGGTCATGCGGTTCTGCGCCGAGTGGAACATGCACGCTCCAGACGTTCGCCGTTTCGCGGAAACGCTCTGCCGTGTAGCCGGAACTCCAACTAACGAGGAGAAGGCCGATGATACGGCGAGGCTTATTCTACCCGATGAGATGACGCCTGACATCGAAAAGGCCCTGGGGATAATTTGCTATAATGTAATCGAATACGCGCGAGCTTTTAGGGCTGGGGGTGAGACGATAAGAGGAAAGGCAGAAGCGGAACAGGCGAATATTGTATTCAAAGTTTTGAAAGGAGTTTTGCGGACAGGAAGCTTCGATCAAGCGTGGAGGGATATGCACAGAGCGGCTTACGAAGCGCAAGCACGTGCAGCGCGAGGCGTGGTGGTGACGCCATGATTACGCTCAAAACCAGCTACACGAAGGAAATCGTATGCCCTCATTGCGGATATGAGCATCCCGATTCACGGGGCCATCAAATCCAGGGATGCGCAAAAATAGAATGCGACGACTGCCACAAGGAGTTTCTCGCCGAGATTGTCACAGAAGTTTCGTATTCTTCGAGGAAGGTCGATGAATGATCAATATCCTCGCGTTTCCGGGCGCGCGGTCATAAGCGGGTCAGCAGTCACGGTGGTTACGGATGACGATCTGAGGGTCGTTGGTGAAGTGACCGCGCTTAAGCAGGCTAAGCATCATGGCGTCGTTACATGAGTGAGACGGATATCCCTACAAGATGGCCCCGATATCTAACGAGGACACTCGCCGCTGATTACCTGGGCGTGAGTGCGCGCGTGTTCAGTCAGGAAGTTCAAGACGGATGGTGGCCACCCCCTCGTTTGCGTGGCGGCCGGGGAGGGCGGTTGACCTGGGATCGCCACTTGCTTGACCGTTACGCCGATCAGGCGTCCGGCCTCGGGGTGGGGGAACTGGCTGCAACCAGTTCCCCCGTATCTGCGGAAGGCCTGATCAGCCCATCCCTTTCGGAGAGAATGAATGCCACCCTCCCGCAGAACCGGTCTCAACGTCGTGACCAAGCGACGACCTGACGGAACGACGATTCGGTATTTTTACGACCGATCGAACGGACAATTTTTGGGACACGACAAGGAAGCCGCCGAGGCTGCCATTGCCCGGGCCGGAGAGACGTCCGAATCGGGCATAGCCAAGGGTTCGATCGGCTGGCTGATCGTGGATTACCTTCGGGACGGCGAAGCCTACGGCGCTCTCGCCCCAAGAACCCAAAAACTTTATCGCGGCTACCTCGATCGCATGCGGTGCGACTGGGGCGACGTTCATGCGCGCGCTGTCACTGTTAAAGAGGTGCGGGATATTCGCGCCCGCATGGCGTCGACGCCGCGCAAAGCGAACCAGGTGCTTTCCTTGCTTCAGCTTCTGTTGGGCCGCGCCAAGCGACTCAATATTGTGCAGGAAAACGTCGCTGAGAACTTTGGTCGTTACCCGACGCGGAAACGAACGGAGATCTGGGATTACGAGATGGAGGACAAGTTCGTCGCGCGGGCGCGCCCGTCGCTGCAACTGGCTTACCTGCTTCTTTTGTACACAGTGCAAAGGCCGAGCGACATGTTGAGCATGACCGCTGCGTCGATCTCCGAACGCGACGGCCGACTCTTTATCGCATTGCGCCAGGGCAAGACCAGCGCACTCATCGATGTTCCGGTCCATCGCAGACTGGCGCCACATGTGCGCCGCCGGCTTGAAGAGATCGAAGCGTCCCGGGCGGCCGAGGGACGCGTTCTCGCAGGCAGAATTGGCCGCGCGCCAGTTGAATTGCTTGTGCCGAGCCCGACGGGAAAAACGTGGAGCCTGAGAAATTTCAGCCGCGCCTGGGATCAGGTCATGATGCGGCTGGCCACATCTCACGCGCGCGAACTGTTCGGCTCTGGAATGACCAAGGACGAGGTACGGGCCGAGCTCACGTCGCAGCACAGGCAACGCCGGGATCTTCGGCGCACAGGAATCGTAAGACTGGCGGAAGCTGGGGCGACGACGCCGCAGATCGCTGCAATCAGCGGGCACAGTATCGATTACTGTCAGCGCATAATAGATACGTACCTGCCCAGAAGAACAGAGGTCGCTATCTCGGGAATGGAGGCGTGGGAGAGACATCAATCGCGCGAACAGACGAAGATCGTGTCCATTGCTGCGACACGAGGACGTCTGCTGTGAACAGAGTGAGAATGACCCATAGTAACTGCAAACCGATTTGCAAACATGCAAACCTCGCGCCAGCTAAGTCATTGATTTTGGCGCGCCCTACTGGATTCGAACCAGTGACCCACAGCTTAGAAGGCTGTTGCTCTATCCAACTGAGCTAAGGGCGCCCAAGTGGTGCTTATCTGCCCGAAAAATGCAGCGCTGTCACGAGCGCTGCAGGGAATTCAGTGGGTCCAGTTCTGCACCCGGCCGGAGGCGAAATTGTCGGCATAAACCTTCGGCTTACGGACACGCGCAGGAGCAGGCTCTTCCAGCTCGTATGCGATGGCGTGCAGTCGGGCATATTCCAGCGCTTCGTCGCGGTTTGCGAATTTGAGACGAAGCTGAGAGCGCGTGTCTCGACTGCCCGTCCACCCCATCAGGCCGCCGGGACGATGGGGAGAAGATTGACCGTATTCCAGAATCCAGATGTGCGTCTGGCTCTGCCCGGACTGTCCGGCGCTTTTCGGCTGTCTGTAAATTCGTGCCGTCATGCCCGTATCCTTCGCTGCGGTCTTGCCGTCTGGCGCAGTGGTCGGGGCGACAGGATTCGAACCTGCGACCTCATGTACCCAAAACACGCGCGCTACCAAGCTGCGCCACGCCCCGAAACCGAGCGGAAGCTAGGAGGCTCGACGTCTGCTGGCAAGTCCCAATTCGTCGATCATGTGAAGGAAGGGGCTTTTCCGGTGGTTTGTGTTCGTAAATTCCCACGAAAACAGGCGCTTCGCCTCTACGGACGGCCTGATGTCAGGCCGCCCGTCCCAGGGCTTGCTAGCCTGTAGGGGTTTCGGATTTGCGGGCGAGTGGCGGGACAAACAGGGGAGCTGTGTCCCACGGGAAGAGAATCCACGTGTCCTGCGGCACTTCAGCAACGAAGAGGTCAGTCAGCGGCTTGCCTGCCGGCTTTGCGTAAAGGCAGGCGAACACCGCCTTGGGAAGGCGTTCGCGCACGATTCGCGCAGTCACACCCGAATCGACCAGATCGTCGACCACGATGAAGCCCTCTCCGTCGCCTGCGACGTCCGGCGCCTTGATCACGACCGGCTTACCTTTTTCTTCTTCGTCGTAAGTTACGACGGAGATGGTCTCGATCAGGCGGCAATCGAGTTCACGCGCTACGATAGCGGCGGGGATCAAACCCCCGCGCGTTACGGCGACCAATCCCTTAAAGGGACCGCGTGGCATCAGATCCGTAGCGAGCAGGCGAGCGTCGCGGTGAAGTTGATCCCAGGTGACTGTCGCGTAATTGGTGGCCATCGTGCCGATATTCCCGTTTTGTGCTCGACTTCCTCTACCCGACGCAGCGCGTTCCGTTCACGGTTTGGTGGATCCGTTAAAAAACGTCCTCACACGGACGAAGGCGCTGGGCAGATTTCGCCCTATTGCTCTACCAACCACGGTTTTGCAACGCACACGTTCAATGTGCGCGGGCGTTGGTCTTGCTTTCGACCGTGAAGACCGATCACCCATAATCGTATATTGACGTGAACGGGCGTTTCGGCGACGAAAATTTTTGCCTTACGTCACACTTGGGCCCGATATGCGCCGCCAGGGCGCTGTTGGACAAGGTGCGCCGACTTTTCGGGAAATCATGTCCGCTTCGTCCGTTCTGAAACAGCCCGGGCTGATCGCCTATCTGATCAGCCGGAACGTCTCCGCTTTCGCCTCGCAGGTTCAGGCCGTGACGGTCGGTTGGCAGATATACGCGCTCACCCACAGCGCAGCGGCGCTTGGCTTCGTCGGGTTGGCGCAGTTCGCGCCGATGATGGCGCTGGTGTTTCCCGCCGGGCATGTAGTTGACCAACACGACCGCCGCCGCATCGTAATATTCTGCCAGTTCATCGAAATGTGCGCGGCGTTCGCCATCATGACCGCGACATGGACCGGCGCGCTTGCCCCATGGGGGATCTACGCGCTGGTGGCCGTCTTTGGCGCCTGTCGCGCATTTGAAATGCCCGCTCAGCAGACATTCCTGCCATCGTTGGTCAGCGCGTCGGACTTTCCGCGTGCGTCAGCCATATCCTCGTCGCTCTTTCAGGTTGTCTCTATCGTTGGTCCGTCTCTAGGGGGCGTGCTTTACGGCCTGGGACCGGCAGTCTGTTACCTTGTTTGCGGAAGCGCCTTCGCTATAGCGATGCTTAGCACGACGCGTCTGCAGTTGCGGTTTCCAGCCAGAGCGCGTCAGCCGCTCTCCCTTGTTTCAGTATTTGGCGGAATAAATTTCCTGCGCCGAAAACCGGCGATGCTGGGCGCCATTTCGATGGATCTGTTCGCCGTCCTGCTTGGCGGCGCCACAGCGTTGCTGCCCTTATATGCGGATAACATCCTGCACGCCGGTCCATTTGGGCTCGGATTGCTTCGTGCGGCGCCTGCATTGGGCGCCGTGATGATGGCCGCTGCGATGGCGCGCCATCCGCTGAAGCGTAACGCCGGTCGGATTATGTTTCTCTCCGTGGCGATCTTCGGCGTCGCCACCATCGCATTCGGACTATCGCGCTCCGTGCCGTTATCCGTTGTTGCACTGATGGTTCTGGGCGCTGCGGATGTGATCAGCATGGTGGTTCGCGACGCCCTGGTTCAACTGGGCACGCCGGACGAGATGCGGGGGCGAGTGTCGGCGGTTAACATGCTGTTCATTGGGTCATCTAACCAGTTAGGCGAATTTGAAAGCGGCATGCTCGCAAGCGCTGTGGGCGCCGTGCCTGCAGTGGTGATCGGCGGGGTCGGAACCTTGGTTGTGACGGTGCTGTGGATGCGCTGGTTTCCGCAACTGGCGGCATTGGATCGTCTAGACACGATTACGGCCGACTGAGGTGAGTGACATTTCGCCTCGTGGGGCCGTTCTTGCGGTTTTACGCCGACCCGACGACGGCTCTTTTCTGTTGGTTCGACGAGCCAATCCACCTGACGCCGGATTATGGGGTTTTCCTGGTGGAAAAATCGAACCCGGCGAGGGGATGTTCGACGCGGCCCGTCGAGAGCTGCGAGAAGAAACCGGCGTCAGCGCACATGGGCGGTCAGTAATTACGGCGTTCGATTCCGTAACTCGCGCTCCATCAGGCGCGCTGCTTTTTCACTACCTGATCGCTGTTATTCTTTGTACGCCTGATGTCGCATTGGCGGAGGTTTCACTGCGTGCTGGAGACGATGCGCTGGAAGCAGGCTGGTTTGACGCGGAGGAGATTCGTGCGCTCGGGACTCTGGCCAGCGCGCGGTGTCTGGAGATCGCACGGGCTGCCGGACCAACCACGCCGCAAGGCCTTTGATCTTCACCGCGCGATGAGATGGCGGCAGGGGCGCTGAGGTCTGGCCGCTTGCGTTCGGGCGACGCGTTGTTTATCGCGCAGCTATGAACAGGATCGAACGGCCTGAGCAAATGCCCCCCGCGACACCGGCGGACGACGCCGAAGCAGCCTTGCTGCAGGACGCAGGCGTCCGCGCCCTTCGAGCGGAAATAGGCGTCAACGGCCCCGAGCCGGTTATGGACCTACGGCCGGAGCGAGGACTCGCGCACAGCGTTCATGCGATCAACGATACACGGGATGGTTTTCGGCTTTTCAGGCTAGGGTGGACGCTTGGCTGGCTGGACATAAAGCTGCGTTACCGGGGGTCCATGCTTGGACCATTCTGGATGACGCTTTCCACGGCCATTATGGTCGGTGCGATGGGCTTCCTCTACGCGGCGTTGTTTAACATCAACCTGCGCATATACCTGCCGTTCCTATCGTTTTCGCTGATCCTGTGGGGCTACCTTAACAGCGCCGTGTCGGAGGGATGTAGCACGTTCACGGGTTCAGTCGGACTGATCCACGCGTTACGCATGCCGTTCAGCGTACATGTGCTGCGCGTGACAATTCGTGGGCTTTTGACCTTCCTGCACAGCGCAGCCGTGGTTGCGATCGTCTTCGCGATTTTCGGGATCGCGCCACGTCTCAATTGGGAGGTTCCGGCGGGCGTGCTGCTGTGGCTGGTCGATATGTACGCCATCACGCTTCTTTTCGGCGTACTTGGGGCGCGTTTCCGGGATATGCCCCCTGTCAGCGCCAGCATCATGCAGATCCTGTTTTTTGTGACGCCGATTATCTGGAAGCCTGATCTCATATTCATAGGCCGTCAGTACCTGCTGCTGGATCCTTGCTATCCACTCGTGGAAATCGTCAGGGGACCTTTGATGAACGAAGCGGTCCGGCCATCGATCTGGCTTGCGGCAGTCGCTTATAGCGGCGTGCTGTGGGTCACCGCCTTCGCTTTGTTCTCGCGTATGCGGACGCGTCTGGCGTACTGGGTCTGACGGCCATGGCCAGCATAGACGTCACCGACCTCGCTATTTCCTTTCCACTCTATCATGGCGACGCACGGAGCCTGAAGAAGACTGTCCGTCGATCTCTCAACGGCAAGCTGTCTGGGAGGTTCATGGAGGATCGGCGCGAGCGGGTTCTGGTGCAGGCCCTGAAGGGAGTCAGTTTCTCGCTTCAACGGGGAGAGAGGCTGGGACTGATCGGGGGCAACGGCGCGGGAAAGACCACTCTGTTGCGTGCTCTGGCGGGAATATACGAGCCGCTGGAAGGGCAGGTGCTCGTAAGGGGGCGTGTTGGCGCGCTCCTGGATACTTCTCTTGGCATGAACGATGATATGTCAGGACGGGAGAATATCCGCTTACGGGGCTTATTCCATGCCCTCGGCGACGCCGCCATTCAGGCTATCGAACGAGATGTCGAAACTTTCGCGGATCTCGGTCCGTTCCTTGATCTGCCGATCAAGACGTACAGTTCGGGAATGAGGGTCCGCCTTGCGTTTGGTCTCGCGACGGCGATCATGCCTCAGGTGCTGATCATGGACGAATGGTTCATGGCGGGCGACGCTTCCTTCCGCGAGCGAGCCCGGCAACGGATGATCGGGTTAGTCGAGGGAGCCGAAATTCTGGTGGTCTCCAGTCACCAGCCGGAGATCATGCAGGAGTGGTGCACCCGACTGCTTTGGATGGATCAGGGACGCGTGCGGATGGACGGCGCGACCGATGAGGTGCTTGAGGCTTACCTGTCTGCCGCAGGCTGACATAGGGTGCGCGTCTTCAACGGCACGCAATTGCGCGTTGCGTAGTCGCTAATTTGTACCAGGCCCAAAGCTTTGGGCCTGTTGTTTACTTATTGGGCGCGCGTATAAAATTTGCGGATACAGTCGTTAATTAATCGTTATTTTTTCAAAGAAACCATGTTTGCTGTTCCCACAAATACAAAACCTCCAGGTTTTCAATGGGAGAGATCGTCAATTCGTATGTCGGGCTTTTGTAGAGTCTCCTTATGCGTTATTGAAAGGTGAGAAGCGGATGCGATGTCTGCCTTGACTGGCTGAGAAGGCGTTTGGCGGGAACGTCGGCGTGAGTGAATGGCTGTAATCTACAATACGAATTACACTCACAACCCAAACTACTATCTCACATTAGCAATTGAACGGGCGGCGAAGACCGTTCTGGGCGACGACTCTGTCGTTGTCGCCGACAACATGAGTCTCGCCAGTATCGCGGCGTCCGGTCGACACGATGTTCTGATCTGCATTGACGGGCAGCGGATCAACAGTGAACTGATGAAGCGGGTACGTCCTGCTTTCAAGACAATGATTTTCTGGGCGTTTGAAGACCCGTTTATGGTCGACTTCAACGTCAATAACACTGGCGTATTCGACTACGTCTTCACGAATGATCCCTCTTGCGTCAGCGAATACAAGACGCCGGCGTTTTATCTTCCACTCGCGGCCAGCGTCTCTATTCACGAGCGCAAGGTCAGGGCGGCGAACGAACTCGACTACGACATCTTTTTCGCGGGCACGATGTGGCCGAACCGGGTCGAAACGCTTCGTCGCGTGGTCGCTGCTTTCCCTGAAGCACGACTAAAATTGATCTGTCCTGGCAACGAATATCTGCCGCCCTTGCCGGCTGATATCGCCGAACTCGCGATTCAGCGGCCTGTCAGTCATGAGGCGTTCATTGACTTCGCCAATGCAAGCACCGTCACGCTGACGATGTTCCGCGACTACGCGAGCCATGGAGACGTGGGGCAGGCGACGGCGCCGGGGCCTCGTTTTTATGAGCTCGCTCTGGCGGGCGCCGCTCAGGTCGTGGAAATCGGGCAGTCGATGCGCGAAAGCTATCTGACTGAAATCAACGGAATCAACGTCGCACGCGACGCAGACGAACTGATCGGGCATGTGGCTGCGCTGCTCGGCAACAAGTCCCTCCGCCGCAAGCAGGCGTTAGCCGCCCAGAAATCCGTATCGGAAGCGCATCTCTATGAGCACCGCATCCGGCGGATGATCGAGACGACCGGCGCTAATTTTGGCCGTAACGCCGCATCAACGACGAATGCTCCATCGCGCAAGGGGCGGCTGCGTGTCCTGATGTGCACGCATTCGACGATCTACGAACAGAACTGGGGTGGCGTAGAGGTCTATCAGCGCACGATCTCGTCTATGCTTTTGCGCGACGTTGAATTCTTCTACTGGCTCCGGCGGAACGGCTCATGCCGCCTGACCGACGCCAGCGGTCGGGAGATCGAGAGTTTCGATGTGCCTGATGTCGGTTGGCTCGACGCGCTGTGCGACGCGCCAGAGGAAACAGCGTTTTCGAGCGCCTTGAGCCAGTACAACTTCGATATCGTGCATTTTCAACACCTCGGGCATCACACGATGTCTTTGCCAATCATAGCGAAGGCCAACGGCGCCGGAGTGGTGTTTTCCGCGCATGACTTCCTACTCGTATCTGCACACTACAACCTGCTCAATCACGAGATGCGGTATTGTGAGGAGGACGTGAAATGGGTTCTCGCCGCCGACATTATGCTCAAGCGTTCGGAAAATCTTGAGTTTGGAGCAGAGCAGACGCGGCGCGCCTTCGTCGCGACGATGCTTAACTCAGTCGATGCAATTCTGTTCGGCACAGAGCATTCGCGCAATCTGACGCATACAATCTATCCACGCCTGGACAGCAAACGCAGCCTTGTTCTCGGAATTCCATCGCCCGAGACGACAGCGCCGGTTACACCGAAGGCTTACCAGCCTCTCGCGGGACGGCGCCTTTCAGTCGCCATCATCGGAAATTTTCTGCGAACGAAGGGCGCCGACACCGTCCTGAATACTATAGAGATCGCGAATCCCGATCTCTTCGAGTTCCATATTTTCGGTTATGTGCATCCCGAGTATCAGGAGGTTCTGAATAACCTCAAACGCTCCAACGTGCATGTCTACGGACGTTATTCGGTCGGTGAGATCGCCGCTCTGCAGGTAGCGGACGTTGCTCTCAATCTTTCTATATGGCCCGAAACCTATTGCATATCTCTTTCGGAGGCGTGGCAGAACGGACTGGTTCCTGTCGTGACCGACGTCGGCGCCCTCGGCGACCGCGTGATCGACGGCGTCAACGGCTTCAAGGTGCCGATCGGCGCGCCTGCGAAAGTGCTCGAACGTCTGGAATTGATCCGCTCCTGCGAGGCCGTGCGCCAATCTTTGATGGCTAACATCGGCCCGCATCTCTGGACCAACGCACAGGAATACGGCGCGGCGCTCCTAAACCTGTATCGGGATGTTGCGCCTCGCAATGGGCTAGGCAGCAGCAACGTGCAATTCGACGCGGGGCAGGTGAACCTGCTGCCGCATCCTTCGTGGAAACATCAGGCGCCGCCACGCCACATCTTCGATCCGCCGACGACGCGCGACGTTTCGATCGAGTTGCCCGAAATCGTAACGGACTGGCATTCGATTCAGGGCGCGGAATATTATATCGACGACGTGTGCCGC
The DNA here is from genome assembly GCF_000429165.1 of Acetobacter nitrogenifigens DSM 23921 = NBRC 105050. Lineage (GTDB taxonomy): Bacteria > Pseudomonadota > Alphaproteobacteria > Acetobacterales > Acetobacteraceae > Acetobacter > Acetobacter nitrogenifigens. The sequence goes on along the minus strand of NZ_AUBI01000017.1, from coordinate 50,133 downwards.
CACGTCTTCGCCGAGGCGGACGACGAGGAATTCGTTATCGCCAATGAGTTTCACATCCGGGGCTGGTACGTGGCGCCGGGAGTGTCCGGATCCGGTCAGCTTTACGCGGTCCTGATCGGTCAGGATGAGGCGCCCCCGATCTTCATTCCGACGCAACGGGAGGTTCGCTCGGACGTCACCGGGCTGTTCCCTGGCGCTCCCCGTCGCTCCGGGTTCGCCGGTCAAGTCGCATTGCGTGGCAAGTGGTGCGAGGGCGTGTTTCGCATTGGCCTTGCGAACATTGTCCATGGACGTGGCGCATTTCAATTGACTGGCGTGCAAATCGAAGTAGCGGACGGGCAAATTATCGGTATCGCCCGCGTCCCGCCCTCCAACGGACAGATTCTGCGAGATTTCGAGCGCGTTTCGGAAAGCGACGGCGTGCTGCGCGGCATCAAACTGTCGACGCTCCCCGATGGGCCGCGCCACGTCTACTCTGGCGACCTGGAGTTTTATCTCGATCACGTCACCGATCTTATCGAAGATGGAGGCCAGCATGAACGAGATGTGGAGGGAAGCGATCTCATTGTAAGGGGCTGGGCTTTCCTTCGTGGATTGTCGCGCGCCGGGCAGATTTTCGTGGTTCTGGTGAATGAGGCCAATGCCCGCAGCATAGCGTTCGGCACATCCCGCCTAATCCGTCAGGATGTGCAGACGATCTTCCATGACGCGCCTCTTTGTGTCGGCTTTGTTGGCAACCTGAGCCTCAATCGCGGGTTCAACGAAACGCTCGACGGCGCATACCGTCTATGTCTGCTTAATGTCGTCGGCGATGAAGCAGGAATGCGGCCCACTGCGGTCCGTCTGACGAGCAAGGACGGGAAGATCGTATCTGTTGAGGACTCACCACCCGGAGAGGCGGTGCTTGATAAATGCCGCGAAGCGGCAAGCGGATTTCTGAGCGTCTGATGTATGCGGCGTCTGTCGCGCGCATTAGGCGACGGGAGTTTCAGCCGTCGCTCGGAGATCACGCAGACACGCGGATGGGAGGGATGCGATGACTCTATTGCCTTCCGACGACATTCTTGATGTGAACGTTGCGCCAGTTGTGGCGCACGCTGCATGGGCTCGCTTCGAGGCGAGCTGGTACAGACGCTCATATCCGTTCGTCGCCGCAGCGATTAAAGACGGACAATACTCCAATGAATACGATTATTACGAATCTATTGGCGCAGCGTTAGGGCACTCTCCTAATCCGTGGTTCGATGAATTGTGGTACTTGTCCACTTATCCAGAGGTCATGCGCGCGGTAAAGCGTGGCGAATGGGCGTCGGGTTTCGATCATTACAAACAGGTCGGCTATACGAATTTTTCTCCGCATTGGTTGTTTTCTGAGAAATACTACCGACGCATGAATCCGGACGTGACGCACCGGGTCATTGCCGAGAAAGGAAAGCTGAACGGATACGATCACTTTCTGTCTGGTGGTGAAGCAGGCTTTCGTAGCGGCAGTCGGTTCTTCGACCCGCATGTAGTGGCGGTTCACGCGTCATCCAGCTCCGCCGCAAGCTTTCGCACGTTGGGACGTGAGGCAGGCGGGGCAGATACCTGGTTTTCACTGCTGCTTGATTTTCAGAACGGTTTCGCTGATGGCTGTCGCTCGTCCTGGTACTTCGATCCTGTCTGGTATCTGCATCGTTATCCGGAAGTCGCCGAGCAGATAAAGCAGGGAGAGTTTGCCTGCGCGCTTCATCATTATCTCATGGCAGACGACGCAAGCACCTACGATCCGCAAGATGCGTTCTCCGAAGCATTTTACGCCGAGGCATATCCAGATGTCGCCGCGTCCATAAAGGTCGGGCAGTTTCGAAACGGCTTCGATCATTTCCTGCGGGCCGGCGCCCGCGAGGGGCGGTTGCCAGTGGCTGGTTGTGATCTCGAGCAATACGCCACCCGGGCGAGCGTTCGCGCCGACATCGAAAACGGGCTTTTCCTGGATCCTTACGCACACTGGGTTGCGTCACGTTCCGCAGAAGCCGCGTCTACGCTTCCGGCGCAAGCAGCCGAAGCTTACGCCAAAGCGCATTTCATCGACACGGCGCGGTCGACGACCACGTTTCTTGGTCGCCGTCCCCTGAATTTTACCTGCGACGGACCACCTGCGGTCAGCGTTATCGTCGTGTTGCACAATCATTTTCCGCTGACCATGGGGACTCTTGCGTCCTTGCGGGATAATTTCGGCGGCAACATCGAATTGATCCTGGTGGACTCCGGTTCCACCGACGAAACGAAACATATCGCCCGATACGTGCGCGGGGCGCGGGTCATCCCGTTACGTTACAATGCGGGATTTGTGAGGGCCTGCAATGTTGGTCTTGCGGAAGTTACAGCCCCTGTCACGCTGTATCTTAACAATGATGTTATCTTGATGCCGGGCGCGCTGGCCAATGCTTTGGAACGTCTGGCCTCGTCGTCGAATATCGGCGCGGTCGGCGGAAAGATCGTTCGCACCAACGGGCTTCTACAAGAAGCCGGCTCGATCATCTGGCGCGACGGATCGACATTTGGTTACCTACGTGACGGGGATCCAAACTGCGCCGAGGCGAATTTCGTTCGCGACGTCGATTATTGCTCTGCAGCGTTCCTTCTGGTCTCGACGATTGCGGTCAAAGCGCTAGCCGGTTTCGACCCAAGATACTGCCCGGCATATTTTGAAGATACCGATCTTTGCGTGCGCCTGATCGAGCAAGGCTTTAGGATTGTTTACGATCCATCCGTCGTGATCGAGCATCTGGAATACGGCTCCTCCAATTCCGGAGCCTCCCACGCGCTGATGCAGCGAAACAGACGGGTGCTCGCGGCGTCAAGAGGTGCGTTTCTTCGCAATCAACTACCTGCGCACAGCCGCAACGTCATTATGGCGCGCACCCGAAAGAGCGCAGGGACGCGCATTCTTTTCATCGAGGATCGCGTGCCTTTGCGCGGCCTTGGTTCTGGCTATGTGCGTTCTAACGACATCGTACGCGGGCTTGCGGAACTGGGACACCAGGTGACGGTGTATCCGGTCGATAATCACTTCCATTCCGTTGCGCGCATTTACGCTGATTTCCCTGACACCGTGGAAGTTCTGTTCGACAAGACTGCGACGCAGCTCGATCACTTTCTGGAAGAACGAGCCGGGTGTTTTGACCTCGTCTGGATTGGCCGAACACATAACCTGAACCGCGTATTGCCGATTCTCCACGGTAATCACAGGTACCTTACAGGATGTGACGTGATCCTCGACACGGAAGTGGTCGCTGCGCCGCGCACGGTGTTGCGGGAGCAGGCTCTGGACCTAGCGGAAACGATCTCGGACCTTGACGCGGCTCTCCGCGTCGAATTCGAAAATGCCGTGTTCTGCAAGCAGATCGTCGCCGTGACCGAAACCGAGGCCGAGTTGATTAGACGGGCCGGACATACCAATCTCAACATTCTTGGGCACGCCCTTCAGATAGCGCCGACGCCCGCGTCATTCTCCGAACGGGCAGGGTTGCTGTTCGTCGGGGCGGTCACGGATCAGGATTCCCCGAACCTTGATTCACTGCTCTGGTTTCTCAGCGAAGTTATGCCGATTATCGTCGAACGCCGAACCGAAATCGCGCAGCTGACTATCGCCGGGTACCAGGGCGCGGACGTCGATATGACGCTTCTGTCAGAGTTCGACAACGTGCGGCTCGTCGGGCGCGTGGACGATCTCTCGCCTTTTTACAATACGCACCGGGCGTTTATCGCACCGACGCGGTTTGCGGGCGGCATTCCCTACAAGATTCATGAAAGCGCCTCACGCGGGTTGCCGGTCGTAGCAAGCCAGTTGCTTATCGACGAACTGGGATGGGTCGCCGGGCGGGACATCCTTTCGGGCGGCGCGCCGAACGCAGAGGTCTTCGCTGCCGCAGTCATCGCGCTTTACGATGACGAGTCCTTGTGGACGAGCGTCAGGCAGTCCGCGCTGGACCGCATCCGCGACGATTGCGACCCCGCGCGCTTCGCGCGCGCGTTGTCGGACATCATCGAAAAGGCTCGCGAATGACGGAATGCGTCGTTTGCGGGACACGCCCGCTGGGAGAGTTCTCCCTAGTTGTGTATGAACATTTCTCGCACCCCGGACTGGAAGAGCGGCATGGCCAAAAACGCTGAAAAGACAGAAAAGTACTCGGGCAAGGTTCTGATCTGTAGCGGCGGGCGCTTTGAATCCCAGGCCAACGCGCAGATACGCGAATCCATCATGGCCGGCTGGGCCGAGGTCTTTGGCGAAGAGAACGTCATCGCCGCGAACATCAACGGGGCAGCAGCCTCTATTCAGTATTTGCGGCCGACAATCGTTTTCGCCATCGGGTCTTACCTCCCGGAGAGCACCTATTTCGGCGAGGTTTGCCGAGAGGCGCGCAAGGTCGGCGCTGCGACGGTCTTCTGGGCGACTGAAGATCCCTATGAGCAGGACGCGTCCTACCGTATCACGGACGAATTCGATGTCGTCTTTTCCTGTGAACGTTGGGGATCAAATTTTTACACGCGTCCAAACGTCTGGCACCTTCCGCTCGCGGCGTGCCCGAAGCTGCATTATCGGCCGATTAACGAAACAACCGAGCGCACGATCGACGTGCTCTTCTGCGGCGTGGCGTTCACGAACCGCAAGGATATCGTGCGTGGATTGCTGCCGACGCTGCGTAATCTGAACATCAAGATCGTCGGGCCGGGCTGGGGCGAACTGGGCGTTGGCTTTTCAGATGCGCGGTTGGAGAAAGAGCAGTTGGTGCAGTTCTACCAACACTCCAAGATCGTTCTGAACCTCGGTCGGAGCCTGAGCTTCGAAAACAAACGCTTTATGATTTCGCCGTCGACGCCCGGCCCGCGGACCTACGAGGCTGCCGCAGCAGGAGCGATGCAGATATTTCACGAAGATACCTACGAAATCCGTCGATACTACACGAAAGACGAAATCCCGTCCTTCTCCAACAAGAGAGATTTCGATCGACTGCTCGACGTCTACCTCGAGAACGGCGCGTTGCGACTGGAAACGACGAAGAAGGCGCAGGCACGTACGATGTCGGAGCACACGTATGGCCATCGTATTCGCGAAGCGCTGGATATTTTGAATAAAGGTGGTTTTTTGCCGTAAATCTTGCTTCGGAAATGTGCTGTGGATTTGAATCTGGGCACATTTCCGATGTTTTTAAAAAACGACGATTGTTAGCAACTACTCCACACCGCAAATACGGCATCTTGACCGGGCAACGGGAAGGCGAGACGGGACCTGTTCCTGAATGGGTTCACCGGAGATAGACACTCTGATATCGATTCAGTCTGCGGCGTTCGAATAAAACTTTCTAAAAGACAAAAATCCACAGTGTGTCTAGGCGAGCTGAAGTCCATCTTCGGCACGCGCCTTCTGAAGTCTTGGTTTTTGCCAGTGCCCCTGCTCGATGTTGAAGATTTCCTGATCGATCTCTCTAACGACCTGCCGAGCAAACGGACCAAGATGCAGGTAGAGCGCACTTGTCATGACTACATATGGCAACGCTTTTGGATTATGCACGGCGCAATCCAAAAGCATGCGCCAGAATTGCCATGCCGTTCCAGGACCGGCACGATGAATACGGAAAAGTAGCCGGATGAAGCTACGAAGATCGCCCTTTATCATTCGATGCGTCCGTTTGCGCTTGAGCATACGACCCAATCGGCGCACACGATCGAAGTAAGCGGTCGGCTCATAGATTGTCCTGAGCACAATCCTGTAGTCATCAAGCACATCCCGACGTGGGCGGCTTGTCTCGAAATTCAGCCCGGCGGTGCACTGGTCGCCGGACTGCGTCTGACCATCGTCCAGAAAGAGACGCCCTTCTGCCAGCAGTCGGCGTGTAAGTTGTGTCGTTGGCAGAGCATAAAGCAAGCCCACCATGCACACGGGGATCGACGTGTCTTCGATACACTCGATCATGCCGGGAGCGACACTACCTTTCTCACTGTCGAAACCTACAATAAAGCCGGCATTGACGAAAATTCCGGCGCCATGAATGGTCTCGATGCTTTGTTGCAGACTTCGGCGGGTGTTCTGCTTTTTTTGCGTCATGACGAGCGTGTCGGTGTCCGGGCTTTCAATACCCACGAACACGGCAAAAAAATTGCAGTCAGCAAGATCGTTGAGTAACTCGGCATCGTCAGCAAGATTGATCGACGCTTCGGTCGAAAACTCGAACGGGAAGCTTTTTTCGCTCTGCCAACGCTTCAGGTCGGGTAGAAATTTTCTAAGCGCTTTCTTGTTGCCGATCAGATTGTCGTCAACAAAATCGACGTGTCCGCGATAACCAAGAGCGTAAAGCGCGTCCAGCTCAGCCATAACCTGTCCGGTCGTCTTGGTGCGCGGCACGCGGCCATATAGTTCAATGATATCGCAGAATTCACAACTGAACGGACATCCCCGTGAGAATTGAATCCCAACATGCAGGTAATGATCCAGATTCAGCAGATCAAAGCGTGGCAGTGGACTTTTCGTGACATCCGTTTTTCCCATGGGCGCTACAAAAACACCCTGCGTGACGCCGTTACGCCAGGCAGAAATGAAATTAACCATGATTTCTTCAGCTTCGCCGAGAACCTGAAAATCAGCAGCTTTATAGATATCCGGGCTTGAGGTGACATCAGGGCCACCGATCACCACGGGCTTACCTTTGGCGCGGCATATGTCGATGATGTGTAGGGCATCGATTCTTTGCGGAAGCATGCCCCCCGTCATCACCATATCAGCCCATGCGAAATCCTCTTCTGTCAGAAGTTCCGTATTGCGGTTGATCAGTCTGACATCCCAGTTATTCGGCAACAGCGCCGCCACGGTTATCAGACCCAGAGGCGCCGCAGGGTAACGCGCGCCAGTCAGGTCACAGGCCTCCTTGTAGTTCCAAAACGAACCTGAATTAAAAAGTGGAAAGACCATGAGGATCTTGCAGCTGTCGGTCATCGGGAATAAATCCTCAGATAAAACAGCTGATTACGATCAAATCGGGAGACTTTCCGATTTTTTCGAAAGTGCGCCGGACCACGGGACGCGGTCTAGTTTAGTTTTAAGGAAGCAACACATTAGGCCACGCTTTTACTGACCGGCGTCGGGTGAGTAAGCTCTGAACTGTGAGGCGTCGATGCAAGACCGTCATATGACCCTTACCAGAAGGGAATGCCTGCTTTTAGCCCAGATATCCTGGAATGGCGATAGCACAGTGTTATTTTCCGTTGTCATGTTGAATTTCTAAAATTGGCCTAAAAAAGAAATAATAAAATACCAATTTCTACATTAGTCATTCTGGTAAAAATATAGCCTATTCAATATCTTGAGTAAAAATAGAAACGTTCGTATTTGTGCGCAGTATAGGCCGCTATTTTCTCGCACGTTGTATCCGCCAGCGGTAAGGCCCCCCGATATGTCCCGATCACGCTGCATTAGCAGATCGAACACCTCCAGAGGCAAACTGTCTCACCTCTGACACACTTTGGTCAACGCAATACAAGTTGCCGTGATCTCGCAGCTTAATCGCTGGCCGGAATTATGTCGGATGTGGCGAGACACTTCTCAGCTTTGGCGGCGGCCGTCAGGTGGGACTAACCCACCGGCGGCGCCGCCATGGAAGAGCTGGGAAAGACGTGAAACATGCAGACAAGAATCTCAAGAATGTTGTCTATAATAACAACGCTTCTTGTCGGAGCCATAGGGCTCTTTCTTTTCTTTGGCGGAGCTCAACTCCTGCTTCTTGGCGGGTCGTGGTTTTACATTGCGGCTGGCGGCGTTTTTCTGGCGGTGGCTGCCACCGGCCTTAAAACGCCCCGCGTAGCACTGCGCATCTATGCGGGGCTGCTGCTTTTCGCGACGCTTTGGTCACTTTTTGAGGTCGGTTTCGACATCTGGGGACTGGAAGTCCGCCTGCTAACGCTGATCGCCGTGGGCGCGTGGCTGCTTCTCCCGTGGGTCTGGAGGCTTTCCAACAACTGGCTTTCCGACAAACGGGAAGTTCTGGGCGCAATGGGGGTCAGCGTAGCCGCGCTGGTCGTCAGCTGCTTTACGTCCTATTCGATCAACGGCTCCGTTCCTTCTGATCGTATGGCCGCGCAGGGGCAGCCGGACACCGGCTCGCCGGAGATGCCTGCTGCGGATTGGCAGGCTTACGGCCGTACTGTTGGCGGCGATCGGTATTCGCCTCTGGATCAGATCACGACGAAGAACGTGTCGCATCTGAAGCGCGCGTGGATTACCCGGACAGGGGACACGCAGCAGACAGGCGAGGGGACGGTCGCCGGGCCGGATCAGGGGCATGAGTTCAATCTGGAACTGACCCCGATCAAGGTCGACAACACGCTGTACATGTGCACGCCCCATAGCCAGGTGATTGCTATGGACGCAGCCACAGGCAAGATAAAATGGAAGTTCGATCCGCATCCTGCGGAAGCCGATCTGGCGAAGAACGTCTATCTCGCCTGCCGTGGCGTTTCCTATTACCGGATTCCGGACGAGATCCAGACCGGTTGCCGCACGCGCATCTACTCGCCGGTTGCGGACGTGCGGATGGTCGCGCTGGATGCGGAAACGGGCAAACCCTGCGACGATTTCGGTGATCATGGATTCATCTCGCTGCGTCAATATCTCGGTCATGTGCCGCATGGTTTTCACTTCGTGACGTCGCCGCCGCTGGTGGCGAAAAACCGCGTGATCACGGGCGGCTGGGTTTTCGATAATCAGGCGAATTTCGAACCGTCCGGCGCAGTGCGCGCGTTTGACGCGACGACGGGCGAGATCGCATGGGTGTGGGACGCAGGGCATAACCCGGAAACGTTCAAGCCCGGCCCGGATGACGTTCTGACGCGCGACACGCCGAACGGGTGGGGCGTTTATACCGCTGATACGAATCTTGGCCTCGTTTATGTTCCTACGGGCAACTCTCCGCCCGACAACTGGGGCGGTTCACGGCGCCCGTTCGACGACGCAACGTCTTCAGCGACCATAGCGCTCGATATCGAAACCGGCGAGCGGCGCTGGACGTATCAGACCGTACATCACGATCTTTGGGATATGGACATTCCCTCCGGGCCGTCGATGGTCGATCTGCCCGACTCCAGCGGCAAGATCGTACCGGCGCTGGTTCAGAGCACCAAGCGGGGCGAGTTCTTTGTTCTTGATCGCCGTACGGGCGTGCCGGTGCCGGGCTACCCGGTGGAAGAGCGTGCAGTTCCGACTGCAGGCGTCGCTGGGGACGACCGCATTTCTCCGACGCAGCCTTTCCCGGCGGCCATGCCGTCGCTGACGCCTCCCGATCTCAAAGAGACGGATATGTGGGGCGCCACGCTGCTTGACCAGATGGTGTGCCGTATCCAGTTCCGGCAGTCGGCCTATGATGGACAGTTCACGCCGCCGCATGTCGGGAAGACCACCATCGTCTATCCGGCGTTCTACGGCATTGTGGACTGGCAGGGGATCACGATTGATCCGCAGCGCAAGATCATGCTGGCGAATGCGAGCTATCTGCCGTTCCGCATCAAGCTGGACCACCGGCGGACTCTGGAAGATCCCGGCGTTCTGCCGAAGTGGACCGGCAACGGTGAGGAACCTACCGCCAAGGGCGACGCGCTTTCAGTCTCTCCGGATTACGGCACGCCCTATATCGCCTACACCAATCCCTGGCTGAACCCGCTGCAGATTCCTTGCAAGGGGCCTGTATGGGGCACGCTCACGGCGATCGATCTGGTCACCAAAAAGATCGTGTGGCAGCACCCGGTTGGAACGACGCGCGACACAGGCCCGTTCCGCACGCACACCAACCTGCCGTTGCCGACCGGGATGTATAATATCGGCGGCAACATCGTCACCAAAGGCGGCGTGGTGTTCATGGGGGCCACGGCGGACGATTATCTCCGTGCGTTCGACCTGAAGACTGGCGAGGTTATCTGGAGTGACCGCCTGCCTGCGGGTGGACAGGCGACGCCGATGTCCTACGAAGTCAACGGCAAGCAGTACGTCCTGATTGCTGCTGGCGGTCACGGCGGTCTGGCCACGAGAAGCGGTGATTACATCATCGCCTATGCTCTGGACGGTCAGCAGGACGCTGAGGCGCACTGATCGGCAACGATCACAGTCTTCGACTTCAACGGAGCGTTCGCAGGGTTAAGCGGACGCTCCCCCTGATCTGACGGAAATAACATCATGCGCGTGACAGAATGGGCGAATGTTCGCCGTCTCTCCGTGTTTTCGCTGCTTGCGGCGGGCTTGACCCTGAGCGTTTGTTCAGGCGCGCGGGCCTCGGACATTACCTTGGGCATTATCGGACCACACGAATACGATTTGCCTGTCGATTTTTCGCCGTTCAACGTGCTGGTTCAGTATGGAGACGGCAATGCCGCGGGCTCGACCTACAATGGACAGGGCGTGCGTCAGGCAAAAGGGGGCAGCCACACTTGGTCCGGGCTGACAAAATACGTCCATTTCCGCAGCTTCGATGCAATTCCGCATGTCGGTTTCGCTTTCGAGGTCATTCAGTCTGAAAGCTACGTGCTCGCCAACGGAACGAATTACGGGGGACTGGGTGGCACCATCGTGGGGCCAGCCGCGTGGTTCAAGCCAAACGCGCACAGCACGTTCGGATTTCAGACCTTCATGCAGACGCCTTCAGGCACACGATATTCGCTCGCGTCACATAACTGGTCGAATATATCGAGTTTTATTTTTGACTATGAATGGAAGCATTTCAGCTTCGACGGAGATGCGGGCGCCGTTACAAGTTCAACGCGTCACGTTCGCGGGCAGGACAGCTATTATCCCGGCGTAGTGTTTTACTCCAACCTGCGGTTCAGCTGGAAGGCGACGAAACTCTTTGAACCGTTTCTGGCGTTTGACTGGCAGAACGTCGCGGGCACGTATAACAACACTCAAAATTCTTACGTAAACGATTCCTACGGCCGGGAGACGGCGCTTGGTCTGGGCGCCATGCTCAATATCTCAAAGCACTACTCTTTTACCGCGAGATATTCGCATTCTGTGGAAGGACGGAATGTCCCGGAAACAAACGCCTACTATATTAAATTTGTGTATCTTTGGTAGCTTGGGCAATTGGCGTAAATCTGCGGAAGAGATGGGAGCGCCTTGCAGGGGGATGTAAGGCGTTCGAGGAAGGCCGCCATCGCCCTTGCGAGGCAGATCCCCGCTTCGGCGCGCCGTTAAAAATTGCGCGTGACGCCGCCCATGATCGTCCTTGGCGTGCCAACGGTGGTTCGAGTTAGTGATGCCGAAGGAAAATATCTTTTGTCAGCAGCGTTTTGCACATTGAGTTGAGCGCTCCACGCCCCCTTTTCGTAGTACAATGCAAGGCTGATGAGGGCGTAAGCCGAAGTTTTATAAGTCCGCCCGTAATAGGGATCTCGCGGCGTGTAGTTATCCGCGGGGCTGGCTCCCTCGACATGCACGCCGCCGCCAAATCCCAGGCCTTTAAGTGCGCCGACAGGCAACGTATATTTTGTCCAGATATTGAAAATATGATGGGGCACGCCAGCAAGCCACAGAGACCCTCCATTGAGCAGAAGCCTGTTATCTTTTGTGATCTTTGTATCCAGATATGTGTAGGCTATTGTCGCATTCCAGTTCGGCCGGATACTCCACTCACCTTCGAGTTCAAATCCCTTGCTGGTCTGCTCTCCCTGCGCGATCGAATACAACGGGTGAGCCGGGTCTGTCGTTGCGACATTGGTTCGTGATAATTGAAATAACGTCGCCATTCCTCGTAAAGAACCGTCGCGGCTTTGTGTTTTTAAACCGAATTCATAATTAGCGCCAATTTGTGGAGGGAGGATATTTTGCCTGTAATCCACAGAGGTCGTCGGGAGAAAGGCGCGTGACCAGTTGAAGTAGAACGCCATCTGGTCGGCAAAATTCCATGTGAAGCCAGCGTGCGGACTAAACGCCGTCGTTGGCGGATTGTTTCCGCCCCGACCGGCGGTCGCACGATCCCACCGAACTCCAAACGTCGCCGCCACATGTTTTCCGAGTCTGAGGTGATCCTGAATGTAAGTTCCGAATTGATCTTGCCGTGCCTTTGATATTTTCGCGACGGGAGGCATATCTGGCACATCGCCATAAACTGGATTTACGAGAGAAAGAGCCGTCGTCGTCGCGTACCCGGTCGTCAAGTTCGTTCCGTTGATCCCGTAATCGACGCCGATCAGCATGTAATGAGAGAGCCACTTGCCTGTGTGGAAGCGAAGATTAATGTTGGTGTCAATTCTTATATCGTGACCGTGGTTGTTGTAGGGGCCGTAATAATATCGGCTGACACTCGATAGATCGGGCGTATAAGAGCCCGCGAACAGCCAGCGATTATAAGTCTGCCGATAGACCATGTAACGAAAACCCTGATGCAGGCCGATCGCGTTGTTGAATCGGTGATCCAGCATGTATCCCAGATGAACGAAGGTCTGCCGCTGCTGAGCAGGGTTGTCGACGTCGTTTATGGAAAAATCTCGGGGCAACGTTCCCCAAGGGGAAGGGAGCACCGTCCCGTAGCCAGGAATGGCTGTATAAGGGTGCCCGCTTGCGCGGCTGTAACGAAACAACATAGTGAAATCGGTATTTTCTGTCGGACGAACCGAAATGGACGGTGCTATATACAGTGTCTCCATATCCGATGCTCGAACAAAATAATCCTGCTTACGATAGAGCGTATTCAGCCGGGCAGTTACAAGGCCGTTTGACGTCAACTTCCGGTTCATGTCCGCGCGCCCCTCATAGTAGGACCATGAGCCGCCCTTGGCGGTGAACGTTTCGAAGTTTCGCGATTCTGGTCGCTTGCTGACCATATTTACCAGTCCGGACAAGGGGCCTTGGCCGAATAGCCCCGATGCTGGTCCCTTTACGACTTCCAGTCGTGACAATCCGACGGTTTCGTTGATTGCAAGGGCATCAATTGTCTTGAGGCCATCCAGATAAGTCATTCCGGATGTGCTGAGGCCGCGCACGCGGATGCTGTCATACAATGCGTAATTATCGGCGTAGGACACGCCCGCCACATTTCGCAACGCATCAGACAGGCGCAAAACATTTTGATCGTCCATAAGTTTTCTGGATACAACGGAAACGATCTGCGGGTTTTCCAGAAAAGGTATAGACATTTTTGATGCGCTGACTGAGACGTTTTGCTGTCTGGCCGTCACGCTTACCAGTTCGGTCCGCCTGGCGTGAAGCTGATGTGTCGTCAGCTTTCCATTTGAGTATTCTGTCGTCCTGCACAAGCGTTTTTCCGAAATTTTTTTTGCTGCGCGTGTTTCCGCCAGCAAGGGAGAAGTCATGACATTTAAGCAGATAATACCGCTAAATGCAGCCGTACAACCGGTATTAAGTATTTTCCGGCTTGTTGAATAATCGCGCATTTTTTGACGCCAGTATGTTGATGCGTCCGCGCTTTATAGCAAGTGCGACTCATTCTCACCAAAAAAGGTACCCACCGCAGTAAAAGACATGCTTTGTCGTATTGAGATACCAATCTGCAATCAAGAATTGTTCGGAAAACTGCATTGGCCATAATCTCAGGAAGATGTGTTGACACGGCGCCTGGCAGTCAGGCCAATCACCCGCACTCTCTGGTTCCTTGCAATACAAGCATCTCTAGAAAATCGAATGATTCGTATGCGAAAAATTTGTTATATTTTATAATAAAATTCGATATTTGAATCTGAAATTCACTACCGATCGGACGTTGGCAAGACCAGACGCTCCGGGTTCGTTCATCCCAAGATATGGATCGTGCGCAGAGGTTGGGCTGCTGGCTCAACAGCAAACGTCATCACCGTGCAAGCGCCGCGTCCTGCACGAAGAACGTCGCCGTCTCCCTCCCATTCCAGGACTCAGCGCGTAACCATCCAGCAACGTGCAAGAGCGGACGGGCGCGATCTTCCAAGGCAGCAGCCACCGCGCTGTCACCGGCGCGGAACAGAAGCGCCTTGACCGCCGAACGTCCTTCTCCCTCAAGCAGAACACGCAGGGTTGCGCCGTCTTTACCTATCCTGTCTGTCCGAACGACCCGCACATGCGTCAGGACCAGCAACGGCTCTTCATTGCCATTGCCAAACGGAGCCAGACGACCAAGGTCCTTGGCGATTTCTGTGTTGGCGCCCGCCGAAGTGATCGCAGCATCGATTTCAAGGACTGTTGTCGCGGGTCTTTGCGCGGCAACAGCGAGGCGCTCGTTGAGAAAAGCATGCAGGGCAGGGATATCTTCCGTCGCCAAGCTGAAACCTGCAGCCATGGCGTGGCCGCCGCCGGTCTTCAGCAACCCTGCCTCGCGCGCAGCAATGACCGCCGACCCGAGGTCAATACCCGGAACGGAGCGGCCGGAACCCTTGACCAGGCCGTCGGCCAGTTCAGCGCCAATCAAAGCCGGACGATTGAATTTTTCCTTGACCCGCCCGGCGACAATACCGACTACGCCGACATGCCACTCCTTGCTGGCGAGCAATATGACAGCGCGCCCTGCCTCGCACTGCGCTTCGGCCTGCTCCATGGCGCGGTCGAGGATCGAGGCCTCAACGTCCTGTCGTTTGCGATTGATCGCGTCCAGCCGCTCGGCGATCCACTGCGCGTCGTCTTTATCCTCGCTTAGCAGAAGCCTCAGACCGAGATCCGCCTCGGCAATACGGCCGCCCGCGTTGATACGCGGCCCCAGCGCGTATCCGCATGAGAACGCCGACGGCGCGCTCTGCACACCCGCGACCCCAAGAAGCGTCGACAGCCCCAACCGCGCTTGTCTGCCCATAATCCGCAACCCCTGCGTGACAAAGGCTCGGTTGAGGCCGGTGAGCGGCATGACGTCGCACACGGTGGCGAGCGCAACCAGATCGAGCTGTCGCATCAAATCCGGCGCCTCGCGGCCATCCGTGAACCAACCGCTTCGCCGCAGATCGCGGATCATCGCGACAGCTGTGACGAACGACAGCCCGGCGGCGCACAGTCCGCCCAGCCCCGAAGCGCATTCCGGGCGGTTCGGATTGATCGTCGCCAGAATCTGCGGCGGCGCGCCTTCGGACTTGTGATGATCTATCACCACGACGTCCGCGCGGCCGTCCAGGCAACTCAGGATATCGCTCGCAGCAGTCCCGCAATCGACGCACACGACGAGACTGGCGCCGCGCTCGACAAGGGAAAGCAGGGCAGGGGCATTCGGCCCGTAACCCTCAGTCATACGATCAGGAATATGGGTGTGAACCACACAACCCAATTCACGCAGCACATCCGCCATCAGCGCGGACGCGCAGGCGCCATCCACGTCGTAGTCTCCAAAAACGCCGACGGTCTCCCCATCGCGCACCGCGCGAGCGAGACGGGCGGCGCCGACGTCCATATCGATCACGCATGACGGATCAGGCATGAGCGCACGCAACGTAGGCTCAAGAAAGTCCGGGGCCGTAGCCAACCCCACGTCGCGCAACGCCATGATACGCCCGACGATCTCGGACGTTCCGTAACGCTGGGCGATCGCCGATCCCAGGCGCGTGACGGCTGGCGCCTCAACGCCGTCGCGCCAGCGCCAGGGACGGCCCGAACAGCTCGCCTCAACGCCGAGAGCTGCAGAATGCTCCACGCGCTCCTCTGACGCCACAACGTCAGCTGTAGGCATCACAGGCTTGTCCGCATGTGAAGAGACGTCATGAGACGAATCAGCGCGTGCCCCAGGTCTTCGTAGCGAAGTTATGATGCCCTTCGACGAAACGGAGCGTGCCGGACTTGGAGCGCATCACCAGTGAATGCGTCGTCGCGTGATCGGCGTGACGACGGATGCCGCGCAGCAGGAAGCCGGACGTCACGCCGGTCGCCGAAAACAGAACGTCGCCCGAGGCGAGGTCCGTCAGGCCTAACTTGCGGTCGGGATTCTTGCCTGGGTTCATGGTTACGGCGCGCTCACGCTGGGCGTCGTCTTCGAACAGAAGCCGAGCCTGCATCTGCCCGTTCATGCAGCGGACCGCAGCGGCGGCGAGAACGCCTTCCGGAGCGCCGCCGGAGCCCGCGTAAATATCGACCGAGCCCTGTGTGAAGCAGGCGTCGATAGCGGCGGCGACGTCTCCGTCGGAAATCAGCTTTACGCGGGCGCCCGCCTCACGCGTCTTCGCGATCAGTTCGGCGTGGCGATCACGATCGAGCGCGCACAGGACGATCTCACCAATGTCTTTGCCGCGCGCTTTGGCGAGGTTGCGGATGTTCTCCCCGATCGACGCATCCAGATCGACGACGCCGTCAGGAAGGCCTGCGCCGACGACGATCTTGTCCATGTAGACGTCCGGGGCGTGAAGAAAATTGCCTTTCTCCGCCAACGCCACGACGGTCAGCGCGTTCGGAAGATCCTTCGCGCAGAGTGTGGTGCCTTCAAGCGGATCGACGGCGATGTCCATGGCCGGGCCGCCGGCGCCGACTTTCTCGCCGATATAGAGCATCGGCGCTTCGTCCATTTCGCCTTCGCCAATCACGACCGTGCCATCGATAGCGACCGTGTCGAACGCTGTCCGCATGGCCTCGACGGCTGCGCCATCAGCTTCATTCTTGTCGCCGCGACCGGTCCAGTGCGAGGAAGCTAGGGCCGCGGCTTCGGTCACGCGCACCAGTTCGAGCGCGAGATTGCGGTCCGAGACGATAAAACTTCCCTTGCGCGTGTCAGCCGACATTCTTCGTTCTCCGAGATGATGTTCCGATTGCGTGGCATGTCGCGCCGCAGGTTGCAAACGCAGGCGCTTCGCCCGGGGCGGCTCTCAACTCGCCCGAGGACGTATGGCCGGATCGTGACTCGGACAGGCGAGTCTCGTCGAGAGTTAGTTGAGGGAGCCCCGATATCCGCCGTTACGACGCATATCGGTCTTTTTTGGGGCGCAGCGTCTTTGGGGCGCAGCGTCACAAAGACATGCGAAATGACGCCGATCCCGAAAATCCGGCTAAGGTCCGGCCGCAGGACTCTGCAAATGAGTCGCGCAAAAAATACTCCGAACCCCCGCCTTTTCAGGGGCGGTAGACGCAACTCAGATGGTTTCGATACGGATCAGGATCGGAGTGTCCGACACCACCGGGAGGGCGGCGATACGTGTTGTTGCGTCCTGCATCCCAGCTTCACGCGTCGGATGAGTCACCAGAATCAGAGGAACGTCGGCGCCAGCCTCCGCAGCCGGGTGCTGCACCATGCTGTTGAGCGACACGCCGCAGTCTCGAAGGATGGCGGTGATGTCTGCGAGCACGCCCGCACGATCAGCGACGCTAAGGCGCAGGTAGAACGCCCCTTCGCGCTCCGAAATCGGACGGCTACGAACCGGCTCCAGTTCCGCCGCGCTCACACCCCACACCGGAGCGGGCTTGCCGCGCGCAAGATCAATCAGGTCCGCCGCCACAGCGCTCGCCGTCGGTCCGGCGCCGGCGCCGCGGCCTTCCACCATCAGCCGCCCAACGAACGCGCCCTCGGCGATCACCGCGTTGAACACGCCGTCCACCTGCGCGATGGGCGAGGTGTGCGGCACGAGGCACGGCGACACACGTGCCTCGATTCCACGTTCGGCCTGCCGGGCCAGGCCCAGCAATTTGATCCGATAACCAAGAGCCTTCGCCGCACTCAGGTCCAGTGCTCCGATCTGTCGGATGCCTTCGACGTGGACGCTGTCGAACTGAACCGGGCGTCCGAACGCGAGGGAGGCGAGGATCGCCAGCTTGTGCGCGGCGTCCACGCCATCGACGTCGGTCGAGGGGTCGGCCTCTGCGTAACCCAGCGCCTGAGCCTCGGCCAGCACGTCAGCGAAATCGCGCCCCGTCTCGCGCATCGCGGTGAGAATATAGTTGCAGGTGCCGTTCAGGATGCCGCCGATCCGCAGCAGCCGGTCAGCCGCCAACCCTTCGCGCACCGTCTTGATGGCTGGAATGCCGCCTGCGACCGCCGCTTCGTAGAGCAGGGGCGTGGACTGCTTTTCGCTGAGAAGACCGAGAGCCTCCCCGTGAACCGCGACAAGAGCCTTGTTCGCGGTGACGACCGGCTTGCTATTGGCGAGCGCCGCCTCGACCAGTTCGCGGGCTTTGCCTTCTGCGCCGCCGATCAGTTCGACCACCACGTCAACGTCCGGGTCGGTCGCTAGTCCCGCCGCATCGTCGTACCAACGGCATGAACCAAGATCTACGCCCCGGTCGCGCGTGCGATCGCGCGCCGCCACCGCCGTAATGACGATTGGCCGTCCGGCGCGGGCGGTGATCAGATCGGCGTTGTCACGCAGAAGAAGGGCGAGGCCGGCGCCGACGGTTCCAAGACCGGCGACGCCAAGGCGCAGCGGCTGCCCGGCGGCGGACAGAAAGGCTCCAGACGTCACGATGCGGTGTTCTCCTCAAAAGCGGACGGCTCGGCTGGCTGGGCGCTGGCTGGGGCGCCGGATTTAGGGGCGATACCATGGGCGGACAGAAAACCGCGAATGGCGCGGGTCGCCTGACGCAGGCGTTGCGTGTTTTCGACCAGGCCGATCCGTACGAATCCTTCGCCATACTCACCGAAGCCCAACCCCGGGGCGACCGCGACGCCCGCTTCCTGCAGCAGCAGCTTGGAGAACGCCACACTGCCCATGTCGCGGAATTTTTCCGGGATTGGCGCCCAGGCGAACATTGACCCTTCGGGCGAGGGGACTTCCCATCCGGCGGCGTGCAGACCACGCAACAGCACGTCGCGGCGCTCCTTATAGAGCGCGCGGATTTCCGCCACGCAGTCCTGCGGACCGCTGAGAGCGGCGACGGCCGCCACCTGGATCGGGGTGAACGCGCCGTAGTCGAGATACGACTTGATTCGTGTCAGCGCGCTGACCAGGCGGGGATTGCCTGCGGCGAAGCCCATACGCCAGCCCGCCATCGAATAGGTCTTCGAGAGCGAGGTAAATTCGACAGCGATGTCCTTTGCGCCGGGGACGGCGAGGATCGACGGCGGCACAAGATCGCCGAAATAAATTTCTGAGTAGGCGAGATCGGAGAGGATAAAGATTTCTTCTCGCCGGGCGAACGCGACGAGTTCCTTGTAGAAATCAAGATCCGCGAGGAACGCCGTTGGGTTCGACGGAAAGTTGACGATCAGGGCGGTCGGTTTCGGAACCGAATGACGAACCGCCCGGTCGAGCGCGCGCAGCATGTCCTCGCCCGGATAGGCAGGGATGGAGCGGACCGACGCGCCTGCGATGATGAAGCCGAACTGATGAATCGGGTAGGACGGATTCGGAACGAGGATTGTGTCGCCCGGGCTGGTGATCGCAGCAGCGAGGTTTGCGAGGCCTTCCTTCGAGCCGAGCGTCGCAATGACCTCGGTCTCCGGGTCCAGCTTCACGTCGAAGCGGCGCTCGTAATAGCCAGCCAGCGCCTTACGAAGGCCGGGGATGCCACGGCTGACCGAATAGCGGTGTGAGCGTGGGTCGGCCACCGTCTCGATCAGCTTCTTGACAATGTGCGGCGGGGTCGGGCTGTCGGGATTGCCCATGCCAAGATCGATGATGTCCTCGCCCCGGGCCCTGGCGGCGGCCTTGGCCTTGTTGACCTCCGCGAAAACGTAAGGAGGAAGGCGACGGATGCGATGGAACTCTTCGGTCATGGCCGGTCTGTCCTGAGGGCTATAGCTGCCCTTTCTGTTGCCGTCCGGGCTACGTGCCGTTCTGGCGGGACCGAGACGTATAGGAAGCCCCGACAGGGCAGGCAAGGCGCAGGCGCACGCAGCAACCCCAACGGAACAATTTTATGCCGTGTATGCGCCGTGCCGGATCTCGGAAACGTTTCCCTGAAACAACGGCAAGACTGCTCGGGCGCCACATACCGTATGAACCTGCGTGTCCATGCCGAAGCGGCCTCACGGTTACGCCTGGATGCAACGCGAGCCGTTCAGCAATGAAAAATTCCCGAGAGAAAAAAACTCGTTCTGTGGGGTGTTGGGTGGGCGATCAGACGAGCGTCGGTCTATAGAAGCGCGTGGTGGCGTCACGACGGATATCCGTCGTGACGAAAAAATCCAACGGAAACTCGCTTTACAAATGCGGCGGAACGTGGCGCTCATCGTCAGATCATGGAGTGTATGAATGCGCGTAAAATTCCGCCGTCAAGCATTATTTATCGTATCAATGTGGGCCGCGTTTTTCATTTCACTAATAATTGTTTCATTCCGTGGAAAACAGGATATCAATTACGACCAGATTAACTACCATTATTACGTTTCCTATGCTCTTATGCACTGGCGTTACTGGCAAGATATCGCGCCTGCACAGATAGTGCACACCTATCTCAATCCCCTCGTTTACGTCCCGTGGTACGCGGCGACGACACTTGTCGGCCCTAAATTCGCTACGGTCTTACAATGCGCCCTCCAGTCGACGGCGATCTTCCCGTTGATAGGCGTGGTCCGAATTCTATTCCCGGGAACGAACGCGTCACGCCCCTTAGCCCGAATATTGACGATCCTGCTCGCTTTGGCGTCGCCCATGCTTTGGTCTGAAGCCGGAACATCATTCGCCGACGCAGCGCTGGCTACGCCAATTCTTGCGTCCCTGTATTTCTCCCTGAAGTGGCTCCGTTTCGGAGACGTACGAAACCTGATTTTGTCTGGCCTGTCCCTCGGGGTAGCTGCGGGACTCAAACTGACCTGCGGGATTTACGAACCCGGGCTTCTTCTGATCGGCGCAAAGCCCTTCGTTCGTGGGCGCATGCCCTTCCGAACGCTTGCGGCACAGCCGATGGCGTTTATGACGGGACTGATCGCTTCATCGGGCTGGCTGTTCGTCTTGTGCTCCCTGAAGTTCGGAAATCCTGTTTTTCCTTACTTTAACAGCATTTTTTACGCCACAGAGGGCGCAAGCCGATCATATCGTGACACTGCGTATGTGCCTCACTCCCTATTGACCGCCCTGTCATTTCCGTTTCGCTGGGCGCGAGGCGGGTCTATTACGTCCGAACTGTTTTTCCGCGATATTCGCCCTCTCATCGCTCTCGCGCTGATCTGTGCTCTGGCCGTCCGCATTATCGCGTCGCGACTACCGGTCCGGCGTCGGCAGAGCGAAAATATCGAGCCACCCGACCTCCTTATCAATGTGATCGCATTCTTCCTGATTTCGTTGGCGGTCTGGATGGGCGCATTTTCCATACAGCGTTATTTCCTGCCGGGAGAAATCATCTCAGGCGTCATAATCGGCGCCTGCCTGGACCGACTGCTCTCCCCGCGATTTTCCGTTGTGCTGCTCATTGTGATTGAGGTGGGATCATTCGCCAGCCTACGCACCTCTGACTGGGGACACACGAACTGGCTGCGGACCACATATGACGTGACCATTCCAACGCAATTTCAGGATACGACCATGGTTTTCATCGCGGGCGAACCATTTGCGTTTGTCGGTGCGTTCTTCTCGCCTGCGGCGACGTTGGTTGGCATGACAGATTGGGACAACCGCGACCCGTCCCAGAATTCTCCGTTCACACGGCAAATCAGAGCAGGGCTGGCGGCGGCGGGGGCAAAGCCCGCCGTTGTCTCCGCCGGGCCGCCGTCTCGGACCGCGCTGTCAGTTCTGTCCGCCTATGGACTTGAACTGACCCAGCAATGCGAAAAACTGGGTGGCGTGCACCGTGACGCGCAACTACAGATTTGTGCGCTCTCGAAAGGCGACGCCTCTACAGCGCGGTAAATTACCGCGCCTGAGGATGCAACGACGACAGATCAGCGGCTCATCAGAACCGGCAACGTCGCATGCTCCAGCACATGACGGGTCACGCCGCCGAGAATGAGCTGGCGCAACCGCGAATGGGAATATGCGCCCATGGCGAGCATATCGGCTTCGAAGTCCTTGCACGCCGCAAGGAGCCCCTTGCCCACATCCCGCTCGACGGGCGCGAACTCCACCCGATCGGCCGTGATATTGTGCATCGACAAGTAATCGACGACCTCCCGCGCTTCCGGGCCACGTCGCTGATAGTCCCCGCAATGCAGCACGCGCACGCGCTCCGCGGTGCTCGCCCATGCGATTACACCACGTAAAGCCGAGGCGGCTTCGGCCGTGCCGTTCCATGCGATGCACACGCGCTTGACCATGTGCGCCATTGGTTCGCGCGGAGCGATGACGGCAGGGCGGCCGCTATCGAACAGCACTGCGTGAAGCGCTTCGGACGAAGACACCTCGTCCCCGCTGTCCGGGTGAGCGACCAGCGTGAAATCTGACAGCCGCGCGTGGAACGGAACGATCTCGCTTTCCGATCCCTTGATGACGTTGAAGCTGACGCTCGCCTCATCCTGCGGGAATGGAATACGCGGCGGAACGACGGCGATGCCTGCATGAGCGGCGAAGGTCTCGAAAACCTCCTGCACTTCGCGTGTGCGCCTCGCGCCCTCGCGCTCCGCCGCCGACATCAGATCCTCGACCATTCCGCCGGTCAGCCCTTCGCCCGCCAGAGGCGCGATGTCGCGCCCGTCGGGACGCACATGCAGCACGGCCAGATGCGCCTTGAATCGCCGTGCGAAATTGCGCCCGATTATCAGCGCAGCGTCCGCATTTCGCACGCTGCTCAGAGGGAGAAGAATTTTGCTGACCTGTTTCATGGCGACCTCTCGCTTGGCGCGGATGTTCGAATGGCCAGTCATCGCCGCGCAAGGGCGGCGGTTCCCGGAACACAAGGAAGGACCAGAGAGCTGCGCCCGGCATGATTGAAGAGCGCGTCCGATTGCCTCCTGTCGGGCGAGTATACGGCTTTTCGCTCCCTAAACGCCATGCCGGAGACGTCGTTGCGTGGAAACGCGTAGTCTCAGGGGTAAAGGCGGGTGACGCTCCACCCGGCGTCCGACGCAACCCATATCGCGCGATCATGCAGCCGAAATGGGCGATCCTGCCAGAATTCAAATCGGTCCGGGGTCAAGCGAAAACCCGACCAGTTGGCCGGACGGGGCACAGGCTGGCCTTCGTATTTCTTCTCGACGGCGTGGATGCGCTCTTCAAAAATCGAGCGATCGGGAAGGGGCCGGGACTGGTCGGAGGCGATCGCGCCGATCTGCGACATACGTCGGCGGCTGGCGAAATAGGCGTCGGCCTCTTCCGTGCTGACGGGTGAGATCGAGCCTTCGATACGAATCTGTCGCCTTAGAGTCTTCCAATGAAACAGCAGCGCGGCGAAAGGCGTCGCAGTCAGTTCAGCCGCCTTTCGGCTTTCAAGATTCGTGTAGAAAGTGAAACCGGAGCGATCAACGCCCTTAAGGAGAATGATCCGCGCGTCCGGCCGGCCATCCGCAGTAACCGTGGCCAGCGTCATGGCGTTCGGATCGTTCGGTTCCGACGCTTCAGCGTCCGTCATCCAGAGCGCGAAAAAGTCGAATGGATCGGCGTCGAGGTCGATAAGGGGAGACGCGTCGCTCTGTGTCATCACTAAGGGGCCTCGTGTTGTCGGGGTGTCTCGCATCATCGCGCGGATGTCATGCTCTCACGCGTTCAAACACATCTTCCATCGTGTTTTCGTGCAGGGCGGAGATGCGTTCGCGTTTCTCGACTTGTTCCCAAGCCTATGTTGTGCAACGACCCGTCCGGTTTTGTCACCTCCTTAGCTGAACGGGGAGCCTCTCATGTCAGACGCCGCAGATACATCGTCGGTTGAAGAAGGCCCGGTAAAGGGCGACCTGATGCGCGGCAAACGCGGCGTCGTCATGGGTGTCGCCAACGACCGCTCCATCGCCTGGGCCATCGCCGCCGCCGTCGCCGCGCAGGGAGGCGAGATCGCCTTCACGTATCAGGGCGAGGCTCTGGGCAAGCGCGTGCGCCCGCTTGCGGAAAGCATCGGCGCGACGCTGGTGCTGCCCTGCGACGTCAGCGACGACGCCGCCATCGACGAGACTTTCTCGCTCATCGAGAAGGAGTGGGGAAAGATCGACTTCGTAGTCCACGCTATTGGTTGGGCTGACAAGCAATTCCTGCGCGGTCGTTATCTCGACACGCCCCGCGACGCATTCCTGACGGCGCTCGATATCTCCTGCTACTCTTTCACGGCTGTCGCGCGTCGCGCCGCTGCGATGATGAATCCCGGTGGTTCGCTTTTGACGCTGTCGTATCTCGGCGCCGAGCGCGTGATGCCGCATTATAACGTGATGGGCGTCGCCAAGGCGGCTCTTGAGGCGTCAGTGCGCTACATGGCGGCTGATCTCGGCGCCGACGGCATTCGCGTAAACGCAATTTCCGCTGGTCCGATCAAGACGCTGGCCGCGAGCGGCATCGGCGATTTCCGCTATATTTTGAAGTGGAATCAGTACAACGCGCCGCTTGAGCGCAATGTGTCGTTGAGCGAAGTCGGCGGCGCCGGTCTTTACATGCTGTCAGCACTCTCCGGCGGCGTGACGGGCGAAGTCCATCATGTCGATTCAGGTTATCACATCGTTGGCATGAAAAACCCGAAAGCGCCCGATATTTCGGTCGTCGGCGAATAACGCGGCGGGCGCGGCGAGGGCAGGGACGATATGTCGCATAACAGCTTCGGCCATCTTTTTCGTGTGACCACTTGGGGCGAAAGTCACGGTCCTTCGATTGGCTGTGTCGTGGACGGCTGCCCACCGCGTCTCGCCCTGAGCGAAGCCGACATCCAACCATTCCTCGACCGCCGTCGCCCCGGGCAGTCCGTCTTCACCACGCAGCGTCGCGAACCCGACGAAGTGCGTATCTGCTCCGGCGTGTTCGAGGGCGTGACGACCGGGACGCCCATATCGCTGATCATCGAGAACACTGACCAACGATCGAAAGACTATGGCGAGATAGCCAACACTTACCGCCCCGGTCACGCCGATGTCGTCTACGACATAAAATATGGCGTAAGGGACTATCGTGGCGGCGGCCGATCGTCCGCCCGAGAGACGGCCATGCGGGTAGCGGCGGGCGCCATAGCGCGTCGCGTCCTGGGCGGCGGCGTCGTAATCCGCGCTGCGCTGGTGCAAATAGGCGAACATGCGATCGACCGTTCCCGTTGGGACTGGGATGAAGTGAACCGTAACCCGTTCTTTGCTCCGGACGCGGCCATTGTCCCGGTCTGGGAACAATATTTATCCGCCATTCGCAAGGCTGGTTCCTCCGTTGGCGCGACCATAGAGGTCGTCGTGGAGGGCGCCCCCGCCGGGCTCGGGGCGCCGATCTATGGCAAGCTGGACGCCGACATCGCAGCGGCGCTGATGAGCATCAACGCCGTCAAGGGCGTCGAGATCGGAGACGGTTTCGCCGTCGCAGGATACACTGGCCCGCAAAATGCTGACGCCATGCGCATGCACGGCAATCGCATCGTATTCGAGAGCAATCACGCGGGCGGAATTCTCGGCGGCATATCGACTGGGCAGCCGATTGTCGCACGCTTCGCCGTGAAACCCACCAGTTCCATGCTTACGCCCGTGCCGTCCGTAAACCGGCAGGGCGAAGAGGTCGACGTGGTGACCAAGGGCCGGCATGACCCTTGCGTAGGCATTCGTGCGGCGCCCGTGGGAGAAGCTATGATGGCCTGCGTGCTGGCGGACCACCTGCTCCGGCATCGAGCGCAGAACGGAGCTTAAGCCCGACTTTTCCCATCCATATCACCACGATAGGTCCAGCTTGGCGGTGGCCTGCCTATCAGGCGCGGTGACGGGCTTTTTCCTGACATGATGAAGCTGGGGGCCTGCCTCCGAAAGAGGCTTACGCGCTCCGGGCGCCTGTTTCAAAAAAATGAAGCGGGCTAAATCTCGACTTCTCAGCGATGAGGGCGGTCTCTTCGCCGGAAATTGCCGGGCTGAACAAATAACCCTGCACCTGGGTGCAGCCGTAACGCCTCAGTGCGTCGAGTTGGCTTCTAGTCTCAACCCCCTCTGCCGTGACGACAACGCCGAGCTCGGAAGCAAGCTCTATAACAGAACGCACGATAGCGGCCGACCGCCTGTCGTGATTCATATCTCGAATGAAGCCCATATCAAGTTTCAGCTTATAGAAATCGAACTCCTTGAGAAATCCAAGCGATGAATATCCGCGCCCGAAATCGTCGAGCGCGAGTTTGATTCCCAGATCAGAAAGGCCGTGCAACACACCGGCGCAGGTGCTGTTGACGTCCATGAAGATGCTCTCCGTCACTTCCAGCTCGAGCCTCGCAGGTGGCAATCCGGTTTTTTTCAGGATTGTCCGTAAGGTGAGGAGGAAATCCGGGGCTTGAAGCTGCCCTACGGAAACGTTTACCGCGACCGTCAGATCCGTCGGCCATGAAACCGCCGTCCTGCATGCCTGCTCAAGCAGATAGTTGCCAAGTTCGCAGATCAAACCGGTTTCTTCAGCCAGCAGAATGAAGCGATCCGGGGGCACAAAACTGCCATCGGGCTGCGGCCAACGAGCCAGAGCTTCAAAGCCGACAAGAGTTAGGGTCCTGGCGTCGATCAGTGGTTGGTAAGCGAGAACTATTTCCCGATTGGTAACGGCTTCACGGAACTGCCCCAGAAGCACGCGACGCTGCTCAATCTGCCCGCTCATTGAGCTCTCAAAGCAAGACCACGTATTTTTACCGGCTCGTTTGGCGTTGTACATAGCAAGATCGGCTGCATCTAGTATCGACTCGATGCTGTCACCACTTACAGGCGCCAGAGCCAAGCCTACGCTTACATGCACGACCACGTCCTGATCGGACAGTTTTACAGGTTCCAAAAATAGATCAACGATGTCCTGCGCGGCGTGGATCGCTTCAGGCGGATTTATGTCCTGCAGGAGTAGGGCAAATTCGTCGCCGCCAAATCGTGCAACAAACGCGCCATCCCCACCCACACGCGCAAGTCGAGCTGCCGCAACCCTAAGTACGGCGTCTCCAGCATTGTGGCCTAACCTGTCATTCACCCGCTTAAATTCATCCAGGTCGACAAGATAGAACGCAAAGGTCCGTCCGGTGCGCCCAAGATCGCTCAGCGCATTGCGCAAGGCCTCATTCAACGCATGGCGATTAGGTATGCCCGTCACGGCGTCATTGCGCGCCTGATGCGCTTCTTCGAATCGCTCCGTAAATGTGTCTGTCACATCATAAGCCAGGCCACGAAATCCGCAGTAATCCTGATGATCGTCGAACATTGGGCGGCCTGTAAATGACCACAAAGAAACCGTATCATTTACTTTCAGTGGCACAACAATATCGCGGAATGAAATTGATTCATTTAAACAATTCACCATATGCGTGAAATCGACAATTTTTTTTGAAATTGGGCCACGGATATCATTCGTAGAATTTATGTATTTTTCTTTTAAAGTATTAAGGAAATTGTGAGGCATTTCTAACGAAGGCTTCCAGTCAAAAATATGCGCCAAATCTGGAGACAGAAATGAAATCACTCCATTTCTGTCAGTTTCCCACAAGCTCCAGATTTCGCCAGCGTCGCTTCGTCCGGAAAGCAACTGCAACGTTGAACGCTGCTCCTGCGTCTCAAGGCGATAAAGAGTGATTTTGTCGAGAAGGCGTCTTACCTGCACCGTAACAGAGCCGATAAACAGCCCGTATATTACAAGACATCCAAACAGCGCGAACCAATCCCTGCCGCCAAGTGAAAGAAGCGTATAGGCGGACGCGGTCCCAAGCGGGATCGTCAGGCACTCGGCCATTCCTGCAATAGGCACAAACGCCAACGCCGTAGCGATAAGGCCCGCACACGTGCATGCGACAATAACTTGTTGATGCGGGGGGGCTGGAGGAAAGAGCGTAAGAGGCATCGTCGCCCACATGACGCCAAGACACAGCCCCAAACTGACGAAGACTAGCCGCATAAGACGTACATTTTTGTAACGACGACGTCTTGATAGGTATCTGCCGACGACCAGCGATACTAGAATCTGGAGGAAGGCAACCAGCTCAACGCCGCCGAACAGGAAAGTTCGATACGCGTCGGAGCCCGTGCCTGACGTTCCGAACAGCAACATGCCCACGACGAGAGCGCTGGTCAGACTACCCCATGGAGTAAGATCACACGCATAACGGATACGCTGAAGATCAAGCTCCACTCTGTAACGAGAAGGAGACGACTTGAAGCTAGAAAGAGAAAACCAGCGCTCGATGAAACCACGGAAGAAAATTTGACGATATCCTTTGCTCTGAGGTCACGATTACTCGGAGGAATGCGTCTTCCGATTGCCCCGGAACAGCAAGGTCAACTGTCCCTAGTACAAGAGTAAAGCGTATTGGTAAAAAAAATACCAATACGCTTCACGCCGTCTTTACCTTACGACGAAAAATCGCCCGAGGACAGAATTTTCATGATACCGCATTGTTTCAGCTTTATTTTTTCAAAATAAATCAAAAATTAGACGATCTCTTGCGCCAGCATGTGCCCAACATCCGCCGCGGCTTCTCCAAATAATTTTTCGCAACGCCGGATGTGAGAGAACAGGGCAGTCCCAACGACTGCTGGATCTGTCGAAGGATGATACGCACGAGCAAGATCCTCATCGATTTCCAAGTGTGACGGACCCTCGTGCTCGTCCATCAGATGAGCCAATCCCCAAACCCAACGGCCCGAGGAAAATTTACCATTGAAAGCAGGTGAGTGGCAGAGATAAGCTGCCAGCTCTTCAGCGATATATTCGGTTCCGGCAAGCCAGCAGAAAAATTCGACCTCATCGTCTGAGTTCGCGCTCTCAAGGAGCGCGGCGACGCCCGGGACTACAGAGCTTTCTTCCAACTCCACACCGATCTCATCCGCCGCGCGACGCCAAAGAAGGGCATGGGACCCTTCCTCGTCCTTCATTTCCCGAACGGCCTCACGCGCTTCGTTGAAGAACGCACGCACACGACTTTGTCCGAAACGCTGCACCAGAGGTCTGGTCGGCATACGTCCGACGCGGGCGTCGATTGCAGTCTCAAATGCCTTTACGAACGGCCAAAATCCAACCAGCAAAGCCTTTATCGAATTGATATCTCCTTGCGCGCAAGCCCGGATCAGGGTCGAGCCATAGACTTCTTCACGTGCGTGGACGCGGAGCGCTCCACGATCGACAACTTCCTCGGCGAAAAGAAGAGCATACATTTTGAGTTTCCTTGAGAATGACGCTCCCTAATGGGAGACGGGTAATCTTAGAATTTAAATCAGAATAAAATCCACATAAATAAAACAATATCTTGTATTAATCGAATATGTATAGTTATACTATTTAGTAAATATAGAATTGATATTTTTTTGTCTACAATTATGTATGTAATTACTTACATAGTTTAATTTTAAACTATCGGTACCGTGCAATCGCATTAACCGCGCTATCAGACGCCGTCATGTGCTTTCATAATGCATTGATTTAATAGTGAGTGATCGCGCATCGCGCGACAGCCAGTCAAAGCAAAGTAAATGCAAAAAATTATTATATAATATAATAACTTTCTAAATTATCTTTAATATTGGCGTGCGTTACAAGAAAAAATCTACACAATATGGCATTTATGAGTAATTACGACGCAGATAATGTTAATTCATCGCAGCGTTTGCAATATAATTATGAAAATGTGTAGTATATAATAAAATACACAATGGATATTATAAAATATTTAATTTTCATTCAACCTGAAAGAAGTTATTTATCATGGATAATAATTAGAAAAATTCACAAATCTGCATACAATACTCCGATTTTGCATAAAGTTTCTGCCAAAATCGCCATTTTATTACGTATTTTTTGATAAGCTAAACATTGCGCTGGATGTTTCACGCGGTGCCACGTGTGCAGACTGGCCGATTGTCGCTCAATGTTCCACAGGGCACGTGCCAACGGTCCAAAGATAGCGTAATTACCTCCGAGGAAACCCCATCTAGAATCTCTGTATGGCTCGACAAAACAATAAGTGAGACGCGAGCCACTGCACGAGACGGGCCCAGATTTCAACCGACTGCTGGAGCAATTCTGACGGTCGTTCACGTACACCCATGAAACGGGTGGATTTGAGTTTACTCGAAATCCGTCGCGAGTTCAGGATTACGCCGATGGTCAAACATTCGTGATATCTGCATCGACGTCACGCGTCCGACTGAAAGATCATTGGGGACGCAACCTTGCGCAAACCACCCGACCTCAGACGTCTCCAGACTTGTCGTGGCCTTACCGTCGAGCAGATCACACAAAAAGAACACCTTCGCGCAAGAAAACACGCCGTTGGGATGTCCCTGCCTCGTGCGGTCCCACAATGCCGCAAGCTTCGTCACCCTAACGCGATACCCGCTTTCCTCCACGACCTCCTTAATCGCATTCTCCGCGGTGGTGAGATTTACGTCTGCCCAACCGCCGGGCAGCGTCCAGCGGTGCTGGTCGGCGACTTCCCGCACCATCAGCAACCGATCGCTCTCGTCAAAGACAGCCGCGCGTACGTCGATCTTTGGCGTCGCATACCCGGTCTCGCCCTCGAATAGCGTCTCGATGCGCTCTGTAAGAGCATTCGTTCGTGCGGCGAAAATGCGGGCGGAAAGGGCGCGCAACGCCTCGTAACGCTCTCGGTCGTAAGGATTTTCTGTAAAGGTCAGGCCCGTTTGCGCGATGGCCTGAATTTCGCGCGCCCAGACAAGCCAGTCGGGTTCAACATCCATGACAACCCTCTTTTGTGCGTGCGACCGGGCATCTCAGATCGGCGCGATCTCCATCGCCTGTCGCGAGAGAAACTCACGATAGGGGCCATCGCGGCGTTCCAGTTCGCCGGGCGAACCATCCTCCACGATCCGTCCCTTCTGCATCACAACGATCCGATCGAAATCCTTCAGAGTCGACAAACGGTGCGCCACGGCGATCACCGTGCGTCCCACCATCAGGCGCGACAAGGCCATCTGCACGTGATGCTCGCTTTCGCTGTCGAGCGCGCTGGTCGCCTCATCAAGGATAAGGATAGGTGCGTTGCGCAGGAAAGCGCGCGCAATCGCGAGGCGCTGTCTCTGGCCGCCCGACAATTTTACGCCCCTGTCTCCGACTTCTGTCGCAAACCCTTCCGGTAGAGCCATAATAAAATCGGTGCATCCGGCGGCGTCCGCTGCGGTCCGAACTTCATCGTCCGTAGCCTCAGGCTTACCGTAGCGGATATTGTCGCCCACCGAGCGGCGCAACAACGACACTTCCTGCGGTACCACTGACATGCACGACCGCAACGCAGTCTCGGTCAGCGCGCCGATATTCTCGCGATCTATAATTACTGCGCCGCCTTGCACGTAACGTTGTCTCTGCAGCAAGGCCAGCACAGTGCTCTTGCCTGACCCCGAGCGGCCGACGAGACCGACCCGCGAACCCGGCGCGACATGAAGATGGAAATGCTCCAGCACGTTGGGGCCGCCGGGGTAGGCAAACGTCACGTCATCGAATGTGACCTCGCCTCGTTGTGCCTGGCGGAAGCCGACCGCATCAACCTGATCGCGCATTTCGTGGGTGAGCAGAATCGTGGACAACGTTTCGCCGAGTCGCGCGAGGTGCTGGATCATCTCCACAAGCGCCACCGCAAGGTCGCGCGTGCCGTGCAGAATCATAAATCCGAGCGTTATAACCATCACGACGTCACCGACGCTGGCTGCGCCATTGCGCCACAGCAGGACGACCCACACCAGCAAGCCGGCAGTGAGAATCGCGGTCAGCGCAGCGTGAACGAGTCGCAACCGCTCCAGATAACGTAACGAGCGGCCACGGGACGCCATCTCCGTGCGAAGCACGGATGCGAGCCGTCTACGCTCGTAACCGAGCATCCCGAAGGTGCGGACCAGCGGCAGATTGCCCACGACGTCCTGCATTTCGCCATCCACGCCTGCCGCGTCAGACGCATACGTCGCGTGCAGCTCCCGTCCGGCCTGCGCCATACGGAACATCAAATATGCAAGGGCGGCGGACAGAACGATGATGACCCCGCCCATCAAAGGGCTGACGGTCAGCATCAGCGTGATCGACAGCACCACGTTGAGGCAGGGAGGCAATACGTTCCACGCCAGCAGGCTCTCCAGCGTGAAGCTGGCGTTGCCGGCCGTGGATATCCGGGCGGCGAGAGCCGCCGGCATCCGATCCGAAAAATAGCTCGTAGAATGGCCGGTGAGATAACGAAACAGATCCCGGCGGACGTCGCCTGTCACGTCGACAAAGGTTTTCGCCGCGAACCAGCCCGCGACGCGCCAGGACATGTTGTCGGCGGCGATCACCACAGCCAGCCAGGCGACAGCGCGCCAAACAGCCAGCATATCGCCATGCTGGCTGGCGTTCATGGTGTCGACCAGATGGCGGATTGCGTAGGAAGAGAACACCGCGCAGGCGACGGCGATCGTCACGAATCCGAACACCATCGCGTGGGACACGGCGTGGCGGCGCGCATAGCACGCAATGAAACGGCCCGGTCGGCCCGCGTATTTCGGCAGTTGTTCGTCGGAAACCGTAATCCCGTCGTCGCGCTTCAAGCGTGACCGTCCATGCGCTCGCACCTCTCCAGTCAACTTTCTGCCCTTGTAAACGTTCGTGACAGAGGACGAAAGCGCATGGTTCGCTTTCTCTCTCGATAACCGGTTCGCCATAACCCGCTTGTCTGCGGAGGCCTACGCCGATAGGCGTTGTCGGCAGTCGCAATATTCAATCACAACCGATGGAGTCCTCCGGTCAATGCGTATCGCCCAGATCGCGCCTCTCCATGAAGCCGTGCCCCCCAAGCTGTATGGGGGCACAGAACGCGTGGTTTCCTTCCTCACCGACGAGCTCGTCGCCATGGGGCATGACGTCACCCTGTTCGCAAGCGGCGACAGCGTGACGAAGGCGAATCTGGACGCTGTATGGCCCCGGGCCTTGCGTCTCGATCCGGCGATTCGCGATCCCATCGCTCCACATATGTTGCTGATGGAACGGGTCGCGCGTCTGGCGGATCAGTTTGATGTCCTGCATTTTCACATGGACTACTGGCCCTTCACATATTTCAGCCGCCAGAAGACGCCGTTCGTCACGACGATGCACGGGCGGCTGGATCTGATGGAACTGCAGCCAGTGTTCGACGCGTTCCCGGACGTGCCGATCGTCTCCATCTCGAACAACCAGCGCCAGCCATTGCCGCAGGCCAACTATGTTGGAACGGTGCTGCATGGGCTGCCCGAGAAGCTGCTGACGCCCCAGCCGGGACCACGCGACTACCTCGCGTTCCTCGGGCGTATCTGTCCGGAAAAGGGCGTCGACAAGGCGATCCGCATCGCGCGCGCAGTCGGGCTGCCGCTGAAAATCGCTGCGAAGATCGACCGTGTGGACGCGGAATACTTCGAGAAGGAAATCGTCCCGATGTTGGGCGAGGGCGTCGAGTTGATTGGAGAGATCAACGACGCGCAGAAGCCGGCCTTCCTGTCCGGCGCCAAGGCCCTTCTCATGCCGATCGACTGGCCGGAGCCGTTCGGGTTGGTCATGATCGAGGCGATGGCGTGTGGAACGCCGGTTGTCGCGTTGCGCCGCGGGTCGGTGCCAGAGGTTCTGGAGGACGGCCTTACCGGTCTGATTGTCGACAGCGAAGCCGAGGCTATCGCCGCATTCCCGCGCCTCGCCGAAACGAATGCCGAGCAGATTCGCAAACGCTTCGACGAGCGTTTCACTGCACGCCGCATGGCGGAAGACTACCTGAAGATATACGCCCGTCTCGGCGAGCAATAGGCGTCACTTTGACGCGGCGAAACATCTGCGCCGCGCCGAATCTGTGTGATATGAACAGACGGTCATAAGCGCCTGTTTGGCCAAGGGCGGCATGGCGGCAGGCATCATAGCGTCGCGCAGGGTGAGGCGAGAGTTGTCGGTTCCGAAGCTCCCCGTGAAAATTCGCCCCGGGATGACCCGTCTGGGGCGTCGATCGTCCGAGGATCGACACCTCGACGGTCGTCTGTTCGCGGCGGCGCTTCTGATTCATCTGGCGCTTGTTCTGGCATGGATCGCCATGCACAGGACACCTGAAGAAAAACCTGTCCCGTTCGCTCTCGCGGATGTTCAGGTTCTGTTCGACCACGGTCAGGCGTCGATTGATCCGATCCCTGCGCCGCCACCTTTGCCGGACGCCGCGCCGCCTGTTCAGGCGCCCGCACCCGTCGCCGATGAACTCATTCCCTGGCCAGGTTCCGGCGAACCGCTTCTTCCGATAGTGCCGCCGCGCCCCACAGGTTCGAAAGAACCGACGCTTTCCGGCGCCAGTCATATGGCGACCGTGCATGTTGGCGACGGTCAGGACTCGGCGAGCGTCCTGACCCATAAGGTTCCACATGAAAAAGACGCGCCTGCGAAGGATGCAGACGTCGCGAGCCCGAACGGCACAACAGGCAAGCGTCTCAGCGAAGCCAAGACCTCAGCCGGGCAGGGCGGCTCCAGTTTTAGTGACGGCGGCGCGTCGTGTGCGACGCCTCCGAAGATTTATCCGCCTCTCGCCCGCCAGCGTGGCGAGGAAGGCATTGTGTACGCGGGTTTTTCACTGGCGGCCAACGGCACCGTACGGAACGTCCGGATTCTGCGCGGCAGCGGGCATCCGATCCTGAACGATTCGACGCTCAGTTTTCTTCGCGGCCTGCGATGCTCGCGCCCACCATCAACGCCGTTCAACGTCATTATCATGGTGAGCTATAATCTGATCACACCCTCGGGATCGACGATGTCCTTCAAACCGGTAGCTCAGCAGACGCAAGCAGCGCCTCCCGACGCTGGCACACGAGAGAATGCGGACGCCTCAGCAGATTCGGACGCGGGGGAAAACGCGGATTCCACCGCAGGCATAGACCAGAGCGGCGGCAGATAACGCGCGTCAAACGAAAAGCAGGCGCGCAAACCGCAGCCTTGCACGTATATGCGCTCCGTGGTTTTGCAAATGTGGACCTCACGGTCTGCAGATTATTGTCCGTAGACGCGATCTTCCGCAGAAATTCCCGCCGGAGAAAGTCAAGTCGTGAAGCGCATCATGCCCCGTTCCCTACTGTCGATGCTCCATGCGCCTCACAAGCTGGAAAAAGCGATGGAACACTCTTCCGAGGCGAGCGCAGTGGTTCGCTTTAACGACTGGCTGGCCGTGCGGATGACAGTGCTTTTCGGCAGCATCTGGTGCGTTTACGCGTTTACCGTGTTTTCGCTCATCCCGATGGTGGCTCCCGGATGGCAGAACACGCTTCTCTATATCAGCAACGCGATTCAGCTCATCGCATTGCCCGCTCTGGCTGTCGGAAGCGCTATCCTCGCGCGAAGCAGCGAAGCGCGCGCCGACGCCGATCACGCAGCTTTGGTCGAAATTCTCGACGACGTGCGTCAGGAACTGATGGAACTACGGTCCCTGACCAGCGGCATCGCCGCAAATCAGGCGCAGGACGCAACAGGAGGCACGACCATGAACGTGTCAGCCGACACATTCATCGCGGTCGACAACATCGCACCAGACGCGTCGGGCCAGCGATGACGGGTCGGCCGAACGCCCATCGTCACGATTCTCCTAGAAGATGCAACACGATTTCCCGCCTGTGCGGTGCGGCCCTGTGCTCGAAAAGATAGAGCCCCTGCCATGTCCCAAGAACGGGGCGCCCTTCGGTCACGGGGATGCTCATCGACGTGTCGGTCAACATGGTCCGCAGATGGGCGGGCATGTCGTCAGGACCTTCGTAGTCATGGACATAACGTCCGCGTTCTTCCGGCACGAGCCTCTCAAAAAACCGACCGATATCATGGCGCACCGTCGGATCGGCGTTCTCCTGAACCGTCAAGGAGCAGGACGTGTGCCGACACCACAACGTCAGCAATCCCACATCCACGCCGCTCTGCTCCACCCAGTCGACAATCGGCCGGGTGATTGGCGTCAATCCTTTGCCACGCGTGTCGACGGTCAGCCGATGAAGATGCTGGCGCATGAACAACTCCTCCTGCCTCTGATGGCGCACCAGAAAATGGTGGCGCCATGACGGCTTACGGTCGCGCTCCGTACCTGCCATCTCACGAACTTCTTGCAGAATCTGCAACCCGGACTGCAACCGAGCCGCCATCATACCCAAAGATCTCGAGGTTTTTGGGTAGCCTTATCCTGATTGGGCGGACGCTGTTCGGGGTGACGGCTCTGCTTTCTGCAACGCCGCGCCCGGCCGAGGCGGCCGGAGACGACGAGCTTCACGGATGGTCAGGGATCAAGGATCGTTGGCGGCAGGCTGGCGTCAATATAGACATCGGCGACAGCGAAGAGTTCTGGACCAACCCTGTCGGTGGGTCCCGATCGTCGGCCAATTACATCGGGGCGACGGTCGTCGACGTCACGCTCGATCTGGCGCGCCTGTATCATGGTGGGGCGGACAGGGAAGGGCAGTGGGGCGAACTGGAGGTCAGCGGCGTCGATATTCGCGGACGCCCCTTCAGCAACGTTCCGCTTTACGCATTCAACCAGACCTCGACGAGCGAGGCCGATCCCAACCTGCGTCTCTATGAACTTGCTTACTCGTATCATCCTTCTGGCGACGCGATCGAGGTTCGCATAGGCAAACTGGACCTCAGTCGCGACTTCATGGTCAGCGACACGGCTCAGGACCTGCTCAACGGGTCTTTCGGCTGGCCGATGATGCCCAGCAACAATCTCTACGATCAGGGGCCAGCCTCACCCCTCGCAACGCCGGCGCTCAGGCTGCGATATGACGTATCCGATGACTGGACCCTGCTCATCGCTGTCGGCGACGACAATCCGACAGGCGCACGGACATTCAACAACCCGAACGACCCCTGGAACCAGAATCAGGATCCCTCGGGCACACGTTTTAACTTCGGCACTGGCACGCTGGCGATGGCCGAGGCGCAGCACAGCGTCAGCATCGGAAAACTGCTGGGCTCTTACAAGGCTGGCGTGATTGTGGACAGCGGGACATTTCCGCTTCAGGCCGACGCAAGCACGCAGCGCCGTGGCAACTGGCTGGTTTATGCGATATTGGACCAAACGCTGTTTCGCGACCCCGCCGTCGGACGGCTGCACGGTTTTGTTCGCTGGCAATATACGGGACTGGCGGATCGTAACGAGATCGTCTCCGCGCTGGACGCTGGGCTGTCGCTACATCGGCCGTTCGGTCGACGACACGACCTCGTGGCGTTTGGGTTCGGGTACGCCGCGCCAAGCCGTTTCCTGACCACGACTGAACCGTCAGGGCGAACGGAAGCCCGGCAGAACGAGTACCATCTGGAATTGACCTACCGCGCGCAACTTTCCTCCTGGCTGTCGCTGCAACCGGATTTGCAAGGACTGATCGCGCCAAGCGGCGGGGTTTACGTTTCGGGGCGCCGCGTGAGGGACGCGTTGATTCTCGGCCTTCACGCCGGGTTAAGCCTCTAGGGCAGGGCTTGCTCAGGCAGGGCATGCCTGAACGGGCAGTAATGCTTTTTAGACAATAAGATGGAAAGATTTCTCGCAGCTACGATTTCGCAGGCCACTCTCTGACGAATGCCGCTCAATCTTCCTTGGAAGGATACTTTGGCGCTTCACCGTTGTGCGCTTCCGGATCGACCGAACGAAGAAACCGCTCCGCCAGCGCGCCATAAAGCGGCTGCTTGCAGATCATGCGCGAGACGCCGAACGCAAGGAATGAACTGGCCAAAAGCGCGAGCGTGACCTGCTGATTGTCGCACATTTCCATCACGATGACCGTGGCGGTCAACGGCGCCTGTACGACGGCGGAAAAATACGCCACCGTGCCCAGAAGCACTACGGCGCCAGGCGTCGTGTGAGGCAGGAACTGCGCGATCCAGCCACCGATGCCCGCGCCGACAGACAGCGACGGAGCGAACAGTCCGCCCGGAATGCCGGAACAGTAGGAAATGATGGTGGCGCAATATTTCAGGACAAAATACGAAGCCGGGTAATGCTCATCGCCCTGAATGATGGCGCGGGCCTGCGCGTAGCCGGTGCCGTATGTCATGCCGCCGGAGGCCACACCGATAATAGCCAGCACCAGACCGCAAAGCGCGGCGAACAGAATGGGCCGCTGCGCCACGAAGCGGCCGAATGCGCCTGGCAAGCCGGATGAGGCTCTAATCAGTATCGCCGAGAATGACCCGCCCGCGATTCCGCCGAGCAGCCCGCAAGCGAGAACAGCGAGCCAGCTTACGCCAACCGGGACGATGACATCGGTGTGCCCGAAATACGAGTAATTGCCGACCAACGCTATTGCCGTCACGCCCGAGAGCACGACTCCAGTCAGCAAAGTGCCGCTGGTCCGGTGCTCGAAAGAGTGGGCCAGTTCCTCAATGCCGAACACTATTCCGGCGAGCGGTGTGTTGAACGCGGCCGCCACTCCCGCCGCTCCCCCGGTCATTACCAGCGCACGGCGCGACGCAATTTCGCTGAGCCGAAGGAACCGGGCCGCCGCGTTCATGATTGCCGCGCCGACCTGCACCGTCGGTCCCTCGCGGCCAATCGAAGCGCCAGCAACGAGTCCAAGACAGGTCAGGCAGATTTTGGCTGCGGCGATGCGGATCGAAAGCACCCGATCGACCACAGACAGATCGTTGAGGTGCATGCAGGCGATCGCCTGAGGAATGCCGCTGCCCTGTGCGCCACGGAAGAAACGTCTGGTCAACCATATCGACAAGGCAAGGCCAGCAGGCGTCACTAAAAGCATGAACCATGGGTTGTGCTTGATGACATCGCTCCGGAGCGCAGCCGCCTTGTCAGCCAGCGCCGCGAAGCTGATCGCCACGATGCCGACGGCGATCGAACTGCCCCAGTAGATCAGCTTCCGCCGCCACTCCGCTGTCGTCATACGTGCGGTGTCGCGAAAGTGCCTGATCCGGCCGACTTGGGTCGAGGTAGTCGTATGCATCGGTTCTTCCTGCTGCGGCGGGTCTCTTCAGCAATGAGAGGCAGCGCGCAATATCGTCCCGGCCTTACGCCTGCCGGGCGATCATTCCAAGTCCTAATCCCACATGTCGGCTAAAGTGTTTCGCCGGGCGGCGGCGTCAGCCGCAGTCCTGGTGATTAAGGCCATCGTAATCCTGCATCCCTGTGGCCGCAGTATGTCATACCACCGGTGGAGACGTGAGCAGGATGCCCGTGTGCTTGGCCTTTGTTTCTGGCTCGACATGAATATTGATCAGCGCGCGCCCGATGGCTCGCCTAAGGCCAGCCTCTATCCGGTCGCAAATCTCGTGCACGACGCCGACCGTCATCGAGCCCGGCACCACAAGGTGAAATTCGATGAATGTTATGGCCCCCACGGTGCGAATGCGGATATCATGCGCCTCCAGCGCGCCGGTCGCCGTTTCAGCGATTACTTCTCGCAGTTTGGTAA
The DNA here is from genome assembly GCF_000429165.1 of Acetobacter nitrogenifigens DSM 23921 = NBRC 105050. Taxonomy (GTDB): domain Bacteria; phylum Pseudomonadota; class Alphaproteobacteria; order Acetobacterales; family Acetobacteraceae; genus Acetobacter; species Acetobacter nitrogenifigens. The sequence continues at coordinate 10,879 of NZ_AUBI01000017.1, read as the reverse complement.
GGGTCGCAGAATCAGGGGCTTCGTCCATCAATCCCGACACGGATTGCCGCAGCATCTCCCAGCCAACCCGCAACACGTTTAGCGCAACGAGAGCAGCCAGCGCAGGGTCGAGCCAGACCCACCCTGTCAACGGGATCAACGACAGTCCCGCAATCAGGCCGCATCCTGTCCACACGTCCGAGATCACATGGTGACCGCCTGCGATCAGCGCGGGCGAACGTTCCGCGCGTCCTTTTCGGAGCAGCGTAAGCCCCCACGCGAGATTCAGCAGCGTGGCGACGCCGTTGAGCCCGACGCCGATCCACGGCGCCGTCTCAGGATGCGGCCTCAGAAATCCTTCCACTGCCGTTTTGCCGATGGCGTAAGCGGTGACCAGCACCAGCGCGCTCTCGACGATCGCCGAAAGGTATTCCGCCTTGTAATGCCCGTAGGTGTGGTTGTCGTCGGCTGGCCTCTCAGCCACGCGAATGGCCCACAGGGCCGCCGCCGCCGCGACGACGTTGATGATCGTCTCGAGCGCGTCCGCCTTCAACGCGACGCTGCCGGTGTTGACCCAGGCTGCGTATTTCAGTCCGAACGCGGCGATACTGACAGCAAAACTCGCCCATGCCAGCGCGAATTTTCGGTCCGGCTTCGGCGCGTCCCCAATTGGGGCGGCGTTCATCATGACAGGCTCACACGTGCAGCGCGTCGTCGAGGCTGCACCCGCCACCGCATGGCGAGACTTCGATCTGCAACGTCGCGTGCTGTACGCCGAAACGCGCGCGCAGCTCTCGGCCCGCCGAGAGCAAAATCGCGTCGTTGGGAACGGTCGCATTTTCGCTGCGCACGAGATGAACGGTGAGCGCCGTTTCAGTTGTGCTCATTGGCCAGACGTGAAGGTCGTGAAGGTCAGTCACGTCGGGAAGATCACGCAGAAAGGCGTCGACGCCATGGATGTCAACACCCTTTGGCACCCCGTCGAGCGCCATATCCAGCGAGTCCCTGAGCAGCCCCCACGTCGTAAGAACGATAAGCGCCGAAATGGCTAGGCTCGCGGCCGGGTCCAGCCACGCCAGCCCCGTCAACAACACGAGCGCGCCGGTGGCTACGACACCGAGGGAGGCGACCGCGTCCGTCGCCATATGCAGAAAGGCGGCGCGCAGGTTCAGGTCATTCTTCTGACCGCTCATGAAGAACAGCGCGGTCACTCCATTCACCACCACGCCCAGCGCCGCCACGATCATCACGCTTTTTCCTGCGACCTCCACAGGATGGAACAGACGCAGCACGGCCTCCCACGCCACGCCGCCGGTCACGAGCAGCAAAGCTACGGCGTTGGTCAGCGCAGCAAGAATAGAGGAACGGCGCAGGCCGTAGGTAAAGCGCGCGGACGGCGCTCGGCGCGTCAACCGCTCCGCCAGCCAGGCGGCGGCCAAGGCGAGCACGTCGGACAGGTTATGACCAGCGTCCGCCAGGAGCGCTACGGAGTTCGCCAGCAGACCCCAGACAGTTTCGCCGACCAGATAGACCATGTTGAGGGCCATGCCGGCTGCAAAAGCGAGCCCGAACGACGCGGGCGCGTGATGGTGATGCCCGAAAAGCCCATGATCATGGTGGTGATCGTGTCCGTGACCATGCCCGTGGTCGTGACCATGCCCGTGGTCGTGGTCGTGGAGGCTGCCGCGTCCGCTGTTTTTGTCACTCCCGATTTCGGCATGGTCGTGGTCGCCACACGCATGGCCGACATCAGAGCGTCGCACGTTTACATCAGGGTCGCATTTGGGCCCGCACGTCGCGTCGTCGCGGTTATCGGCGTCGCATGATCCTTCGTCGTGGGCGTGATCGTGCGCATGGGAAGAATGGGGGCGTTCATCTGGTGAACCATGGCGGTGACCGCCAGAAGTGGAGGACGCGGTCATGTCGCAATCTCCTTGGTCGGTCTTGCGCTACAGGTCGCGGTTGACAGGAGGTCGTTCCGAAGACTTGATTCCCGCGTCTCATAGACCATACCGCCCGTCCGCAAAACGGGAAGTTTACAGTGTCGCCTTCGGATGGGAGCAGTGCGCTCTCCATTGCTCCGCGCAATGAGTCCACTCTCTCGTGATCACCAGTCTGCCGTGATATGAGCCGCCCGATTGTGGCTCCTGTCAGGGGCCAGCGGCGCCACGCTCGCATGCTCGCCGCCATGTGGAGACGCGTCAGGCGTCTGAAGCCTAATGGAGAACTCATGATCCGTCTGACCGAGGTGAGGTTGCCGCTCGACCACGCGCCTGAAGCGCTGATCGCCGCCGCGCGCGCCAGGCTCGGCCTTGCGGACGCCGACGCGCTCGATCTGCGGGTCGCGCGGCGTGGGTATGACGCCCGTCGTCGTGGCGGCATCATGTTGGTCTACAGCCTGGACTGCGCGGTGGCGGACGAGGCCGTCATTCTGGCGAAAGCAGGCGAAGATGCGCGTATTGGCCCGTCGCCGGACACCAGTTATCGCCCTGTCGATGTCGAAGGTCCGCGATTGGCCAGAGGCGAAGCGTTTCAAAGGCCGGTTGTGATCGGCGCCGGACCGTGCGGGCTGATGGCGGGGTTGATTCTCGCGCAGATGGGACTGCGGCCGCTGATTCTCGAGCGTGGAAAGGCTGTCCGCGAACGCACAGTCGACACGTTCGCCCTGTGGCGGCGGTCGGTCCTGACGCCGGAAAGCAACGTGCAGTTCGGCGAGGGCGGAGCCGGGACGTTCTCCGACGGCAAGCTTTATAGTCAGGTCAGCGACCCGCGCCATCTGGGGCGCAAGGTGCTGGAGGAGTTCGTGCGCGCGGGAGCGCCCGAGGAAATCCTGTTCGTCTCGAAACCGCATATCGGCACGTTCCGGCTTGTCTCGATGGTCGAGCATATTCGCGCCGAGATCGAGGCCGCAGGCGGCGAATACCGGTTCAGCGCCCGGGTCGACGAACTCATGCTCGATGAGCAGAGAAGCGTACGAGGCCTGCGTCTGTCCGACGGGGAGGAAGTCGCTGCGTCGCATGTCGTTCTCGCGATCGGTCACAGTGCGCGCGACACATTCAGCATGCTTGAGGCGGCGGGCGTAGAGATGCAGTCCAAGCCGTTCTCTATCGGCGTGCGGATAGAGCACCCGCAATCCCTGATCGACGCCGACCGTTTCGGACCACAAGCTGGTTCGCCGCTGCTGGGCGCCGCCGATTACAAACTCGCCCACCACGCGTCCAACGGGCGTGGCGTCTACTCCTTCTGCATGTGCCCCGGCGGCACAGTGGTGGCCGCCACGTCGGAGGAGGGGCGGGTGGTCACCAACGGGATGAGCCAGTATTCGCGCGCCGAACGCAACGCCAACGCGGGAATCGTCGTCGATCTGCGACCCGGCGAGGACTATCCGGACGAACCGCTGGCAGGCGTGGCGTTTCAGCGGCATTGGGAGCGGCAGGCCTTCCTCGCCGGAGGAGGCGACTACCGCGCCCCGGCGCAGCGCGTGGGCGATTTTCTTGCGGGCCGCGCCTCCACGTCGCTCGGCTCCGTGACGCCGTCCTACCGGCCCGGCGTCACGCCGACGGATCTTTCCGCCTGTCTGCCTGATTTCGCTGTCGAGGCGATCCGGGAGGCTCTTCCCGCATTCGCGCGAAAGCTGCCAGGGTTCGCGATGGAGGACGCAGTGCTAACGGGCGTGGAGACGCGCACGTCCTCTCCGTTGCGCATCCCGCGCGGTCAGGACGGGCGCAGCCTCAATACAGGCGGTCTGTTTCCTGCAGGCGAGGGCGCCGGTTACGCAGGCGGCATCCTGTCCGCCGCGATCGACGGCATTCGGATTGCGGAAGCCGTCGCGCTGTCTATGGCGGGGCGCGAGGCTACGGGACTTCTCCGCGGTTCCGCCGGCAAGGAGCAGGCTGGCTAACGGACCGTCGCCGCTGTTCAACCGAAGTGAAGAACTGGACCCGCATTAATTTTTGTGCTGAGGGACAGTCTCTCGGGCCGTGACGCGGGCGTAACGGAACCGAATCGACTCCTCGCACGTCACGTCCGCATCTTCATTTCCCGGCTATGCCGCAGGAGCAGAAGGGCGCGGCATGACCCGGTTGTGGATACTTTCTGATCTCCATCTAGAATACGCACGTTCTCCAGATTCATACGATCCACCACGCCCCGCATTCGACGTGCTGGTGGCGGCGGGGGATATTCTGGAGGGGAATCCAGAGGGCGCGATCGAGATCGTCGCGCGTCTGGCCGACGGACGTCCTGCCGTGTTTGTCCTTGGCAATCATGAAATCTGGGGTGGCACGCTGTCGCAGCAGCAGGCCCGCGCGCAAGAGGCTGCGCGGCGCTTCGGCGTCACATTGCTCGACGAGTCAGCCCGTGTCCTGCGTGGCGTCAGATTTGTCGGATGCACCCTTTGGGCGGACGGGCGTCTCTCAGGGCTCGACGTTCGTCCCCGGCTTCTTACCGGGGAAGGTTTTCTGAGACCGGACGGTCGTGGCGGCGTCAGGGTGGGCGATGAGCTTGCGCAGCATGAACGTCAGGTCGCGCAACTCGACCGGCTGTTGGGGGTCGAAAAGGCGCGCGGCACGGCCCTGGTCGTCGTGACGCACCATGCTCCGTTGCTGGACTGCGTGCCGTTGCATTTGAGAGGCGAACGGAATATCGGCCTATACGCTTCTGATCTTTCGGATATTTTCTGGCGTCGAGACATAGATTTATGGGTTCACGGCCACATTCATGCCGTTGGAGACATGCGGCATCCGGGCGGCGCCCGTATCGTCTGCAACCCAGCAGGACCACGCTTCTCGACGCCGGGCTTCAGAAACGATCTGATCGTCACCGTGTAAAGCTTGCGCGCTGAGAGGCATATATTGCCGTAGCCGGATAGAAGGTCGTTTATATCGAGCACATTTTCGCATTGATCGGCGCCGCTTCCCCGGTGTGGCTCCGTTTGCCGCAGTAGAGCCCAAACACGTAGCAACGGATCACGGACACACTACCTTGCGACCACAAGGCGTAATTAAATAATCGGGTCAGCAACCAATTATCATAGCATCTGTTAGACTTAATATTACAAACCGCAGTCTTCATCTTAACCGACACTCCCGACAATTGATCTTGAGGAGAATGTTGTGAGAGCATCGATTTTTATCGCAGTAATCTTCACCTCGCTTTGCGTCTCAAGCTGCGCGAATAACGCCGACACGAATGACCATTTTAACTATGAGCAAGACATCACCCGACGATCACGTCTTGGGGGCGGTCAATCCCACATGTAAATTCGGACTTGATGCGCGCATCTAAAATTTGGGCATTCTCTGTGTTCAACAGCGCAATATCAATATCCTGATGAACGAGTGGCGTCAGGCCCTGTTCGCCGGGCGGTATAAACGCAACTGACCGCTCACACGCTTCAATGAAGCCCTTTCCCTGACAGAGGTAGAACACGGAACCAAAGATCAGGGCTTCACATCAGGGGAATTATGAGCGGCGGCTGGATGCGTGAGGCAGGCAGACAATTGATTGCCGTTTCCCCACGTCTCTATCAAGAAATTTTATATTCCGGAAACTTTCACCGAAGCGTGTCCACTATTCGATACGTAGTTCTGCAACTCTTCGGCCAGATGTTCGGCATGTTCGATCCGATATTTAACGAGATCGCCGATACTGACCAGACCGACCAGACGACCGTTGTCCACGACCGGCATATGGCGACAGTGAGTGCGGGTCATCCGTCGCGCCGTATTGAGGCTGTCTTCGTCGGGCGTCGCGACCGGCGTGTTCGCCGCCATCACGTCGCGGGCGACCAGAGCGCCAAGGCCGGCAGGGTGAAGCGCCACCGCTTCGACGATCTTTCGCTCCGACACCAGACCGACCAGACGCCCGGCGCCATCCAGAACCGGAGCGCCGCCAACCCCATGTCGCGCCAATGTCTCACAGACGCGGGGCAGGGGATCGGTATCCAACACGGTGATGACGTCCCAACCTTTCTCGGCAAGGATGCTGTGCAGGGGAGTAGACATGGCGCGCGTGTCCTTTTTCTTGATTGGACTGCTGCGTCGCCTCGACGCCCGGCGCTTAGACGACGAGCATAGTCAGTGTGATCGATGTCGGTTGGCTGGCGCCGACGCGCAAGGCCTTGCGTGAGGGAAATTCGACGGAAGCGTGTTCCGCCGGGCCGCGACGCCCGATGAAGAGGTTTATTCTGGATAATAAGCGTCGGTGAAAACTGCTCGACGCGTCCCGCAAAGCTGCGCACGAAGACACCGACGGATCGCGACATCCTGTCTACAACCAAAAATGGCGCCCCGAAGGGCGCCATTTCCGTAACGTCAGTCAGTAAGGACGCAGCCATACGGCTGCCGTCCTGTCGTGACTTATCAGGCGTCCGTGTTGCGGCGACGGATCGCAGCGCCAAGGATATCGCCCAGCGACGCGCCGCTGTCGGACGAGCCGTATTCGTTGATCGCAGCCTTGTCTTCCTCGACCTCACGGCCGCGGATGGTCAGGGCCAGCTTGCGGGCTGCGCGGTCGACCGAGACGATCTTCGCGTCAACACGCTCGCCAACTGCGAAGCGCTCCGGACGCTGCTCGGCCTTGTCGCGCGCCAGTTCGGCGCGACGGATGAAGCCGGTCAGAACGTCGTCCACCTTCACCTCGATGCCGTTGCTCTGAACAGCGGTGACGATGCAGGTGACGACGGCGCCCTTCTGGACGCTCGACAGCGCGTCGGCCGCCGGGTCTTCCTGAAGCTGCTTGATGCCGAGCGAGATGCGCTCTTTCTCCACGTCCACGTCGAGAACCTTGGCCTGAACGACCTGGCCCTTCTCGTAGTGCGTGATGGCGACTTCGCCGGCCTCGTCCCAGGACAGGTCGGACATGTGGACCATGCCGTCGATGTCCGCGGACAGGCCGATGAACAGGCCGAACTCGGTGATGTTGCGGATCTCGCCCTCGACCGTCGAGCCGATCTTGTGCTCTTCGGCGAACTGCTCCCACGGGTTGCGCTGAACCTGCTTCAGGCCGAGCGAGATACGACGCTTGCCGCTGTCCACGTCCAGGACCATGACGTCGACTTCCTGCGAAGTGGCGACGATCTTGCCCGGATGGACGTTTTTCTTCGTCCAGGACATCTCGGAAACGTGCACCAGACCCTCGACGCCCGGCTCGAGCTCAACGAACGCGCCGTAGTCGGTGATGTTGGTGACGCGACCGCTGTAACGCGCGCCCGGCGGATACTTGATCGCCACGTTCTCCCACGGATCAGCCTCAAGCTGCTTCATGCCGAGAGAAATGCGCTGCGTGTCCGGGTTGAAGCGGATGACCTGCACGCGAACCGGCTGACCGATCTGCAGGGCTTCGGACGGGTGGTTGATGCGCTTCCAGGCGATGTCGGTGACATGCAGGAGGCCATCGACGCCGCCGAGGTCCACGAACGCGCCGTAGTCGGTGATGTTCTTCACCACGCCGTCGAGGATCATGCCTTCCTTCAGGCCCTGGATCAGCTCGCTGCGCTGCTCCGCACGGGTCTCTTCGAGGACCGCGCGACGCGAGACGACGATGTTGCCGCGGGCGCGGTCCATCTTCAGGATCTGGAAGGGCTGCGGAACGCCCATCAGCGGGCCGACGTCGCGCACGGGACGGATGTCGACCTGGCTGCCGGGAAGGAACGCCATGGCGCCGCCGAGGTCGACCGTGAAGCCGCCCTTGACGCGTCCGTAGATCGTGCCGTTGACGCGCTGGTTGGCTTCGAAAGCCTTCTCCAGGTTCGTCCAGGCCTCTTCGCGACGCGCCTTCTCACGCGACAGGACGATCGTGCCGTCACGGTCTTCGTAGCGCTCGACGTACAGCTCAATGACGTCGCCCGGCTTGACCTCGTGGGCGACGCCCGGCGGGCCGAATTCCTTGAGGGCGACGCGGCCTTCGCTCTTCAGGCCGACGTCGACGATGGCGAATTCGTCGGTCAGGCGGACGACATGCCCCTTGACGACGGAACCTTCAAAGCCCGTGTCCAGGCCGAGGGTCTCGTCGAGCAGAGAGGCGAAGTCTTCGCCGCCAAAATGATCGGTTGTGGTGAGTGTGGCAGAAGCCATGTGAAACGATATTTCCCTGCCGGCCCGTTTAGAGCCGACAATTCCTGCGCGTCGCGGTGAGGCGAAACGACTTACCCCGGTCTTCGAAGATATCCGAAGGTATGCGGGATCGACGGTTGAGATCGGTCAACGCCCCCAAAGGGGCCGAAACCGGGCGGTAGACAGCACCTCAAACCGCAGAGTGTCAACAGGAAGCTTGTGTCAGTGCCGTTATCCGGAACCTGTCTTTTAGCTTTCCGCCCTGAGCGTCGTCAGCGGACGAGCAAGTAGAGTGGTCGCAATTTCCATCCATTCCTGCTCAAGACTACTGGTCGGCGTTGGACGCCCCGCGCACCGATACCAGTAGCGTGCGTTGCCGAGATCGCCTTCCTTGCGATGCAGCCATGCGTGCGCCCAATCGCAATCCGGGTCGCCTTCATTGGCCTGCGCGCACTCATGCGCCTGTGTCCAGTCGCCCCGTCCAGCCCACCAGATCGCCTGTAGCGCAAGATCCGCACCTTCTGGCGGACTCGCGGCGGCGAGCGTTTTCCTGAATACGCCAAGCGCGCTCATCGGCAGTCTCCCTCACGAAAAGCGATACAGTTGTTAAGTTAACACGGTCGGTGGCGACGCAAGATCAGAATTCCATCCCGTAAGCCGTATCGTTCCAGTATCGTCGCTACGCGCCAGAGTTTCGCGCCTGCCTGTCGAATTGAGTGGAGTTTGGCGTTAATGATTGTGGCTGGTTGGGCATGGCTTTCGCGCCGCATTGCTTACGCGTTCCTTGTTTTCGTTGGCGCTATCCTTCTTCTCAGCCCGGTCCCCACGCTCGGCCTGCTATGGGACGTGTCGATGCTGTGCGGTTTTTCGGCGCTGTTTGTATTGTTGCAAATGTTCGCGCTGACGGGGCGACCACTTTCCACGCCATTCTATGAAGGCAAATTTTTCATCCGGCTGCATGAATACGGCGCTTACATGCTGCTCGCCTTTGTCGCCTGGCATATCGGTTTCAGTCTCTGGGCTGAACCGCAACTCCTCGAGGATCTGCTGCCCCCGATCACCGGCGTGATGCAGACGGGAGTCGTCGCCGCTACGCTGCTTGCGATCGCGACATTCGCCAGCCTGCCGCCTGTCCGACGCGCAGCGTTCGGAACGGCCACGCTGTTCCGCCGCAGTCATTCGGTTTGCGCGACGCTGTTGCTGTGCGCATCGGGCGCCCATGCATGGCTGGCAGGGCTACGCCTCGCTGGTTTCTGGCCGTCAGTGGCGTTCGCCGCACTTGCGGGCGGTGCGGTCGCACTGCCCTGGGCGTCGCGCCAGGCAGTGCGACCGCACCGCCCCCCCGGAAAACGCGCACGCGATACGGCGCGGTTCGCCGCCCCGGTCGCTATGGTTATGCTCTCTCTTGGCGTTGCTTTGCCGTTTCTGGGCGCGGCGCTCCTGCATTGGCGGGCATGGTGATCGACCGCCTGATCGCTTCGTGGCGCGCGGCGACGATAATTGTCATCGGCGCACTTTGTGGAAGCGCTGCTCTGTGGTGGACGTTATCCGGCGCTCCGCACGCAGCGAAGACGCGCCCGCTCATGCCCCTCGATTTTCCGCACAAGGCCCACGTCGCGTTCAATTGCGTCACATGCCATCACAACTACACCGAGGCCAGACTCTCTTCCTGGCCGTTTCAGGGATGCATAGCGTGTCACAAGAACACGCCATCGCTCTCAGGCGTCATTGAGGAGCAGTTTCATGGCCAGTGCGAAAGCTGCCATCTCAAATTCGCGGAAGAGCATCGCAAATCGGGTCCGCCGCGTGCGTGCCATGTCTGTCATGTAGCTGGAGGCATGACGCATTTTTAAACCGAGAGTGCATTCATGCGGCTCAAGGACTGCGGCTGCCAGGGCGGCAGATATCGACCTTTGTCGCGCCGCTCACGCGCGACGCCATGTGTGCTACACAGCGCGCTACCACAAAACATAGGTTTTCATCCATGACGATTAAACGCCTCGCCCCCGAAGAACGCCTCAGTGGAGCTTCTATCTGCGGCAATATCGTCTATCTGGCCGGACAGGTCGCTGATGACGCCACCCTCGACGTCGAGGGACAAACCGCCGACATCCTGAAGCAGATCGACGCTCTGCTGGCCGAAGCAGGAACCAGCAAGAGCAATATTTTATCCGTGCAAATTTTCCTCACCGACATCAACGATATCGCGGCGATGAATCGAGCATGGGACGCCTGGCTGGACCGAGGCAACAAGCCTGCCCGCGCTACGGTCGAGGCGAAACTCGCCAACCCAGACTGGAAAGTCGAGATCACGGGCGTCGCGTTTATTCCGTAACGTTGGCTACGCGTTTCAACCTGTTGGAGGCGTCTGGGAAGGGTAGTCGGCCGAATGCGCTTCCCCTGGCTCCAATGCGACGTCGCCCCTGAGACAGGGGGAGGCGCTCGAGACTGATCATACGAGAGGGAAATTTTGGCGCTGTCCTTTTCCAACCCACATCAACAGTCACAATAAGTTAGGCGGCAGATTGAAACGAACTGACGGCAGTATCCTTGCATTCGCCCTGATGACAACGGGATTCGTCGTCGTTGCTCATGCGGTCGCTTATATGGCGCAAGAATTTTCTCACACGTTCAGCGCCTGGGCACTGGGTTACATGCAGAATCCTCTTGCTCTCGATTACGGGACAATCACCCCTGCGAACGTCGTTCTCCTGTCGAGCGTCGATGATAACGTACAATACGATCCCATTTTTAGGGCCTGTTAGGTCTTGAAAGACGGAGCGCACTGCATAGCTCTTTGTCATGAGCATGATACAGTCTGTATTTTCCGATGATGCATGGTCGAT
>NZ_AUBI01000016.1 GCF_000429165.1 Acetobacter nitrogenifigens DSM 23921 = NBRC 105050 | reverse complement strand
TCGCTCTTCATGTGACGCCGGCCGATGTCGGCGATCGCGCCGCCGTGGCACGTCTCGCCGCCGACATCCAGGACGCGACCGGCGACAACGTCACACTCGCCTATGTCGATCAGGGCTATACCGGCGCAGTCGCGGCCGACGCCGCTGCCGCCGAAGGCATTGCCCTGCATGTGGTCAAGCTGCCAGAAGCCAAGCGAGGCTTTGTCCTGCTGCCGCGTCGCTGGGTCGTGGAGCGATCCTTTGCCTGGGCCACGCGCTGTCGCAGGCTGGTCAAGGACTACGAAAGATACGCGGCCACGCTCGCAGGATTCCACGTCATCGCATTCGTCGGATACATGCTCAAACATTCCGCACAGATGATCCAATGTGCATAACACCCTCTAGGTGGCGGGTTAGCATTTGGACGTAGTCAGTCCATCCAGTGGCGTGTTTGCTCGTACATCGACAACTGAAGCAACGGATCGCTGACGATGCGGCGCGAAGTAATCTCGTTGCGGCTCAGGTCGCCCAACCTCCAGACACTCTTCGTCTGATACGTCAACGCGATGCAGCCTTCGCGCCAGTGCAATCGCAAGCCGTAAGGACATGCCCTTTTGATGAGGGGGACAGCCCCCGCCTGTCGAGTGGTTTAAACCGCTGTTTTGAGCGGCTCCTGCATAGCCGCAATGATGGGGATTGTTCCGTTGTCGTGTATCGCGCACACTGGATCCAATGAACGCGCCGATAGGTCCACGTCCCACGCTGGTTGCACCAGACCCTGACCGTATAAACTCGGTCGGATCTCACGATTCTTCGTCCCCGGCCCGCGCGGCGCTGGAAACAGCGTTGTCGCGTACCGGCCTAGCGGTTGAGCCTCGAGAGGAGTCCGCGCTGCTGCGCCGCATTGGTCGGGCCCTGGCGCCGGGTGCGCGCGAGATTCCCGACGATACGTTCATCGCCGCGCTATGCGCGGTACGTCGCAAGCGCTGGGCGTCCCGGATGATGGATCTGACCCGGCGCGAGGGGCGGATATGGATATCCCGCGAGGATATGGAGCAGGCGGCGGCGAGCGTCGACGATCCTGCGGCCAGCGATCCTATGCTGCTCAACGCTCTCGAGCCCGTTTTAGCCGCGCGCTATCGAGAACTCGGCGATACGCCGAAGGCGGCGTTGGCGGCGTTGCGGGCCGATATGCTGGACACCGGGCGGGTGCTCTCCAGCGCGCAGGTCGCTCGCGTCGCAGCCTCCATCGCGAGCGCTTTCGGCCTTGCAGATGGCGACCGTTTCGCTGGCGGGGCGCAGCGTGAAGATGAGGAACGTGCGGAAAACGAAGCGGCGATTGAGCGCGCCGCGCAGGCGCGTCGGCGCAGGGAGGAACTGCGCCTTGAAGAGTGGGAACAAAGCCTTGTGCCGTTCCGCGACGTACCACGCATTCTGCATTGCTCGCAGCGGGAGGCGCTGCGTTGGGTGGCGGAAAACCGTCTTCCGGTGGCCCGGCGCGTGCGGCAACCGGACGGATTCGAACTATGGGAATTTGATCCGGCCGAACTCGTCGCGCTTCGTGGCGACCTGCAGGAGTGGCGTCGTGGCGGGCAGGACGAAAGCGGAGTTCACAGGCGTGAAGGGGGGCGCGATGCGCGTGGCCGTCACGATACCGCGCTGCCGGAACCGCCTGCCGTTGGCAAACATGTGGCCAACGCGGTCATCGCCCGCGTAGCTGCGCTGGATCGATATGCCGCGCATTTTCGCACGGCCCGGGCGCTGGCGCGGCGGATCACTCTGGTCACCGGCCCGACGAACAGCGGCAAGTCGCATACCGCGCTCGACGCGCTCGCTCGCGCCGAGAGCGGGCTCGCGCTGGCGCCGCTGCGTCTTCTGGCGCACGAATTCCGCGAAGCGCTGGCGTCGCGCGGCGTGGAGGCCGCTTTGGCCACAGGCGAGGAGCGGATTGTCGCGCCGGGCAGTCGGCATCTGGCGGCGACTGTCGAGATGTGCCCGTTCTCCAACCCGGTGGACGTCGCAGTGATCGATGAGGCGCAGATGCTCTTCGACCCTGATCGCGGCGCGGCGTGGACGGCCGCGATTATGGGGGCCCCGGCAAGGCATCTGTTCGTTCTTGGCGCGCCAGATTGTATTCCAATGGTGCGACGGATTGCCGAGCTTTGTGGCGATCCGCTGGATGAGATCACTCTCCATCGCAAGAGTCCGTTACGCGCGGCGCCCTCAGGCGTGCGTCTTAACGATCTACGCACCGGGGACGCTTTGATCGCGTTCTCCCGTCGGGAAGTGCTCGACCTGCGCGCCGCGTTGATGGAGCGCGGGCGACGGGTGGCGGTCGTATACGGCGCGCTGAGTCCCGAGGTGCGTCGGGCCGAGGCGCAACGCTTCAATTCCGGCGCAGCGGATATCCTGATCGCCACCGACGCCATCGGCATGGGACTGAACCTGTCGATTAAACGCGTCGTCTTTGCGTCCTTGCGTAAGTTCGACGGACGCCAGACACGCGACCTGTCGGTGCAGGAGGTCAAGCAGATCGGCGGCCGCGCCGGACGGTATGGCAAGCACGAAGACGGCGTGGTCGCGGTTCTCGCCGACGCCGGCAGCCCGCGTTTCATCCGGGATCGTCTCGCGGCGGCGCCGGAACCGCCGGAGGAGTTGCGCCCGCTGGTGCAGCCGGATGCGGATATCGTTCGCGCGATCGCCGCCGAGATCGGATCGGACAGCCTTTACGGCGTGCTCGCCCGTATCAAGCGTGCGGTGCTGCGCGTTGACGATCCGAATTACCGTCTGGCCGACATGGAGCAGCCATTCGCCATCGCGTCCGCTCTGGAGGGGGTGGAAGGACTCGACCTGACACAGCGCTGGACCTACGCGATGTGCCCGGTCGACGATCGCGACAACGGGATTCGGCGTCTCGTAGGTTGGGCGGCGGAACATGCGTCGGGCCAAGCTGTTCCTCCACCGGGGACAGGTCGCCTGCCGCCGCCGGATCGTGCTGGCCGCGAGGAGCTTGAGCGCGCGGAGAAGCGGCATAAACGTCTGGTGGCTTGGCGCTGGCTGGCGCTGCGGTTTCCTGACAGCTACCCCAACCGGGAAGATGCGGAACGCGCGACCGCTGAGCTTAACGACTGGATTGAAAGCGTGTTGCGTCAACACAGCCGCGCCCGCACGCGTCGATGAAAGCTGCCTGAAAAGACGCTAGGTCGTGCGACCGTGACGCTTTTGATTGCGTCTGCCTCTGGAGATTGGTGGGACGTTTGGCTGCGTGTCGGCTTTGGAAGGATGTGTGTGCGCTCCTGAATGGTGACGCTGCTGCGGTGTTTTCAAATGCGTTTGCAAGGAAATGACGTTTATTCTGGCGTTTTGAAAAAAGTCTCCTGGTCGGTTCTGAAACATGGCGAAGGTGGATTTTTGCGCCTCGGCGTTGCCTGTGCCGCCGCGTGGGGTTTCCGCTGTCGTCGGTGAGGCAACGTGGCCGCGAGGCATAATCTCGTAGAGGGGGCAGTCGGACCTAATCGGATTCGGCAACTCTTCGGCGATAGGCAGCCGATCAATAAACTATCATGGTTCCGATGTCGGCTGAGTCCTGAAGCGTAACTCCATGTAGTGAAAGCACTGACTTGGGGAGGCGGGGTACGCTTGTGTCGCCTGATATGTGTCGTGAGGTCGCCAACATGCGCCAATTTCAGCGAAAAATTCGATGGACAGCCACATGATGGGGCCTGGGTAGAAATGGGAAGGCGAGGGCGTGGCGCGCATCGTCCTGCGTGCGCATGCCGCCCAGAGGCGCAGTGAAGGCAAAATAGGGAAACTTTGATTTTCCATTGTTGCTATTTATTGCGTTACTGCGCGGCTGTAATGAAGGGACCAGAAGAGAACAGGGCTGTTCCAGCCTTGCATGAAACCATGATCTCTTGTGCCTGAATTTTACCGAGCGGAGTGTCTCGCCATGAAGTCCAGCCTTTTTTCATTCCCAGCAGCCACCCTTGCTATCGGTCTGCTGGCTGGCAATCCAGCGTCTGCGCAGGTCGTCACCAACGCCACGCAGATTCAGTCCGGCGTTTATGATGTAGAGCCCGGTCATACGCAGGTCGGCTTCGAGGTGTTGCATTTCGGCTTCACTAATTATCTCGGCGTATTTTCGAACGTGTCCGGCACACTCAATCTGGATCCGAAGAATCCGTCCGCTTCGAAACTGTCCGTGACAATCCCGGTGGATTCCGTGCAGACCACCAGCGCGAAACTCAATGACGAACTCAAGGGCGATCAATGGTTTGACGCTGCGAAGTTCCCTAACGCCACGTTTGAGTCCACCTCTGTTCGGCTCAGTGGCAAGAATGACGCCGTTGTGACTGGCAACCTGACCCTGCACGGCGTGACGAAGCCCGAAACCCTGAAGGTTCACTTCATCGGGGCAGGCGTGAACGCGCTGGACAAGAAATACACGATCGGTTTTGAGGCTACAGGCGTCATCAAGCGCAGCGACTTTGGCGTGAAGATGTATGTGCCTTATGTATCCGACGACGTGCACCTGCGCATTGCAGGCGCCTTTGAACGTCAGGACTGATCTTCATGACTACGCCCGCGAGCGCAGTTGGCGGGACCACGCGGTACACCACGGTAGCGATCATCCTTCACTGGATGATTGCTCTGGGGATTCTGACGCTGATCGCGATGGGGCTGGTCATGGACCACCTCAATCTCGATACGATGCGCGTGTTCCAGCTCTATCAGCTGCATAAATCTATCGGCATTACCGTAATGCTTCTGATTGTTCTGCGCATTGGCTGGCGTTTCGGTCATCGGGCGCCAGCATTGCCAGAGAACATGCCGCCGCTTGAGAAAAAAGCCGCGCATCTCGGGCACGCCCTCCTTTACGGTTTGCAGGTGCTGTTGCCGCTGAGTGGCTGGGCGATGGTGTCCGTTTCCGTGCTTGGCATTCCAACCGTGCTGTTCGGGACAATCCCCTGGCCTGATCTGCCGGTTCTCTCGACTCTGTCGGACAAGGCTCCTGTCGAAGACGCCCTCAAGATTGTTCATCATTGGGCTTCATGGGGTCTTCTCGCATTGGTCGTCGTGCATGTGGCCGCAGCCCTGCGACATCATTTCGTTTTGCGCGATAACGTTCTTCGTCAGATGCTGCCAGTCTTCGGCGCATCTTATTCACTACGCCAAAAGGAAAAAGTCCGATGAGGACAGTTCATAAGTTTCTTCCCGTCGTCATTGCGGGCGCGCTTGCGCTCTCGGCCCCGGCGTTCGCTGCTGACTGGAGCGTCAAAGGCGGCGATGGTGCGCTCGGGTTTTCCGGCACGCAAACCGGCAAGGGATTTTCGGGGCGCTTTGGGAAATATGATGGATCGATCACGCTCGATCCGGCCCATCCGGAGTCAGGGCACGCGAAAATTACGGTGGACATGACGAGCGCCACGACAGGAGACAGTCAGCGAGATGGCGCGCTGCCTGGTCACGACTGGTTCGACGTCAAGACGTTCCCGACAGCGGTATTCGAAGTGAAGGACTTCAAGGCCAAAGGCGGCGACGCGTATGATGCGGAAGGCACGCTGACGATCAAAGGCGTGAGCAAAGCTGTCGTTCTGCCTCTCACCATCGACATTAACGGCTCCACTCTGCACGCCAAAGGGCACCTCCAACTTGTCCGTTCGGCGTTCAGCGTCGGGACTGGTCCGTGGACCTCGGGGCAGTGGGTGGCTCTTGAAGTGGGTGTGGACGTCGATGTCACGGCACATGGCGGCTGAAAGCGGAGCTTTCTCCCTGCATTCTTGGGGCGTGTGTAGCGGCGTGATCGCCACATAACCGATTTCCGAGGCGTGAGACGTATTCGCGCTTGCAACGCTAACGACGGCGGGCCAGCAACGCTGCCGACCTGCCGACCTGCCGACCTGCCGACCTGCAACGTCAGAAATCGATGCGGGCGCTGACTGTGGCGGTGCGTGGGGCGCCCGGAAAAAGCTGTAGCGAGCCCCGGCTGACCCAGTAGCGTTCGTTGCCGATGTTCTGGACGGAAGCCCTGAACGTCAGGCGGTGGTTCTGTACCCGCGTTATGTATTGCGCCCCGACATTGCCGATAATGTAAGATGGCATACGAAAGTTGTTATCGGGGTTGAGCCATGCCGCCGATACGTAATTCAGGCCGCCATTCACGCTCAACCCCTTCACCCAGCGCAGTGTATAAATCGCCGAGAAATTGGCTTCGAAGGGCGACGTGGATTCTGCCTGCTTGCCCTTGTAAGGCGTTCCAGCGCCGTATCGGGCGTCAAGATAGGTCAAACTCGCCGAGAGTTGCAGATCGCGTGTCGCCTCAATATTTACGGCGGCTTCAACGCCTTGATAGCGGACAAGTCCACCCTGTTGCTGGACATTATTCGAATCGACGTATGATGCGATTGTGTCCATGCGATATAGAGCGATCGTGCCGCTCCATCTGTTGCGTTGGAATTTGGCGCCGACTTCATACTGATCGCTGCGCATCGGGGCGAATACGGCGTATGCGTTTTTCGCCGTCGCAGCGGCCTGTGTGCCGGATTGCATGGCCTGGACCCAGCTGAAATACAGATTTATCCCTGCGTCCGGTTTATAGGATAGCGAGACGACAGGGGTGACAGGATTGTTCCGGCGCGCCGCGGTCTGGCGGCCGCTGCCGTCGGTCGCGTAGTCGTTTTCAATGTAGTCGGTGTAGCGTGCGCCCGCGAGCAGCGACCATTTTCCCCAGGTCACCGTGTCGCTCCAGAATGGGGAAACTTGCGTGTAGTCGACGTAACGATAGAGGCGGGGATTATAGGCGGTGCCATTGGTCGCGGTTGGCCGTGTCGTGTAGATGTTGCCGTATTGATTGGGCGGATAATAGGCGGCATTGGCGTCCGCATCGAAATCCTGCAGCAGCCATGTGATTCCCGCAACGACGTCGTGGCGCAGCGGCCCGGTTTTGAACGTTCCTTCGGTCGCTTCCTGAGCCTGATGATACGTGAAGACGCGTGTCATCTGGAATGGGCGGTTCAAATAATCTCCCTTGTTATCAAGGAAGGTGATCGCATTGGATGGAAATTTTTCGTCCAGATGCGTGTAGGCGTAGGTCAGGCGCGCGGTCCAGTTTGGCGCGAACCGCCAGTCAAACCCGGTGTTGAAATGTTTGAAGTCGTTCGTCTTCCATGAATCGGGAGCGCCCAGTTCAGCGCGGCCGCTGATCGGAGTCAGGTAATGCAGCGCACTGCTGACGGTCACGCCGTTGACCATGCCTTTTTGCAACGTATTGAGATAGAATGCGTCGCCATGCCAGTCGAGAGTATCCGTCAAACGAACCCTGATGCTTCCGGAAACAGACGTGCTACGAAGGAAACTTCCATTGTATTGGTTGCCGACTTCGTTGCCGATGGCCAATCGCGTCGTCACGCGCCCCGCGTGATCTAGCGGTCCGCCAGCGTCCAGACTCTGGCGGAAAACCGCATCAGAACGATATCCGGCTTCCAGTGAGAGCTTGGGCGTGTCTACTGGTTTCTTGAGTTGAAAATCCATGACGGCGCCAGGGGAGCCGAAACCATAGAGAAAGCCCGAAGCCCCTTTAAAAAGCTGAAACTGGCCGAAATTCGCCATGGGAAGATCGATAAACCAATAAGGAATGGCGAAGCCGTCGATCTTGTAACCGTTGGTCCAGTCGAGATTTAGGCCGCGCACGCGAAAACTTGCGCCCGAGGCGGTGGAGCCGCCGTTGGAGTTCTGCTGCACGCCAGGTTCGGCGCGAAAAACGTCCGCGATGTCGACAGCCTGAATCTGTTCAACTTTGGCTGCCGAGACGACGCTGAGAGAAAACGGCGTGTCGAATTCAGATCTGTTTCCCAACGCCCCCAACGGCGTGTGGGCGGCCAGATGAGGGCGACGCGCGTCCGCCTTGACTGTGATGCTCTCGCTCTTGTTCGCGTAGATTTTCGACGCCTCTTTATGTTTTCCCGATGTTGCGGCGTTATCGCCTGAATCAGGTTTGGGCGTAGCGGCATGACTGGCGGCGCTCAGAGAGAGCGCGACGACCATGGAGGCGGATTTGGATCGGTTTGAAAAAGTCATGAGAAAAGAGAGGCTATGGCGAGGAACGAAGCAGTCGCCGCTGACCGGGACGCCGCATATGTGGACGCTCGATTGAAGGCTGTCGTAGGCGCACTCATCGCAGCAGGAGACTGTATGGATGGTGGGTGTGTGCTCGTATAGGGATTGACCGGCGGCGTCATAGGAGTGGTCCGTAGCTGTGTTGAATCACCTCCAAAAATACATGTAAAATTAGTAATATCTATATATAACTATTATAAATAGTGTAAAATGCACGTATTTGGTTTGTTCATGTGTCAGACACATGCGCTGTGCGACATCTGCAATCTTTTGGGCATTGGGCGGGAACAACATCAATGACGACCTGCCTGAGCAACTCTCGCGTCGGGCCGCTCATGGCGATCTGTTGATCAAAGTAGGATACGAGCCGACCGCTTCTTCTACAGTTGGGCGACGCGGACATTTGTCATGCGGGCAGTACGGTATTGTTGAACGCGCAGGCCGGATCAGGCCTTACGCGGTGAGTGCCCAGAGAGAAGCAACGCCGCGTCCGTATTGAACCAGATAGGCGGTGTAGAAGAAAATTTTCTTGAGATGAGCGGGCGCTTTAAAATTTCTTCGAAAAATACAACTTTTCTAATTTTCGCAATGTTGGTGTGAAAACCGCTACTGCGCCGGATAAACGGACGGACATGGCCACACGCCACTCTGCTGGCGAAACATGTGTCTCGATCAGTGGAGTGACGCCACAGCATTGCCGCCGGAAGCGGTCAGTCCGGAGCCGTCAGGTCGAGAGCGCCTATACGCCCGTCCTCGGTTCCGTATCCCAAAACGCAACCGTCGCTGCTGAACGCCAGCGCCGAAACCGGCCCGCCCGCCGCAGCGCAAACCGGCAGCACCCGGTGAGAGGTGTAGTCGACCATCAACACAGCGCCGTCGGCGAAACCGGCCGCAACGATGTCCTGTGTCGGGTGCGTGGCGACCCGCGTGCAGTTGACGCCCGGGATGCCCGGCGTCTCCATCGGCGGCTTGCCGATCGGGCCGCCGCCAAAGAACGGCCACATCACGACGCAATCGGCGCCGCTCGTCGCCAGCCATTTCCCGTTGCGGGTGAACGCCATGGAGCCGATTTTCGAGGGATAGCCGCTCATCCGCATGTTGTGCCCGTCCGACAGGCGCCAGCCGTGCAATTCGTTTTCCTGCATGGCGGTGACGACGGCCTCGCCCGCCGGATGAATCGCGACACCCAGATGGCTGCCCTTCCACTCCAGCAGGCGCGGTTTGCTGTCTTTCGACTGCACGAACCACAGCGACAGGCCGTTGTAATGCGACGCCGCCAGGCGCTTGCCCTTACCGTCGAAGGCGAGTCCCGACACCGTGGAGGCATGCTCGAACGTCCGCAGCGGTTCGGAGCCGCCTCCGGCCCAAAGTTGCGCCTCCTTGCCGGATGCGAAGGCGATTAGCGCGGTCTTCCCCTGACTGAACGTCGTCACATGCTCGATCCAGCGTTTCGAGCGGGCGACCTCCTCCACCGTTCTGGTGGAAGAGGTGCGCTTCAGACGACAGTCCTCGCCGCCCGTCAAAAACGCATCACCGCTGACATCGGGGGCGATCGCGAGAGCGGGGCCGTCATGGACCTGCGAAACCACCCACGCATCGGGAGTTTTCAGTTCGGCACGCGGAGCGAGGATCACGTCGCCTTCTCCTGTCGAGAAGGCGAGGAGACTGTTGTCGCGGGAAGCGCAGCACCCGGTGATATGGGCGTCGAAGCGCCGTTCGGCGCCGCGCGAGTCCACGAGGCCGGGAAAGTTGGGGGGCGAAATCGTGCTGCTCATTCCGGTCTTTCCGGCTCCGTCAGAAGATAATGGGAGATCCGCGATGCAGGGCGGGGTGTCTGGTGTGGGGTGCGTCGACAGGCGGCTGGTAAGTGAGGGGGGCTGTCATGGTCCACGCCGCTTGCTCGCACTGCCTGCTCGAGCGATCAGGCAGTGCGTAAAAACGGATCGACTCAGGCCAGGCAGCTTTCGAAACCGCGCCGCAGACGCGGACGATTGAGGTTGCGTCCGATCAGCACCAGCCGGGATTCGCGTTTCTCGCCCGCTCTCCACGGACCGATGAAGTCGCCATCCGCCATCATATGCACCGCCTGAAACGCGAAACGTTCGTCCCGGCCCTTGAATTCCAGTATGCCCTTGGCGCGGAGAATATCCGCTCCCTGTTCCTGCAGAAGAGCGCCGATCCACGCCTGAAAACGCGGCTCGTCCGCTGGACCGGGGAGCGTGAAGGACATGCTGGTCACGTTCTCCTCATGCGAATGTTCGGAGTTTTCGAGGAAATCGGGGTGAGCAGCCAGCGCGCGCTGCAGGTCGAAACCGCCCTGATCCAGAACGTCGGTCAACGCCACGGCGCCGCGCGTTGCGTGATGGATGCGCACGAAAGCGTTGATCGTGCGGATGCGCGCCTCGATCTCCGCGATCTTCGCGGCGTCGACCAGATCGACCTTGTTCAGGATGATGACGTCGGCGAAGGCGATCTGGTTGGTCGCCTCAGGGCTCTCTTCCAGCGTCTGCAACACGTTGTAGGCGTCCACGACTGTCACGACCGCGTCCAGCCGGGTCTTCGCGCGCACGTCCGCGTCCACGAAGAAGGTCTGCGCAACCGGAGCAGGGTCGGCGAGGCCTGTCGTCTCGACGATGATCCCGTCGAATTTCTGGCGGCGCTTCATCAGGCTGCCGAGGATGCGGATCAGGTCTCCGCGAACGGTGCAGCAGATGCACCCGTTGTTCATCTCGAACACTTCCTCGTCGGCGTCGACGACGAGGTCGTTGTCCACGCCGAGTTCGCCGAACTCGTTGATGATGACGGCGTAGTTGCGGCCGTGCTGTGCGGTCAGAATGTGGTTGAGCAGCGTCGTCTTTCCCGCCCCGAGAAAGCCGGTCAGCACGGTCACGGGCGCAAGCGCGCCGGAGGAGGATGTCGCGTTTGCGGGCGTTGCGGTTGCGTCTTGCGTCGCGGACATGGTCGTCGTCTCCGTCACTCTCTTCGCCCGGAAGGTCGCCGTCAGGCGTCGGGTCGCGGAAGAGATATAGGCGCGGCCTTACCGTCAGACTAGCGCCCCTGGACGAAATCGGCCGGTCCGTATCCGCGGATGGCCGTCAGAACATGTCGCGCAGGACGCCGGGCAGGAAGATCGTGAAAGGACTGACGGAGAACGCGGGGTCGTCGAGTTTGCCGTTCACCGCGAATTTGACGGCGAGAAGACCGCCGTCTTTCTCGGGAGAAAACAGCTTGCCGACGCCGGGCAGCTTGCCGGGCAGCGCATTGACGGCGAACGCGGGCACGATGGTTCCAGCCAGATCCATCGTGCCGTGATCGAGGTCGATCGGCCCCTCGATCGTGGCGCCCAGCGCGCCGTTGCCCGCGCGTCCGTCCTCGATATGCAGCACGCCGTCGGCGAATGAGACCGGCATGCTGAACCGGTCGACTTCGAATTCCCCGTTTTTCCGGGCGTTGAGCCAGCCATAGATTGACAGGCTCCGCGCCATAAGCAGTGCGTCCGGCGCCTTCGTGATCACGAACGGAGAGATGCTTAGCCGTCCGTGGAACGGGGCGTTCTCGCGGGAATCGTCGAAATGCCCTTCCAGCCGCGCATTTCCGCCGGACATCGTGTTGATTACGCCTGTGCGGGCGGCGAGCGTGCCGAAATTGGTGATATCGGCGGTCAGACGCCGCGTCGCGCCGACGGGCTCCATAACGGCGGTGGCTGCGGAGGGAGACGCCATTGAGAACCGCAGGCGCTGCAGCCGGACGCCATTGTGTTCGATATGCGCGGAGACGCCGCCGAGCGCTCCTGTCTTGCTGTAATAGAGCGTGTCCGCGTCGACATCGATGAACCAGGGACGGCCCGGCGGGCCGTCCACCTTGCCGCTGGCGGCCTGTGGGACATGGTAGGTCGTCGGCTTCTTCGCGGGCTTCTTCTCGTCGGGCCCCTGCACCAGAGGCGTGAGGTCGAGCGTCGACGCCTTTACATGAACGGAGATCGGCTGCGTCGCCGTCATGGGGGCGGTGAAACTGGCCGATCCGTTGGAGCGGCCCACATGGAATTCCGGCACGATCAGCTCTGGCGGCGCTCCGTCATGGAGCCTCGCTTCTCCGTTTAATGCCAGATCGGGGCCGGTGGCGCGTATGTCGGTCACCGTCGATAGCGAGCCATGGTCGATTGTCAGTTGCACGCTCGCATTGGCCGGAACGTTCGCGGGCTTGCTCCACATGGGGATGTGAACCGCCGCCCGCGTCAGGTCGAGGTTCAGGCCCAGCGTCGCCGTTCCGTCGCTCATGGATGCATATTTCGCATTCATGTCGGCGGCGCCGTCGAAGCGTCCGTCCACGGGAATTCCGGCCAGGACGGCGTTCTCCGGCGTCATGTGCATTTGCGCGTCGATCTTGTTGACGACGTGACGCGGCGGCGAGGCGTTGAAATCGACGCTGCCCTGAACGTCCGTGGGAATATGTGCGAACAGGCCGGAGCCGGTCAGCGTCAGCCCTTTCATCGTGACGTTCATGGCGATGGTGGCGTCGTCCATGTCGCGCCCGATCGCTGCATCGCCCAGATGGACGCGGGTGAGTTGCGCATGGCCGTCAAGCGTCATGTCGTCGGTCGAGATGTGTGATTCCAGAGGCAGTTCGAGCTTGCTGTGGGCGACCGCCCAGCCGCTCGGATGCGTAAACGGCAGCGGGTGCTTTGACAGGATATGCAAGCGCGGCTCGCTCAGCACCGCGATGTGATCCCGCAGATCCCCCTCAAGCGTGATGTCGAGAAGGCCGGTCTGGTCCTTCTTGTCCAGATCGCGAATTTCCATGCTGCCCGCCCCGAGCGCGAGCTTGCCAGTCCCGTTCGAATCCACGCGTCGGCCTGCACGCTCGACAAGCTGATAGCCATGGTCAAAGCGGATCATGATCGTCTTTGGATCGACGAAACTGAGATGCGCGTCGACGCCGTGCAGGGGCGCGATGGGGCGAAGCCAGTGAACGTCCAGTCCCTGTCCGTCCAATCCGCCGCTTATTCGTGACATGACGGGCTTGCGCCCGTCCGGGCCGGGTACAAGGCTGACGGAGACATGTGTATTGCGCAACATGCCAGCCGTGACGTTCTGGGTGACCCATTTCCGGGCGCCTTTGCCAGCAAGGGCGGGCCAGTAGTGAGCGACGTACATGAAGGGAACGTCAGTCAGCGCCGCCGACAGATCGCCAGAAAAAGCTCCAGAGTTGTGTATGTCGGCCCATGACAGCGCGCCGCTTGCAGTCGCCGTCAGGCCGGGATCGTCCTGCTGAACAGCCGAAGTTGTCGTCCCGGTTTCCGGGGCGTCAGCGGTCTGCGCGCCCTTGGCCTGAGTCGCAACCGTCGACACGGCCGTGCCCTGCGTGCTGCTTGCGCTGGCGCCGTTGACGTCAACTTTCGGGCTTTTGTCTTGCGGGCTGCCGAAAGAAGGACTCCTTGCGCGTTGAGTGTCGGCCGCCCCTGCGAGCGTGGTGTCGACCGCTTGCTTCGGGCTTCCGGTCGTTCGATCTGCAGGCGCACTCTTTGTCGGAGATTCCGTCGGGGGAGCCGCCGGGGAATCAGCCGGAGGAGACGGCGGCGGGCGCAGATGGGCGAGAAGCTCCGTTACATCCAGACGTGCAGGCATAGCCTCCCGCCTGAGCAAATGCGTCCGAGGTTCGGGAAATTCGAGGCGCAGGCGTGCTTGCGCGTCCTGGGTGAACAGGGTCGATCCGGCAGCGTCGAGCTCGCCTTCACCGCCCGTCACCGTCACGGTTGCATCGCGCGGCGTGACCATGCCGAGCCAGCGCCCGGCGTGGAGCGTGACGTCGGCCGTCAGGCCAAGCGGCAGTTTGATAGCCGCGAGGGCAGGAACGACTGGCGCCAGTCCGGCGGGCGTCGTTGGCGCGACGGCGACATGCCATGCGAGCAGGTCGCCTGGCGCGCGTTCGCCATGCGCGGTCAGATTGACCAGGAAGGGCGCGGGGATCGCGTTGCCGGAACCGTCTGGCCGCGCTGCGACACCGATGGTCAGAGAGCCGACCAGCCCACGCCGCCAACGCACTAGGACCGGGGTCAACGTAGCGTCGACCGGGTCTACGATCCAGCGAGCGTGAAGCGCACGGTCGTTCACCTCTAGATGCGCGTCTGACAGCGCAAGGTGATGCAGATGATTCAATTCGACCTGCAGGCCACCGCCGTGCCGGCCCGAGCCGTTGTCGCCATAATCCAGATCGACGTCGCCGCCCTCGTCACGTCGGAGCGCCAGTCTGGCGCCGCCGACCTGAAGATTGGTGATCGCGATGCGGCCGCGAAGCAACGGGAAAGCGTCGAGCGCCACGGCGCCCTCCCGGATGCGGTCCACCGTGTTTCCACGGGCGTCGAGGATCGTCACGTCGTGCAGCCGCAGAAGGACGGGCGAGCCGAAACCGTCCCGCAGCCCCATCCACTGCAACTCGGCGTGACCGATGGCGAGGCGCCCGCGCGGTGGCGCGCCCGCTGCCCCCCTGGCGATGACGATCGGCATGAAGGGGCGCGCCAGCGGCGTTACGTTCAGCGGCCGGAACATCATTGTGGTGAGGAGGGCCGCGAGCCCCAGAGCCGGAAGCACAACCAGAAGCATCGTCAGCACGCCGCAGCAGCGCAGGCAGCACATGACGCGCGACCGGCGTTTGCCGACGCCGGGAGGGGACGTCGTCGACGAGGCTTGACCAGAAGCGCTCACGCCCGCATCCCTGCCGGTCTCACTGATCCATAAAGCGCATGCCTGGAAACACTCCCCTTACCCCGCGCAGCGGACCTCCCCGGTCTTCCGCTCGCGCCCGCCGCGCGTCGGATCACGCTCCCGCGCCCCATGCCGGACGCGACGAGCTTCTGGACCATCAACGCGATGCGCCGCACGCGGTTGGCCAGCGCAGCGTCGCGGGCGTCGACTGGCCCGCCGGACGCTGGGCGCTGCCAGTTGATGAGGCGGCGGCGGCGCGTTTCGCGGTCGATATTCGGGAATTGTGGCTGGAGGAAGGATTGCCGCCGGAAATGCTGGCGTCGCCGGGGGCGTTGTCCCTGCTCGCGTGCGTCGGCGGCTCCAGCCCTTATCTCGCCGATCTTGCGCTCAGAAACCCGGTCGATTTCGCGCGTCTGCTGGAAAACGGACCGGATCGATTCGTCGAAGAGGCGCTGGAAGCCCTGTCGGCGTTGTCCTGCACGACGCCGCGAGAGGACCTTGCGCACGCCCTGCGTGTCGCCAAGGGGCGCGTCGCCCTTGGCGCGGCGTTGGCCGACATCGGCGGTTTCTGGTCGCTGGAATCGGTCACGCTGTCGTTGAGCCGGTTGGCCGAAGCTGCGCTCGACGCGTCCGTCAATCATCTGCTTCGCGCCGCGCATGAGGCAGGACGGCTGTCGCTGAAGAACCCCGATCAGCCTGCGCGAGGCAGCGGCTATGTCGTGCTGGCGATGGGAAAGCTGGGCGCGCGGGAACTGAACTTCTCCTCGGACATAGATCTCGTGGCGCTCTTCGACGCCGATCTCCACGCCGATCCGGACACTGCGCGCCAGACGTTCATCCGTATCACTAGCGACCTTGTCCGCCTCATGGAAGCGCGGGACGCGGATGGATACGTGTTTCGCACCGATCTGCGCCTGCGCCCGGATCCGTCGGCGACGCCGCTCGCCGTGTCGCTGCCGGCCGCCATCGCCTATTACGAAAGCCTCGGTCAGACATGGGAGCGCGCGGCGATGACCAAGGCGCGGCCCGTAGCGGGAAACATCCCGCTGGGGCGCGACTTTCTGCGCGCCATCCACCCTTTCGTGTGGCGACGGAATCTCGACTTCGCGTTGATCGACGACATTCACGACATGAAGTCGCGGATCGACCGCCACCGAAAACCCGGGCGCGCGGGGCTGGCGCGATTGCCGGACGCGACGCTGACGGACCCTGAGGCCGGGGCGCAATGGCTGCTGGGTCATAACGTCAAGCTTGGCGAGGGCGGCATACGAGAGATCGAATTCGTCACGCAGGCGATGCAGCTTGTCTGGGGCGGCAAGACGCCGGGCCTGCGGGAGCGCCGCACTGTGCAGGCCTTGCGAGGGTTGACGCGTTCCGGGCATCTCCCGGCGGAAGAGGCGGCGACGCTGTCACGGGCATACCGTCTGCTTCGGGAGGTCGAGCATCGCATCCAGATGCGCGCCGACCAGCAGACGCACGACATCCCCGCGAGCCGGGAAGGGTTCGAGGCGCTTGCCATCTTCTTGGGCTACGCCAGCGGCGGCGATCTGGCTCTGGATCTGTTGCCCCAGATGCGCGCGGCGCGCAGGATTTTCGAGCGCCACTTCACGACGCCCACGCGTGGGCCACGCGCCAGCGCCTCCCTGTCCGACCTGTCCGCGGAAGATTTGCCGGAGCGCCTCGCCGCGGCAGGGTTTCCCGAGGCCGACTGCGAGACGGCGGCGGCGCTGCTGCGCCACTGGGTGGGCAACAGCCGCCGTGCGTTACAGTCGGAGCGCGCCCACAGTCTCCTGCGCGGGTTGGCCCCGGCGCTGCTGAACAGCTTCATCGCGCGGCGCAATCCGCTCGCCTGCCTCAGGCATTTCGACACGCTGCTCTCGCGGCAACGGGCGGGCGTGCAGCTTCTGTCGCTGCTCGAGCGCAATCCGGCGTTGATCGCACGCATCGCCGCGATTTTCGACGCTTCTCCGTTTCTGGCGGACCATCTGGCGGACACGCCGTCCGCGCTGGAGGGGCTTTTGGAGCCGGAAGACATGTCGGGCGGCGACGCGGCGGCTTCCGCCCGCATCCGCTCGCTTGCCAACGAGCGACCTCCTCTGGATCTGCTGATCGGACGTTTGCGGCCGGTGGTGCGGGCGGAAGAGTTCCGTCTGTCCGTGGCGCGGCTGGAGGGTAGGCTCGACGAAGATCGTACGGCGCGGGATCGCACGGCGATGGCCGATGCGGTGATCGCCGTGCTGCTGGACGCCGTGCTCCGCGAACATCGCCTGCGTCATGGCCGCGTTCCCGGCGGCGCCGCTGCACTGGTCGCCCTGGGCAAGGCGGGGTCGCGGGAGATGATGTCGGGATCTGATCTCGACCTGATGCTGGTCTTCGACCATCCCGAAGAGTCGGCGCACAGCGTCGTCGCGGCGGGAAAGACCGGGCGGGCGGTCACGGCGTCGCAATATTATCTCCGCCTCGCGCACAGCTTCGTCGGCGCGTTGACGGCCCCGGATGCGGAGGGGCCGCTCTACGCGGTGGATATGCGTCTGAGGCCATCCGGCGCGGCGGGGCCGGTAGCGGTCTCGCTGACCGCGTTCCGCCGTTACCACGAGGACTCGGCGTGGACTTGGGAACGTATGGCGTTGACGCGGGCGCGCGTCGTCGCTGTGGCGGGCGAGGACGGCGCTCGCGCGATGCTGCGCAGGAACATACAGGGTGCGTTCGCCGTAGCTCTTGGGCGTAGCGGCGCTGGCAGAAACGACGTTCTGGCCGACGCAGCCGCAATGCGCGCCCGTCTGGAGCGGGATCGCCCGTCGTCCGGGCCGTGCGACGTGAAGCTGCGGGCCGGAGGGTTGATGGAGGTGGATTTCATCGCGCAGGCCCTTCAACTCCTGGCGGACTCGGCAGAGGCGCGCTCACCCGTGACCGCGACGGCGCTTCAGCGACTGGGCCGTACGGGGATGCTTGGTCGGGGGGACGCGCGCTTTCTCGTCTCCGCCGATCAGTTCTGGCGGGCGCTACAGGGTGTGCTGAGGCTGTTATGCGGGCCGAAACCGCCGCCGGGCGCTCTGGAGTCGTTGCCGCCGGCGACGCTACAGGCGTTGTTGCGCGCGATGGGCGAAAGCGACGTCGCGGGTCTTGCTGAGCGCATGGAAGACGTCGCGACGGCGGTGCGCGCGGCTTTCGTGCGCCTGATCGGGCCGGTGGGAGAAATGTGACGTCGCAGGTTCGGCATTGTCGTTGCGCGCTCCTGGAGAGTGATGCAGGCTCCGGGCCATGACGACCGAACCGATTGCAGTGGGCGATGAGGCCCCTGACTTCTCCCTCTCCGCGAGCGCCGGGCGAACCGTGTCCAGCGCTGCGTTGGCCGGAAAGCCCTATTTGCTGTATTTTTATCCGAAGGCGGACACTCCGGGCTGCACCACGCAAGCCTGCGATATTCAGGAGGCGTTGCCTGCATTGGGCAAGCTGGACCTGACCGTCATCGGCGTCAGCCCGGACCCTGTTTCGAAAATCGATAAATTCGCAGAGAAATTCGGGCTTGAGTTTCCGCTCGCCAGCGACCCGGAACATCAGCTTGCGGACCAGTATGGAACATGGGTCGAGAAATCGATGTATGGCCGCACTTACTGGGGCATGGAGCGCAGTTCGTTTCTCGTCGGGGCCGACGGACGGATCAAGGCGATATGGCGCAAGGTGAAGCCCGCTGAACATGTGGCTCTGGTCAAGGAAGCCGCCGCCGGTCTGTGACGGTCGCGGCGACGGTGATCTTCGGGCCTTCGGCCCCATGCCATTATTTGTCGCAAATGCGGTCAAGAATTCGCCATGAACGGGGTGTCTATTTGGATTCTAGGGTGAGGCGCCTGGCGCTTCGCCTCTGTTCAGGAGATTACGATATGCGCAAGTCGCTTCGTTTGTTCGTGGCCGTTCCGGCGTTGCTTGGCGTCCTCGCCGGTTCGACGCTTCCGCTGGCTTCGGCTGACGCCCACCCGGGCTGGGGCGGTGGACCGCGTTGGGGTGGACCCGGTTGGGGTGGCGGTCCGCGGTGGGGCGGTGGGCCGCGTCCCTATTACCGTCATGGTTGGGGACCGGGCGCCGTTGTTGGCGGCGTGCTCGGCGGCCTTGCGGTCGGCGCGGTTCTGGGTAGCGCCGTTGCGGCTCCGCCGCCGGTAGCCTATGCGCCGCCCCCGCCGCGCGTTGTCTATGCGCCGCCCCCGCCGGTGGCCTACGTGCCGGTCGCGCCGGCTTACACTGCATACCCGAGCTATCCGGGCTGGTGAGGTCCCGTCGCCACGCCTTGCAACCGCCGGGCGTGGCTTTGACGGCGCTTCCCGCTTGCGGGGGCGGCTCGTTGGCGCCAGAAACGCGTCCATCGTGACAGCCGCCCCCGATACGAACTCAGATGCGGAAACTGTGCGACGACGCGCCTTGCCCGTGGTCGCCGAAGATTTCGCCGGAATGCGTTCTCAGGCTTTCGGGCTGGCTGAACGCCTTGGTTTCCCGGCGAAATTGACGCCGATCAGACCGGCCGGACTGATGCGTGTGCTGCCGGCCCGGATGTGGCCAAACCCCCTCGCCGCCGTGGAGGCCGGGGAGTTTGCTGCCCACAGTTCTGACTCCTCGATTATTGGCCCTGTTCTGACTGTGGCGGGAAAGGGGGCGGCCATTGGCGCTGCGTTGCGCCGCAAGGGCTATACTGTCGTACAGATCCAGCATCCGCGCATGAAACTGGATCGGTTCGATCTGGTGGTGGCCAACGTTCATGATGAAATAGAAGGGCCGAACGTGCTCTTGGGCCGAACGGCGTTGCACGGACTGACCCCGGTGAGGCTGGAACAGGCGCGCGCCGATTGGAGCGCCAGGCTTGTGCGCTGCGGTCAGCCGCTTCTCGCGGCGCTGGTCGGCGGCGCCAACGGCCGCTTCCGTTTCGGACGCGCTGAGGCGGAGCAGTTGGGCGCGTTGCTGGCGAGGGCGGCGCGCGCTTCGGGCGCCCATCTCTTCATCACCACCTCCCGCCGGACGGGCGCAGAGGGCGTGGCGGCGTTGCGCGAGGCCGCGGCTTCCGTCGGCGGGACTCTCTGGAGTGAGGGAACGGACAACCCCTATCTCGGGCTTGTGGCCTGCGCGGATTTTCTTGTGGTCACAACGGACAGTATTTCAATGATGTCGGAAGCGGCCGCAAGTTCCGTCCCGCTCTACATCCATGGCTTGCCCGGGTCTTCCCGCAGGATCGGCATCTTTGTCGAGACGTTGCTGAAATGCGGGCGCGCGCGTCGGTTCGAGGGAGATGTCGAGCGCTGGCCGGTCGAACCTTTGGACGACGCGCCTGCAATCGCCCGGGAAATTCGTGCGCGCCTGGGTTTGCCAACGCCCGAAAATGCCTGACTGGCGCGCCGTCGGAACATCGTTCCTGCAGGCGACGCGCAGTGAAAAGGCGTTTCAGCGTTTTTCCATGTCCTGAATGCCCTCTTTACGCGCGTCGGCGTTTCTGGCCGCGAGCCATTCATCGCGCCAGATTTCAAGCTTATCCCGCGCAACGGCTATCGTCGCAGCCCAGTCGCCGGGGCGTGGCTGGCGGATCAACGTCATCGACGGATACCAAGGCGTGTCCGCCCGTTCTTCCAGCCAACGCCAGCATCCGTCGAAGCGCGACAGCGTCCAGACCGGCGCGCCCAATCCGCCCGCCAGATGCACGATCGAGGTATCGACTGCGATCAGCAGATCGACAGCCAGCAACCGCGCCGCGGTGTCCGCGAAATCCGACACGCCCTGCATCACGTCTATAATGGGCAATTTCGAATCATGCACTTCCTGCCGCGCCGCGCCAAATTGAAAGGATACGAAACGGACGCCGGGCAACGAGGCGAGGGGAGCCAGCTCTGCGACCTGCATCGAACGTCGTCGGTCGATGAGGTTGGCGCTGATCTGGAATGGACGCGGCGCCCCGGACCAGACGAGGCCGACGACGGGCTCTGGCCGATCCAGCTCAGCCGGGAAGAGAGCCCGGACCGCGCTCGCCCCCTCGTCGGCGAGGGCGGGCGCGACGGTCAGATACGGCGCAGCAGGCACGGAGCGCAGCGTCACGCCCAGACGGTAAGGCAGACTTGCCAAAGGACAGTGAAACGCGAACGCGTCGTGGGGCGGCGGGTCTGAGATAACCGCCCGGACGCCGTCAACAGCGCCAATCAGGCGCGCCAGCGACGGCGGTGCGAGCACCGTGACCTGCGCCCCGCGCGCGGCCAGTTCCGGAGCAAAACGGATGAACTGGAGACTGTCGCCGAAACCCTGTTCCGTGAACAGCAAAAGGCTCCGCCCGGCAAGGCTTTCACCCTGCCACGGCAGTCCGGGCAAGTTCGCTGGCATGGTCTGGCAGTCTTTCCACCGCCATTCATATTCCTGCCAGCCGTCTTCGTACGCTCCGGTTTTTAACAGTGCGCAGGCGCGTGAAAAACGGGACTGGGCGAACTCCGGACGGACTTGCAGGACTCTGTCGAATTCGACGACGGCTTCGTGAGAACGATTTAAATTCAGCAGAATATGTCCTCTGTTATGTCGGGCGCGATAATTGTCAGGGTCGATGCCGACTGCGTGGTCTATCGCGTCGAGCGCCTCGTGAAACCTGCCCATGTTCGCAAGGGAGACGCTGTGGTCGAGGTGAAGATCCGAAGACGCAGGATGGGACGCCTGCGCACGCTCAAGCAACGCGCACCCTTCCTCCACGAATCCCGCTTCGTTCAGAAGACGGCCAAGGCGATGACAGATGACGCCATCGTCAGGGACGATCGCCAGTCCGCGACGATAGAAAACCGCGGCCTGAGCGGGCTCGTGAATGTTCTCGAAGGTCAGGCCGAGAACAGTGTAGGTTGCCGCCGTTTGCGGCATGTCGGCGACGGCGGCGTCGAGTTCCGTCTGAGCCTCCGTGATTTGCCCGACTTTTCGCAGGCAGCGGGCGTAGATCAGCCGAATGGCGAAGACCGGACGTAACCGGGCCGCGCGTTTGAGCGGTGCGACAGCCCGCGAGGCGCGGCCGAGCGCAAGCTCCACGCGGGCTAGGAGCATCAGGCTGGTGATATTTCGCGCGTTTATGCCGATTGAGCGGAGGGCGTTGCGACGTGCAGCGGGCAGATCGCCCGCGCGCTCGTAATCCACGGCGCGGGATATCCACTGGTCTGTCGGAATGTTCGGGATGTCGGCAGCGTCGCTCGTTGCGCGCGCGACGTGGTGAAAGACAGCGTTCATCTGACCGGCTCCCGGTGGAGCGGGGCAGTATGTGGCGGGAAGTCTTAAAGTTTGCTTTCGGGGGTGGCGGAATGTCGGCTGTCAAAGGTGGTGTTAAAAATGCGGAAGCAGTTCCTTGTTGCATTAGGAAATGGAGGAATTCCTAATGCAACAAGGAACCTGCAGTCAGAAGCGGCATTAGATTGATCCAACGTATTGTCGTGGTCCTTGGGTTGCAGGCGTAGCACCCACTATCATAAGCGCCAAATGACACGCTCAGCCCATCATGTGTAAACACCCATTTCTTCGGTTCGGTCACGGTGTCTAAAACACTCCGTTTTTCTTCGTCATCTCTCGGCTTCCAACCGGTTTCAAGCAGGGCGTTCAAGAATAGGCGCTGTAATTTTTCCTTCCATCCAGTGGCGAAAACGTCCGACGGGACCAATTCCCTCGAACCTTGATCCAAAACACGGTTATCACCTCCAGTCTCAAGAAAACCGTGCGGCGCGCCATTGCAGTATGTATAATCTGACCATGCTACACTTATGACGTGAGCACTCACATAACTGACATCGTAACGAATATATTCATCGCCCTTCTGGCTATCGCAATAACTATATGCTTTTAGTTGTATTTTTTTTGTAAATATTGTTCCATGCGACCTCTTTTGTCGACCGTGGTTCGTCAATTTGAGGGCGGGAGAGGTGTTGAACATAGAACCCTATAGAATTACGCGATGTCTGCGTAATTCTATAGGGTTCTGCAGCAAATGAATCTATTTGAATAAACACGAAAGGTCCAACCTTTCTTGTGACTGCATCCAGGTCCTGCAACCGCTGTTGATATAGCGATTTTATACACTTTGCCGAATCTGCGGCAGAGTCACTTGTCGAGCGGAACGTGATCGGACAAACGGTTTCTATGTAGCGTAGCCAGTTTTGTTCGGATTTCTTTAGTAAGCCCTGACCGTAAGGACTCAGACTTTTCAGCTTGTGCTTGTAAGCGTGAGCAAGGCGCTCATCGAGCGCGGATAATTCCCGGTCCTGGCAGATAAGCTTCTCTTTTGGCGCCATAACTGAAGCGCAGTTGAAGCTTGCAGCTGACACCTGCTGAGGTAGCGTAATCGCTCCCAATGTGGCCAGCCATATGATGCGCATTACCGGAAGCCTTTTCGGCATGGAGGTGCAGGGGGAGACTCAAAAGCCCCCTTTTTTCCAATTTGTGACATGGAGCGTCGTCGTGCGCCATCAGGGCTGCTTTCTGGCGCCGCGCACAATTACCTGGATGTTTGCTTTGAAGCACGGAAGCGGTCGCATTTACATACCTTACGCAATTGCTTGGACCAATCATCATAGGTTATTTAGCGAATCCAGCCCGAACGGAAACTCGTCTCAAGTTTTTTTGGGGGTGCGTCCGACTTTCTTCGGCGCAGCGACACGCGGAGCGCGCTTCGCGAGCGGCCGGTTGGCCGGTGGGGCGCTTAAGGGGGCTTCTGCCACTTTTCGTCTGACGCGCGCAGGGGCGGGGGCTTCCTCTGCTGCGGGGTTTTTTCCGGTGAGTTTCTCAATGATGGCCTCGTACTGAGCGAGGTAACCTTGCATCGATAACGTTCGCTCGGCTTCGGCGCGAGCCGCACCGCGAAGCGTTTTAGCGAGACGTTTGTTTTCGAGAATCTCAACGACGCTCGTTGCGATCGCGTCGGGATCCGTGAACGTGGTGAGCAACGCGGTTTTGCGCTCTTGAAGAAACTCTTCGACCGGGGCCGTGGCGCTTCCCACGATGGCGCAACCGGACGCCATCGCCTCGCGCAGCGACCATGAGGCGACGAAGGGGTAGGTCAGATACACATGTGCATCCGATCGTTGCAGAAGGCGTCGGAAGTCGTCGTAACTGACCTTCCCCACGAAATGGACGCGATCGAGCGGAATGCGCCCTTGCAATTCTGACAGCATACGCTCGCGCCATGTGCCGTGGGGCAGGCGCGCGCCGTAACTCACGCCGTCGCCGCCCACCAGAACGACGCGGGCGCGCGGACATTCATGGAGAATGCGCGGCAATGAACGCATGAAGACATGGAAGCCGCGGTAGGGCTCCAGATCTCGCGCAACGTAAGTGATCAACTGCTCTTTCGGAGAAAATGAAAGACCCTTGATCGTAAATTCTTTTTTTGCCGCCAGTGGGTCCGGGCGGCATTGGTCCAGATTGACGCCTTCGCGCAACAAGAAGATGCGGGAACGGGCCCATTCAGGGTAGGTTGAATGCTGGAACGCCGTTGGCGTCTGCCCCCACCCCTGACTGTTCAGCGCCTGTAGATTTATCGCGTTCTTTGCGCGAATTTTTGCGGGCATGTCCGGAGTTAAAGGAAATTCCGGGTCGAAACCGACATCGAATTTATCGGTGTGATAAAAGAACTCGAAATAGCCCAATACGGGCGTCCCTGGGAAAACGTCGCTCATGTTGAGCAACTCGCCCCATCCGTGATGGCCGATGATGATGTCGGGAGCGAAACCCAAATCACGTAAGGTCTGGGCTGCTTTTGCGACTGCTTCCGCACGGGTCAGACCCGCGTCGAATTCGCGCGCTCCCGGATGGGTCTCGCCGGATGGAGTGCGGGGCATTCGATAGATCACCCGGCGTACGCCGCCGATGACGTTTTCATTTCCCTCGCTGATGAAAACGACTTCGTGCTTTCCAGAACGCACGAGGTGACGGACAAGATGCAGAAACTGCCCTGGAAAATTTTGGTGTACAAAAAGGAATTTCAAATCGAAGGTCCAGTTCTCGCAAGCCGCCAGCAGGTCCGTTCGCGTGGATCACGCCCCCTGTGGCGGTCATGGCCGCCACAGGCCACGCTCGTCACGCCGCTACGGAGCGCCGCGTCGTGGGACTGTTCCCGACGTGCGCCAGCAGCGTCATGCTCAGCGTCGTGGCTTGCGTCCACGTGGCGCAGGCGTTGTGGGCTGTGTCGGGGAGGACTTTTTGGTTGTTTTAACGGCGGCGACCGCTTTGACGGGCGCGGTTCTGGGTTGCTTCGGCGTGAGCATGGGGGCGACCGCAGTTGTAGTGGCTATCGCTTTCTTTTTCGCACTGCTCGGCGCTGCTGTGCGTGTTGCCGGGGCGGCCACGGCGCGTGCGGGTTTGGCTGTGCCGCCCTGCGGGCGTCCGGGACGTTGACGCGTCTGGGCTCGGCTGGGGACGCTTGCCGCAGCTTCCAGCAGCGCCAGGTCTTCTTCGAGTTCGTCTTCAAGTTCGTCGATAATTTCGACATCGTCCTGATCATCGCGCGGGGCGATGACGATCCGGAAAGCTTCAAGCGGCGCGAGGCTTTCCGCTTCAGCGGCGTTGGCGCCGTCGATCGGGCCGATCCTGGTGCCGTCGGTAAAGCTGGCTTCAAGAAGGCAGGAGTAAGTTTCCGCCGCCTTGCCCTTGAGTCTGACTTTCAGCCCCAGAATCGGCAGGGCCATTCCCCGGCTACCACAGTATTGACCGCCCTGCGCCCAGGGGGAGAGCCAACCTTTGCCGAGAACGGCCTGATATTCGATGTCTGCGGGAGTAATCGTATGGTCCGGGGAAATGCCGAAACCTTCGATCCAGGAACGGCTGCCGGGCTTGCCCATCCACTCGCCAAGTCGCGCGCTGACGTCGCCGCGTCGCTGGATATGTGCGGCCACTTCAGGGGTCTGGCCTTTGAGCGCTGGCGTCGTCTGGACCGGCGTCGGCGCGGCTATGGAGGACGCATGCGGCTGAACGGCTTCCACACGCGCCGCTACGGGCGCAGCGGCTGCGCTTGCGTCGCTGAGGCGCAGCACCTGAAGGCGCGGCGCTTCGTGAACCGTGTTTTGATCCTGATAGATGGTGACAAGAATCTGCGCCGGTCCACGGCTCACGCGCACCAACGCGCCGTTATTGATCCCGCCGAGCCAGCCGGTCGAATCGAACGTGGCGATGGCGACGTCGTCGTTCGCCAGCGGGCCGACAGTCAGACGCACGCCAGGCAAGCCGCTGACGCCGGGAGGCTGCTGCGCCGGGGCGTGAAATACGCAGAACAATCCCTGGTCCAAAGTCATGAGATGTCCCGACACCTTAAGGTCGGTGATACGGTTTTGCGGTGGTGTCTGGCCGCTCTGGGACATTGAGAACTCATTCTGCTGGTTGCACTGGGACGCCGCCGGTAACTACGGAGTCTGACGAATACCCGTCAGAGCCTCATTCCGACGCTGACACAGTGAGGTCAATATCACGTTAAGTCGATTGGCCGATACACCGAGAGGAAGAATACTTCCCCTTTTCTTCGCACGTATCCTGTCCGCCACAGCGCCAAGATCAAAAGCTGCGACGTCGAGTCCCGCTCGCCATGCGACGCTGAGCGCCAGACACCAGGTTTCCGGCCAGATCGAGGGTATGAAGGCGTAATCGGCGTTTTGCGCGCGAGCGAGAGCAACGGCTTCGGCGTCCTCGTAGGCGCCGGTAACGTAGACATGGCCCGTCTCGATCAGTTTCGTATCGTCCGGCGTGTGCCCGACAATCACGTATTCGATAGGCAGGTTCCGTCGGCGTGCGTCTTCCGCCGCCTCCATAATGACGTCGTATCCTTTTTCGCGACCAATGGCGCCGACGATACAGACCCGCGCGCGATTGGTGCGGGGCAACCCGACCACAGCCGAGGGCGAGCGTGCCGCCGCG
The DNA here is from genome assembly GCF_000429165.1 of Acetobacter nitrogenifigens DSM 23921 = NBRC 105050. Taxonomy (GTDB): domain Bacteria; phylum Pseudomonadota; class Alphaproteobacteria; order Acetobacterales; family Acetobacteraceae; genus Acetobacter; species Acetobacter nitrogenifigens. The sequence goes on along the minus strand of NZ_AUBI01000016.1, from coordinate 49,906 downwards.
GTTTCCTCTGCGTCATCGTCCTCTGGGGGATCGACATCGATCTTCAGGGCGGGAAAATGGCGGAGCATCCGCTGGGCCGCGTCCCCGGATGGCGTTATCACCCGCCGCGCCGCCGACAGGCGCTTGGAGGAGTGGGCGACATACTCCGCTACGGTCTCGTCGCCGGGCGCATTGCGGCCGAGACGCGCTACGCAGCTTTCGCATTCCGCGATATCCGGTTCGCCGCAGTAACGACCGTTCTGTCCAAGTAGAGAAATTCTGGGACAAAACCAGATATAGTCATGCACGAACACATCCTGGTGCGTGTCGAGCGTGGCCGCCAGCGTCTCCATCTGCGGGTGATGGCCGCTGCCGTGGTGCCATTCGACATGGGAGATATCGGCGCCGCCGAGTAACTTCAGGAGCCCCGTCCACTCTTCAGGCAGACGGAACCGCAAATTCGGATAAACCCCGGCTTCGGGGTCCACGGCGCGATGTTGGTCCGCGGCGTCAGGAGAAACCCCTTCGACTCGACAGCCGCCTTCGACGGGTTTGACAATGATCGGCCGAACGCCCTGACGCAGAACGCTGCGGGCGCGCTGCGATACGACCCGTTCGACGCCTCCCCCGTGATCGTGGGTGACGAATACAACCGCGCGTCGCGACGCGTCGCCGTCCTTTTTTCTGTGCCGCGGAAATTCAGTCCGCCAGCCCCGTCGCCAACGCAACAGATCAATCCGGCGGCGGGCGTCGAAAAGCGGATCCTGCGCGACATGTGTGGCGACCAGCGCGTCGTATCCCGGATGCAGCCGGTTCAGCAAAGCGAGGTTCCGCCGCAGGAGCGCGTCGCGCGTCGCTCCGAACGACGCCGACCCGACATGGGCCACATAGGTGCCGGGAGCGGCGACGCTGCGCCAGCCGAGCGCGCGCGCTCTCAGCGAAAAATCATTTTCCTCGCCGTAACCCTGTGCGAACAGGTCGGCGCGGAGCAGCCCTGTCGCGGCCAGACAGTCGTGGCGGATGAGCATGCAGAAACCATGCGCCGTGGGCAGATCGACCGTGTCGCCGCCGTTGGCCTGCTGCGCCAGTCGGGCCATCCATCCTGTCTGGGCGACGGTCGGTGGTCGGCTGCCGACAAGCGTGGGGTAGGACAGGATCGTCGCGTCGTTGGAAAATGGCGTCACGGTTCCAATATCCGGCGCCGAATATGCGACGCGACACAGCTCCTCAAGCCACCCGTCCGTGACCAGCGTGTCGCTGTTGAGCAGAACGACGTCGGCGCTCCCTCCGACCCCGGCGCGCCTGCGCCCGGCGAGGCGTTGCTCCAAGGCCAGGCGCAGCCCGACATTGGCGCTTTCCGGAAAGCCCAGATTGATCGAGTTATGCAGGACCGTCACTCGTGGATCTGCGACGAGTTCGTCCAGCATCGCGACGAGCTCCGCGTCCGGAGATGCGTCTTCGATGATCGCGACCCGAACGGGGGCGCTTTTCCCCTGAGCCGGAGGTAGCGTAGCGATGAGACTGTCGAGGCAAGCTTTCGTACGTTTCGCGTCGCCGTAAACCGGGACGACGATAAGAGTTTCCTGCGCCCGAGACTTGCCCAACAGGAGAGGGGCGGGTTTCAGGCTCTGCGTCACGGGGTGCGTTTCGACCGGGATCGGCAAGAACGGGGGAGGGAGATCGGCGGAGGCTCTTTCCTTTTCTGGACTCCAGAGCGCCGCTTGACTGGCCGCCCATCGTGCGGCGCGGCGTTCAAGGCCCGGATCGAGCGGGCTTCCCGCCAGATCGCGGCCATCGGGATCCGTCACACGAACTGGATGGTCGGGGCATCGGTCCCAGGGAATCAGGATTTCCCGATACCGCGCCAGAGGGATGTCGGAGCTGACATCCGCCGAAAAAGCGTCCGGGCTGAAGACCGATAGAAGCCGGTCGTTTCGTGCGTCCAGAAGGCGCAACGTCGGTGGCCTGTCAGGATCGTGCGGCAGCCACGCCCAGCCCTGAAGGCCGTTGGGGCCGCTCTGGACCAGTCCTTCGACGCGGTTGATGACAGAGGGGCGAAGGGGCGAACCGAGAAGCGGGGATCCGTCGAGACAGACGGTGATGTCGCGTGCGGACGCGGCGCTCTCGAAAGCGCTTCGCAGAGTGATCTTGCCGCCTTGCGCCGTTACCTGCGCGGGTTCGCCGTCTATACGGATGGCCAGCCGCTCCAGAGAGGCGGCTGTCCCGCCGGTCCGACCGCGCGAACGGCGAAGGGGCGATGACTGAAGATATGAGAGCGCCTCTCCCCCCAATCGGATCGAACCGTCGCTATCCAGACCACACCAGCCGACGGGCGTGGTTGTGTTGGTTACCCGAGTGGCGACAGAAGCCATCTGGTCGTCGCAGGCGTGCGATGAGAGCCCGCGGGATAAGGCCGCTGCTGCGGCGTCGGGTCTGCCGGCGGCAAGCTGCATCGTAGCGAGAAGAGACCAGCCCTCCCGGAAATCGAATTTTTCCAGCAAGCGGCGCAGCAGCCCGACGGCGCCGTCGGGCAATCCGTTGGCTTGCCGCACCGCAGCGAGCAGAAAGGCGACGTTCGGGCTTCGTGGCGCCATTCGATGTGCGCGTTCGAGCCAGCTCAACGCGGTGAAGTAGTCCCCCGCACGCCAGCTGGACTCGCCGCGTCGAAACGAATCCTGCGCCTGCCCGTTGGCCCAACGCGTCCACGTTTTGCGATCCTCGGCGCTGATCAGGCCGACTGCGCCACTTCGATCGGACGTAGGCGTCCCGGTTGATTGGGTCGGTCGTTCGGACGGGCGGGGAGCGCGAGTGCGCGGCGATCTGGGCAAGGGGACAGCGGGCGCCCTAGCCCAGAACGCGGGCGGGACTGCTCGACGCGGCGTCCGCTTCCGCTGGCGTGGCCTCACTGCTCCGCTCAGCCGGATCTTTCTCCGCCGCATTGTCGTGCGTCGCGGAGTAGGCGTTCGACAGATTGGCGAGGCGCGATAGTTCGGCGCTCGCCTGCACGACGCCTTGCGCCTCGGCCTTGCGGTACCAACGACGGGCTTCCGCGATGTTTGAGCGCCCGGCGAGGCCGAAAGCGAGGTAGCGGCCCATCATAAGTTGTGCGGTCGGGTGGCCTCGTTCGGCTGCCTTCCTGAACCATTCGTATGCCGTCGTCCGATCTTCCGGCACGTTGTGACCACCGCCCAGAATGGCGCCGAGTGCGAACATCGAATGCACGTTCTGCCGTTTGGCTGCGCGCTCGAACATCTGCGCGGCTGCGGCGTGATCGCTCGATCCGCCCCGGCCTTCGAGAAGCACCTGTGCGTAGGCGACTTCTGCGTCTACCATACCGGCTTCAGCAGCTTTGCGTAGCCATTCGCGTCCTTCGACCGGGTCGGTGACGCCGCCCCTCCCTTCAAGGAGCATGCGACCGTACCAGTATTGCGCGTTGACGACGCCTTCTGCGGCTTTGCGCATCCACGTTGCGGCTTCGCGATCGTTTCGTTCGGCCCCCACGCCTTCCGCGAGGCAGACGCCGAAATTGAAAGCGGCGACAAGATCGCCGTTCAGCGCCGCCTGCTCGTATCGCGCCCGCATCGCAAGACGATCGTCTTGCGTGCCCACGCCGGACAGGATGAGGTTGCCAAGGTCGGCGCTGCTTGACTGGTCGCCGCTCTCTGAGGCTATCCGGAACCATCGCGCTGCTTCTTCCTGATCGCGCGGGACGCCGGCGCCGGTCAGATGCAGTAGCCCGAGCGCTCGAGCCGCCGCAGCATGCCCGGCGGCGGCGGCCATATGGTACCAGTTTGCCGCCTCAAGATAATTCGGCGGAAGTTCGCCGCCTCTGGCGTACATATCGCCGAGCAGGGCGGCTGCTTCGATATCCCCGGCCAGAGCAGCGCGACGCAGCCATGTTTCGCCGCGGGCCAGGTTCTTCTTCACGCCCTGGCCCGCGATCAGCATAAGGCCGAATCGCGCCTGAGCGGAGCGGATATTCTGCTCGGCGGCTTTCTCCATATAAACGGCGGCGGCCTCGAGATTTTGAGACACGCCGGAGCCGCGTTCTGAGAAGACACCCATAAGATACAGGGCGGAGCCAAGTCCCGCTTCGGCGGCTTTGCGCAGATGCCCGATCACCTCGGCAAGCTCATCTGGCGTTCCGGCAGTCTGCATGCCGGCGAGGCCGAGGCCCAGATGGGCTTGTGGACTATTGTTTTCGGCGGCGCGGCGATACCAGCCGAGTCCGGCTTCTATATCGCGTACGCCCTCGGGACCGGTGCTCAGCACATAGCCGTAGAGCGCCTGAGCGTCTGTCGAACCTGCTTCAGCGGCCTCCCGCGCCCAATGGGCCGCCTTGACGTAGTCGGGTTTACGGGTAGTGGCGCGCGATACGTCCGAAAGGCCGAAATCATCCGTTTCCACGGCGTCCGGGAGCCCCGCCAGATACAGATTCGCGAGTATGAGTTGAGCCTCAAGCCATCTGGCCTCAGAGGCGCGGCGCATCCATCGCGCGCCCTCCACCAGGTCTCGTGTCGCGCCGACGCCTTCGAGATAGGCGCGCCCCAGCCGAAACTGCGCCTCTGGAACGCCTGCTCTTGCGACGGCGGCGATCTCCGCCACGCCATCGACAGCCTCTCCGTCTTCAAGAAGACGAAGGCCATAAGCCAGCCGCGCTTTATTGGAACGGCGGGCAAGAAGGCGCTCAATAAAACCCAAGCGTGCCCTCCTGTGTTGGGGCGGAAGACGGTGAGCGTGCTGCGTTAGTTTTAGGCGATGGCGAACCGCATCGTAAACGGTGCGATGCGCAAGCTCTGCGTTGCGGGCAGCCCGGAGTGGCTTCCACTCCGGCTGTTCCCTCCGCTGATGGTGGGGGCCGCGGCAAGATCAGGGTTCGCGCATGCCGTCGGAGACCAGCGGCATGATGCTGTTGAGCAGGAACTGCATGATCGTTCGTTTGCCGACCTGAATGTCGGCCGTGACGGGCATGCCCGGTTGAGGGTGGAAGAATGTCGGCACGCCGTGCAGCGTATATCGGTCGATCCGCAGCCTTACGCGGTAAAACGACTGGCTGGAGCCGGTTGGGTCCGGCGGCGCTGCGGCGGAGGCGCCCGCGTTCGACGACGGTTTGTCCTGCGCGGAGAATGAATCCGCGCTGATTTCGCGCACAGTCGCTTCGGCGCCGCCATATTGGGCGTAGGGGAAGGTCGAGAATTTCAACAGGGCCTTGTCGCCCAGCCTGACAAATCCAGCGTCCGAACCGCGCAGCGTCGCTTCGACCTCCAGTCCGCTGCCGACCGGAACCAGAGTCATCAACTCTGTTCCAGTGGTCATGATTGAGCCGATGGAGAGTTTGGCGATGGTGAGGACGATCGCATCTTCGCCGCTTTTCAGCGTGGTCAGGTTTTTGCGAAGTTTGGCTTTTTCGTAGTCACTCTGGGCGGTCGCGAAATGACGCTGCGCGTCGCTCAGGTCGTGATAGACGGAAGCTTTCCAGTTTTCGATATAGGCGTCCCGTTCCGAGGCGAGGGCGCTCAGCTTGCCTCGCGTGCTCGCCGCCTGTTGCTGGGCGGAAATCTGAGAGCGCTCGATCTCCATCAGGTCATTCTGCGCCCCGAGGGTAGACAGGCGGCTGCCAACCTGATCGGCCTGCAGTCGCGCTCGCATGTTATGAACGTCGGCCGCAACCTTCGCGCGAGCGGCGTACATCGCCGAACTGGCGACATATCCCTGCAATTCGCTGGTTTCGGATGCGATCTGTTCGTCATAGTCGTGAGTTTTGGCGTCGAACTCAGCCTTACGGCGCAGGAAGGTCGCTTCCTGCTGCGTCGAGGATGGGTTGGACGGATCGACCGCGTAGGTTCGTCCTTGTGACTCGGCAGTTAACCGGTCGACTTCTGCGCTGTAACTTTGTGTCTGGAGGAGTAGATTCTGGATATCGGCATCGCTGATGGTTGGGTCGAGGCGGGCGAGAACCTGTCCTTTGTGAACAAAATCTCCTTCATGCACCTCGATGCTGCGAATGATGGAGGTCTCCAGTGGCTGCACCACGAGCGTGCGCTGCGTTGAGGCAATACGGCCCGGCGACGACACCACCCGGTCGAGCGGGAAGATTGCCATGACCAGCACGGTTGAAAGGGTGAGGGCGCCGATGATCCAGGTTAGGTACTGAGCCGACGCGGTCGGCGGCAGATTGACCAGCGCAGCGCTGGGCGAGTGAAATTCGAGCAGAGCCGGTGGCAGATCGCCGGGAGCATAAGGATCGTTGACCTGCGGCAGGAAGTCGCGCGACTGGGTCCCGTCCTGATCTGTCTTGGCGATATCGTGCGAGGACATGTTTCAGTCTCCCTCGGCGATGAGCGGGGCGGGCCCTGTTCGATCCGCTCCCTGTTTTCCGGCCGTGTGGCGATTCTGTTGCATCCACAATGTGCGATAGATGGCGCACCGCTCAAGAAGCACCTCGTGCGGCCCTATATCCATCACTCGCCCGCGATCCATGACCAGAATCTGGTCGCAGTTCACAAGCGACGACAGACGGTGAGAGACGATCACCATAGTGCGCCCCTCGCCGATGCGTTCGAGGTTGGCGTTCACCAACGCCTCGCTTTCCGGATCGAGAGCCGAGGTGGCTTCGTCGAGGATGAGCAGCTTGGGGTCGCAGATAACCGCACGCGCGATTGCCAGTCGCTGCCGCTGGCCGCCCGAGATGTTGGTTGACCCTTCCTCGATCCATGTCTCGTAGCCTGCAGGCATACGCTCAATGAATTCTTCCGCGCCGGCCAGACGAGCTGCGCGGACGACGTCGTCAATGGTCAGGCCAGGCCGTCCGGCCGTTATATTCTCGCGGATGGTGCCGCGGAACAGAAAATTGTCTTGCAGCACAACGCCGAAGGAGCGGCGAAGATGGGTCAGATTGATCTCGCGCAGATCAACGCCGTCGAGCTTGAGGTAGCCGTTATACGAACGGCTCACGCCTTGCAGAAGACGGGTGATGGTGGATTTTCCGGAGCCCGACCGTCCCACCAAACCAAGCATGGTGCCAGCGGGGACTTCGAAATTTACGTCGTCGAGCGCTTTTCCGGTAGAGCCGGGATAGCTGAAATTCACGTCCACGAATGACAATGCGCCCTTTATCCGGGGCCGCATGCCTGTGGTGAGAGCCTTGGTTTCGGTCGGTTGATTCAGCACTGACCCGGCCTCGCCAAGCGACGTGCGTACTTCGTTCAGGTCTTCGAGAAGCTTCGCAAGACCGACCAGCGGCGACGCGACACGTCCACCCAGCATCATGAACGCGACAAGCGCGCCGACGCCGACAGTGCTGGAGCCTGTGAGAATGAGGTAGGCGCCGACCAGAATGATGCCGCGGTTGATAAACATGTCTAACGGCATGGACAGGGTTGCGGGCCAGTTCGACATCCTCCCTGCGGCAAGTTTCCAGCGCACAACGTCGGCGGTCTTTTCGTCCCATTCCTGCTTGCGCGATGGTTCGAGCGCCAGAGTCTTGATCGTGCGGATGCCAGCCACCGTCTCATACATTACGGACGACCGCTCCATCTCCGAGCGCACAACATGTTGGTAGATCCGCGAGATGGGCCCCATGAACACCACCACCAGAAGGCCGATCAGGCCGGCTGCGGCTACGGTCATCCAGGCTAGCGTCGAACTGAGGTAGAAAAGAAAAGGCAGGATGACGACAAGCGTAAACATGTCGAGGAATGTGCTCATCAGCTTGCCGGTCATAAAGTCGCGGACTTTATAGATGGCCATAACGCGCCCGATCACGTTGCCAGCCTGTTGTCTTTCGAAATATTCAAGCGGAAGAGCAAGCAGGCGGCTGAACAGGTGCAGGGACAATCTTGTATCGATGCGCGTCGTGAGAACCAGCGTCAGTTCGCGGCGTCCGTAAGACAACAGAACTTCGTAGAACGAGAGGACCAGAACAATCGCCGTGATCGACACCAGTGTCGCCATGGACCGGTTGTTCACCACACGGTCGATGACCTGCATGACAATCAGCGGCGGGAAAATCTGGAGAATGCTGAGGGTCATCGACGCAATGGCGATGTCGCGGAGCGATTTCTTCTCGCGCAGGACCATCTTGGCCAGCCACGAGGCGTTGATCGGCGCATCGGCTTCGCTTTGATCGCGGCGCCGTTTGATCAGCAGGGCGTCGCCGGTCCAGATTTGCGACAGCCGCAATTCGTCGACGGGGACCGGCAGGTCGCCTTCGCCACGCAGCGGGTCGCGCAGCCAGACGACGCCCTGATCGGCGCTCGCGTTGATCATGAGCGCTGCGGATCCGTCGCGGAACAGAAGCACGATGGGCGGCGAGTTGGTCATCTTGATCAGATAACGCCACTTCAGCCGCATGCCTTTGGCGACGGCTCCCTGCTCGTTGAGCCAACGGCATAACGTAGCGGGCGACGGGCTGGCCTCCCCTGGCTCAGCGGCAAAATCGCGGACGTCCAGCTCCAGCCCATGGAAATGGGCGGCGGCGATTACGGCGCGGAGGCGGATGAATGCGGGGGCATGTCGTTCATCACGACTGTTCTCCGCGTGACCGCGAGCGTCAGAACCTGCGGGGTCACGGTCTGATGCGCCGGAGTCATGATCGACTGGATCCACGGAGTGTCCTCATAAACTGCTCTTCGCCCTTCGCGTCCTAACGGAGGACCAAACGCCTCTACCATACAAAACGCCTGACCGCCTTGCATTATATTTGAGAGCGCCGCTTCGAAGCGCGCAGGTTATAAACAATAACGTTTCGATACTTAGATTGCGTAAAGAGCGGGTCGCGCCAGTGGCCGGGGTTTATAGAGGCGTGCAATCGTTGCATTCACGGTCGTGACTCTGCTCGAATCGCGAATAACGTTGACAAGGCGGACTCGGCGCGAAGAGCGTCTGCGACGGTTTCGACGGCGCCATTTGGCGCCGCAACGACGATGCGGCGAAAAAAACCACAACGCCCTCGGGCGCGATCCTGGATAAGCGCGAGCAGCACTCTGGTCGCTTCGCGCTGTGGGCTGCAACAGACGCATGCAGGGGCGTGCTGGTTAGCAGAAACGCCACCATGCGCGTCGGTCGCCGCGAAGCGAAGGCTGCTCCCAACTGCGCCCAATGGGCGCGCCGCCGCCCAGCCCGTCCCTGCGCCTGTCAGCGTCTCGGCGGTTGCGTAGAGCAAAGCAATGTCTCGGCGTGAGTCGGTCGCTATCTGCGCCACGTCGTTGGCGTCGATCACATCCAGCGGCAATCTGCCATCAGCTTCAGTCATGGCGCGTGCCTTCGGTGCTTCCGTCCTGCCGAGCCGTTCTTTCTGGACAGCGTCGATGGCCTCTGTGATAACCGCCTCCCCGGCGTCGGGCCGCCTGTTCGGGGTCGCCCGCGCTTTCGTCCAGGCGACGACACCCTCCTGGCTACATTATATAGAGACCAATGACAGCGGCAAAATCCCCACGCCCTCGCCTGATGGACGCCCTTCGCGAGCAGGTTCTGCTTTGTGACGGCGGCATGGGGTCGCGCGTGCAGGTCCTCGACCTCGACACCGAGCGCGATTACTGGGGGCAGGAGAACTGCACCGAGATCCTGAACTTGTCCCGCCCGGAGCTGATTCGCGAGATTCACCGCGGATACTACGAAGCTGGCGCTGACATGGTCGAGACCAACAGTTTCGGCGGCTCGCCCATAACCCTGGCCGAATTCGGACTCCAGGACCGCGCGCGCGAGATCAATCGTATCGCCGCGACGCTCGCGCGCGAGGCGGCGGACAGCTTTGACGACGAGCGTCATCGTTACGTGATCGGTTCGGTCGGGCCGGGCACCAAACTGCCGTCGCTGGGCAATATCGATTACGATACGCTGGAAGCCGGTCTCGCCGAGCAGGGACGCGGGCTGATCGAGGGCGGCGTGGACGCCGTTCTGATCGAGACCTGTCAGGACACGCTGCAGATCAAGGCGGCGGTCAACGGCATGAAGATCGCGCGGGCGGAGCTTGGCGCGGATACGCCGATCTTCGTGCAGGTGACGGTCGAGACGACCGGGACCCTGCTCGTCGGTCCCGACATAGCCGCCGCAGCGACTGTCATTCATAGCCTCGATGTTGATCTGGTCGGCCTTAACTGCGCCACCGGCCCGCAGGAAATGGCCGAGCACGTCAAATGGCTGTCGCAAAACTGGCCCGGGATGTTGTCGGTGCAGCCGAACGCCGGCCTTCCTGAACTGGTCGACGGGAAGACGCACTATCCCCTCGGTCCGGACGAGATGGCGAGCTGGGTTGAGCGGTTTATCGTTGAAGACGGACTTAACATCGTTGGTGGCTGCTGCGGCACGTCGACCCCGCACATCGCGGGACTGGACGCCATGCTCCGGCGTCGGGCGGAGGGAACCGGGCGCCATCGGCCGGCGCCAACGCCGCGCAAGCCGGTGTGGACGCCATCCGTCGCCAGTCTCTACAGCCAGACGCCGCTGCGTCAGGAGAATTCGTATTTTTCGATTGGCGAGCGCTGCAACGCCAACGGATCGAAAAAGTGGCGCGAGCTTCAGGAAGCGCATGACTGGGACGGCTGCGTCGCGATAGGCCGAGAGCAGGTGGGAGAGGGTTCCAACTCCCTGGACGTTTGCACCGCCTTCGTCGGGCGCGACGAGCAGGCGGAGATGAACGAGGTCATCCGGCGTTTCACGTCATCGGTGAATGCGCCGCTGGTGATCGACTCCACGGAAACGCCGGTGATCGAGGCGGCGCTGAAGCTGCATGGCGGCAAGCCGATCATCAACTCGATCAACTTTGAGGATGGCGAGCACATTGCGCATGAGCGCATGGTGCTGGCGAAGAAGTTCGGCGCCGCCGTGGTCGCGCTGACCATCGACGAAGTGGGCATGGCCAAGACGCCGGAGGACAAGCTGCGTATCGCGACGCGGCTCGTCGAATTCGCGTGCGACAAATACGGCCTGCCGCAGTCGGACCTGTTGATAGATCCTCTGACATTCACCATCGCCACTGGCGTGGAGGACGACCGAAAGCTGGGTCAGTGGACGCTCGAGGGCATCCGTCTGATCCGGGAACGGTTTCCGGACATCCAGATCGTGCTCGGATTGTCGAACATTTCGTTCGGCCTGAATCCGGCGGCGCGCGCGGTTCTGAACTCCGTGTTCCTCGATCACGCGGTTCGCGCGGGGATGACTGGCGCGATCGTGCACGTGTCGAAAATTCGGCCGCTGCACATGATTGCCGAAGAAGAAGTGCGGGTCGCCGAAGACCTGATCTTCGATCGTCGCTCCGAGGGATACGATCCGCTGCAGCGTCTGCTGGAGCTGTTTGCAGGACGCAAGGCGGCGGACGCCGTCAAGAAGCAGCGTGCGGAGACCGCGCCAGAACGCTTGCGTGACCGGATCGTTGATGGCGACCGCAAGGGCCTGGAGGACGATCTGGCCGAGGCGATGCGCGAGATGCCGCCGCTGGATATCATCAACACTGTGCTGCTCGACGGCATGAAGGTGGTCGGAGAGCTGTTCGGCTCCGGCAAGATGCAGCTTCCGTTCGTGCTGCAGTCGGCCGAAACGATGAAGGCTGCTGTCGCTTATCTGGAGCCGCATATGGAGCGGCTTGAGGGACAGGCGCGCGGGACCATCGTGCTGGCGACGGTGAAGGGCGACGTGCATGACATCGGCAAGAATCTTGTCGATATTATCCTGACGAACAACGGGTACCGGGTGATCAATCTGGGCATCAAGGTGCCTGTGGCCGACATGATCGAATCAGCGCGGGCCGAGCGTGCGGACGCCATTGGCATGTCAGGCCTTCTTGTGAAATCGACCGTTATCATGAGGGAGAATCTCGAAGAGATATCCCGTCAGGGTCTCGACCTTCCGGTGATTCTCGGAGGTGCTGCGCTGACGCGCAACTATGTCGAGGAAGACTGCGTCGCGGCCTACGGGACGAGCGGGCGAGTGGCTTATGCGCGGGACGCGTTCGACGGGCTGGCGCTGATGGATCACATCGCGCAGGACAAGTTCGACGACTATCTTGCCGCGATCGCCCGTCGACGCGAGGGCAAGTCTACACGCCGGACCGAGCGTACGCCGGAAAGCGCCGAGACCCGTGGGTTCGGTCCGGTCGACGTTGCGGCGGCGCAGGAGCGGCGGCACAGGTTGACGCAATCCGGGCCGGTTGTGACGCCGCCTTTTTGGGGCGCACGGGTTATCGAGGCCGAGACGAACGCGGTTCTGCCGTTCCTGAATGAGCGATCCCTTTATCAATTCCAGTGGGGATTTCGAAAGCAGGGCCGCTCGCTCGAGGAATTTCTGGGGTGGGCGCGTCAGGAACTGCGGCCGGTCTTGCGCCGGATGCTGGCTCTGGCGGAGGCTGACGACATACTTCGTCCGCGCGCGTCCTACGGGTATTGGAAAGCTGCGGGGCAGGGTAACGAACTGATCCTGTTCGATGAGGACGGAACGACGGAAGTTGCGCGTTTCCTCATGCCGAGGCAGCCTCGTGCGGACGGCGAATGCATCGCCGATTTCGTACGCGACGTGGACGATGCAGAACGCGACGTGATCGGCCTGCAGGTCGTGACCGTCGGTCAGAAAGCGTCCGACATGGCGCGCGACTGGTTCGAGCAAAATCGTTATCAGGACTATCTGTATTTGCACGGTCTCTCGGTCGAGATTGCCGAGGCGATGGCGGAGTACACGCATAAGCGCATCCGCGCGGAACTTGGATTCTCCAGTGAGGACGCGCGTGAGATGGACGCTTTGCTGGGGCAGGGGTATCGCGGGTCGCGGTATTCTTTCGGATATCCAGCCTGCCCGAGACTTGAGGATCAGGAGCCGATCCTCAAGCTGTTGAACGCCGATCGCATCGGGGTTTCTCTGTCGGACGGATATCAACTTCATCCCGAGCAATCGACATCAGCGTTGGTGATCCTCAATCCAAAAGCGAAGTATTTTACGATTTGAGGGATTTTGCGCGTCTGGCGGGAAATGACCGCGATTGCTCAGGCGGTGACGTTCCGGTCACTCGCGCGTCTGTATTGTAGGGCTGGCGGCGTTTCTCCGGCCACGATCATTTTCTCGAACAGCGTATAGCCGTCCCGGCCGGAAGCCTTGGTCGTGTAAAGGGCGGTGTCGGCCTTGCGCATCAACACCTCGGCCGAATGGCCTCCGGGCGTCATCGTCACCGCGCCGATGCTCGCCGTCACGACGCGCAGGGCTCCGGCGATGTTGTAAGGTTCCCGTAGCGCCCGGCAGATGGTTTCACAAAACGCGTCGAGTTGCTGAATGGAGAACTCTCCGGGTACGACCAGGGCGAATTCGTCGCCTCCGAAACGCCCGGCGCACCCTTGCCGGTCTTGCGTAAGGCTGGAAATTCTGGCGCAAAACGCTCTGAGGAACTCGTCGCCTGCGTGATGGCCAAGGTTGTCGTTCACGGCCTTGAAATTATCGACGTCGATAAACAGGAGGACCCCATGGATACGGCTCGTCACCATGAGTCTGAGGGTGGTTTCGAACGTCTTTCGGTTCATCGTGGACGTTAGCGCGTCGTGTGACGCGATGTATTCAAGGTGCTCCTTCATTCTCAAAAGTCTTCGGGTATTTTCACGGATTCTCTTTACTGCGTTATTTACGGGGATTGCGGCCAGCAACAGCGAGAACAGGAACGGCTGAAGCATGTCTTCTCGCATGAGGCGCCCATCCGGGGAAAGCCGGGCGATTGGCCCGAAACCATGGGCGGTGAACGCAGAGGCCAGAATTGCGACGAAAAAAATGGAGGTCAGCACTGCGGCGGGACTGGCGCGAAACGCCAGCCATGCGAGCGCAGGGTAGAGAAACAGGAACAGGGGGGAGTGCGCCCAGACGAAACTGAGGACAGTCAACGCCAGGCATGGCACAAGCCCGGTCAGGGCGTTGGTCGTCATCCGATAGGCAGTGCCCCTCGATGAGCACGAACGGGCCAGTTGCAGCAGCGGCGATGTGGCGAGAGTGAGGCCCAGAGCATCACAGAAGGTCCATTGCACCCATTCGGCGAGGGGCGCTGCAGGGTCATGCAGGAACACGTTTTCGATCGTGACACCGACACCTGCCTCAAGCCCGGAGGTAAACAGGGCGACTCCAGCGAACGCCGCGAAGCGTCGGGGGTGCGTCAGATCGGTTCGCGCCCCGCAAAAGCGGCGGGTCAACGGCGCGGCCGCCATGGGTTGGGCGATGTTGAGCAGGCAAGTCAGGAGAGCTTCGCTTGGCGTGTAGGCGCTATACGTGTTGATGAAATAGTTGATCGCGGCGCACGCGACGGTGACGGCGGCTGCTCGTCGTGCGGGCAGCGTCAGCATGGCGGCCAGGATAGCGGCGTTGGCGGGCCAGAACGATGAATAGCCAGAGTCGTCAGTGCACAAAAAGCGTGTGACGATGGCGCTGGCCGCGAACATGATGACCAACAGGACGCCTGCACGAACTCCACGTCTGGCTTCGGCTGGCCGGCAAGGTTTCCAGACCAAGGAATGATGTCTCCGGGCGGCCATAATGGCGACCGCGTTTATAACGCACATTGGCCTAAAGGATATTGTAAATCCGCATGATTCGATTTGATTTCGAAATTTAAAATTCGGCAGGAGGAAGTCTGTGCGGCTGTGTGGCTTGGGGTTGATTTGCCTGGTATATTATTGAATGACCATTTTTTTAGAATTAATTTCGATAATTTCGATGTCTGGAAAATTTTTTGCTATTGCGGCGTCGAGCGTATGTGAAATTTTTAGAATTAATTTCGAAATCAACAAATATTATCATCAGTGATGCGCGAATTAAGGTCTGTGTGGCGTTACGTAAGAAATTCGATTCTTGCGACCAAATATTTAGAAAATTTCTTCAGATACTACGTGTTAAGCGTTTCGGATCTGGCTCGTGTCGCGCCGGGCGTCCCTGTGGCGGCTCTGAGAGAGCTCGGGCACGCGACAATGCCGTCAAAGGCGAGCTTTACATCGCCCCGAATGAGCGTGCTGGTGCGATGATTTGATTCGTTGAGACCCGTTCTTATGGGCGCGGATCGAGATGCTTCCGCTGTAGTGAAGGCTCATTACGGGATCCGTTCTCTGTCGCCACAGGTGTTTTCGTGGTCCCCGCGACGGACTTTGCAGCGACGCCCAAAAATGGAAGGATCACGGCGTTTCAGGAGCGGAGCCTTTTTATGCGTCTTGTCGGTATGCTGGACTCGCCGTTCGTGCGTCGGGTGGCGATTTCCTTCGAACTGATAGGGCTGTCGTTTGACCATGAAGCCGTGTCCGTTATCCGGACTTTCGACGCATTCAGCCAGATCAATCCGGTCGTGAAGGCGCCGACGCTCATCGCCGACGATGGAACGACGCTGATGGAATCGTCGCTGATCCTTGATTATGGAGAGGCCCTTGTAACGGAGGAGCGCCGCCTGCTGCCGGTCACGGCGGCCGAAAGGCTCCGTTGCCTTCACCTGATGGGTCTGGCCCTCGCGGCCTGCGAGAAGACGGTGCAGATCGTCTACGAGTTGCATCTGCGCGCCGAAACCGAGCGTTCAAGGCCGTGGCTCGATCGGGTGACGCTACAGTTGCTCGCGGCGTATGCGGGTCTTGATAAAGCGCTGACGTCTGCGGGAGAGGGCTGGGCGCTGGGTGAACGTTTCACCCAGGCGGACGTCACGGTCGGCGTCGCCTGGCGCTTTACGCAGGACGTCGCGGCGGATTACGTGCGGGCGGCGTCCTTTCCGGCGGTCGCGAGCCTTGCCGCCCGCGCCGAGCAAACGCCGGCGTTCCGCGCCTGGCCGTCTGCCTGAGGGTTTGGGCGTGCGTCTGTTTCAGTCAATGAACGCCATGGGCGTCGGCCGATGCTGACGCGCCTTTTTCCGGTCTGGGCCTGTCTGGTTTCGTTTGCCGCCGTCATGTGCTCCGGCCCCTTCGCGGCGATGGCGCCGGCGGTGACGCCGCTGCTTGCGTTCATCATGTTCGCCATGGGGGTGACGCTGACGCCTGCCGATTTTGCACGGGTCGCCCGTCGACCGTGGCCGGTTCTTGCTGGCGTCGGGCTGCATTACCTCGTCATGCCGTTGGCGGCATGGGGGATCGCGCATGTTCTTTCGATGCCGCCTGCGCTGGCTGCCGGAATGGTCCTCGTAGGCTGCGTCGCCAGCGGCACGGCGTCGAACGTGATGATCTACCTGTCGAAAGGCGACGTCGCGCTTTCTGTCAGCATCAGCACAGCCTCCACGCTTGTCGGAATTGTCGCCACGCCTCTGCTGACGCGGCTGTATGTTTCTGCTGACGTGGCAGTGGACAGTTGGGGGCTGTTCCGCAGCATCGTGACGATAGTCGCTGCGCCGATCATGCTTGGGCTGGCGCTGAACCGTGTTGCTCCGAAACTCGTGCGTGTCGCCGAGCCTGCGTTGCCGCTGGTGGCGATGGCGTCGATCCTGATCATCATCGCGTGCATCGTTGCGTTGACGCGGCCCGCCCTTGCGTCCGTGGGGCCGATCGTTCTGGTTGGCGTGATCGCCCACAACGCCATTGGCCTTCTGGGTGGTTACTGGGGTGGGCGGCTGTTGGGCTTCGACGAATCAGTCTGCCGCACCCTGGCGCTGGAGGTCGGGATGCAAAATTCCGGGTTGGCGGCGACGTTGGGGCGCTTGTATTTTTCGCCGCTTGCGGCATTGCCCGGCGCGGTGTTTTCAATCTGGCACAATATCTCAGGGTCTTTGCTGGCTTCGTTTTGGTCGGGGCGGCCGCCGAGGTCGCGGGAGTGATCGTGCTGGGTGTTGAAATGTTCATTCCACCTGCGCGCGGTTTTCCACCATACTTTCACTCGTTGCGTCATGAGACCTGACGGAACCGATGAAATGGGGCCTGTTTATAAGTGAATGTGAGCGGATGTGACTTTAAGCCAACCTTCCAACCAGTAGTTTAATTCTAGCCTCGACATCCTCCGGGCCGCCCCCCAGGCGGCGGTCCAGCCCGAGAACGACGATCCCATGCACGGCCTCGTACATCGTGCGCGCGAGTATTGGCCGTTCATTTTCTGAAATGTCGATGTCGGCTGGGAAGAGTGTAACGATACGTTCGATGAGCCCGTCCCTCAGCGCGAGAAAAGTCGGTGGCAGTTCTTCGTTAGGCCTCAAGCGGAGAGCAAAAAGGGCTTCCCAACGG
Source organism: Acetobacter nitrogenifigens DSM 23921 = NBRC 105050 (assembly GCF_000429165.1). Taxonomy (GTDB): domain Bacteria; phylum Pseudomonadota; class Alphaproteobacteria; order Acetobacterales; family Acetobacteraceae; genus Acetobacter; species Acetobacter nitrogenifigens. Next base: position 32,792 of record NZ_AUBI01000016.1, on the reverse strand, counting down.
TTCAGATTGTCGCGTGCATAGTGAAAGTATGCCAGAGCCAGGGCCTTCAGGCGATCGCGACTAACGTCGCTTGCAATCTCCTGCGCCTGCGCGAACACACTCGCGCCCATATCCTGCAGTGTGCGTGAATTGACTGCAAGGATAACACCGTCAAGGCCGCCAAACAGGTAACCCAGTGATCCTAACGCACAACCGGCGCGGACCGTGATTGCTCGCGCCGTACATGCGCCCATGCCATGGTCGACGATGATGCTTTCGGCCGCGTTCGTGATGAGGGTTTTGAGTTCCTCAGGGTCTCGCCCTTTGCGCCCCATATCTATTGCTCGCTCAATGGTCTTCGCTTCTGTGTTGCCAGAGAACGTTTCGGGGCGCAATTTTTTTTGAACGACGTTCATTTTTTCTTGCGCAGCAGTTGCTGTTGTGTTTTATGAACATCGTTCATTAATAAAAGGACGAGCCACAATGGCCATTCGAAACCCTACGAACTCTTCCAGCTGGATCCTGTTCACCTGGATATGCTTTTTCGTTTCTATCCTCTCCCTCGGGGCGGCGGTGATCTACATGCCGATGGAAAGCTGGCTTCGCGCTTATCTGGGCTTGTCGGGCCTGTTTATTGTTCAGTCTTCGATCTCGCTTTCCAAAACACTCCGTGATTTAGCAGAAGAAAATTCGCCAGTTGGACGCGCGGACTGATCGCCGAGAATAGCGCATGAAATATTCGGAAGTTTTTGGTCGATTACATGTAATTCGGGCGGCGACCATCAACGTCTGGACCGCCATGTGGAGATTAGACTCATGAATTCGACTATTATTTTTGCGATGATGCTGATTGTGGATTTTCTTACATTTATACCATCGGTATTTCTAATGTTAATCTCCGGTTTTGTTTTTGACGACCCGAGGAGGGGTATCCATGCCTGTCTAAAGTGGATTGTGTTTTTTTTATTCACTTTGCCATTTTTTATAATTGGAAATGGACTCCTTGTTGGGATGGCTCTCTGGCGCAGTTACGTGCTCACTGCCGCTCTCTGGGGTTCGTTTCTTCCGGTAATCGTCGTGTTCGGATTTGTAGCGCGTCTTTATTATTTTGAAGAATTCAAAAAACGACTGCTCGATTGGCGTAGTGCGCGATCATACGCTAAGCTTACCGCATTTCCAGAAATGGCGGAGTTTCGGACGCTCACTAATACTTTGCCCGCGTCGCTTCGTAACAATCTCGCTATAAGAGCTCAAAAGGAAAGGATAGAAAAAGGCGTGAAACCGCCCGCAACAATCGATGAATTATATGCCAGACAATATTGTGTGATGAAAAATCTAAAAAACGCGTTCAAAGAAGGTTCTATATCTATAGAAACTTATGTAGTGCAACATAGCGCTTACCTGCTAGAGTGCCACGTTTTGTGGAAAGAGTTTGGAGAAGTCACCGATTATCCGAAAGAAAAATTTCGCGCCATCTGAATCAACCGTAGCGAGATGGGATTTATTTTTAAAAATATACACCTGAAAATAAATGAAAAAATTACTCAATTAGTGAAGTTTTTTACATTTTGTTCGAATTTTAAACGTGGAAACGATTTGAATTATAGGAATTTATGTTCTTTTACTTTTGTTGACTGAAAAAAATCGACCCAACATCTTCGGTCGATACGTGGTTCAATTTTATGGGACAACGGGGTTCGCTGCGAATATTTAATTGTGCTGACTGTTTTCTGAACAAAAAATTGCCGACTCACTCCGCCTCCGCTCCATTCGCTCCCATTTCAGCCACCAAATCCGACAAATGCCCCAGTTCGTTTAACGTAAGACCTGCAGGCGGCCGGACGCGCGCGCTCGTGGCGCGCGCGACGCGACGAGGCAGCACCGCCAGTTCAAACCCGAGTTTCTGGGCTTCCTTCAGTCTTGCGTCAGCCTGCGGCACCTGCCGGATTTCGCCCGACAGGCCGACCTCACCGAAATAAACCGACCCCGCGCTCGTCGGCTGTCCGGTCGCCGCCGATATCAGCGCGGCTGCGACTGCAAGATCGGCTGCGGGTTCCGTGACGCGGAGACCACCCGCAAAGTTGAGATAAACGTCCATCGTCGACAATTTAAGCCCGCATCGGGTTTCAAGCACCGCGAGCAGCATGGCGAGGCGCCCCGTGTCCCAGCCGATCACCGCCCGGCGCGGGGCGTTGTCGCCAGTCTTTGGTGACAGCAGAGCCTGAACCTCCAGCAATACCGGACGCGTACCTTCCAGCCCGGCGAAAACTGCGGAACCCGCAATATTGCCGCGTCGCTCGGCAAGAAACAGGGCGGACGGGTTCGGCACCTCGACCAACCCGCGATCCGTCATCGCGAACACGCCGATTTCGTCCGTGGCGCCGAAGCGGTTCTTGGCGGCGCGCAGGATGCGAAACTGATGCCCACGATCGCCCTCGAAATACATGACGGCGTCGACCATGTGCTCCATCACGCGCGGTCCCGCCAGCGCGCCGTCTTTGGTGACGTGGCCGACGAGCACAAGGCTGAAGCCGCGTTTTTTGGCGAGGCGTATCAGTTCGAACGAGCAGGCGCGGACCTGAGCGACCGAACCGGGCGCGCTGTCGACGGTGTCCAGCCACATTGTCTGGATCGAATCTATGACGACAAGCGCGACGTCCGTTTCATTTTCGAGTGTAGAGACGATGTCCGACACGTTGATGGACGCGGCGAGCTGCAGGGCGGGCGCCTCAAGCTCCAGCCGTTGCGCGCGCATGCGGATCTGGTCGATTGCTTCTTCGCCCGAGATGTAGACGACGCGTTGTCCGCCGAGCGCGAGGCGGCACGCCGTTTGTAACAACAGGGTCGATTTGCCGATGCCGGGGTCGCCTCCGACAAGCACGACCGATGCGGCGACGAGACCGCCGCCAAGAACCCGGTCCAGTTCGTCGATGCCTGTCGCCCGTCGTGGCGGCGGGGCGGCGGAGCCTGTCAGCCCCTCAAGGCTGATCCCGCTTTTTGTAGCGCGTCGTCTGGATGCGGCGGCGGTGGGCTCCGCCGCCTCCTCGACGATGGTGTTCCACTCGCCGCATGCGTCGCACTTGCCCGACCACTTCGGAGTGACGGCACCGCATGACTGGCAGACGAAACGTGGGGTGGGTCGTTTGGACAAAAAATGCATCCTCTGGGCCAAAAGCAGCGGCAGTCTCTTTTGTTAGTCGATCACCGGCGCGAGGCAAATTTTTACGGCTCGATGTGGGTTTGTGGCATTGTATTTCGGATCAGTCTCTAGGATATTCGGGCTTGGATGTTCATGAAACCATCAGGGAGATTGAGGCGTGATCCGAGTTAAAGCGAGCCCGTCTTCCGGCAAGGCCGCTGCAGCCAAGGCAACTCCCACGCGCCCGACGCCGAAAGCTCGTGCCGTCGCAGCGCCCGTGAAGAAGATTGGTTCGGTTTCGAAACAGAAAACCAAAAGCAAGGTCTCGCCAGCCCGGGCGAAGGTCATTGAAGAAGTCGCGGCTGTTGAGATTGCCGTTCGTGCTCCTGCAGTGCGTGAGGCCCTGTATTTCGACGCGCAGTGGTACCTAGACGCTTATCCGGACGTAAATCAGGCGGGGGTCGATCCAGCGTCCCACTACAGAGAGAGTGGATTTCGGGAAGGGCGTCAGCCAAACGCGACTTTCAACGGCAAGGCGTATATCGCCGCGAACCCCGACCTCGCCGGTTATGAAAACGATCCCTTCATGCACTATGTGTTTTTCGGAGCGGCGGAGGGGCGGCCACTCTCCTGAGTCCTCAAGGTCTGCGGCCGTGCTGTTCTGAAAAAAAGTATCGTGTGGCGCTCGGGGCGCCGCTCTACTGCAAGTGAGGCGGCGTCGTTGAGCCGCCTTTTTCTTTTTCTTCTCTCGGAACGGCACAGGTTGCCGCTCTGGCTTCCCGTTGGAATGGCCATCGGGATTTTGCTCTATTTTGAGCCGCGTGATGAACCTGCGCCCTGGGCTGCTCTAGCGACGGCGACGCTGGGCGTCGCGCTGCTTGTGGCGGGTTGGAGACGGTTGGAGGCGCGTTTGCCGGGGGCGGCGGCGCTGTCCATTTCGATCGGTTTTCTAGCGGCATGGTCCATTGCGCATCGCCAGCCGCCGATGCCGGAACTACCTCGCCGGGCGGTTTATGTGACCGGGCGAGTGGTCGCGGTGGACACACTGGCCCCGCGTTCTGGAGATTCCGTCGAGTCGTCTGCACGCCGCGTCACGCTTGGACGTGCGCTGTTCGAGACCCCGCAAGATGAAGGGATGCTCCCCTTGCGGCGTACGTTACGGATACGATTGCGGGGCGACGACGTGGCGGTCCTTGCCCCTGGAGATCAGATACGGGTGCGGGCGCTTCTGCGTCCTCCGCCGTTTTCAGCGCTTCCAGGCATCCGCGATCAGCAGCGGGAGGTCTGGTTCTCCGGCCTTGCGGGGGGTGGGCGAGCTCTTGGTCCGGTGGAGAAAGACGCCGCGACGGCCGTAGGGTTTCCTGATGGTCGGCCCGTAGAGAGCAGCGCGGCGCATATGGTTGGCGATGGCCGTGACGCCGTGGACCGTAAAACGACGGACGCAGCCGTCGGGCGGGTCTCTGTCGCAGGCGAGGGCGCTTCGGCGTCGTCGCTCATCGAGACCGCGCGAGAGATCATCGCCGCCCGGATACACGCCGTGCTGCCGGACGCACGAGGCGCAATCGCCGCGACGGTGCTCGTGGGGTTGTCCGGCGCCATACCCGCCGCTGATCGGGAGGCGTTCGCCGCGTCGGGGCTTGCGCATCTTCTGGCGGTGGCCGGGCTTCATCTTGGAATCGTTATCGGCCTGATTATGGCGGCAATCCGAACTGGTCTGGCGTTGTGGGAGTGGGCCGCGCTCCGCCTGCCATGCAAGGAGCTCGCCGCGGTAGCCGGGTTGCTTGGCGGTGCGAGTTACGTCGCTCTGACAGGAATGCATCTACCTGCGCTGCGTAGTCTGGTTATGGCGGGGTTGGTCGTGCTGGCGCTTCTGACCGGCAGGCGCGCCGCTTCGATGCGCGGTCTGGCCACGGCGGCGGCGGCTCTCTTGCTTGCCGGTCCGGCCGAGTTGCTGAATGCGCCGTTTCAGATGTCGATGGCGGCGGTCATGGCCTTGATCGCGGGATACGAAGCGCTTCGCAAACCGCTTCTTCGGTTGCACGGCGATGGTGGATTGGGACGACGTCTGCTCGTTCACGTCGCGATGCTCGGCCTGACCAGTTTGCTGGCCGGATTGGCGACTTTGCCGGTGTCGGTGGCGCATTTCGGTGAAATTCAGCCGTTTTTCGTTTTGGCGAACCTGATCGCCGTACCGCTGACAGCACTGTGGGTGATGCCTGCGGGACTGGTCGCGGTCGTAATTATGCCGCTGCATCTGGAGGCTGCGCCGTTGCATTTTATGGGAGAAGGACTCTCGGTCATTCTCTGGTTCGCTCGCATGGTCGCAGCGTGGCCCGCCGCACGTATCGCGACGCCAATGACGCCTGCGTGGGGGCTCGCCGCATTTCTGCTGGGGCTGTGCTGGCTGTGTCTTTGGTCGCGCCGCTGGCGTCTGTTGGGGCTGGCGCCGATGCTGGTCGGGTGTCTTTCGCCTTTTCTGATTGCGCCGCCCGACATCGTTGTGGCGGCGGATGGCGGCGTGATTGGCTTGCGTGACGGCGGCATGCTTTATGTCGCAGGCCGCTCGCGAGACGCGTGGGTCGAGCGCGAGGCCTGGAAACAGGCTTTCGCGCTGCCTCTGGTCGACCTGCCGCAGGCAGGAGGGCAAACGCCGGATGGTGCGGCGACGTGCGGCGAGGACGGCGCGCCTGGCGTCTGCGTTTTCACACGCGACGGGCGCTCGGTCCTGCTACGCGTCGAAGACGGCAGCGACGGTTCCGTCACGTTGCCTGCGTCGCTTTGCGCCGGCATGGACCTGTTCGTCACGGTCAGCCCTGCGCGCGCGTCCTGTCCCGGCGTGCGCGCCATCGACCGTTTCACGGTCTGGCGGGAGGGGGCGCAGGCTGTGTGGCTTGAGGGAGCGCACATGCGTGTGCTTTCGGATCTTGCCTGGACTGGGCGGCGGTTATGGACGATGCGTCCCGGGGGGCACGGGACGCCGAATTTACCGATGGCGGCGGAAGAATAGCCGGGGCGTTTGCCGCGGGACTGGAGCGCATGACGGTCAATACGCTTGGCTGCGTAGTGGCGGTGAAGTTGTAGAAAGATTTTTCGTTGTTCGAGAATTGAAAATGGAGTTTCCGCAGGGCGCGCGTCACGGGAATTTCTGTGGGCGGCACGGATTGCGTAGAACCGCCTTGTGACGGGTGGATCTTTTTCCAGATCGAACCGCTTGCTATCACAATGAACTGAAGCCACTTTTGAGTCACTGTGCGCGGATATAGTTCTCGGAAAAGATGGCTGATCAGATGTGGCTCACCGCACCATAATCAACCTGCTTCATAAAAATTGCACAGCGACACGGAGGTCCAAGCTCCACTTTTAATTCGAAAAAAATGTTTTTTCTAATGAAATTTTCGATCAGAAAACGGACTGCGCCGTTTTCTGATACGCTCGACCGGAACGGCGCTAGCAGATAAAATATCCAGATCGCGTTACAGCAGGAAGCGGCGGCTCTGAGAGGCCGCTCCCTGTGTTACCTTTTTTCCAAACTGAACGCCGGGGCGCCGAATTCGGCTGCATCACGTTCTTGCGCGGTCTGGCGCCTGCGAGCGCGACTTTTACCCCGGCGGGAGGCGTCAGTCAGAGAGCGACTGGCCCTTTTTCACCAGATCGCTGCACAGCTCCACGCGCTTCGACTTGTTGAGTGTGGAGATGTCGAATGGCGTGCTGGAACCATTCTGCAGCAGGCCTTGACCACCGATCGAATAGCCCTGATCGCTCTTTACGTCGTCACGCTTCGCAAGGCTGCGAGCGGTGCTGCGCGCGGTCGTGCTGTTCACCAGTTTCTTGCTGATGCAATAAGACAGCAGACCGGTGACATTGCCCGTGCTGGCGGACGACAGGGACGGAAGGCCGTTTTCATCCAGAGCCCCCGGCGTTGCGCTGGTCTCGCTGCCGGTGACTCCCTTCACGATCTGCGTTCCCCTGGTCGCCAGATTGGAAGCCGGATCGGTAGGAGCCGTCACGGGCACGCTGCCCGCAGGCTGGGTGGAGAGGACCGTGCCCGCGGGAAGTTGCGCCGCTGCGCTCTGCGCGTGTGCAGCGCCGACGGCGGAAAACGCGAGTCCGCAGACGGCGCCAAGGGCGATGTACTGAGTCTTCAGCATAAGAAAGCCTTTCAAAATCCGATCGAACCAATGCACGAAAGCGGCGCAAGGCCGCGATGTCGGCGAGGTGTCGTGCTTCTGAAACGGCAAGATGCAGCTGGAGTTCTTTTCACAATCGTTTCAATAATTCTGGCTGGGCGCCGGCCGCATGGGCGAGGCGCCCAGCTCACCATTGTAACCCGAGTAGTCTTCAGAAGAGGCCATGCAGGTGGCGCGTGAGACCGACGATCGGCTTATTCCGTCATTCCGTCGCCAATCTTCAAACGAGAGGGAGGAACAGGTCCGTCACAGTCTCATTCTCCGGCACATCGGGATAAAACGTGACGCGTTGGCAAAACAAAGGAAAGTCGCGCAATTCCTCTCCGCTGCCGGGCAGCCAGTTCCGATAGATAAAAGTCGCAGGATCCTCGAGGTCGTCGCTGCTCCCGATGACGCGCAAAACGGCGCAACGTCCTCCAGGGATCAGGTCTTGCGTCACAGGATCATCGTTGGGGGGGATCGTTCCGGTTGTTGCTGCGCATAAGCCGAGGCGAAACTGGGTCGGTGACGTTCTTCGGGGATCACAATAGAATATCGTGAAAGTGTCACTCACCGTCTTTCCCAATCCGACGGATCGGCGCCACGTGACGAACTGTCGGATCGTGTCGGGAATGCCTTGTGGATCGCCCAGATGGGTCATGACGGCGACAGGAGTGGCGGGAAAATCGCGGATGACGACGTCGTTCAATGTGTAATTCGCCATATGCCTGCTCCGTGCGTCGATGAATGGCCCAAAAGCCGTAAGCCACGTTTTCCAGTCCGGCGTTTTCCGAAAATCGGTGGGCGACTGGCGGAAACGCTGTCGAAAAGCGCGGGCGAAAGCATCCGGCGCCTGATATCCGGCGTTCAGCGCGATTTCTGTGACGCTGGCCGCAGTATGAAACGCCAGATGGTGTGAAGCCCGCCGCATTCGGGCGAGCTGGACGTAACGATGGGTGGAGAGGCCGAAGGTCGCCGCGAACTGGCGATGGAAGTGGTGTTTCGAGAAAGCGGCGACGGCGCTCAGCGCATCAAGGCTCAGATCGTCGTCCAGATGACGGTCGATGTGGTCGAGCACGCGCTGCATCCTTGCCTGGTACTGTCCGCGAGCGGCTTCGGGCATGGGGTCCTCCGTGGCGAAGGCAGTTAAGCAGCGCCGTGTTCAATCCGCTCGGCAGATATTGCTATAAGCAGGTCCGGTTTTTGGTTCGGCGGACGTCTCGCTCCAAAATCCTGCATGGGGTGAGCTTCGTTGGCGCTTGACGCCCCCGGTCATTCGCGACACCTCAACGCCCAACGGCACAACGGAGGCGACCATGACCACGAAGATCATCATCGACACCGATCCAGGTCAGGACGACGCGCTGACGATTCTGCTGGCGCTGGCCAGCCCTGAGATCGAACTGTTGGGCGTCACTACGGTCGCGGGCAACGTCGGCGTGGCGCAGGCGACTGAGAACGCGATCAAGGCTCTCGACCTCGCCGGACGGCCGGACGTGCCCGTCCACGCTGGCGCGGAGCGAGCGCTGCTGCGCGAACGGGTGGACGCGACCCATGTCCATGGCCGCACCGGGTTCGAGGGCGCAGATCTACCGCCGCCGAGGCGCGCGCCCTCGCCTGGCCATGCGGTCGATTTCATCATCCGCACGGTGATGGAGAACGAGCCGGGCGAGGTGACGATCTGCGCCATCGGTCCGCTGACGAACATCGCGCTGGCGCTCGCACGCGAGCCTGCGCTCAGGACACGACTACGGCGTATCGTGACCATGTCGGGCGCCTTCGCTGAGGTCGGCAACATCACGCCGTCCGCCGAGTTCAACGTGTATGTCGATCCGCATGCGGCGGACATGGTCCTGCGTTCCGGCGTCGAACTTGTGATGGCGCCGCTCGACCTGACGCACAGCCTGCATACATCCGCCGCCCGTCTGGCGCGGTTCGAAGCGATCGGGAATCGCGTGGGGCGGGTGGTCGCGGGGTGGCTGCGCTTCGAGAAGCGGTTCGAGGCGACGAAATACGGCACGGATGGCGGTCCGCTGCATGATCCGAACACCGTTCTGTGGCTGCTGCGCCCGGATCTGTATCGCGGGAAGCTGGTCAATGTCCGCGTGGAAACGGCGAGCGAACTGACCATGGGCATGACAGTCGTCGACTGGTGGGGCGTGACCGATCTGCCGACGAACGTTCAGTTCCTGCGCGAAGGGGACGCAGATGCGCTGTATGACGTGATCGTGGAGTTGCTTGCGCGTTTCAAGGACGACGGAAACGGCGGGACTGTCGCTCCGGCATTTCTTCAGGCGCGGGACTCGTGATCGGGGCGTGATTGTTGCAGTGCGACGCATGTCCGGGACGGTGGCGGTCGAACCTCTGTAGTAATGTATAGCGCCGCGCCGCCAGCCTTGGGGCTTTCCGAACAAGGTCTCGATATGATTTCGCCTTCCGCCGTAAACGTGACGGTGCCGAGGGGCGCCGATCAACGATAGCGGCAGGTACAGTGGCGTACAGCCAGCGTGCATCGCCGCCAGCGTCTCGTCAGATGGCTCGCGCTCGTGACGTGGAGGCGCCTCCATGGTGGGTTCGAATCAGCGATCGCGCCTTGTCGATAATATCGTCTCGCCACGCCAGCGCAGCGAGCCAGTCGGCGGGGATGGCGCCAAGGCCGTAACGTGCTCCGGCGATCTGTCCCGCCACCGCTCCGACGCTGTCGGCGTCATCGCCAAGGTTCACGGCACGCAACACGATCTCCGTAAATCCGTCCTGGGGTGCGAAGGCCCAGAGGGCCGCTTCGAACGTATGGACGACATAGCCCGTCGATTGCACATCGCGTTCTGCGCGGGCGGTGATCTCTGGCGGTGTGATGGGTTCCGTGTTTCCGTGGGTCAGGTCGAATAAAATGGCCGCCATATTGCCCGCGATCCCCCGGCATGAAGCGTTGTGATGCGTCATGTCGCTCTGCCGACGCGCTGTGTCGATGGCGGCGTCCCTGTCGTCCAGATGCGCCAGAACTGCGGGGGCGAGACGCATGATTCCGCCATTGCCAGCGCTGTCAGTGTCATGGGCGGGCAGGTGGCCTTCGGTCTCCCAGTTCCGCAGCACGCCCGATGTCTGAAGCCCGATATCGAAACATCGTCCGTTATGGCTGTAGTCGCCGTATATGTACCATCTCAGCCAGCGGTTCATGACGCCAGCCGGGTCGGTAAGATCAGGATTCTCCAACACAGCGTCAGCCAGTGCGAGCGCCATGGAGGTGTCGTCGGTCCACTCGCCCGGGTTGAGGCCAAACACGCCGCCGCCGCGCATCCCGGTGACTGGCGCGAAGGACCCGCGGGGCTGGAACTCGACCGTCGTTCCGAGAGCGTCGCCTATGGCGAGGCCCACGAATGCGCCGATGGCGCGGTCTTCGATTGAGCCGGGCTTGATATTTTCAGTCATGATAGCCTCTCCATGCATGTATTCAGCCATGCCGGGGACGTTATGTCGAATGGGCGGAATTCATTCATGCGGACAAATGCTTGACCTCAGTCAGGCGCCAGTCATGATTGCGCGTATGTTGCTTGTCGGCTTGCTGAGCGCGACCGCCACCCTTTGCCTGGAAGCAATCGTGCAGGCAGGACCTCGAAAGACGATCACTCGATGACCAAGCCGATGCCGCGTATCTCCCGACGGGAGTTCCTTAAAACGTGTTGCGGATCGTTTCTGGTCTGCGCCACGCTTCCAGTAGTGTGCGTCGAAGCGGAAGGAGCCGGGACGGTGACTGACCATCTTACCTTCAGGGGATCCGATTACCTGTTCCGGTGGCAAAGCGGAAATCAGCAGGAATTCACGCCCGAAGGGCAGGAGGATCTGCAGAAGTGGCTGGAGATGATGACGATCGTCCGGTATCCGGACGCACATTCAGCGGATCGCATGGCGGAAATAGCCAACAACACGGTTGCGCTATACCAGAAGAACGGAAAAATCCTGAAAGTTGACGCTGTTCAGGCTACTGCCGAGAAACCAGCCATTTACTTCGCAGAAGCAGCGTTGTCTGACGCCGGCGTGCTTGAAATTGCCTTCGCTCGTCTTCAACTGGTCGAAAGTGGCGGTATGGGCGTAATTTATTCGCGCAGATTTTACGGCGTCAGCCCTGGCGTCAATCACGAAGCGTCGGCCTGGATGGATAAAAATGGGGCATTGATCGAACACGCTCTTATGGGATGGACGCTTCCTGCGCCGTGATAGTCAGAGGGGGGTGGCGTGGAGAAAAAGTTTGTTTGAAGCAGGGGAATATAAAATAACATCCCGCTACGGAGTTCTTCGCGACCTGATATTTCCCGTCTATGGGATTGCAGAAGCACTTTCCGTAGCCGGTCTGTTGCTCGCTATTTGTGTTTTCCTATATATGCTCAGTGGTCTTGAGTATGTCCTGCCCGAGTTGGTCGGGGCGTTTGTTGGGGTTTGGGTGCAGTGCTACCGAGCGCGTCCGCTCCGGATTACAGTTGCGCGCACGGACGCCAGCGCTATCGAAATGACCCTGCGCCGGTCAAAATTTTTTTCGGAAATGAAAAGTAATGTCTGGAGAGGCAAGAAAGACAGATGGTGGTCGTCGTGGCCTCACGAGGTGATTGCAGTTGCAGACGGCCGCTCAGGCGTTGATGTTGTGGCGCCAAAGCGTCTGATGAAATTCGTTTTGGCCGTTCTCAACGAAAGAGCACGGAATATCTCTCGGTAACATGATTGGCGCCTGGAACGTTCTCTGTAATCAGTGGCCGTGCAGGCAGGGTCATTACCTGGTGAGCCGAGTCCGGAATCGGCAAATGGACCATGGCTGGCCTGCTCCCCGCAGAAGCGCTTTTGAACGGCAATTCATCAGGCGGAAGTTCATGAGAAAAGGAGCGCACGGATCGGCTCCCGATGCGTTATACTTTCTGAACGTGCTTGTCCGTTCGGTCGCACTCGTCCGAAGGGCGGCGTCGCAAGGGAGAAACGACATGCAAAATCCTCTGGAAGAGTCGCCATCATTGCAGGCGCGGATCAAGGCGCGAGCGAAGGCGTTGTGGGAAGCTGATGGAAAGCCGACCTGCGGGCCGGAGGGCTATCTGGAGGCGGCGGGCGACCTCGTTGGAATGGAGATAAACCCGGAAGCGGGGCAGGAGCCTGTCGATCCGGCTGTTCCGCTTGGCCCGGACGGGCAGCCTATCGAGGATGCTCGGTTGCAGGATAATCTTGGCGATCCTGGCGGCAGCATGAATGAGCGCGATGAACTGCGCGAAACTCCGTTCGGCACGCGGGAGGAGGAGGCGTCCGCTTTGCGGAACGAATAACGGCGGGCATCTCAGCGGGCGGCCATCGCGGCGTCGTGCGACACATGTTTGTCGCTTGACGCCGTCGTCGCCTCTGGTCACGGTTCGCCTCGTTTACGCGACGGCGCACCGCCCCTCTGGCGTTCGCCAAGGCGGCAGAGGCGCCCGATGCATTTCATCGCCACGTTCGATCCCCGGTCTTTTCTCGATACATGCGCGAGCTATCTGTCTGCGTTCATTTTTGGAACGCTGATCGGCGCGGAGCGGCAATACAGACAGCGGACGGCAGGACTACGCACCAACGCTCTCGTCGCGCTCGGCGCAGCCGCGTTCGTCGATCTCGCCGTGCGCCTGACGGGCAATGACGGCGCGGTGCGCGTGATAGCCTATGTCGTGTCCGGGGTGGGCTTTCTGGGCGCAGGCGTCATCATGAAGGACGGGGCCAATATACGCGGTCTGAACACCGCGGCGACGCTGTGGTGCTCCGCCGCCGTAGGGGCCTGCGCTGGCGCCGATCTGGTGGCCGAGGCCGGGCTGCTTACCCTGTTCATCATCGCGGGAAACACGTTGCTGAGGCCATTGGTCAAGGCGATCGACCGTGTGCCGGTCGTAGGGCGATCCGCCGAGGCCACTTATTCCGTGAGCCTGCTGACCGATCAGGCTCACGCCGGATTGCTGCGCGACCTGTTAGTCGACCGGCTGGAGGCGGCGCGTTTTCCGGTCGCCGACGTGACGCTGTCTGATCGCGGGGAGGGAAGCATAGAAATTTCCGCTGTCCTGAGCAGCAGCGTCGTCGAGACGGCGGAACTGGACCGGGTGGTCGAATTTCTGGAAACGGAAAACGGCGTCACACACGCGACCTGGCTGACCGCGCGCGAGAACTGAGCCCGCTGCGGCTGACGGAGAAAACCGCACAGCCCCTGCTGCAGGCCGCTCGATTGCTTTTCCTGAAGCGGCGCGTCATCTTCGCAGTCATGTCCTATTCCCTGCCCGATCGAACGCGCCTGGCTGTTGCTCAGGCGTGGCTGTTCCCGCAACCGGGTGTCGGGCTGTGACGCGGCACGCAGAGGTCGCGCTCGCCGCCGCGGCGGCGATGGAACCGGGGGGAGCGCGCGCGGTCGCGCGGTGCGACCTGCTCAGCCGCTGGCCGTTCAGTGATACGCGCGATCATCTCTTCCGGCCGTTTCTCGGTCCGGGGCATGAGGCGACATGCGAGATTACGACCAGCTGGATGCAGGAGGCGGGAATGACCGTCTCCCTCGACCCCGCCGGAAATATTCTGGGACGATATGAAGGGCTGACGCCGGGGGCGCCCGCACTGCTGGTCGGTTCGCATGTCGACAGCGTCAAGGACGCTGGCAGCTATGACGGAATGCTGGGCGTCATGCTTGGCGTCGAGCTGGTCGACGCCTTCCACCGTGCGGGACGCAGGCTTCCGTTCGCGCTGGAAGTGATCGGTTTCGGGGACGAGGAAGGATCGCGTTTTCCGTCCTACATGCTCGGTTCGAGGTCAGTTGCGGGCGTGCTGCCGCCCGACGCTCTGGCGGTTTCGGACCGTGGCGGCGTGTCTCTGGTCAATGCGCTTTCGGACTGGGGCGTTGACCCGGATCGCTTCGCGGACGCTTACCGCGCGCCGGGCGAGGTTGCGGCGTATCTGGAAGCGCATATCGAGCAGGCGCCGTCTCTCGAAGAGGCGGGATTGCCGCTCGGCGTGGTCAGCAGCATCGCCGCGCAGGCGCGCTACTACTTTACGGTCGAAGGGATGGCGGCCCACGCTGGCACGGCGATGCACAAGCGGCGGGACGCATTGACGGCATCGGCGGCCATAGTGCTGGCCATCGAAGAGATCGCCGCACGCGGGCCGGTCGATCTGGTGGCGACCGTGGGGTGGCTCTCGACGGGCGAGAACTCTGCGACGAATATCGTGAGCGGTGCGGTCACGTTCAGCCTCGATCTGCGTGCGGCGCTGCGAGAGACCCGAGATCGGGCCGCGTCGGAGATTTTCGCGGCCGCCGCCGCGATTTGCGCCGAGCGGCGCGTCGGTCACGCGGTGGAGGAGCGCCATCAGCTCGCAGGCGCTGTCTGCGACCAGATGCTGAACGAGGCGCTTTCAGGCGCTGTGCGGGATGTCGCTGGGTATGAACCGCCGTTGATTGTCAGTCAGGCGGGGCACGACGCGATGAACATCGCGGCGATTGCGCCGGTCTCCATGCTGTTCATTCGCTGCGCAGGCGGGATCAGCCACAACCCGGCGGAGTCTGTTCTCGATGACGACGTGGAACTGGCGCTTGCGGCGATGATCCGGTTTGCTGACGAACTGGCGCAAAATCCGCGATTCAGGTCGCCGTGACGGAGACTGTTCTCAGCCGGAAGGTTTGCGCACGTGTCGTCTGCGGCAGCCATGCACATGGGCCTGCATGGCGTCGGCCGACGCTGGACGATTTTATGTCGGGTTATTTGCGTATCAGGGTTGCGTTTATTGCAAGTGAATGAATTCCCGCAAAAAATGGCACTCAGTGCCATTTTTCACGTCAGCGTGATGAAAGCGCCCCTTGCGACGGGCCAGTTATCTATATAGCGACGTATATAGATAACAAGACCAGAATGGTCCTGTTTGTTCGATCCGGCGTCCTGCCGGAATGGCATCGATCAGAACCACGGAGCGCCAATATGGCCGTGAATCAGGAACCACCCTTCAAGTCCCGGTATGAGAATTTCATCGGCGGAGAGTGGAAGGCGCCCGTGAAGGGCGAGTACATGAAAAACTCCTCGCCGGTGAACGGAAAGGTCATCTGCGAAGTCCCGCAGTCCACTGCGGAGGACATCGAACTCGCGCTCGATGCGGCCCACAAGGCGTTCCCGGTGTGGTCGCATATGTCGGCCACCGAACGTTCGCTCGTGCTGCTGAAGGCGGCAGACCGGATGGAAGCCAATCTCGACTTGCTCGCCCGTGCGGAAAGCTGGGACAACGGCAAGCCGATCCGCGAGACGCTGGCGGCCGACATTCCGCTCGCCATCGATCATTTCCGTTATTTCGCGGGCTGCATTCGTGCGCAGGAAGGCGCCCTGAGCGAGATCACCGAAGACACGGTCGCCTATCATTTTCATGAGCCTCTCGGCGTCGTTGGTCAGATCATTCCGTGGAATTTCCCGATCCTGATGGGGTCGTGGAAGCTGGCTCCGGCTCTCGCCGCAGGCAACTGCATCGTGATGAAGCCTGCCGAGACCACGCCCGCAAGCATTCTCATTCTTATGGAACTGATCGGCGATCTTTTCCCGGCGGGAACGCTGAACATCGTCAACGGCCTTGGCCGCGACGTCGGCGCCGCGCTGTCCAACAGCAAGCGCATCGCCAAGATCGCGTTCACCGGATCGACGCCGACGGGCAAGATGATCGCGCACGCCGCCGCGGAAAACCTGATCCCGGCTACGCTGGAGCTGGGCGGCAAGTCGCCGAACATCTTCTTCGCCGACGTCATGGATCACGACGACGACTATCTCGACAAGGCGATCGAGGGTTTCACCATGTTCGCGCTGAATCAGGGGCAGATCTGCTCCTGCCCAAGCCGCGCTTTGGTGCATGAGGATATCTACGAGCGCTTCATCGAGCGCGCCCTTCCGCGTGTGAAGGCGATCCGGCAGGGCAACCCGCTCGATCCGGAGACCATGATGGGGGCGCAGAACTCCACCATGCAGCAGCAGAAAATCCTCGAATATATCGGCATCGGCAAAGGCGAGGGCGCAGAGCTTCTCACCGGAGGCGCGACGCCGGATCTTGGCCCCGATTTCAACGATGGATGCTACGTGCAGCCGACCGTGTTCCGGGGCACCAACAAGATGCGTATTTTTCAGGAAGAAATTTTCGGACCCGTTCTTGCGGTGACGACGTTCAAGACTGAAGAAGAGGCGCTGGCCATCGCCAACGACACGGAATTTGGTCTTGGCTCCGGCGTGTGGTCGCGCGACGCCAACACTTGTTACCGCATGGGGCGGGGTCTGCAGGCTGGGCGCGTCTGGGTTAACTGCTATCATGTCTATCCGGCGCATGCGGCGTTCGGCGGATACAAGAAGTCCGGCATTGGTCGCGAAACGCACAAGATGGTGCTCGAGCACTACCAGCAGACCAAGAACCTGTTGGTCAGCTACAGCGAGAAGAAGCTCGGCTTCTTCTGATTGGGTCGGCCGGGGCGTTTTTCGCTCCGGTCCTGCTCTCCGCCGGGGAGCAATTTCTACAGCTATGAGGTATCGAAACTGATGTCGTCGAAAACCGGAATCGTCATTGTCGGCGGCGGAGTCGCCGGACTTGCTCTGGCGACGCGGCTTGGCGCGACGGTCGGGAAACAGGGCGAAGCGCGCATCACGCTGATCGATCGCGGTTTTTCGCACGTGTGGAAGCCCATGCTGCATTGCTTTGCGGCGGGCACGGCGTCGAACGAGAACGACCGTATCAGTTTTATGGGGCAGGCCAGCGCCCATAACTTTGAATTCTGGCCGGGCGACGTGGTCGGTCTCGACAGGGAAAAGCGCGAGATCACGCTTGGTCCGCTGCAGGCGTCAGATGGCCAGGTGGTGCTCGAGAGCCGCACCATCGGGTACGACCTGCTGATCTTCGCCATCGGCAGCTGCGCCAATGATTTCCGTACGCCCGGCGTGGCGGAGCATTGCCTGTTCATTGACAATCTTGTTGAAGCGAACGGGTTCAACGAAAAATTTCGTATGGAGCTTCTTCGCGCCTATGCGACGGGGAGCGAGCTTAATATCGCCATCGTCGGCGGCGGTGCGACGGGCACACAGCTTGCTGCGGAGCTGCACAAGGCGATTGAAATTGTCGAATTGCACGCGTTCGGCGCTTCGCCGCCGAAAATGCGGATCACGCTGCTGGAGGCCGGACCGCGCATCGTCCCGGCTTTCCCCGAAAGCGTGTCGGCTGCGGCTGAAAAGGAACTGGCTCGGCTTGGCGTGACTGTTCGCACGTCCGCGATGGTGTCCGGCGCCGACGCGGAGGGGTTCAGCCTCAAGGACGGAACGCATGTCCCGGCCTCGCTGCGAGTGTGGGCTGCGGGCGTGAAGGCGCCCGACGTCACCAAAGCATATGGCGGATTGTCGCTCGGTCGTTCTGGGCAGATCGTCGTTCATCCAAACCTGCAATCCATCGACGACGAACGGATTTTTGCGATGGGCGACTGCTCCTACATCGCGGACGAGCCCCTGCCGCCGACGGCGCAGGTCGCACGGCAGCAGGCGCATCATCTGGCGCGGCATATCCCGGCGCTGCTCCGCTCAGGCAAGCCTGTCCCGTCGTGCGTGTTTCGCAACAAGGGCGCGATCGTGGCGCTGGGCGATTACAACGGCTGGGGCACGCTGCCG
The DNA here is from genome assembly GCF_000429165.1 of Acetobacter nitrogenifigens DSM 23921 = NBRC 105050. Taxonomy (GTDB): domain Bacteria; phylum Pseudomonadota; class Alphaproteobacteria; order Acetobacterales; family Acetobacteraceae; genus Acetobacter; species Acetobacter nitrogenifigens. Next base: position 14,862 of record NZ_AUBI01000016.1, on the reverse strand, counting down.
GGCGGCGGTGTCTTCGGCGGCGGCTGGATGAAGGGGCTGGCCGCGCGGTTGGGCCACGTTATGCTGTATCGCCAGCATCAGATCGAACTTTACGGTTTCTGGCGCGGGATGATGTCGCTGCTGGCGGATCTGGTCGACGCGGCGGCTCGTCCGTCCGCCCGCTTGGACTAAAAACGCGGCCGTGGCGGACGGATGTCGGCCGATCTCCCGTGTGAGGCCGGCCGCTACCTCCGTCGCAATCAGAGCGCGCGCCTGCCTCAGGAAGGCGGAGGCTCGTGCGCCCCTTCACTGATGTGACGTCTGCCCGGCGTCCTGTGCGGGAGGCGTAACTGGCGGCGCATGATCAGGGCCGGGCGGAGGAGGCGGGGGCTTCGGTCCATCGGGCGGCGGCGGTCCGTCCGGGCCTTCCGGCGGCCTATGGCGGTGGCGATGCGGCGGTGGGGGCAGTTCGACCTCGACCACATCGCCGTTTTCGGCGACCACGAATCTGGCGTGCAGAACGCCGTGGCCGAAACGCCCCTGGGCGGTGAGGGTGTGGCCGACCGTCAGCAAACCGTCCCTGTCCGGGCCATGGCCGAGCTCAACCAGAATACGGCCGGTGCCGTCATCCAGAATGGCGTCATGGCCGAAAACTTCAGCCACGCGGGCCTTGACCGTGACGGGGCCGTGCGATTGCTGCAGCCTGTTTATTGCGACCGGAGCGATGGGCGCGGTCTCGATCACGGGGCGGCGAAGTGACGCCATGCCGTCTCCGATGATTCCTCCGACCAGAAGCAGGCCGATGGCGGAGGCCGCGGTCCGGTAGCGTCGTGTTTTTTCGACCGACATGGTCAAACTCCACAGGTTGTCGTTGAACGGAGGTTTACCAGCGCGCTCCTGACGCACGCTGAACCGGGCTGTTCAGGTTGGGTTCAGATTGCACGGCGTAGGAGCGCAGTAGCGCCGTTATGGATGGCGCTGGCGTTCGGAGGTCGTAATGCGTGTTCTGTTGCTGGAAGATGACGAGGCGCTGTCTGACCGGATCGCCCGTGCGCTTCGCGCAGAAAATTTTGCTGTCGACGTGGCGGCGGACGGGGAGGACGGCGCGCATCTGGGCGAGACCGAGACGTATGACGTTGCGGTGCTCGACATCGGGTTGCCGACGCTCGACGGGGTCAGTGTGCTGCAGCAGTGGCGCGCCGCGCAGCGCCGCATGCCGGTGCTGATTTTGACGGCGCGGGACGGGTGGTCTGACAAGGTGCGCGGGTTCAAGGCGGGCGCTGACGATTACCTCGTGAAGCCGTTTCGGATCGAGGAACTGGTTATGCGTTTGCGCGCGCTGGTGCGTCGCGCAGCCGGGCATTCGACCAGCGCTCTCTCATGCGGCTCTCTGAGTTTCGATGCCCAGACTGGGCATTTCGAAAAAGACGGCATACCCGTGCGTCTGACCGCGCTGGAATGGCGCGTGTTGTCCTGCCTTATACTGCGTATGGAGGCGGTCGTGGAGCGCCTTGATCTTCTGGAGCGGGTTTACGAAGGGGACGCTGAGGTCGACTCCAATTCGCTCGAGGTGATTATTGGCAGGTTGCGACGCAAGATCGGCGCGGAGATGATCGAAACGCTGCGCGGGCGTGGTTATCGGCTGACTGCAGGCGGAGCCGCGTGATGCGGGTTCTGCCGCGTTCGCTGACCGGGCGTCTGCTGGTCACGACCTGCGTGACGCTGCTTGTCGGTTTCGGTCTGTCCTCGATCATCATAGGCCATGAACTGGGCTGGCTCGTTCTGCATGACATGGACGAGCGCCTGGACGCGCAGATCGAGATTCTGGCGTCGTCCGTTGATGCAAACGGAACGCTCGATCCGGGATTCCACGTAGACGCGCCGCCGTTCAATCGCCCGGGTTCGGGGTGGGCTTGGGAGGTGATCGGAGACGCTGGCACGGTGCGTTCAGCGTCACTGAACGGGGCGGACCTGCCGATGCCCCCCCCTCCGCCGCCTCCACCGGAGCAGCATCTGCCGCGTATGCCGCATTTCCGGCGAGATGGGGTGATGGTGCGCGGCGAGCTCGTTTTCCCCCGCCCAATGGACGTGCGGGGGCGGGACGGCCGGCTTCTTCACTACCGTGTGGCGTCGGTCCCGACGTCGTTCGGTCGTTCGGTTATTATCGTGGCCGGACCACGAGAGATCGTCGAACGGCCGCTGCGCCGGGCGATGACGCCGTTGCTCGTATGCCTGGGGGGAATGGCGTTTTGCCTGCTCGTCGCCCTGTTTGCGCAATTGCGCGTCGGGCTCGGCCCGCTGGTGCGCCTGCAGGCGATGGTTGCGGAGGTGCGTGCGGGCAAGCTGAGGCAGATACACGTGTCCGAGCCGACGGAACTGCTGCCGCTCGTCGATGAACTGAACGAATTGATTCAGGCGAATGAGCAGGCTGTGGCGCGTGCGCGCACGCATGTCGCCAATTTGGCGCATGGTCTGAAGACGCCGCTCGCCGCGCTGAAACTCGATCTCGCGGAGTCCGCGTGCGACGCTGACGGGCGGCTGGCCGCGCTGGTCGAGCGGATGGAAAGCCAGATCCGGCGACATCTCGGTCGTGCGCGCGCGACGTCGGCCGGAACCGCCGCGCACCCGGTGGAAATTGTGGCGCCTCATATCGAAGATCTCGTCTCGGCTCTGAGGCGTCTTCATGCCGAGCGTCGCCTCGATATCGAGCAGAGTGTTCCGGACGACCTTCTGGTGCGGTGCGACGGGCAGGATCTGGATGAGATGCTCGGCAACCTGCTCGACAACGCCTGGCGACATGCGCGCTCGAAAGTTCGGATTTCCGCTCCTCGCGGCGGGCGTCTGGCGCAGGTTCTGATCGAAGACGACGGCGCGGGGCTTGGCGAGGCGGAGATGCTGCAGGCGATGCAGGAGGGCAGGCGTCTGGACGAGACTGAGGCCGGATACGGCTTTGGTCTGTCGATCAGTCGAGAGCTGTGTGAGCTTCATGGAGGCTCGCTGGAGCTTCGGCGCTCCGGGCTTGGCGGTCTAGCGGCGGTCATCACGCTGCCGCGTGGCGGCGGTACGGAGTAACGCTCGATTTGTCGGTTGCAGGGCCATTTGCGTCGTTACGGCCTGTGCGGGAGTTGTCCCATATGGAGCGCTTCCCCTCATCGTGAAGTGGGGGACCTCGTCGTCCCGTGTCATTGCGCGGCAAGTTCGAAGATGGCTGACGGTCTGAAAATCGCCTGCCGTAACGCTGTCTGGAGGAAATTTCGTGTTCGCCCTGATTTTCATAGCCTTTTTTCAGTCGTCGCTGGGCGCCGCGCGTTCGTGTCGCAAGTGCTTTGTCGGGGGATGAATGATGGAGCTTGGTCAGCGTATCGCAACCGTATTCGGCGGTTCCGGATTTCTTGGCGCCTATGTGGTCCGGAAACTCGCACAGGACGGGTTTGTCGTGCGTGTCGCGTGCCGCCGCACGGATCTGGCCGAGCGCCTGCGGTCACTGGGCGACGTTGGGCAGATCGCGCCGTTCTATGCGCCAGTGGAGGACGAGAGCGCCGTCGCGACGGCGCTGCGCGGCGCGTCGACGGTCATTAATCTGGCGGCAGTGCTCGGAGGCAGGGCGCTGGAAACCGTCAATGTCGCCGGCGCCGGGCGTGTGGCCCGGCTGGCTTCCGCAGAGGGGGTGACGTCGTTCATTCATATGTCGGCGCTCGGCGCCTCGGTCTCCAGCCCGTCCGCCTACGGGCGTAGTCGCGGGGCAGGTGAGGCCGAGGTCCGGCAGCATTTTCCCGATGCGACGATTTTGCGCGCCTCTGTGCTGTTCGGGCCGGAAGACGGGTTCTTCAACCTTATGGGAGCACTTGCTCGATATGTGCCGCTGGCGTTGCCCGTTTATAGCGCGCGGACGCGGTTGCAGCCTGTCTATGTGGCTGACGTCGCTGAAGCGACAAGGCGCGCCGTCGCCGCTTTTGGCGAGGGAGAGGCGGCGGCCCCGGGGTCGCTTCGCCGCTCCAGAGCGTCGCATGTGTACGAGTTGGGCGGCCCGGAGGTCCTCTCGATGACCGAAATCGGGCGAAAAGTGCTCGAAATGACCGGTCGGAGGAAGGTAGTCTTCGCGGTGCCTGACGGAATTGCTGAACTTCAGGCGGCCGTGCTGGAGCGGTTGCCAGGGCGGATGCTGACGCGTGATCAGCTTCTGATGTTGTCGGTCGATAATGTCGTAACGGGCGTTGAGCCGGGACTGGAGGCCTTTGGAATTACTCCGACGCCGCTTGGTCTTGTGGCGCCGCAATACATGGCGCGTTTCAGGGATGCTTCATAAAAAATATACAAAACAATCGCTTACAATTAATTTGGTCCGGTTTGATTCCTTTCGTTCTCCGTTCGGCTTGCGACCATCGAGGTCATCGCTGTCGTTTTTGTTAAAAAGGTCAGTATTGCTGCCTTTTGTCTGTCTGGAACTTGAGCTAAGTCCAGCGTCCCGCTTCAGACATGTCATGCGCTGGATTGAATCCGGCGATAAAGGAATTGAGCACCATGTCCGCTCCCATGCTTTCGTTCGTCTCGGTACCACAGGCGCAGCCGGACAAGCGCACGGCGGATGCGCGGCTCAAGGATTTTGACGAGATTTACGTTGATTTCGCCCGTTCCGAAGCGGAGCGGCAGGCGAGCCGTTGCTCGCAATGCGGCGTGCCGTTCTGTTCGGTCCATTGCCCGCTGGGGAACAATATTCCCGACTGGTTGATGCTGACCGCCGAGGGACGCCTTGAGGAAGCCTACGCAGTGTCCTCGGCGACCAATACTTTCCCCGAGATCTGCGGCCGCATCTGCCCGCAGGACAGGCTGTGCGAAGGCAACTGCGTGATCGAGAAGGGCTTCGAGAGCGTCACGATCGGCGCAGTCGAGCGTTTCGTCACCGATACGGCGTTCGAGCAGGGATGGGTGAAACCGGCGCTTCCGGTGCGCGAACTCGGCACGTCCGTAGGCGTCGTCGGCGCAGGTCCTGCGGGCCTCGCCGCCGCCGAGCGGCTGCGCGCGGCGGGGCATACGGTGCACGTATATGATCGTCATGACCGCGTCGGTGGCCTGCTGATTTACGGCATTCCCGGCTTCAAGCTGGAAAAGCATATCGTCGCACGTCGACAGAAGCTCCTTGAAGAGCAGGGCGTGGTCTTCCATCTCAATCAGGCGATTGGCGCCGGTTCGGGCGAGGTGTCGCTCGGTCAATTGCGGGAGCGTCATGACGCGGTCCTGATCGCGACCGGCGTCTACAAGTCTCGCGACATCGGCGGGCCGGGTTCGGGCCTCGCGGGCATCGTGCCTGCGCTCGATTACCTTACGGCCTCCAACCGTCGTTCTCTGGGCGACGCGCTGCCGGAAGGCGAACTGGATGCGGCCGACAAGGACGTCGTCGTCATCGGCGGCGGCGACACCGCCATGGATTGCGTCCGCACGGCGGTCCGTCAGGGCGCGCGTTCAGTCAAATGCCTCTATCGCCGCGACCGGGCGAACATGCCCGGTTCGGTCCGCGAGGTGAAGAACGCGGAGGAAGAGGGCGTCGAGTTCGTCTGGCTCGCGGCGCCGGAGGCCTTCCTTGGCGATGATACGGTGACCGGCGTGCGCGCGCAGCGCATGCGTCTGGGGCTGCCGGATGGAACCGGGCGTCAGTCGATCGAGCCGGAGCCTGATGGCCTGTTCACGGTCAAGGCTGATATGGTCATCAAGGCGTTGGGCTTCGACCCGGAACCGCTGCCGGAGCAGTGGGACGCAGAGGATCTCGAAGTGTCGCGTTGGGGCACGCTCAAGGTCGATCGGGAGCGTTTCGAGACCAGTCTTCCGGGCGTGTTTGCAGCGGGCGACATCGTGCGCGGCGCCAGTCTGGTGGTCTGGGCCATTCGCGACGGCCGCGACGCAGCGACACAAATTCACAAATGGATCAAAGAGCGGGCCTTGGCCCCTCTGGCGGCGGAGTAAGACAACATGGACCAGAATTCCGGTTTCGGTTCCGCCCGTGAGAGCGGAGATACCTTTGTAGAAGCGTGGCGGCGGAATGCCGAGACGCTCCAGAGCGGCCTATATGACCCGACGGACGAGCGCGATTCCTGCGGCGTCGGTCTGGTTGCGGCGCTGGACGGCAAGGCGCGTCGCGACGTCGTTCAGGCTGGTATCGAGGCGCTGAAGGCCATCTGGCATCGCGGCGCCGTCGACGCTGACGGAAAAACCGGTGACGGCGCCGGAATTCATGTGGAAATCCCACAGGATTTCTTTGCCGCGGCCATCAAGGCGAATGGCGAGACGCTGGCCCCCGGCACGCGTATAGCGGTCGGTCAGGTGTTCCTGCCCAAGACCGACCTGACGGCGCAGGAGCGCTGCCGCCAGATCATCGAAACCGAGATTCTTGATTTTGGCTACGCCATCTATGGCTGGCGGCAGGTGCCGATCGACACCGCGTGCATCGGCGAAAAAGCCAACGCCACGCGTCCCGAGATCGAGCAGATCATGATCCGCAATCTGCCGGGCCATGATGAGGCGCGTTTCGAACGCGATCTGTATGTAATCCGGCGCCGGATCGAGAAGGCGGCGATTGCGAACCAGGTCGATCTCTACATGTGTTCGCTGTCGTGCCGTTCTCTGATCTACAAGGGCATGTTCCTTGCCGAGCACATCACGGACTTCTACCCGGATCTGCTGGACGAACGTTTCGTTAGCCGCTTCGTGATCTATCACCAGCGGTATTCGACCAACACGTTCCCGACCTGGAAGCTCGCGCAGCCGTTCCGCCGGATCGCCCATAACGGCGAAATCAACACGATTTCCGGCAACATCAACTGGATGCGCAGCCACGAAACACGGCTGGCCGACCCGGAACTCGACCCCTTCATGTCCGACATCAAGCCGGTCGTGCAGGTGGGTGGGTCCGACACGGCCACGCTGGACAATGTGTTCGAACTGCTGACCCACGCCGGGCGCGACGCGCCCGCGGCGAAGACGCTGCTGGTGCCCGCGAGCGTCGGCGCGCATTCGTCGATGAAGGCCGAGCATCGCGACATGTTTTCGTACTGCAACGCCGTCATGGAGCCGTGGGACGGTCCGGCGGCGCTGTGCGCCACGGATGGACGCTGGGTTATCGCCGGGCTTGATCGCTCCGGCCTGCGCCCGCTGCGTTACACACTGACTGCCGCCGGGTTGCTGATCGTTGGTTCTGAGACCGGCATGGTCAAGGTTCCGGCCGCCGAGATTGTCAGCCGCGGCCGCCTTGGGCCGGGAGAGACGATCGGCGTCGATCTGGACGAAGCCAAGCTTTACGGTAACGAGGAGCTTCTGGACCTTCTCTCCTCTCGTCAGGATTTTTCCAAATGGGTCCGCAAGATCCAGAAGATCGGCTCCATCGTTCGTAACGACGTGACCGAACCGGTCATGTTCGGCGTCGAGGAACTGCGTCGTCGCCAGCTTTCCGTCGGCACGACGCTCGAAGAACTGGAAGTCATCCTGCAGCCGATGGTCGAGACTGCGGCCGAAGCCGTGGGCTCGATGGGCGACGACACGCCGCTTGCGGTTCTGTCGGAGCGGTATCGTGGCCTGTCGCACTATTTCCGTCAGGGCTTCAGCCAGGTCACCAATCCGCCCATCGACTCCCTGCGTGAATCGCGGGTGATGAGCCTCGTCACGCGTCTGGGCAACCTCGGCAACATTCTTGCGCAGAGCGAGGAGCAGTGCGATCTGCTGCAACTGCCCAGCCCGGTTCTGACCAATGGCGAGTTCGAGGCGCTCCGCAATTTCTGCGGCGCGGACGGCGGCTCGATCGACACGACATTCCCTGTCGCGGACGGCGAGAACGGCCTGCGCGAAGCAATCGCGCGCATCCGCAGCGAAGCCGAGGACCGGGTCCGCGAAGGGTGCAGCCACGTCTTCCTGACGGACGAGGCGCAGTCGCCCGAACGCGCGGCCATTCCGGCGATCCTGGCGACGGCGGCGGTGCATACGCATCTCGTCCGCCATTCGCTCCGCACCTTCACGTCGCTGAACGTGCGCGCGGCCGACGTGCTGGACGTGCACGCCATCGCCGTGACCATCGGCGTCGGCGCGACGACCGTAAACCCGTATCTGGCGCAGGAAAGCATCGCCGATCGTCTGCGGCGCGGCCTGTTCGGCGACATGTCCCTGCGCGAAGCCGTCGAGCGTTATCGCAAGGCGGTGGACAAGGGCCTGCTCAAGATCATGTCCAAGATGGGCATCTCGATCACGGCGGCCTACCGCGGCGGTTGCAACTTTGAGGCCGTGGGGCTGTCCCGCGCCCTGACGGCCGAATTCTTCCCCGGCATGCCCTCGCGCATTTCCGGCATCGGCCTGCCGGGCATCGCGCGCAACGTGCTTACCTTCCATGAGGAAGCGTGGGGCATGGGCGACAGCGTTCTGTCGGTCGGCGGTCTTTACAAAATGCGCCGCAGTGGAGAGGTCCACGCCTTTGACGGCGGGCTGATCCATATGCTGCAAACAGCAGTCGCTAGCGACAGCTTTACGATCTACAAGCGTTACGCCGACGCCGTGCATCGTCAGAAGCCGGTCGCGTTGCGTGATCTTCTGGATTTCCGCCCGGGCCGTCAGGCCATCCCGGTCGAGGAGGTCGAGAGCATCACGCAGTTGCGCAAGCGCCTTATTGCGCCAGCAATTTCTCTGGGCGCGCTCAGCCCGGAAGCGCACGAGACGCTGTCGATCGCGATGAACCGCATCGGAGCCAAGTCGGACTCCGGAGAGGGCGGCGAAGATCCCGCACGCGCCAAGCCGCGCCCTAACGGCGACAATGCGTCTTCGGCGATCAAGCAGGTCGCGTCGGGACGTTTCGGCGTTACGGCCCAGTATCTGAACGACTGCCGTGAGATCGAGATTAAGGTCGCGCAGGGCGCCAAACCGGGCGAGGGCGGGCAGCTTCCGGGCTTCAAGGTTACGGAGCTGATCGCGAAGCTGCGTCATGCGACGCCGGGCGTGACCCTGATCTCCCCGCCGCCGCATCACGATATCTACTCGATCGAGGATTTGGCGCAGCTCATCTACGATCTCAAGCAGATCAACCCCGAAGCGCGCGTGACGGTGAAGCTGGTCGCGCGTTCGGGCATCGGCACGATCGCGGCGGGCGTCGCCAAGGCGAAAGCTGACGCGATCCTGATCTCCGGCCATTCGGGCGGCACGGGCGCAAGCCCGCAAAGCTCGGTCAAATATGTCGGACTTCCGTGGGAACTGGGGCTCGCGGAAGCGCATCAGGTGCTGATGCTGAACCGCCTGCGTCATCGCGTGACCCTGCGCACGGACGGCGGCATCAAGACCGGCCGTGACGTCGTCATTGCCGCCATGCTGGGCGCGGAAGAGTTCGGCATCGGCACGGCGAGCCTTGTCGCGATGGGGTGCATCATGGTGCGCCAGTGTCACTCGAACACCTGTCCGGTGGGCGTGTGTTCGCAGGACCCGGCGATGCGCGCGAAATTCGAGGGCACGCCCGAGAAGGTCATCAACCTGTTCTCGTTCATCGCAGAAGACGTCAGGAATATTCTCGCGTCGCTGGGCTTCCGCACGCTGAACGAGATCGTCGGGCGCACCGACCTTCTGCATCAGGTGTCGCGCGGCGCGGACTACCTCGACGATCTCGACCTGAACCCGCTTCTGGTTCAGGCCGATCCGGGGCCGGAGGCGCGCTATTGCACGCTCGAAGGTCGCAACGAGGTGCCCGACACGCTCGACGCGCAGATGATCGCGGACGCGAAACCGCTGTTCGAGCACGGGGAGAAGATGCAACTGCACTACAACGTGCAGAACACGCTGCGCGCCATCGGCACGCGCATCTCCTCGCTGATCGTGCGGCAGTACGGCATGAGCACGCTGGCGCCGGGTCATCTGACCGTGCGTCTGCGCGGCTCGGCCGGACAGTCGCTGGGCGCGTTTGCGGTGCAGGGCCTTAAGCTGGAAGTTCTTGGCGACGCCAATGACTATGTTGGCAAGGGCCTGTCCGGCGCCACGATCGTCGTCCGTCCGCCTGCGTCGTCCGCGCTGGCGTCCAACACCAACGCCATCATCGGCAACACCGTCCTGTATGGCGCCACCGCGGGCGCGCTGTATGCGGCGGGGCTGGCGGGCGAGCGGTTCGCCGTTCGCAACTCCGGCGCCGTTGCGGTGGTCGAGGGCTGCGGATCGAACGCCTGCGAATACATGACGGGCGGAACGGTCGTCATCCTTGGTGAAACAGGCGACAATTTCGGCGCGGGCTTCACCGGCGGCATGGCGTTCGTCTACGACGCAGACGACAGCTTCGAGCAGAAAATCAACCCGGACAATGTGTTCTGGCAGCGCGTGTCCGATCCGAAATGGGAAAAGACGCTGCGCGATCTGGTCGAGACCCATGCGCGGGAGACGCATTCGAGCTACGCCGAGATGCTTCTGCACAAATGGCGGCACACTCTGCCGAAATTCTGGCAGATCGTGCCGAAGGACTACGCCCGGGTCATCGGTTTTCCGATCCCGGAGCGTGAGGCGATTTCTGCGTGATTAGCTGAGGGCGGGCTGGTGACGGCCCGCCCTCGAAGTATCCTGATTATTTAGGTATGTGGTGTCGTGTTTAGGGGGTAGCGGAAGGTCGGCTATTAGGCACGAAAACTGGACAATCGGCCACAATCTCTACCGAAATGGCTGACAGTTTCGCCCTACCTTTCACCGCATGTCAGTATGTTTGCGCTCAATAATAACCGAAAATTGCTTATTGTATTCTAGGAAGAATTAACGTCGTATTATGTTCCAAACTGTTTAATAACTATATCAACGAGCGAATTTTTAACGGCTTCCACGCGAGGTAAACATCCAGATCGCTCATGTATTAGTATCCATAAATCAGAAACAAGAGGGGACACCTCTGGAAGCGCGGGTACTAAATCAGCCCCCTGAGCAGCGAAGTTTGGTAGGACAGCCAGTCCAATTCCCTGCTTTACGGCAGATAGCTGAGCGCTTAGTGACGACAAACGCAATATTGGATGGAACCCGGGGTAAAGCGTCTCTAACCAAATCGCCATGGTTAAGTAGTGCAAGTCCGCCGCCCATCCGATAACCCGATGGCCACAAAGATCTTCCGGTCGCACTGGTACGCCGTAACGTGCGACATATGTTTTTGATGCATAAAGACCGAAAGGAATCTGTCCCAAGCGACGTTGCAGATAACTTCCCTGATCAGGGCGAACAAGCCGAATAATAATATCGGATTCTTCGCCGACCAGACGCGTCGTCCGTACACTGGAACGTAATTCGATCTGGATAGCTGGGTGGTCGCATATGAACTCGGACAAGCCGGGTAGTAACACGTCCTGGCCAAGTAGTTCAGGAGCTTCGATACGAACAGGTCCAGCATAGTCATCGTGCCATCCTTGAGCGCTTCGCTCGAAAACTCGCATTTGCGCTTCGGCACGCTCTGCCGCCGGCACCAGATCATGCCCCGTTTCTGTTAAGTCATAGCCGTCACGGTGGGAGCGGAAAAGGCTCACCTTGAGCACAGACTCCAATGCTTCGATCCGACGCGAGACTGTGGACGGGCTTACCCCGAGGTGCGTCGCTGCAGCACTGAGGGATTTCAGGTTTGCGACCGCGAGGAAAAACCTCAAATCATTCCAGTCCATGTCTGGTTTCCATTTTTGGAAAGTTGGATTCCATTAAAGAACATGGACTTGATAGAGAATTCAAGTCATTTTATGCAAAGTTTAGAGGAATTACAGCGATGTCACTGGAAATGGAAGCGATCCGGTTTTCCGAATATGGAGATCCACATAATTTTTCCCTCGAAAAAGTCGATTTACCAAATCCCGTCGCGGGCGAAATCCAGATTCGTCATTTGGCGATTGGCGTAAACTACATCGACATCTATCATCGTAAGGGCGTGTTCGCTCCAAAACTTCCGTTGCCGAGTGGCCTGGGAGTTGAGGGGGTCGGGATCGTCACATCAGTTGGGTCAGGCGTTTCGCATTTCGAAGTTGGGCAGCGTATCGCCTACGTTGGCGGCCCGGCTGGTGCTTATGCAACCCATCGGAATCTCCCTGCTGCGCGCGCTCTGGCGGTCCCTGATGGTTTATCGACTGAAAACGTGGCGGCTCTCATTTTCAAGGGTTTGACGGCGGAATATCTCATCCACCGCTGCGTACCGATTGCTGCCGGAGATGTCGTTCTCTTCCACGCCGCAGCGGGGGGCGTCGGCTCGATCGCTTGTCAATGGTTGCGCCATATCGGCGCGTCTACCATCGGAACTGTGGGATCCGAAGAAAAGGCGGAGATCTCACGAAGGAATGGCTGCGATCACGTCATCATATACACACAGGACGATTTTCAAACGCGGGTGGCAGAAATCACTGGCGGACAGGGCGTTCGTGTCGTCTACGACTCTGTTGGAAAAACGACTTTTTACAAATCGCTCGATTGTCTCCACCCTCGTGGCACGCTTGTAAGTTTTGGCGAGAGCTCCGGCCCGATTGATCCTCTCCCTATCCCGATTTTAGGTGGGAAAGGTTCGCTCTTCGTCACGCGTCCTTCGATTGCGCATTACACTGCCGATCGCCGTGAATATGAGGTTGCGGCCCACCATCTTTTCGACGCCATGGCGAACCACGTCATTACAGCGCCTCATGTTACGGCTTATCCGCTTCATGATGCCGCACGTGCTCATCGGGACATGGAAGATCGCCGCACCACCGGATCGATCATCCTGATTCCCTGATGTCTTCAAGCTTCTTTTTGGCGGTTACAACCATGTCTGATGCAATCGACCTGACGCAAGAACGTCGGAAATATACACCAAAAGCCGATCTGGATGAGGTCAGGCGCAATTATGATTATGATATGGAGAAATTCCTGACATACTCAAGTACCAGAGACATCAACCCTGATCCTGCCGCGCTTACGTCTTATCTTGTTTCCGCCTATCACAGTCTTGAAAAAGGACTGGCGATGGAAGTGCCTAAGGCCGGGTTTGGTTTGCGAAAAATTCGCCCGATTCTCGCTGCAATTGCGGAGCTGGAGAGCAGCGGGAAAGCGAGCGTGGCGACCCGAGGCGCGCGGGGTTGCATGCGAGCCTATGTGCAATATCACGACGATCGAGGGCTGCCATTACCGATTGAGGTCGAGACTGAATTACGCGCGCTTGTCGCTGGGATGGGAGCCGCGGATTATCCCGGCGGTTCCATTACACTCAACCGCAAGGAGATCGAAGAGGCGACGCTCTTCGATTATGATCGGTTCATACAAACACGTTGCAGCGTAAGACATTTTACGGGAGAAAGCGTATCTCCCGAAGATATCAAAAAGGCCGTGCAGCGAGCCATCAAGACGCCACGCACATGCAACCGCGAAATGCGTCGCGTTTATGCGGCTTATGATCCAGAATTGCGCAATTATCTTCTGAGCTATCACAATGGCAATCGCGGATTCGGTCATAAACTTGGCGCCGTGTTGGTGGTTACCGTCGATTTGCGCGAATTTGATATGATCGGAGAGCGTAACCAGGGCTGGATAGATGGCGGGCTCTTTGCAATGTCGCTCGTCTACGCTCTGCATGCCGGCCATTTGGGAACCTGCATGCTGAACTGGTCTGAGGATTATGTTCGGGATCAGCGACTGCGCGATGCCTTTCAGATTCCCGACCATGAGATAATCATTACATTCATCGGCGTCGGTCATCTACCTGAAAGCTTTGAGGTGGCTGCGTCACCTGCGCCTAGCGCTGATGAGGTGCTCTCGATTATCGCGGTGCGGCCTTCTGGTTCTTAGCAATCGTGTAGTCAACTTAACGAGTGATGAGCCGGGACGTCGTCGGGGTAATTTCCTGAGCCTGAAGTAGGCTTTATTATATTTGAACCATACTCCGTCGGAGAGCAAAGCGCTGACATCAATCAACGGTTCTTCGAACCCTTTAGACGATGTGCTATACATAATCCTCTTAGGTGTGCCTGCAAATGATTGTTGGTGGGTTTCTGAGTGTCGTAAAGACCAAACCTATCCGGGGGTGCGTTCAGTCATGAAGCGAATGCCCAGTGCCATGAAGGCAAGCCCCGCGCAGCGATCGATCCAACGTCGGCATCGCAGAAACGCGGCCGAAACCCGCTCATGGCTCAGCACCATCGCAACCAGACCAAACCAGCCGGCAGCAATAGCGAACATGGCAAATACGCAGGCAAGTCCCAGCTGGACTGGGGCGTGCTGCGGCATAGCGGCGGCGAAAAGGCTCGAGACAAAGACGGGGGCCTTCGGGTTGGCCAGATTGGTCAGAAGTCCTGTGCGAAAGCCGCCGGAAGTGGGATCAGTTGACGCGGTTGTGGCATCCGCTGCGCTGGGCTTCCAGCTCCCGATCAACAGCGTGCAACCAGCTATGAACAGATAGAGCCCGCCGCCAACTTTGAGTAAAAGATAAAGCCAAGGAGCGGCATAAAACAGCGTACGGATCCCGAAAAACCCGCATATCCCCCAAATCGCGACGCCGGTTGCGATCCCCAGCGTCGCCCGCCACGCCGCCGATCGGCCCCGCAGAACAGCAAGGCGCGTCACAAGCAGGAAATCCAGTCCAGGTACAATCATCGCGATCAGCCAGAATGCCGAAACAGCGATAACGACATAAAGATCCTGCATCAGGCTCATGTAATTGTTTGATCCTTGGAACAGTTTTTACTTGGCAGAATCATAATGAACTGCACGCACAGGCCGTGAGGCATGCAAATTTCGAACATTCTTTCCCTCAATGCAAGCACCTGACGACATCCGCTTTCGGAAGAGCATTCTATGGCTCTAAATTTCTAGGGCCTGTTAGGTCTTGAAAGACGGAGCGCACTGCATAGCTCTTTGTCATGAGCATGATACAGTCTGTATTTTCCGATGATGCATGGTCGA
>NZ_AUBI01000015.1 GCF_000429165.1 Acetobacter nitrogenifigens DSM 23921 = NBRC 105050 | reverse complement strand
GACTCATGCCGCCTCCATCATGTCAGGGCGCAACCACGCCGGACTCAGTTCGTCCTCATGCGCGTCGCGGAACCAGGTCGTGTGATCGGTGAAGCGCAGCGGGCACGTGCCGGTCGGCCCCTGCCGGTTTTTGGCGAAGATCACGTCCGCCTTGCCCTCGGACATGCTCACCCGCTGCGCCATGGCGCTGCAGCGATTGGCATAATCCTCGGCGGCTTCCTTCTCTTTCCGCGCGAGGCCGCCATCGGCCATTTTCTTGAGGTAGTAATGCTCGCGATGCAGGAACAGCACGACATCCGCGTCCTGCTCCACCGCGCCGGAGTCACGCAGATCCGCAAGCTGCGGCCGCTTGTCCTCGCGCCGCTCGTTCTCACGGTTCAGCTGCGCCAGAACGATGATCGGGATCTGCAACTCCAGCGCCAGCTGCTTGAGCTGGCGCGAAACCAGCGTGATCCGCTCATACGGATTCATGTCGGCGCGTTCCGAACCGGACGACATCAGCGAGATATAATCGACGACGATCAGATCCAGCCCCTTGCGGCTGCGCGCCATGCGCCGGGCGCGCGAGCGCAGCCGGGCCACAGTGATCGCGGGCTGGCTGTCGATCTCCAGCGACAGGCCCGCCGCCGCGCGCTCCCCGGCTTCCAGATCTCGCCACTGCCAGTCCGACAAAGGCTCGCGCTCGCCCGTCTCGACATCTTCCGGCAGATCGTAACGACGCCCGGTGAAGACCGATTGCGTCGACAGGTTCGCCCAGGCGGCGCCAGCGCGCGCGCCAAGCTGCTCCGCCTTCATCTCGCCCGACCAGAACAGCACCGAACTGCCCGCCGCCGCCGATCGGGTGGCGATGCCAAACCCCAGCGACGTCTTGCCCATGGCGGGCCGCGCACCCAGCACGTAGATCGCCGTCGGCAGCAGCCCGCCCGTCATGCGGTCAAGTGCGCGATACCCCCATGACGCGCCCGCCAGACCCGTGCCGCGCGCCGAGGCCTCCAGCGCGTTCAGGCGCGCGGCCTCGATCGACGCTTCAAGACTGACCGTGGGCATTTCTTCCGCCATGCCGCGCGCCAGCGCCAGCAGACTGCTTTCCAGACCATCAACAATGTCCGACGCCGACGCGTCGCCGGGGCGGCAGCACAGATCGAGCGTCTCCGAACACGCCTTGAACAGACGCCGCCGCAACCACGCGTCGCGCACGGCGGCGGCGTAGTCCCGCGCGTTGATGATGCCCACCATCGCGCGCAGCAGCGCGCCCAGAACCTCGCCCGACGACTGGCGCCCAAGCAGCACGTCGCCGTCGATATGCGGCCTGACCGTAATCGGGCTGGCCTCGACATTCTGATGCACCAGCTTGCGACAGACCTCGAAGATCCGGCCATGAATCGGAACGGCGAAATGCTCCGGCTCGCAGATGTCGTCCACAAGCTGGAACGCTTTGTTGTTCGTCAGGATGGCGCCGAGCAGCGACTGCTCCGCCGCCACGTTCTCAGGCAGCGCCCGGAACGCGTTCGTAAAAAGACCTTCCTCAGACATCCGCCGTTCCATTTATAGCTTGAGGGCGAAACTTCAGGCCGCGCCAGATCGCGCCGTAACTGACAGGATCTCCGACGCCCAATGGCGGCCGAGTTTGCGCAGCCGGGGGCAGAACCCGCGCGGGGCCGTCTGCGTCTGCCGCTCTCGCTGCGACTTTGGCCTTCGCCTGGGCGAACCACGTCGCGAACGTGGACTGGACCACACCCATCTCACTCCGGATTTCGGCGAGCGAGCGGCCAGCGTCCATCAAGGCGATGATCTGCCTCACTGCGTCCTGCTTACGCTCAGTCTGCGTTTGAGAGGCGACCGCGCCGTCCAGTTTACGCGCCAGTATCGCCCAGTTTGCGATCGTCCCTTTCGAGACGGCGAGGCGCTCGGCCATCTGCACTTGCGTCAGGCCTTCTTTTTCATATTTCGCAACAAGCGCCACGCCTTCGGCGCGGGTTGGCCTGACTTTGGGCGCAGCGGAAATTTCTCGATGACTCATGGCGCCGTATCCATGATCGGCAGCCATCCGCCCTGATAATGCGATTCCGTCCAGCCGCGCTCCCAAACGAACCACGCATATTGTTTGTTGCCGCGTTTCTTTTTTCCGTCTTGCGCCACGACCGGCTTGCCATGAGGCGGCATGTCGACACGTTGCGAGAAATTCCACTTCCGCGCTGGCGTGAAGATGCGATACCACTTCGCGCGCTCTATCCCCTCGACGTATCGGATGGGCAGAAGCAGGCAGATGCGATCAGCGCCCGCATCGAAACCAATCTCGACGACCTCTTCCCAGCGGTCATAAGGCGGGTTCGAGACAATGTTGCGTGGGCGCCAGGTCCGGATTGTCTCGCGCAGGCAGCCAGTCGACAGCAACGGATTACCCAAATCCCTGTCGATCAGGTCGCAACCATAAGCATCCATC
Source organism: Acetobacter nitrogenifigens DSM 23921 = NBRC 105050 (assembly GCF_000429165.1). Lineage (GTDB taxonomy): Bacteria > Pseudomonadota > Alphaproteobacteria > Acetobacterales > Acetobacteraceae > Acetobacter > Acetobacter nitrogenifigens. The sequence continues at coordinate 90,413 of NZ_AUBI01000015.1, read as the reverse complement.
CCGGCGCCGCGCAGCGTGCGCGGAACCGTTCCAGATCCCGCGCACGGGTCCATAACGGGACGGTCGAAACGACGCTCGACCTCCAGCAAAGCCCGAACAGCCCACGCAGGTTCGACGTAGAAATTGTGCGTATCTCGGTCATAGGCGCTGACCTTGGCGTTGCGTCCGCTCATTTGACGGACACAAAGCGGGTCAAGGGGGCAAGGAAACCAAGAGACGCCAATACAGGACGCAGGCCGCGACGCGCATTGATGATGTTGCCCAGATGTCCCTTGGTGATCCCGAACTTGTCCGCAGCCTTTTGCTGGCTACCGCACTGTCGCACAAAAGTATTCAGTTTTTCGTAAACGGTCTTACCGCCGACAAGAGACTTTGGATCGGCCGCCACGGGATAGCGGGCGACGGGAACCAGACCGACTGCGCGTGCGACATCCTCATGGTATCGCACGGCATCCTGCGTCTCGTAAACGCGGCGCGCGTCGACATTGTGCAGACGGGCGAACGCAGAAACGCCGCCAGCTTCACGGATTGCGGTATTCAGTTTTCCGTAAAAGTCCTTTGGGTGGATCAGGTCATCCGACATACCAGAAACCCCTCGGCGATTTCATCTTGCTATTGTCGACGCAAGTCATGCCGCCAGACGTGCGAACCTGTTTCGTAAGGTCCGGCCGCACGCGAAAACTCGCGGCGAGCGCGCAGACATCCAGATCACGGCGCGGGATCGAGTAAGGCAGCTTGCGCGGTCGCGCGCCAAATTTACGCGGCGATGGCATGTCCGGCCTTTCTGGCATTGCGCTTTTCGCGCTGTTTGCGGGAGATTCCCAGAATTATACGGCGCTGATAGATGGAGCGTTCCGAGACGCCGAGCCTGCGCGCCTGCATCGCAACGCTGACGCCGCAGATCGCAAAGTGCCTCAGAATTGGATCAATCGAGATCCAGTCGCATGATTCGCGCGCCATTACGCCGACGCCGCCACGATATGCGGCCGCGTTCCGGCGATGATCTTCGTCATCCCGGCGGCGATATGCTCGGCCACGCTCTTGACCCGCTGCATATGCGCCAGCATCGCCTGCGCCTCATGCACATCGACGACGCCATCTTCCAGAATCTCGAAACCCTTGCGGATCGCGTCGGACGTTTCCTCGGTAAAACGCTGCATGTCGCGTGGAAGATGCCCTTCCCCGAACTGCGTCGGCACCAGCATATAGCCTTCGGCGTGGGCCATGGCGGACAGGATCAGCGGCGCCTGTGCGCACAGATCGAGCATGATCGCGACATCGACAGGCACGATATGCGGGCGGTCGCGATTGCCGTAATCGGACAGGTTCGATTTCCCGACGCGCACCACGCAGGCCGCGGCGTCCAGACCGCCGCAGCGCTTCACCGCCTCTTTGGTCGCCGTCTTGATGGAGGGGATCGGCATCAGACCCTCTCTCCGTCAGACGTTCCACCAATCGGCGGGTTGGTTGGCGGCCGTGTCGGAATACGTGTCTGACACGCTGTTTCAACGCGGACAGGCTCAACCCCGTCATCTTTCTGGCGGCTGATTATAGCCCGCTCGTAATCTCTGTTCATGCACGGGCTCCCTTCACGGCTGAGCCCCGCACAAGAATGACGTCCGCGTCGCTGATCTGCATTTCGACCGAAAGATCGGCCATATGGACGCCCTCCACGACCACGTTGTTTCCGGCGATAAGCTGCGCCGCGTGGCGACCGTTTTTGGCGTAGCCACGCGCGATCAGCAGCGAGCCGAGGGTGGCGGCTGAGGCGGGTTGCCTTTGCGCAACGGGCTTGATCTCTTCTGGCGGTACGTGAAATTCGGCTACCCGAGCATTGAGCTTGTCGACCGAATGTTTGACCGCACGCGCCGCATCATCGCTTTGTTGCTTAAGTTTCCCTAAGTCCGTCACCGCTGCAGCGTCCACGTACGCCCTGACAGAGGCGACATCCGCATCCGAGGCGATCGATCGCTGGCCCGCGCTCAGATGGTGCCGCACGACCGCTTCCACATCACGCCCGGCGCCGTCGCTTTCGACCCATGCGACGGCGCGATCGAGGTGGGCGAACATGACGTCGTCAGAGGTCCACGCGCGCTGGCGGGCTATTCGGTAAAGTTCGAGGCGGAGCGGTTCCGAGTGACTGACAATTTGCTTAATGTCACTCTGATGCACATCGATACTCATTCTCTTTCTTTTCCTTCAACTGGATATTTTGCTCTCGATATGCAAAGACCATCAAATAAATCTGGACGAATTAGTTCACGAGGTATGTTGAATTTCTTCTCTATTTGGACAATGTGTCGCGACGGCACCTCTCGCCACTTCACGACTGAAGAATGATTTTTGTAGCCGAGCGCCTGCGCAAGCTTTTTGCATCCACCCGCTCGCCTTCTGATTTCCAGCATGTCCATATCCGGATATGTGCCTCACAAGAACAATATCGGTCAAGCGAAATATGTTCCTATTGAGCACACAAGAAACGCGTGCGTTTGGCATGATCTCCCTCATGAGAACCGATATGGGCGAGCGCCTCAAAACTCTCCGAAAAGCTAGAAAGCTAACGCAAATTGAGGTTGCGGTAGCGACTGGGATTGACCGCGCGTATTTATCAAAACTAGAAAATGGAAATGTAGGAACGAGTATAGAGACGCTAGAGGCGCTATCTGATTTTTATAAAGTTTCTATTGATTTCATCTACAGAGGCATTGACTACAATAATTCGCGCCCTGACGAGGCGAGTTACGCTCTCTATACACGAGAGGAGGTCGCGATGATCAACCTGTGGCGAACTATGGATGAGGGTCAGCAACGGTTGCTTATGACGCTGCTCGGAAACGCCATTCGGGCTGGAGTCGCTTAGCTGCAGTTTTTCCGCAATGTAACTGAATTCGCAACGCTGCATTGCATCTATGTAACAGAACAAAAGGCGAACACAAGGTCATTTTCATTGTCTTGCTGAAAAACACACGTATTTGATTAATACGCTGAATCGCGCACTCAGCTTGATCAGCAATGTTTTGTAATGGAATGCAATATGAATTATCGCTTTCTCTCTTTGGGGCTATTTTTACTTAGCTCGTGCAGCGTGGACATTACGCCTAAGGCCGTTGGCGGGAGTAAATCAGACGGCACAGTCACCTTAGGCTACGAGTATGGCCAGTTTGACAGACCAAACGTCGACATGGCGGCCGCCCAAGCATCCGCTGAGAGACGATGCATAGCCTGGGGATATAAGCACGCCGAACCGTTTGATGCGGCCGATAATGTCTGTGAGCAACGGAATCTCTACGGCACCTGCACACACACTAGGGTTAACATTCGCTATCAGTGCGTGAATTAAGGACAGCAGGGGTAGTTACCCAAATCCCTCGCGCGAAATGTGCCTAACGTGAACATTTTTCTGTTGCCATGCATGTTCCTGTGAGGCACACATGCTCCATCGCCACCCGCGATGGAGCAACCAATGTCCGCAGTCACCCATATGCGAGCGGTCTCTGACGCAGCGCTTGAACGCTGCCAGTCCGCCAGCGCCCTGATCGGCGCATTATTACCCCTCCTTGATCCCACGGCGCCGCAGCCATCGGCTCTGCAGGTCGCTCATCTTCGAAGCGCTGCCCTTAGCCTTGTCGACGCCGCCCTGACAGAGCCAGGTGAAGGCGGATCGACGACACGCCTTGTCGGCGTCGGTCTGGCGGCCGCCTACACGGGCATGCCGCTGGACGATTTTCTCGACATCCTCAACACAGGGCGTCCGCCGTCCCATGCCTTTGTCGACGGCGAGCCCATGTTCAACGTCAAGATTCTTGATGATTGGCAGATTGATCTGTCTCTATCTGCTGAGCCGCCCCACGACTTCGATCAACACCTATTCGCAATCCGCAAGCAGCTAATCCTTGCAGGCGTGCCATGAACCGTGATCCGTGGTCGCCCATCGATGAAGAGCCGCGCGGGGTTCGTGCCCTCCTGTACGCGGCTGCCCTCGTGATCGTGATCTGGTCGGCCATTTTCCTGATTATTTTCTCGCCCGGCCGCTGACATGTCGGATCGTCCGATCCGAAGCCATGTTCCGCGCTGGACTGTGACAGTCCGCCGCGTTTACGCCCGGCGGTATCAGGTTATCGCGAAAGATCAGCACGGATGGGCCGTCACGTTCGACGACTGTATCCGCCGCAATGTTGACGGAGAGGATCTGATCGTCGGCACGACAACGAATTTGGTCCCACCTGTTCGATCACCCGAAGACATCATCCTCGAAGAGGAAACAAGACAGAATGCAAAACGGTCACAATGAATTTGCCACGCCGCGCGTAGTGTCGCCGATTCTCGCTGGTCTGCCGCCAGCGGTACAAGCCACAGCCGAAGCGATGCGCAGGCAGGCTATATGGATGCGCCAGTCGGAACGCATGGCGTCTCAGCGTCACGATGAAAAAACTGCGAAAATGTTCAGAGATCACGCGGAAGATGCCGAGGCGCATCTGGAGGTTTATCTTCTGCCGTTCGTAATCACCCGCGACATTGCCGTCGCTGATCTGCCCGCGAACGTTGTCCGGTTTCCGCGAGCCCAGCCATGACTGCATTTCTAGCCCCGTGGTTTTTGATCCTCTGCGGCTATAGCGGGCATAGCGGATATTCGTATGTGCAAATCCCTCAGTCCTCCGAGGCAATTTGTCGACGAAACGGGAATGCTCTGACCGGCACAGAGACGCCGCACGACATTCGGTTTTATTCATACACCTGCGTTCAGACAGGATTTGCCCCATGACCGAACGCGCACCCGGCGATATCCTCGACGCCAACCCGATCGACGGGATCGACGGTCGATCCGTCAATCTTTTGTGGGCTTCGTTGGATTAGAGGGATCGATGATGAGAAACCAACCAACAAGCCCGGCGCGACGCATCCTTTTCGGCGTGGCCCGAACCTTAGCGTTCATCCACGGTTTCCTGGAATTCACCGTCGTGGTGATCGGCAGCATTCTGAAAGCCATTTTGGAGGTGTTGGTTCCATGAGTGAGGCGATTACTCCACGATGGCTCGATCGAGATGCGTTGGCACGATACATCAACGCGAAGGTCAACATGCTGTCGCGTTTGGTTGAGCAAGGGAAACTTCCCCGTCCATCCAACCATCTTGGTCCTCGGTCGCCACGCTGGGACATTTACGCCGTCGACGCCGCGATGCTGAAGGCGTCAGGTTTCCCCATCCCACAATCCACTGACGAGGCGGTTGCCCTTGCCTGCGAAGAAATCACCATTGCCGCGAGAAGACGTAAAGATCGTCCGAAAGACGCTCGCGGACGGATCGGTTAAGGAATACCGATATGCCAAAAAGAGAAAGACGGACGAGCGTACCAAGCAATCTGCCGGAACGGTCGGCGCGGTGCTGCGCCTCTACTTCGGCAGCCCCGAGTGGATGGCCACGACGCTCAACACAAAGAGATCACGTGTCATCTATCTTCAGGAACTCGACCGGATCGGCGATATCCCTCTGGCAGAGCTCAAACGACGCGTAATTCTTCAGTTCCGAGACACAATCGCTCGCACACGTGGGCCGGGGGCCGCGAATCAGTTCACTCAGTCGACTAGCGCATTTCTCTCGTGGGCGCTCAATCGCGAGTGGATTGAGGCGAATGCAGCCGCCCGCATCCGACACCTCCCCATGAAGCCCCTACCCGCCTGGACTCCGGAGATGGTCCGCGCCGCACTCGCCGTCCTACCCGCGCACCTCAACCGGGCAATTATACTGGCGCTGTTCACAGGGCAGCGCCGGAGCGATCTATGCGCGATGAAGTGGGCCGATATCTCGGGCAACTCCATCTACGTAAAGCAGGTCAAAACCGGAACCGAGTTGTGGATCCCGCTCCATCCCACCTTACTCGCCACCATGAGCGCATGGCCAAGAACGGCAGATACGATTCTCACCGGGATTCGGGGCGGTCCGATGACCATCTACAATCTGACGCGGAGCATGAACGACGCGCAGGCGAAGGGCCTCATACCGCTAGGTTTCAACGTGCACGGCCTGCGGAAGCTGGCTGCGACGCTACTGGCGGAAGCCGGATGCTCGACACATGAGATAGCTGCGATCACCGGCCATAAGACGCTCAAAATGGTCGAGCACTACACGCGATCCGCCGATCAGAAACGCATGGCATCAGACGCAATTTTGAAGCTGGAAACCGCAAATTGGAAACTGTTGGAAACCACGATTTAATGCATTGATATAAAACGATATATTTTTTCTGAACCAATAAAAATAGAAAACGAACCCCTCTACGCCTGCGCCGCGCGCCATCTCCGCCTGCCGACGAAGCACGTCAGGATGATCAAGAGTATAATGACCCAGATCGCGAGGCACGCGGGGTTGATAATGGCCGACGAAGCGCGGCAACCCGCGCGCCACATTGGTCCACTCAGTAAATCCCTCTCCCCACCATTCATCGTTCCGCGCCACGTGATGAAATTGCGGAAGATAATAAGCCAGTACGCGCGCACGACGAACCGCCGAATTCGGAAGCGGGCGACGCGTCTCGAACAGCGGTCCCGGGCGCGTCAGGCGGCGCACTTCTCTGGGGATGCTCGGCTCTTCCTTCGGCATACTCGGGTGCACGCCCTCTTCCCCGCGATGCTCAAGATAATGCAGCAACGGGTTTGCGTCCGGATCACTCGCCAGATACCTCGCCCGATAGAAGGCCGGATCGAATTCGGGGAACGGCCGCCGCGCCTCGCGAAATCCTTGCATCATATAGTGTTCGAGCGGATCCAGGCCGGCATCCGCTACGTCAGGGTAGGCCTTGAGATAGAAGCCCCGATCGAATTCGGGTATCGGGCTGATGTCGTTGCGATGACGGTTCAGCAGGTAATGCCTAAGCAGCAACATGCCCTCGGGCACAGGGTAGGTGCGACCGTACCACACGGGGTCGAACCAGACGGCTGGCCTCCGTCCCTCTGCTTCCCCCACGGTCACGTAATGTAACAACGGCTCGCATTCGATATCCGGGTATCGCGCCAGATAATCCTGCGGATCGAAGCAGGGATTCGGCTTTCGTCCCTCACGCCATCCGTAATGGTGGTAATGCGCCAGCGCTCCGGCTCCGACGCCAGCCAGATCAGCGTGAGACGAGAGGTAATATTGCGCGTCGAACAGGCCGGAATGCCCAATGAGTTGCAAAGGCGAGATGTCGGATCGGTCGGCAAGGTCCTGACCTGAATCCGAGCGGTTTTGAGCTTCCCTAAAGTCCACCTGGCAAGCCGCTTCACTCATTTTGTTGCACTTCGTCAAACGTCCGTTAATATTAATCAGCCGTCAACGATTTTTAGACAGTTCGCACCCAACCAACTTACTTTTGCCTTCTTGCTATGAAGCGCAATCAGCCCTATGTCCCCGGGCGCCTATGGAAGCCCGAACCCTGACAGACCAACCTGACACGCCGCCCGAAGTCGATCACCAGAGAGCAGTTTTCCCTGAAGGACTCTCTCTCGATTGCGGGGCCTTACTGGCGCCGGTTGAAATCGCCTACAGAACCTATGGGAAACTGTCGGAGGCTGGCGACAACGCCATCCTGATCTGTCATGCCCTGACGGGAGATCAGTACGTCGCCGAAACCCATCCCGTGACAGGTCGGCCAGGCTGGTGGGAGCGAATGGTCGGGCCGGGCAGGCCAATCGACACTGATCGGTTTTTTGTCATCTGTTCGAACGTGCTGGGCGGGTGCATGGGATCAACAGGTCCCCGCTCCCCCAATCTCTCTCGCCCCGCATTCGATGCTCGGGAAGACGGAGACGCCGTTCACGAACCCTGGGGCACAGAGTTTCCACCGATCACTATTCGCGACATGGTCAGGGCCCAGCATACGCTGGTGCAACGACTGGGCATCAAGCGATTGTTCGCCGTTATCGGCGGGTCCATGGGGGGGATGCAGACGCTGGAATGGGCGGCGACCTACCCGGAGATGGTCTTCGCCGCTATCCCGATCGCCACCGCACCATTCCATTCAGCCCAGAATATCGCGTTCAATGAAGTCAGCCGTCAGGCTATTTTCGCGGATCCTGACTGGCGCGGCGGCCGCTACTGGGAAAGCGGATCGATCCCCGCGCGCGGACTTGCCGTGGCGCGCATGATGGCGCACATCACTTATCTTTCAGAGGAAGCTCTGACACGGAAATTCGGCCGACGCATCCGTCGCCAGAGCGCCTCTGCAGAGACGTCAGGCGATCTGGAACATCCGCTTTCCTTTTTCGGCGAAATCTTCGAAGTCGAGTCCTATCTCCGACATCAGGGGTCGAGCTTCGTGCTGCGCTTCGACGCCAACTCCTATCTGACCATTACCCGCGCCATGGACTGGATGGATATCGGAGCCGAGCATGACGGCGACTACGCCGCCCCCTTTGTCGGCACACGCACCAGATTCTGCGTCGTTTCCTTTACGTCCGATTGGCTGTTCCCTACGTCACAGTCACGCGTGCTCGTTCGCGCGCTCAACAGGGCTGCGGCCAATGTTTCGTTCGTCGAAATCGACAGTGACAAAGGCCACGACGCGTTTCTTCTGGATGAACCAGACTTCGACCGCACCATACGTGGCTTCATAACCGGGGCGGCGGAACATGCAGGCCTCCATATCGGTCCAAAACTATGACGCCCGGCTCGCAACCCTCCGGACCGAAAGTGACGGTTGGCGAGTCATCGTTATTGGCTTTCGTGAAAAATCGTTAAAATGCGTCTCGACCAAAAATTGATCGCACAGATGATCGCCCCCGGTTCCCGCGTGCTCGATATCGGCAGCGGTGACGGCAGCCTGATCGACCATCTCTTTCGCGAACGCGGGTGCGATGCGCGCGGCATAGAAATAGACATGCAGGAGGTCACACGCTCCGTGGCTCATGGCCTTCCCGTGGTTCATGGGGACGCGGATCATGATCTGGCGCATTACCCGGACGAGAGTTTTGATTATGTCGTGCTGCAACGCACGCTTCAGGCAGTCGAACGTCCAAGAGAGGTGCTGCGCCAGATGCTACGCATCGGGCGGCACGCCATCGTATCATTTCCCAATTTCGGCCATTGGGAGTTGCGGCTCAAGCTCCTGACCAACGGGCGCATGCCAAATACAACTGTCTGGAACACGCCCTGGTTCGCAACGCCAAATATCCACCCGTGTACGATCCGGGACTTTTTGGCTTTGTGCAGCGATGAGCTCTATCGGGTCATAGACTGGATGGCCATCGACGAAGAAGGTGAACGTGCGCCATGGCGTCGTTCGATTCGACTGGCCAATCTATTCGGCGAACAGGCTCTTTTCCTGCTGGGACGCAATGAACCTGCCTGCCGCGATGGGGGCCGAAAATGACCGCTGCACTCCAGAAATCCAAGACAATGTTAGCCGCTATCGATGGTGGCGCGAGCAAAACCATTCTGCGTTTGGTCACCCCTGATGGCGTAGTTCTGGGAGAAGGTCGCTCTGGACCGGCGAACGTGGCTACCGATCCGGAGCAGGCATGCGCTTCGATAGAGGCAGCGTTGCACGATGCGCTCATCGCCGCACAACTCCAACGCGGCGACATCGGGCGAGACGCACTTCGCGTCTACGCGGGAGCAGGAGTGGCAGGAGCGGAAATCGCCGGACGCGCCTCCGCTATTCGTGACGCGTTTCCAGACTTTGCCGCGTTTGTCACTCGCACGGACGCCTACACATCCTGCCTTGGCGCACATGGCGGGAAGGACGGTGCGGTAATTGCTATAGGCACCGGCAGCGTCGGCTATGCGATTTCCGGCGATCAGTCGCATCGCGTAGGGGGGTGGGGATTTCCACAAGGCGATGAAGGCGGCGGGGCCTGGATCGGGCTCCAGGCAGTCCGCCACATGCTCCATTGCTATGACGGGCGATTACCGAAAACCGACCTTTTCCACCGCATCTGGGCAAAGCTTGACCAGAGCGAGGGCGGCGATCCTCTTAGTTGGGCGATCGGCGCCTCCGCGTCGCGTTTCGCGACGCTCACGCCGGTCGTCATCTCTGCCTCACGCGACCGCGATCAAGTGGCGTCTAAAATTTTACACGACGCAGCCCACGAAATTGCAAACATCTCTGGCACATTGCTGAAAAATAAACCTTTTCTTCATTTGCCGCTGAGCATCCTCGGAGGATTGGCTCCGATTTTGCTTCCCTACCTGCCAGAAACGACAAAAAAACTGATAGTCGCACCCAAAGGCGACGCCCTTGACGGAGCGATCTCATTGGCGCGCAAAGCCTGGGTGAAACAGGAGGCGTTTTTTCAAGGCCCCTGAAAACTTATTTGCTTGCAAAAACAAATACGCCTGATGCCGCGCCATCCACGAATTCGTTGCAATTTAGTAAGGACTTGAAAAAAAATCGTGACGTTGTAGAGATTCTTGCACGCAGCGCACCCTCAGGAGGCTTGCCAAGCGGTTGAAAACGGCCAAAATGAGGCACGGAGATCACGACAACAGGCTTACATCCAAGCGTCTTGAAAATTCGCGCAGTTTCGAATAGATTGCGCACCGGGGTAAGTTAATGCGGTTATATATCTTTGTGTCTGCGTTGAAATAACGCGGTTGCTCCGGAGAAGCTGTTCACCCCTTCGAAATGTCCCCCGTCGCTTGCGATCATTAATTCGACGCCATACTGGCCCGGATCGAATGCGCGCTAAATTGCGCCGCGCGGCACACAATCTGTCACCATGGCGGGGGCCTGCATTATGGACCCCATCGTTCCCTGGGCGCCAGGAGGCGTTTTAGTTAAATGACGACGTTCGCGGACCTTAAACTCGCCGATCCCTTGCTGCGCGCATTGGCCGAGGAGGGTTACACCACCCCCACCCCCATTCAGGCCCAATCGATCCCGCATCTGCTGCACGGACGCGATCTGCTTGGTCTGGCGCAGACCGGAACCGGCAAGACCGCCGCGTTCGCCCTGCCAATTCTACAGCACCTTCTGACCCATCAGAAAGCGCCGTCGCCAAAAGGCGCCAGAGTGCTCGTGCTTGCCCCCACCCGTGAACTGGCGTCGCAGATTGACGCCAATTTCAAGGCCTACGCCCGGCATATGAAGCTGCGTCAGGCTGTAGTGTTCGGCGGCGTCGGACAAGGGCGGCAAGTCGAGGCCATGCGTCGCGGCGTAGACGTTCTCGTCGCCGCACCCGGACGGTTGCTGGACCTGATGGGCCAAGGGTACATTGACCTTTCCGACCTCGAAGTTCTGGTTCTGGACGAAGCCGACCGGATGCTCGACATGGGCTTCATCCGCGACATCAAGCGGATCGTCGCCAGCTTGCCGCGCGAGCGCCAGACCCTGCTGTTCTCGGCCACAATGCCGCGCAGCATATCTGATCTCGCCCACACCTTGCTGCGCGATCCCGCGAAGGTCGAGGTCACGCCGCCGTCGAGCACCGTCGATCGCATTCGACAGGCTGTCATGTTCGTCGAGCCCGACAAGAAAAAAGACGCTCTCCTGCTTCTGGTGAACTCCCCGAAAGTCTCCAGAGCCGTCGTGTTCACACTGATGAAGCACGAAGCCAATAAGGTGTCCGAATTTCTCAACCGTAGCGGCGTGCCCGCCGAAGCGATTCACGGCAACAAATCCCAGGGCGCCCGCGAACGTGCGATGTCGGGCTTCCGGGCGGGCGACCTCAAGGTCCTGGTTGCGACGGACATCGCCGCACGAGGCATCGACGTGGACGACGTCACACACGTCTTCAATTACGATCTGCCCAACATCCCCGAAAGCTACGTCCATCGCATCGGCCGTACTGCCCGCGCGGGCCGCGAAGGATGGGCCGTATCGTTCTGCGACCCGGAACAGCGCGCCTGGCTGCGTGACATAGAGCGCACCATCGGCAAACCTGTGCCGGTGGTGCGGGATCATCCATATCACTCCGACGCTGCCGAGAAATCGACCCTCCCACCTCCGGTGCTCGGCGGCGGCGGACGCGGACGTGGAGGACGTTCGTCTTCGAACGGCGGCGGCGGACGGTCGTCCGGGCCGCGGGCGCGCCGCGTCGCGTAGAAACAAGCCTGCTATGACCTGATCGTAGCAGGCTTGGCTTAGAGCCACCTTTTTAAGCATGTGCGGCTTAAGATCTACGTCAACTGACGTCGGTCCTGCCGCGCTGGCTGTATTACCTCGGGGTCCTCCGCAGCGAACGTGACCACGACCATCATGAGACTTCGCTACACGGAGCATGAGGGGGGTGTTTTCCTCCATAAATATGCGTGCTGAACTTCGCCTGACGACGTTACTCGCTGCGCCCGACACGAATTCAGGCAACATCACGGGTAATAATAGACCGGCAAATCACTGTCATTGAGACGTCATTTTTCGGCCTGCGCGAAATACGGTATGGCGAAGCTCAGAATTGGACCGGCATGACGCCGCCTTTTCGCTGGGAGTTAAGACATGCCGATCCGCAATCGCCTTCTTGCCGCTCTTCTTCTAAGCGCCGCGCCTGTTATCGCGCCGCTAGCCTGCGCCGAAGAAATCACCGGCGCAGGCTCGAGCTTCGCTGCGCCAATTTATCAGGCTTGGGGGGACGGCGCCAAAACCGGCGCCGGCGTGTCCGTCAACTATCAAAGCGTCGGCTCCAGCGCCGGACAGAACCTCGTTCTCGCCCGCACTGTCGACTTTGGCGCGTCCGACGCTCCGATGAGCGCTGATAAACTATCCTCCGGTTCGCTATATCAGTTTCCGACGGTCGTCGGCGGCATCGTGCCGATCGTCAACATTCCCGGCGTCGCCGCCAATAAGCTGAAACTGACGGGAGCGGTGCTCGCCGGCATCTACCTCGGCGACATCACCAGCTGGAACGATCCGAAGATTGCCGCCCTCAATCCGGGCCTGACGCTTCCCGACACCGCCATCGCCCCTGTCCATCGCGCCGACGGGTCTGGCACGACCTTCGTGTTCACCTCCTACCTTGCGAAGGTTTCTCCGGATTGGAAGGACAAAGTTGGCGCAGCGACGTCAGTCCAGTGGCCGGGCGGAGCTGGAGCACGCGGAAATGACGGGGTTGGATCGTCCGTCCGCGCCACTGAAGGCGGCATCGGGTATGTTGAATACGCCTACGCTCGCCGCAACTCGATTTCGACGGCAGAGTTGCAGGACAAGGCTGGCGAATTTGTCACCCCGAACCTCGATAGCTTCTCGGCGGCCGCAGCCTCGGCGGACTGGGCGCATTCCACGAATTTCGCTGTAGATATGCTCGACGTCGACGGCAAGGGCGTATGGCCGATCGTATCGGCAACGTTCGTTCTTGTTCCTACGAACCCGAAAGATGCAACCCGCGCCGCGTCCGTTCATAAATTCTTCGACTACTCCTTCAAAAATGGCGACACAGCCGCCAAGGGCCTCGACTATGTCACGCTTCCGGAAAGCGTGAAAAAAACGATCGAATCTCAGTATCCCGGGCATCACTGATCTCTCCGGATCAGGCTGGTTTGTATAGAGGCGGGCTCATTCGAGCCCGCCTTTTTTGCGATCGCGCGAAAGCATTAAACGTAAACATGCAAGAAGATTTTCAATCGCGTTGATCAAGGGCGATGCATATGTTCGATATGGCGACGATCCCGGCTTCGAACCGGCATGCCTCTCGTTCATACAATACGAATATTATAAACAATAAAAAATTAATACATTTAATTGAGAATAACAAAATACAATAGACCACACATTACCGCATACACACCATTTCAATAAAAAATCTCGAATTATTGTAATGAATATTTAAAATTGCTCACGAAAACGAAATTTTACCAACACTTTCAAACACACCTCATCCAATAAAAATGTACGCTGACGCGGCCACGCGAAACGCCCTATGCTCGGCGTCAATCCGTAATTCGCACCAGACGCCAGCCAAGTTCCCCTGACGCGGCGTGCGCGCCCCAACGTCAGGAGATTATTCGTGGATATGAAGGCGCTCAAGGTGTTTCTGGAACTTGCCCGAACCGGCTCTCTCCGTCAGACGGCAGAAAAACTGAATACCTCCCCCGCCTCCGTCAGCCGCAAACTCGACCAGCTCGAATATCAGTTCAGAACTCAACTTTTTGACCGATCTCATAGCGGAGGAAAACTAACCGCGGCGGGAGAGGTGCTGCTTGGGCGTGCGCGCCTCATCGTTGCGGAGATGGAGACGACGCTTCAGCTTGTCTCCGATCTCAAATCCCTCAACACCGGCTCTACAACGGTATACGCGGGCGGAGCGATTGTAGCTGAGCTTCTGGCGCCCGCCCTCTGCGCATTGCACCGCCAGCATCCGGGCCTTCGCTTCCATATTCACGAAGGACGAACGTCCGAATTGATCGACGCACTTCGCCAGGGCGCAGCCGATGTCGGTGTCGCAATCTTCACCCCTGAGGCCGGCAGCCCGTTCGTCAGGCGAAGCGTGCCGCTTGACCACGCTCTGATTGTGGCCCCGGGGCACCCCCTGACTTTGCAGACGCATGTCCGGATTCAGGATCTGGCGCGCCACGCGATCGCCATTCCCGACGAATCCTTCAGCCTGCGACGCACGCTCGACGCGGAGTGTCTTCGGCATGGCGTCACACTTGAACCCACGTTCGTCACTGGCTCGCTGGTCATGCAGAAAGAATTGGCCATCCGCGGAGCCGCCGCCCTCGTGCTTCCCCCTGAGTGTTGCCGGCGAGAAATTGAAGCTGGGCTGCTCACCTCCATTCCGTTCAAACGCCCGGATCTCGTGCGGACGCAGCTCGACTTGTGCGTTCACCCCGACCGCGTATTGCCGTTCGCTGCGAAGACTCTCCACGACACGCTTGCCCTGAGCCTTCTGCGTCGCGCTGAAGAGCGCCTTGCTCTCCCCAGCGACATCCCGGAAGAGTAGAATCCATCGCAAATATGGCGTTGCAGAAAGCGTGGCGCCGTGCGTCGCTTTTCGATCTCGGTTTTATCGTTCCGTTTCGTTATCGTTTTATTCGACCCCCCCCCCCGCAACCTCTGGAAAATCGGACATGTCCACGATGAACCTGTCCCAACCGTCCACACTTCCCCGCTTCAGGACGCGCCTCTGGCTGGCGTCCGTCAGCACACTCTGTCTTTCCGTTCATCCCCTCTGGGCCGAAACAGCCACCGCGAAAAAGGCGCCCGTGCGAGCCCAGACGACGTCACACGCTCGAACGGCTGACTCCCGGTCAGTTCCGCACGCTCCTGCGGCGAAGACGCAGCCGAGCGCAGCCGCTTCGGCAGCGTCCGCTCCACGCCTTGAGGAAATCACGGTCACGGCCCAGCGGCGACGCCAGACGGCGCAGAGTCTTGCGAGTTCGATCAGCGTCATCGGCGGCAACACGCTGGTCGAGCGCAACGTCAACACCGTCTTCGATCTTCAATACCTGACGCCGTCGCTGCAGGTGACGCCGCAGTTTGGCAGCGGTCAGCCAGCATTCGCCATTCGCGGCGTCGGCTTCAACGATTACGCCAGCAATAACGCCCCAACCGTCGGCGTATACCTTGACGAAGTGGCCAACCCGGTCCCGTTCGCGAGCAACGGCATGATGTTTGACATCAGCCGCGTAGAGGTTCTCCGCGGCCCTCAAGGCACATTATACGGCCGCAACACGACCGGCGGGGCAATTAACTACATCCTCAACCACCCTACTGACCAGTTTCATGCCGGGCTGACCGGTCAATATGGCCGTTTCGATGCCGGTAAGGTCGACGGTTACATATCCGGCCCGATCGGGCGTTACCTGAAATACCGCCTGTCCGGGCAGACGCAACAAGGTGGCGCCTGGCAATATAACGGCTCCGGGGCGCATCTGGGGAATGTCGACAGAGGCGCGGCACGGTTGATTGTCGAAGGACAAGCTACCGAAAACCTGAAGGTCACCTTCAATCTTCATGGCAGCCGGGACCGTTCAGACGCCAACGGCATGCATCTCTATTCGCCACTGACAGCTCTCAACATCCTTCACCCCACGCAATACGGCGTTTTCCCTGCCGACACTGATCGACGGATCACGCATTGGGGCACGTCTTCGCAATTTGCGTCCGAAATCGGCATCAGCCCGAATACAAAGCCATTCAGCCACATAGACACGGGGGGCATGAGCCTCCGCATTGATCAGGATTTTTCCTTCGCAACACTCACTGATCTTGCAAGCTACGACGTCGCGAGTCGTCAGGAATATGACAACTACGACGCGTCTTCCGCCGCCATTGCGGACGTATATTACCAGTCTCGCGCGAATGTCTTTTCCAACGAACTTCGTCTGACATCGCGCGGGTCTTCACGCCTGACATGGGTTGGCGGCATCTACTACTCCAACCAGTACCTTTCCGACCTGTACCGCTCCGGCTTCATGCAGTCCTACGGTTACGACCGCGCCGTCCGGTACTCGCAATCCGTCAACACCATCAGCGGATTTGGGCAGGCGACCTACAAACTGACTGATAAACTTTCTATCACCGGCGGCGTGCGGATCGAACACGAAATCCGGCGACTCTATGGGTTTCAGTCCTATATGCTAACCGGGGTCGACACCGGTTCTCATCCTTACGGTCCCGATCAAAGCTATAGCTATACTAAGCCGTCAGGAAAATTCTCTGTCGAATACAAGCCGTTCACGCGCGATTTGCTCTACGTGTCCTACAGTCATGGGATAAAGTCCGGCGGCTTTACGACTTACAACACCAACTCGCCGAACGTGTCGACGAAACCGTTCAAAGCCGAAACGCTCGATGCATGGGAGATCGGAAACAAACTCGATCTGCCAAAGGAAAATTTAAGACTGAACGTTTCAGGTTTTTATTACGACTATCACAATCAGCAGATTCAATCCGCCGTAGTGAACCCGGCAACCGGGCTGGTCGGCTCGATTGTCAACGCGCCACGCTCGCACCTCGCAGGTCTGGAATTCGAGGCAGACTGGTCGCCACTCCCCGGCCTCACTCTTACGCAGTCGGGAGGCTGGACGATCGGCCAGTTCGACAAATTCAATTCCGTACTGCGTGCTGATCGCATCAACGGCAGCTATGTCGGCGTATACGCAAGTCGCAAAGGCAACAGCCTGCCTTTCCCCAAGCTGACCCTCAACGGATCTGCCACATACAAATGGGATCTTGGGAACTATACGCTCACGACCGGTATGAATTACAGCCTGCGCTCAACATACCGTTCCCTGTTCGGCACTCTTTACAACGTCGCCGGTTACACGCTTTGGGGCGCGACGATGTCGTTCTCTCCCAAAAGCAAACACTGGACCATCGCGGCGTTCGGGAACAATATCTTCAATAAACAATATGATGTGGAGAGAAACTATTTCGTAAACGGCGACACCGTCGCCCTGTCCGGAATGCCCGCGACCTGGGGCGTTCAGGCTTCGGTGAACTACTGACCATAAGGACATGGGCGACACGCCCATGCTGGAGCGTCTTCCGATGACCAGACTACACGCGCTCGACGCCACCGCCATGCTCTCCGGCTACGCGTCGGGCGACTTCACCCCCCGGGACGTTATCGAATCACTCAACGCACATGTAACCCAATGGGAGCCTCAACTGTGCGCTCTCTACGCATGGGAACCGGAACGCGCGCTTACGGAAGCTGCTGCGTCCACCGAACGTTGGCGCAAAGGTGAACCGCAGGGCGCATTGGACGGCGTGCCCGCGACAGTCAAGGAACTGATCGCGACAGAGGGACATCCGATCCCTCTGGGCACGGCCGCTCTGGAGCCCGCTCCGGCGACAGCGGACGCGCCTTGCGCCGCGCGCCTCCGCGAAGCCGGAGCCATCATCTTCGCCAAGACGACGATACCGGATTTCGGTATGTTATCTTCCGGTCTTTCAAGTTTTCATCATCTCGCCAGAAACCCATGGGATTTGTCCACGAATCCCGGAGGCTCCAGCGCTGGCGCCGCCGCCGCCGCCGCCGCGTGCTATGGCCCACTGCATGTCGGTACGGATATCGGCGGCTCGGTGCGCCTTCCCGCCGCCTGGTGCGGCCTGACGGGTTTCAAGCCGACGCTCGGTCGCATCCCTATCGACCCGTATTATACAGGCCGGTGCGCTGGTCCCATGACGCGTGGCGTGGCCGATGCAGCTCTGATGATGGCGACGTTGAGTCTGCCGGATTCGCGTGACGCCACCAGCCTGCCCTATGAGCAGGTCGACTGGTTCGCTCCTGCTGAACCGCCCGTCGGCTTGAGGGTAGGGCTTATGCTCGACGCGGGCTGCGGCATGTCGCTCGACCCGGAAATCGCGGTTGCGATCGAGGCGGCTGCACGCATATTCGAAGACGCTGGCGCCGTCGTCGTGCCGGTTTCTCCTGTCATGAACCAGGCCATTCTCGACGGCGTCGATGTTTTCTGGCGCGCGAAGTTTTGGGGGGACATCAAGGACCTTGATGAATCCAAGCGCTCGCTGGTTCTGCCTTACATAACAGAGTGGGCGCGCGGCGGAGAGGACGTGTCGGGCGTGGAGGCCGTACGCGGCTTCAACCGCACCTTTGAGTTACGGGCCACGTGCGCCGAACTGTTCGACTCAGTTGACGTGGTTATTTCTCCCGTAACGCCCAATGTCTCATTCCCGGCTGACTGGGCCTCTCCCCTGAACGACCCAGCACGCCCCTTCGATCATTGCGCGTGGACGCTGCCGTGGAATATGTCCGAGCAGCCTGCCATATCCGTGAATTGCGGCTTTTCGCAGGAAGGAACGCCGATCGGCTTGCAGATCGTGACGCCGCGCTACAAGGACCTGCAGGCTTTGCAACTCGCCGCGTGGTTTGAAAGTCAGTGTGGACGTGTCGAACGGTGGCCCGGAGAGGCCGATTCGCCGCCAGCGTGACACGAACGAGTCGACACTTTATCGCCGCAGCCTGCATCGGGATTTTAAGCACATGAAACGCCGCGCTCTGATCGCCTCCGCCGCCGCTCTGCCTCTGCTCGCCAGAGCTTCGGCGCGCGCCGCCGTTTCTGGTCACTCTTTCGGCCCCGGTCGCCCCGGGCCGCTGAATCTCATTACCGACGTGGCCGGACTGCGCGTCGGACAGGCTCAGGATTCGAAAGCAAGAAGTGGCGTCACTGTCATTCTTCCCGACGGGCGCGCTTCAGCGGCAGTGGATGTACGGGGCGGCGGCCCCGGAACCCGTGAGACAGATGCGCTCGATGGCTGGAACCTTGTCCGATCTGTTGACGCCATCGTTCTCTCCGGCGGCTCGGTCTACGGCCTCGCCGCGGCAGATGGCGTGGCCGCGTGGCTGGGCGCGCACGGCCGTGGGTTCTCTTTAATGAAGCAGCCTGGCGTGCCGCCGTCCCCGATCGTCCCGACCGCGATTCTGTTCGACCTCGCAAATGGGGGCGACAAGAACTGGGGCATGACCCCGCCTTATCACGACCTCGCCATCGATGCGGTAGAGCATGTGTCCGATCGCTTCTCTCTCGGCACGGCAGGCGCAGGATATGGCGCTGGCGCTGGCGCGCTGAAGGGCGGTCTGGGTTCGGCCTCCCTGCTTACGGGAGACGGCATGACCATCGGCGCTATTGTCGGAGTGAACAGTCTGGGTTCCGCGGTTGTCCCCGGCACAAGAAATTTCTGGTCCGGACCGTTCGAGTTTGGTCAGGAGTTCGGCGGCCTTGGCGCATCATCCGCGCGAGTCGCGGGCGAAGACTGGGGCGAGGCGAAAATCAACCCGGGTGCGCGAGCCAACACGACGATCGCGTGTGTTGCGACCGACATGGCGCTCGACCCGGACGAACTGAAACGGGTGGCCATGATGGCGCAAGACGGGCTGGCGCGCGCCATAAGGCCGATCCACTCACCGTTCGACGGAGATGTCGTATTTGCCCTGTCGACCGCGAAAAAACCCCTCCCTGCGGGACCGAGGCAGTTTCTGGTGGCGCGGATCGGGGCTGCAGCCGCAGATGTTCTGGCACGGGCCGTGGCTCGCGGCGTGTTCGAAGCGACGTTGCCGCCCGGCATGCAAGGCCTGACCTGGCGCACTCTTACCGCAAAGCCATAACCCACGCGGCATTTCACAGGCCGGGATGGCGGCGTTTTGCGCCCCGAATTCAACCGCCTGTTCACGAGAACGAGTGGTTTATCCGCCCCGCCAGCGGATAAACCACTCGATATTTTTATTAAAATAGCGACAGCGGCGTCAGGATAGACACACCCCTTCCCGGGCGACGCCGACCATGGGCGGCGTGTGCATGACGGCATCCGCCAGACGCGCTCTCTGCTCCTGCAGCGCCTGACGCAGCAGGCAAACGACTCCCGGCACGCAATTGCCACACTGAGCCCGGCATTTTTTCGCGGCGTAGATCTCAGTCGGACGGGTGGCTCCAGCCACTACTGCCGCCTGAACATCTTTGTCAGTCAAACCGTTACAGGAGCAAATGAACATTATGCGCCTTCCACCTCACCAGACGAGGCATTAAAAGCACATATGAGAACGCTTCGCAATATCACTCAATCTCGAGCAGGTCTCTCTTGTGAGCGATGCATGCCTCGTCGATCCCGCCGACAGAGGTCGAGCCTGATTTTCGGCCCGGCTATGTCGACACGCATCTAAAAAATTATACCACCCGCTCCTCTCAGCGAAACGCTGCAAGCCATAAAAGCGAAAGCTCGTTTGCGCCCCCCCCCCCCCCTCGCCTCATGCGCCTGCTTCCAGTCGAGCGTTAATCCTCGGCTTTTGATCGGCAATTCGCCTGATTCGATTGGGTATTTCCTCCTGCCGGGGCTGAGCTTTAGACAACCTCCCGAAAACTCTGCGGTTCCGGCAAAGCGGCGGCACGCCCCAACCCCAAAGCTACAGACAAAGCGCGATCAACTTCCTGGGTCGAGTAATGATCTCGCATCATTCGCGCGCCGGTGCGCCCCAGTTCATCTGCGGTTTCCGGCGTGCCCAAAAGACGAATGATTTGCGTGGCGAAATCCTGCGCTTCGTCACAGACCAGACCACGAAGCCTGTCAGGCAGAGGCAGCCCTTCGGCTGCGACTGAACTCATCACGCAGGGAATTGCCGCGCCAAAACTGGCAAGCACCTTACCCTTGAGACCTGCGCCAAAACGCAATGGCGCGACGGTCATCCGGGCCGTCTCGAACAGATCGTCTGTCAGATCATTGACGCCGCCGACGACATGCACGCCCGGGAAATCCTTTGAAAGCTTAAGAACGGCGGGCGTCGCGCCCTGGCCGGCGATCACGCAACGCGCCTCCGGCCGTTCGCACCACACCAACGGCATGATCGTTCGCACGAGATGCAACGCCGCATCTTCATTCGGCGCGTGGCTGTAGTTGCCCAGAAATACAATATCGTGACGATCTGCCGCCTGTGTACGCACGGCGCGACACGCCGTGTCCCAAGGCACGACGCACACGTTCAACGTCGGCGCCAGCTTCCGCAACGTTTCGGCTTCAAACGACGAATGTGTCACAACCGCATCCGTCAGAAGCGCAGCTGTGATTTCAAGAGTCCGAACGCGCTTGGCCATCTGCGACAGGTCTACGCGCCCTTCCACATACGCTTGCCGATCAAGACGCAGGTGATGAAGATCCGCAACTCCGTAAACAAGTCGAGCTGCCGGCTGATAACGCTTCACAAGCCCCGCATAGGCTGAAGCTACGCCGCAGCGATGTAAGTACACCAATTGAAATGCGCCATTCTGCAGACGCAGCACATCTTCCGCCGCGTTGTAGAAAGGAGCTTTGGCGACGAAGACGCCTTCCCGCTCCAGATTCGAAACCGCCTCGGCCGAACATTCGCCTCCCGGCGTCGCGACCGTCACCTGGTACCCCAGCCGAACGAGCGAGCGAATATGAGACAGGATCGCGTCGGATCCCCCGTCCCGTCCCGGCAAAGGAAGAACTTCATCAATGACCAGAGCCCGCGGCCCCAACACATGCTCCCTTCCAGCCCGGCCACTGGATCGACGTTTCTGTAGAACGTCGTCTCGTCCGCGACGATCCGCATGATCGTCGGCTGCCGCGTGGCGGATACGTTCAACTTCTCTGGATAGAAAACTCACAATGCCAGCGCGATCAGACGCTTCGTCCAGCCCTGCGACGGCACGGGTTATCGTCATCTCCAGGTCCTGATCGAAGCTATGACCTGGCTCAAGAACAACCGGCGATCCCGCCAGCTGCTCTTCCGTACCCGCGTGGCGCGCAACGATCAGGTGACGACGCCCGCGATCAAGAGGTTCAACGAAACTATGAGCCAAGCCGTTCCAGCCTGAACCTATGCCCGCCTGGACAAGGTCACTACGGGACGCATTTGCTGTAACGGTGGCGACGATTTCGTCGTTGACCAGAATATCCACCGCTACGCTCTTGAAAGGACATCCCGCGTCCCAAGCCCACCCACTGACGCCGTTCCGGTCAGCATGGTCGAGCCACCCCTGGAGTGGGGATGCAGCCTCCTCCCCACTGCCCGTTTGACGACCGTTCGTCTCAATTACTTCACTGCCGGTCGAGGCGCTACCCTTCCGAGCCCGAGCGCGCTCCGCCAGCTGTTTCTGGATCGCGGCCAGCCTCTCCCCATCCTCTACGCGCGGCGCGCAGTAAAGCGGGGCGTCTCGTCGGGCGTCCGGATACAGCGTTCTATATTCTGAGGAATTTTGGAAAATTCCCCGAGCCCCATCCTCCACGTAGCTTTCGCATACTGCGCCATCCGCCACGATCAGTTCATGGTCGTCAAACTCCAGATGCAGGTATTCGACATCTCCGACGACAGGACTTCGCAAGATGGTCTGGCCGTTCACCAGAGCGCCTGCAGGCGCCAGAACGCCGTTGACATACATTGCGTGAAACGGCGAAACACGAAGGTCGCGGCGGGGAACGCCCTCCTTCAGAGCCCCCTCGCAAATCGTCACAGGCAAAACATTTGTGTTATTTTCTACAAAATCTGCGGAGTAACAACGCCGTCCAATCCACCGAAGACGCCGGAGCCCACCCGCTGCATTCTTTACCAGATCCCCGATGCTCAGCGTTTCGACCGGCGCCTCGCCATCGGCCGTTTCGATCATCGTGCCTGGGCAGAAGCATGCGACATAATTAAGCATCATGCCGCCGCTGTCTGCGTCAGAAGCAAGAACGAAATCGGACAGAACAAGATCAGACTGCGATGAATCAAAATCGATCGTCTCGGTCAAACCGCCGCCCGAAACCGTCAACACCTGCCCAGCCAGCGACATCGTAGCCCCAGCGGAAAACGCGTCCAGCGCCAACGTGCCGCCACTTTGAAGGACCAACCCCGAAACACCGGCAATGGACGCCTCAATTTCCAGGGTTCCGCCACTTTCAACGGTGACTTCGCTGACTGAGCCGGTACCGTCGCCTGCATCGTCGCCAATAACCACCGCGGATCCACCGCTTTGGATATCAAGGCCGCTACCCGTTGCGCCGAACCAGACCTGCCCCAACCCGCCGCTTGCGACGGTGACCCCGGAAACAACACCCCCGGCGTGGATATCCTGCTCTCCGCCAGAGGCGACAGTCGTGTCGTATGCCGAGCCGCCAGATTCAATATCCTGAAAGCCGTGGTCGGCAATGACAGTCCCGCTTGCATAACCCCCGGAGCTGATAACCTGCGAGCCGCTGCTGGTGTAAGAGACGCCGCTCAACGTCGTAGCGAGCGCGCTGCCCCCTGAGTAAACCGTCTGCGTCGCTGCTGAGATGGTCGCCCCGCTAACCACCGCGCCATAGATCAGCTGAGACGCGCCGGCGCCGATCTGCGCGCCGCTATCGATGCTGCCGCTTGACAGCATTTCCAACGCAGTCGTCCCGGTCACAACCGCATCGTAAGTCGCGGCTCCGGAATCTACTTCCAGGGTTCCCGCCACCTGTGCGTCATAAATGACGCCCCCCGCGCTGATCAGCGCCTGCCCGCCTGCAAGAACCGTCGCGCCGCTGACGACGCCGTCCGCGCCCAGAGCAGCAGTTCCTTTATAAGTGCCCGCGCCGAGATGGCCGCCAGAACTCACAATTACTCCGGAAACCACGCCTCCCGACGAGACGTACAGGTTGCCGCCGGAGCTCACGACTGTCGCTGAAGCGACGCCTGTGTCCGTCACATACAAGGACGAGATCGTCGCGCCGCTTCCCACCACGACATCCGTGGCGACACCGGAACTTACGTAGCCGTTCGAGTTAATGACGGTCGGCGTAACATCGCTCATGAGATTTCCCAAGCTGCTTAATCGGACCGAACGCTTTAGCGCGATGATCTCCGGGAACCTCACTATTGTAATTAAACGCTAATTTTTCTTATACAGACGGGCGCTTCCTGAAGCCCTCCCACGCGTACAAACAAAACGGGCCCGTCAGAAAATCTGACGGGCCCGCCCCTACGCCGACCATGCGCCGTTTTCACCGCCTGAAACCCGAAAATTTCTCACCTCTCCTTTCAAGAGGCGAAGAAGTCAGGTTCGCGCGGGCTCGGGTTACTCGCCTTTAAGGCGCTTCACGCACTGGCTGTAGTAACCACCGCCTTTTTGAATCCAGACAAGGCCGCCATTACCACCATTCGTCTTGTTCACGTGATACTGGTCAAGGCAGGTTTTCATCCGCGCTTTACCAGCGCTCAGAGACGAATATTTGGAAGAAACGGCGGAGGGAAAAACCGCGTTGCCTGAATAGCTGGTTACAGCCTTGCTTCCCGTCGTCGAGGCAGGCGGCGCCGCAGAAGCAGGAGCCTGAGACGAGGCCGCCGCAGGCGCTTCGGTCGCAGCCGGCGCAGACGCCGGAACGGTCGTAGCCGCCGCGTCCGTGGCGGAGCAATGCCCCGCCTTATAATCCTTATACGTCTGTCCGTTCAGCGTTCCCGCCTTGCGGGCTGCCGTGAAGTCGGCGTGACACTCTTTCGCCGTCAGCGCCTCGGCGGCGCCAGGAGCCAAGACTACAAGGCTACCTGAAAGCAGGCCCAAAGAGACTGTTGCTGCATGTATTGAACGACTGAGACGCATGAGACACCTGCACTCTTGTTGAATCCGACGCCGCCGAGGTTTGGCCTCGCACTGTCAGTCGAATTCCCAAGACTATCGCGACAGGCTCACGTGCGACAGGGGCGCGACGCAAAAAAGGCGCGCCCCCGATGACGACTGGACCAGGCGATCAGGAAATACGTTCGCCGTGAAGAGCGACGTCCAGACCTTCCTGCTCCTGCTCCGTGGACACGCGCAATCCGATCACGACATCGACGACCTTGAGAATGATGAACGTCATCACGCCACACCAGACGATCGTCACGCCGACGGCCTCGGTCTGGACGAGCAACTGATGCAGGGAGCCGGAAGAACCGCCAGGGTTCGCGTCCGTGGCGGAGAGTGGGCCGTAGGCCAGCAGGCCGGTCAGCAACGCCCCGACGATGCCGCCGACGCCATGTACGCCGAAGGCGTCTAGGCTATCGTCGTAATTGAACGCGTGCTTGAGCGTCGTCGCACTCCAGTAGCAGATCACGCCAGTGGCCAGACCAATAATGAGTGCGCCGCCTGGCAGAACAAATCCGGCAGCGGGCGTTATTGCGACCAAGCCGCCAACCGCGCCGGAGATAATTCCCAGCACCGTGGGTTTGCCGCTACGAAGCCACTCGGCGATCATCCAGCTAACGCCAGCTGCGGCGGCTGCGATCTGCGTCGTCGCCAGCGCCATACCCGCACGACCGTTGGCGCCGACCGCCGAACCGGCGTTGAAGCCGAACCAGCCGACCCACAGCAGCGACGCGCCGATCACCGCATAGGTCAGGTTGTATGGCGCCATGTCGTCCGTCCCCAGCCCACGACGACGCCCAAGGACCAGCGCGCAGACAAGGCCCGCGACGCCCGCGTTGATGTGAACGACCGTACCGCCCGCGAAGTCCAGCGTGCCGAGGTTGAGCAGCCAGCCGATCGGGCTCCAGACCCAGTGGGCGATCGGGGCATAGACCAGAAGCGACCAGAGGACCGAGAACACACACATGGCCGAGAACTTCATACGCTCCGCATAGGCGCCCGCGATCAGAGCCGGAGCAATGATCGCAAAGGTCATCTGGAAGCTCATGAAGACGCTCTCGGGGATTGTCATCACCGTCGCATTGGAAGAATCAGCGCCAAGCGTGAAGCCGATATCCGCGCCCTTCGAGATGTGATCCCCGATCGTATAGAGGAACGCCTTCGACAGGCCGCCAATGAAAGGCGTTCCGGTAGAAAATGTCAGAGAATAACCTGCGATCATCCATACCAGCGTAATGATGCTGCATATCGCGAAGCTCTGCATCACGGTCGCCAGAACGTTCTTCTTGCGGACCATGCCGGCATAGAACAGCGCGAGGCCAGGGATCGTCATAAGCAGGACGAGCGCGGTGCTCACCAGCATCCACGCTGTGTCGCCGCTGTCGATCTGAGGAGCGTCAGCAGCGCTCGCCGAACCGGCCGCAAGAAAACCGACGGCTCCGGCGAATAACGCCAGCGCGGGTCGCGCCGGCGCCGTGCGCGCCGCAAATAAGGAAAACCCTTTGCCCATTAATTCCCCAAGCTCCCTGCCCGTGATACCGGCGCTTTCGCCCGAATTCGGCCTAAACCCGCAAGACACGTCCACGCGCCGACAGCCGGGGACGCTGAAATCCAATTTCTTTACGTAGCTTATCCGAAACGAAATGCTCAAGCCCCGGCGATGTCGGACAGCCGATAGCCTTTAGCGACCAGAGGTCGTCAGGCTCCGGCGACGCGCGTCCGGGAGCGCATGGTGACGAACTCTTCGCCGGACGTCGGATGAATGCCTATGGTACGGTCGAAATCCGCCTTCCGCAGACCGGCAGTCACAGCGATCGCAAGACCCTGCATCAATTCCGGCGCATCTTCACCCAGCATGTGCGCGCCGACCACCTTCTGGCTGGCCTGATCGACCACCAGCTTCATCAACGTGCGACGCTCCCGTCCGCTTAGCGTATGACGCATCGGGCGAAAGCTGGAGACGTAGATGTCGGCAGGACCGCGTTCCGCCGCCTCATCTTCCGTCAGGCCGACACTGGCGAGCGGCGGGGTGAAGAAGACGGCCTTGGGCGTTGTATCGAAGGCCCATTCCCTCTCGTGTCCCGCAAAGAGGTAGTCGGCGAGAATATGCCCCTCAGCGATGGCGACGGGAGTCAGATTGATCCGATTGGTCACGTCACCAATGGCGTATATATCCGGCGTGCTGGTCTGAGACGCCGCATCCACTGCGATGCGCCCGCCATCATCCAGGCGCACGCCTGCCTTTTCCAACGCCAGTCCGCTCGTCTTGGGGTGACGGCCGGTGGCCAGCATGACGCAATCCGCCTCGATCTCGACGCCACTGTCCAACGTGACGACAAAAGCATCTCCATTGCGGCGAATACTGGTCGGACTGGCCTTCACGTGCTGGCGGACACCGCGCTGGTCTATCGCCGTATGCAGCGCAGAACGCAGGTCCTCGTCGAAGCCACGCAATGGCAGCGGCTGGCGATAGACAAGGTCGACCTCAGCGCCAAGACCTGCAAAAATGCCAGCGAACTCCACGCCGATGTAACCGCTGCCCACGATGCATACCCGACGCGGCATCTCGGCGAGGTGAAACACCTCATCCGAGGTGATCGCCAAATCTACCCCTTCGATGTCCAGTTTCGTCGGCGTCGATCCGGAGGCGATGACGATCCTCGCAGCCGTGATCCGTTCCGGTTTCGCGTCCGGAGAAAGAGGCGTCGGCTCGGTAACTACGGTATGAGCGTCTTCGAAACGTGCGAAACCGGTGATCAACCGAACGCCGTTTTTCTCCAGCATCGATACATAGATGCCGTTGAGCCGTTCGATCTCGCGATCTTTCGCGGCGATCAACATTTTCCAGTCGTGATGGCCGGGCTGCGTGTCCCAGCCGAACCCGTGGCTGTCCGCCACATAGTCGGGGTATTCGCTGGCCTGCACCATCAACTTCTTCGGCACGCAGCCGAGATTGACACAGGTGCCGCCCCAGTGCCGCGCCTCGATAATCGCGACACGCGCGCCATGTCCCGCCGCTATTCGGGCGCAGCGAACGCCTCCGGAACCTGCGCCAATGACCAGAAGGTCGACATCATACGCGGCGTTATCGGACATAAGACAGGCTCCGGAGGCGGTGTTGATCGATCAGCGTTCGGCGAACGCTTTCTCAACCACATAAGCGCCCGGACGGGAATTGTTACCCTCGTCGAAGCCACGGGCCTCCAGCAGCTTCTCAGTGTCAGCAAGCATCTCCGGCGAGCCGCAGATCATCACGCGGTCATGCTCGGGGTCGATTTCGGGAATGCCTAGGTCCGCGAAGATCTTGCCGCTTTCGATCAGCGTGGTGATACGGTCGGTGACGGCGAACGCTTCACGGGTGACGGCAGGGTAGTAACGGAGCTTCTTCGCGACGTCCTCGCCCAGAAACTCGTGCTGCGGCAGTTCGTGGCGGATATGGTTCGCGTAAGCCAGTTCACCGGAGATACGAACGGTGTGGCTGAGCACGACATTTTCGTAACGCTCGTAGCACTCCGGGTCCTTGATCAGGCTCATGAACGGCGCAAGGCCAGTTCCCGTCGACAGGAAATATAGATTCCGTCCTGGGCGCAGATTATCCAGCAGAAGGGTGCCGACCGGCTTGCGTCCGATCAGAACCGTGTCCCCCACCTTCACATGGCGCAGGCGGGAGGTCAGCGGGCCGTCAGGCACGGCGATGGAGAGGAACTCCAGATGGTCTTCGTAATTCGCGGAGGCGATGGAGTAGGCGCGCAGCAATGGCTTGCCGTCCACCTCGATGCCTATCATCGCGAACTGCCCGTTCTCGAAGCGCAAGGCCGGGTCGCGGGTCGTCGTGAAGCTGAACAGCCGGTCGGTCCAGTGATGAACCGTCAGCACCTTCGCCGGATACAGATGCGCGTATTCTTTCGTCGGCTCCGGCAGATGCCAGAGGCCTTCATGCCCGTCGACCGGAACGATGCCGGAGGGGGCCAGATCGGCGGCGAGGCGTGTCAGCGTTTCGGACATGTACCGGAACTCTCCCGGGTTGAGGCGAAATTACCGCGTTCCTGACACCGGGCCGGCAACGCAGCACGCGTCCCCGCCCGACACGCGTTTCGCCGGGGTGGCAGTCGAATGTGGCTGGTGGTTTTACGGGCAAGCCCCCACCTGCGCCAGTTCCATTTTCCGGACGCCGCCCCGCGCGAAGAGCAGGACAGACGCCCCAAAGGCGCGCCGCCGTCTGGCTACGGCGTCAGCGCCCTTCCCGCCCGGACTTTCTTCAGTGCGGCAGGTTGTCGTTGCGTCGGATAAACGCTGCGGCGTTGTCGTGCAACTCTTTTAACGCTGGCGCGTGCGTGTAAACCATATGCCCCGACATGTATTGGTGGATTTCGATGTTACCCGCCAGCGCTCGTGGGATAGGCAGATGGCTCATCTCATAGACGCCCTCGAAATACGGCGTGCCGAGATCGAAATACCCCTGATTGAGCTGCACCTTCAGGCTCGGATTGGTCTTCATCGCCATCGCCAGATCCGGCAGGACGTTCGGCACGCCGCGTTTCGAGGACGGCATGTCGGGCTGTTCGTGATGGAACGACCAGATCGATATCGAATGCGCGCTGGGCTTGTACTCCTGATACGGACCTGTCGGATCGTCCCCACCGTAATGCAGCGTCGTCCGCGCGTAATCGTTGAACGCGGACAGATAGGCGGAGCCAAGCGCCGAACCCATCGGGTCATAAGACGGCGTCTGCGAGAGCGGGTCGATGGCGTAGCCGGAGAAGCGGCTATCCAAACGCCCGGTGTCGCTGTCGTCAGCCCCAAGCAATGTCTTTTCGAACTCGCCGCCGTTCACGCGCAGGTTGGCGCGCTTGATATAATCGACCGGCAAACCTGTATAGCCATGCAGCTTCTCTGCAATCGTATTGAACGCAGCCTCTGGCAACGCCGTCCCCTGCTGCAACGCTGACGTGTAATCGCCCGTCGCGAAATGCTCCACTTCCTTCAGGAACGTCGGCAGGTCCGCAGGCATCGGCGACAGTTTCTTGTGATACCAAGCCGTCGCGGCGAAGCTCGGCAGCGCGAGGATATAGGGCAGGTCCATGCCCGGATTGGCCTGCGGACGATCGATCGTGTTGTCGTAGTTCAGGATCTGCGACAGCAGCATCACGCCGTTCAGGTCGATACTCTTGTCCTGAGCCAGCATGTTCGCGACGATGGCCGAACGCGTCGTGCCATAGCTTTCGCCAAACAGGAATTTCGGCGAGTTGTAGCGGTTATAGCGCCCCAGAAACTGCGCGATGAAATCGGTGAAGGCGCGTGCGTCCGGGTCGGTGCCGTAAAACGCCTTCTCCTTGTCCTTGCCGCCAAGACGCCCGAACCCCGTGCCCGGCGCATCGATGAACACCAGATCCGTAACGTCCAGAAGGCTGTCGTCGTTGTCGATCAGCTTGTAAGGCGCTGCGGGCGTATGCGTGTCATCCGCCGTCTGGATACGCTTCGGACCGAACGCGCCCATATGCAGCCAGACCGTCGCAGAACCGGGGCCGCCGTTATAGACGAAGGTGATCGGACGGGACGCCGCAGGAACGCCCTTCTTGAAATAAGCCACGTAGAACATCGACGCGACCGGAAGCTCTTCGGGCTTCGTCGTCCGCTCCGGCGCTGCGTCGTCATAGCCTTTGGGGTGGACGATCAGCGTGCCCGCTACAGCCTGATAGGCGACATGCTGGCCGCGAATGGTGACGCTGCCTTCGGTTACTTTCTGCTGGGGTTTGAAGGAGAAGGCGTCGTCCGAAGCGTGTTTGGCTTCGACGGCGGTTTTATCGGGTTCCGCCGCCAGAGCGGAAGCAGAGAGGAAGAAGGTCGACGCGATCAATCCCAAAGCGAAAGACGTGACGTTCGTTCGGCCAGCTCTGGACAAAAAATGAAGCACCGCAATCTCCAGTCAGAAAAGTTCAATGACGGAGATTGTAGCGGAAAGTCTGAACAAAACCCAAACCGGGTCGCTCAGGCATACCGGCTTCGACATGGTCCGCAAAACGCGCTCCATCATGGATCGCCCGGCTTCGTTCAGAAGCCCAGAATTTTCAAAAATCCACTGGAGGCAACAGGCACTAGCGCAGAGGAACGGCGCTTTCCATCTGCACGCTCTCGGTCTTCACACCGAGTTTACGGTACAAGTCTTCGTATCGCGGATCCTGCGGCATATATCCCGCATCCATTTTTCGTCCATCCAGAGAAAAGAGCCTGAGCCATTCTTTTTCTCCATGACAGACGCCATCAAGCTGATCTCGCGCACAGCCGTAGTCGAGCCACAGATAGTGTGCTCCATTGCTTCCCTGTACACAGGCCCAACTGGCCACAAAAGCGGATAAGCCTGCCTTTCCGGCTTTATCGACTGTCGTTTGACCACGCTCGGACGGCAACGTTAAGGATCCGCTCTTTCCCCTAATTTCAATATTCTGTTGCAACCACACCATGTCGTCATCAGGCGACTGGCCCGGATCATACACAGAATGCGCGATCCCCTGCACGTCGGCGCAGGCAAGGCGAGCCAC
Organism: Acetobacter nitrogenifigens DSM 23921 = NBRC 105050; assembly: GCF_000429165.1. Classification (GTDB taxonomy): domain Bacteria; phylum Pseudomonadota; class Alphaproteobacteria; order Acetobacterales; family Acetobacteraceae; genus Acetobacter; species Acetobacter nitrogenifigens. Next base: position 58,927 of record NZ_AUBI01000015.1, on the reverse strand, counting down.
GCCGGTTACAGGCTTCGCCACGGCCTGCGAGCATGCGAGAAGCAGAAGAACACTGCAGCCGACACGCATCATCGCCCTATCGCCGATTGAGAGAACTGCGAGATATAAAGATCATATTGCTTTTTCGCCTGACCTATCGACACCTGATTTTGCGTCGCCCCGGGAAGAGACGCCCACTCGGCGCGCAACAATTTGAACGCCATATCCAAGCTCTCTTTTCCATTGCAGACTGTCGCCTGAGCGCCGCGCTTCCCAATCTTCCACCACGCCAGCTTATCTTGGCTCGCCGGGGTAAAATCCCGGACAACTCCCTTGTTATACGCTTCAAGCCACGTCGGATAGACAAACATGTACGCACCCGCCGCCGTCGATTGACGCCCCCAGCGAGAGTTCTGGGTATTGGGATGCTTCGTCATATCGGAAAAAAGGCCGCCGCCAAACATCCTGCGATAAGACGTATCTGAATCGTCGGGATAATTTTCCAGCCAACGCAAGAGCTTAAGAAATGCCTTTGAATTTGGGGTGGACAATCAGCGTGCCCGCCACAGCCTGATAGGTTATGTGCCGGCCACGAATGGTGACGCTGCCTTCAATCACCATCTGCTGGGATTTGAAGGGGAAGGAGTCGTCCTGATAGTGAGACTCTTCACTTCCAACAAGGCACTTTTTGTCGAACTTGGCTGCGAAAATGCCCGTGGCGCACGAAAAACTCAACCAAGCAACACGAGGGCAATTGCCCCTCCATTTCTCGCTGGGTAAACACCAGATAATGAAAGTGTCAGGAGAAACACTTAAATTTTCACCAAAACAACATTCGACATCGATACGTATGATGCAAATTGCGCAACATCGCAATTTCTATACATCACATCAAGCGACACCTCACCACGTAATTACCGGAAGGCAATATTTCATCAGTAATATCATCTTTATCAGATGAAAATAGCGAAATTACCATACAAGAATCATCGCTAGGCCTAATAACAACTGATATGTCTTCTGGAGATACACTCGAAGGAGTAGATACTACCTCCTCTTCTGTCATACGGCACTCTCCAAATATTTCTGCAGACAAATCGTCAGCGATAATATTCCTCGCAAACAATCTTCCCTGACTTTCTAAATTTAACGATATATCGACAAATTCCTCATATTTCACAAACGATAATACAGATATTTTACCTACTTCTTCACAATCAGCTTTAATATATTCAACATTTTCCATTGACTTACTTGATATGTTTACGCCAAATATTTTCGATTTTTTCATGAAATCTTTTAACGAAAATATCAATACTCTATTTTTTGTTTCCGTATAAAATTCTTTCAATAACTCCGACCTTGGCCCAACTCTAAACCCTTCGTAATCATCCCACCAATCAGTCTTTCGTTCGGCCGTTACGAACAATATGTCGCAATTATCATCCCTTGATTTATTCATCATTTGTCTCCATACAAAATAGTCACCAAACGGTTCAAAATTTCCAAGATCCTTTTTATCTTTATCGCGATAACCTGGCGGTATTTTCTTTTCATTTCTCTTTTGAGCAATTTTTTTCTGCTCTTCTAATTCAAACTCCGAAAATTCAGTACCAATATTCGAAAACAACATATCTTTAATAGCATAAAATATTTTATCGTTCTTTTCCGAAACAGTTTCAGAGTCTACTTTTGCAGATATCGCATCCTCCACCGTTTTCATGGAGTTTTCTATTTGAGATACAACATTGTCAATTATATTCGGGTCTATCAAATCTCTATTCTTTAATGTAGTCATGAATTTATTTACATTCGCCATTTCTTTTCTCAAATCTATCATAATAGAATTCATGTTTGATTTAAATTTCCTTATAACACTAACTCTGTTTTTAAAAAATTCCCTTGCAACTTGATCTGAAATCCAAACTCTTTCCTTTACCTTCTCAAATAAACTCAAAACCTCAGATAAAGTTTCAGCATGAAGGGAATAAAGATTTAAAATAACATTGGTATCTAAAGAAATAACACATTTCTCAATCAGAGAATCCTCCTGCTCCTCCGTCAAAGGGAACGCCCACTGATATGCACTCGCGTCTGTCATTTTTAATACACCTTCAAAACGTAACTTTATACACACAGCCCTCCTAAAACGGGGGGCTACACTAATTTCAGCGAAGAATGCCAGTATGCCCGATCGAGTAGCGCCCCGGCTGTGGCCATACTGTCAACCCGTGTGGCTCTGCGCCCACCGGAATAATCTTCATGGCGCCGGTGTCCGTGTCGATGGCGTACACCACATCGTCAAAGCGTCCCGACAGCCAGAGCAGCTTTCCATCGGCGCTGACATTACCCATGTCCGGGCTGCCGCCGCCGGGGATCGGCCAGGTCTTCACCACCTGATTAGTCGCGAAGTCGATGACCGACACATTGCCATCCTTGCTGTGCGGCGGGCCGTGAATCTTGTGCGATCCGCGGTTGGCTACGTACATGAACTTGCCGTCACGGCTGGGGTAGATGCCGTGTGTGCCGACACCCGTGTGGATGAAGCCGGTCTGCGTAAAGGTATCGCCGTCGACGGTGAAAACACCGTCGGCGTGCATGTCGGCGACATAGAACGTCTTGGCGTCTGGCGAGGCCAGAATGTCCTGCGGCATGCCGCCGCCGGTCAGCTTCAGATACCCGATCAGCTTGTGGTTGACCGTATCTACCTTGGCCAGCATCCCGCCGAATTCGCAGGTGAAGATGGCGTAGCGGCCGTCAATCGAAAATTCAGCGTGATTGACGCCCTTGCACTCCGGCGTCTCGACCGAAGTGTGCAACTCCATCGTATGCGGATCACGGAAGTCGAGACGTTTGCGGGCCTCCGCCACAACGATGGCTTCCTTGCCGTCCGGCGTGAAATACATGTTGTAGGGATCGTCGACCGGAATGGCCTGTCCCGGCTTGCCGGTGCGCGGGTCGATAGGCGTCAGGCTGCCATTGGTGGTGCCTTCGGCGTTGTTCGTGACCCAAAGCGTGCGCAGATCCCAGGACGGGACGACGTGCTGCGGGCTCTTGCCGACGGGAAAGCGGTCAACGACCGTCATGGTCGCCGGGTCGATCACCGACACGTCGGCTGAACGCAGGTTCGGCACGTAAATGCGCGGCAGGTCTTTGGCCACCTCCGGCGCAATATTGCTCGGGCGCGTCTCGGAATAAATGTTATGCGGGTCGATGACCGGCGGCATGCCGGGGATCGTCTGCACGGCGCTTTGCGCTGGCGCGGGAACAGGGGCCGTCTGCGCATGGGCGACGGTCAGACCACAACCACCCAGCATCGCGATCACGACCCGGGCGCCACTCAGAATTCGGTTTTTCATCATAATGTTTCAGAGACCTCCGACCGGACGCCAATAGCACAGCGCCGGACGGCGACAAACGCTTCCGGCGCGCCGGTCTGTCAGACCTCGAAACGCTCCGCCATCTCCGCGAGAGGCCAACGCGGCCTTGGTCTGAACTGCATATCGTCGAGCGCCGGCAATCCCAGACGCGCGGCTTCCGCGCATGTCTCCAGAGCGGCCCAACCGACCATCACGGCGTTGTCTGTGCACAGGGCAAGCGGCGGGGCCGCGAAACGCAGCCCATGCCGCTCCGCCACCTCCGTCAGCCGCGCGCGCAGGGTCTTGTTCGCCGCCACCCCTCCCGCCGCAACGAGCAATGTCGGTCCGTCCATCATGGCGAGGGCGTTGGACACGCGATCGGCGACGACATCCGACACCGCCTGCTGGAAGCTCGCGGCCAGATCGGCGGCGACGGTTCGCGGCAAGGGCTCCGAGCCATAAGGCGCAATCTGGCGCGCGATCGCGGTTTTCAGGCCCGAAAACGAGAAGTCGCACCCTTCCCGTCCCTTCAACGGACGGGGCAATGCGAACGCTTTCGGGTCACCCTCGTTGGCGAGTTTCTCCAGCGCCGGGCCGCCGGGCCAGCCGAGGCCAAGCATCTTCGCGACCTTGTCGAACGCCTCCCCCGCCGCGTCGTCGATCGTCCCGCCAAGCCTGCGATATCGTCCAACGCCTTCGACGGCGAGGCACTGGCAATGCCCGCCGGAAGCCAGCAGCAGCAGAAAGGGGAACGTCGCACCCCCCTCCACAACGCCGGGCAGCCGCGCCGACAGCGCATGGGCTTCGATATGGTTCACGGCGATGAACGGCTTGCCCAATGCGATGGCGAGCCCCTTGGCGAAGTTCGTCCCCACGACCAGCCCGCCGATCAGCCCCGGCCCGACGCTGGCCGCGACGGCCGCCACATCGGCAGGCGCAAGATTCGCGTCCTGCAAGGTCCGGCGGGCCAGATCAGGCAAAAGCGCCAGATGCGCGCGGGCGGCGATCTCTGGCACCACCCCGCCGAATTCGGCGTGGGCGTCCTGTGACACCAGCCGTTGAGCCAGTACCGAGCCATCCGGCGCGATGAGCGCGCAGGCTGTTTCGTCGCAGGACGACTCGACAGCGAGCAGCGGTCCGGCGAGCTGCACAGTCTGCGCAGAACGCTTATCATCAGGATGAACGTTAAAATCGAGGCTTTTCAGGCTCACGTCACCTTTCCTTAGCGCGACGGCGGTAATAAACACCCCACTATGGTTCCCGCACAGCCGTCCGATACCGCCCTTAGCCCGGCGCTGCAAAAAGTAGCCGCCGAGGCCGCCGCACGCCAGAAGACCGTGGTGACGCATCACCGACGGTTGCTGCCGCTCCGCGTCGGCACGAGGGGGTCGCCGCTCGCGCTGTGGCAGACCCGCGCCTTCCTTACGCGCTTGACGCGCTTCTGCCCGGTCCTGCGCGACATGAACGCGTTTCAGGAACACCAGATCAACACGACCGGCGATCAGGTCCAAAACCGGGCGCTGGCGGAAATTGGCGGCAAGGGCCTGTTCGCCAAAGAGATTCATGAGGCGTTGCAGGACGGCCGCATCGACTTTGCGGTGCACAGCCTGAAGGACCTCGAAACGACACTGCCGGACGGGCTGGTTCTGGCCTGCACCATGCGGCGCGAAGACGCTCGGGACGCGCTGATCCTCGGTCCGGGCCTTACGCCTGCGGACCCGAACGATCCGTATTCCGCGCTTCCGCACGGCGCCCTGATCGGTTGCGCGTCGGTCCGCAGGCAGGCGCAGATGCTTCATGTGCGCCCCGACCTGCGGTTCGGCCTCCTGCGCGGCAACGTCCAGACGCGCCTCGACAAACTCGCCGCACGGCAATGCGACGCCACGCTTCTGGCTCTTGCCGGTCTACGCCGGTTGGGGATGGAGGATCGCGCGTCGGTCGTGCTGGAGCCTGACGTGATGGTGCCTTCCGCCGGGCAAGGCATTGTCGGGGTCACGGTGCGCGAGAGCGACATCGAGCTTCGCGAGCTTCTCGCCGCCATCGAGGATTACGAAGCCCGCGCCGTCTCCACGGCGGAGCGCGCCCTGCTTGCGGAACTGGATGGATCCTGCCGCACGCCGATCGGCGGATTCGCACGCCTGCTCCCCGCCCCTGCGGGCGGAAAGGCGACGCTGCATCTGACCGGGCTCGTCGCTTCGGAAGACGGCACGTTTCTGCTCCGCCGCGAGACTTCCGGCGCTCCCGCCGACGCTGAACGTCTCGGGCGTGAACTCGCCCGCAGCCTTCGCGTTGACAGCCCTGCGCACATCTTTACCGAATGAAAGATGGCCGTGATCGCGCCTCCACGCCGGAACAGGCGGCGGCGCGACGGGTCGATCATCGCGGCGTCCTCGTCACACGACCGGAGCCGGGCTTAACCGAGACCATGGCGGCCCTCCGCGAACGCGGGTGGCGTCCCTACGCTGCGCCAGCGCTCACGATCGCTCCCCGCCGCGTGGAGCCGCAACAGAGGATCGCCGCCGCAATTCTCACGAGCGGACAGGCGGTAGACGCTCTTTCTTCCTCGCTGCCGGTCTCGACGCAGGTTTTCACCGTTGGCGACGCCACCGCGCGAACGGTCGAACGAGCGGGCTTCAGGACCGTGATCAGCGCAAACGGAAACGCGCACGATCTTTTCCAGCTTGTCGCCACAACTCTGACGCCCGAGGCTGGCCCTCTCCTGCTGCTGTCCGGGCAGGCGCAGGCGCTGCCTTTGGCGCGAACGCTCAGAGCAGCTGGATACACGGTGCGCAGACGTGTGGCGTATGCGGCTGTTGCCGTCGAACGCCTGCCCGTCCCTGTGACGGAGGCGCTGCACCGTGGGAAAGTCAACGTCGTGATGGCGTACTCCGCTCGAAGCGCCGCCGCGACCATGCGGGCGCTGGAGCTGGCGAAGATACGGGTGTGCGACCTCACAGGCGTCGCAATTTCGGAAAACACGGCGACAATCATGCGAGCCGCTGGTTTCAGGACTGTCGCGGTCGCTGCCCACCCCGATGCGGAGGGCATGTTGAACGCCCTGGCAACCGTTTCCGACAAGAAACAGTCTGCGGCGCGCGACGCATAAAACCTGTCCTTTCGGCGTCATTGACGTTCGAAGTCGTAACGATATCGTCGTCCCCTGCCTGATTTCGACGAATTACGAACAGTGAAACGTGAGGAACCCGCTTTTGAAAACAATGATCGGTCGGTTGACCGCACTGGCCTCGCTCTCTGCTCTTGCATCCCTCCCGCTCGGGACAGCGCACGGCGCTGACGCCAACGATTCGAGATTCCTCTCCCTATACAAGGAGCTTGTCGAAACCAACACGACTCTTTCATCTGGCAGTTGCACCCTCGCAGCTGAAAGGATGCGGGCGCGCCTGCTGCAAGCCGGATACACGAGTGGCGACGTCCAAATACTCGCCCCGCCGAACCTGCCGCGTTCTGGCGATCTGATCGCAACGCTTCCCGGCTCCGACCTGAAGCTGAAGCCGATCCTCCTGCTCGCGCATATCGACGTCGTAGAGGCCAAGGCGGCAGACTGGAAACGCGATCCGTTCAAGCTTGTAGAAGATAAAGGCGTGTACTATGCGCGCGGTTCATCGGACGACAAGGCGATGGCGTCGTCGTTCACCGACGCAATGATCCGATATCGGGAAGAAGGTTTCAGACCGAAACGGACGATCCGGCTGGCTCTGACTTGCGGCGAAGAGACATCGCGCGAGACTGACGGCGTCGCCTGGCTTCTTTCGGCGCATCCTGATTTTCTTGACGCCGAATTTGCGCTGAATGAAGGCGCGCACGGGCAGTATGACGAAAATGGAAAACCAAAAACCCTTGAGGTTCAGGCTGGAGAAAAAGTCTACACTGATTTCGAATTGACCTTAAACGATCCCGGCGGCCACAGCTCTCGCCCTCGCTACGAAGGCACAGCGATCGTCCGCATGTCCCAGGCTCTTGCGAAACTTGGCGCTTACGAATTTCCTATTTCTATAAACGACACGACCCGCCGTTATTTCCAGACAGAAGCGCTCCACGCCGCCCCCGACGTCGCCCGAGATATGCGCGCGATCCTTGCCGCACTGCCGGACAATGAGGCCGCCGCACGTTTATGGCGCGCGAACCCTTCGTGGAACGGCATGATCCGCACGACTTGCGTGCCGACCATGATCTCCGGCGGCCACGCGGATAATGCGTTGCCGCAACGCGTCACGGTGAATGTTAACTGCCGGATCCTGCCGGGAACAGGAAACGACGAAATTCAAAAAACGCTCACGCAAGTCATGGACGATCCGGGAATTTCGGTAAAGATCGTGGACGGATCTCCATCACGCCCCAAACTGCCGCCTATCACTGATCGTATCCTGAACCCGGCGAATCAAATCGCAGAAGCGATCTGGCCCGGAATCGTGGTGTTGCCGACGCTCTCGACCGGCGCAACCGATGGATCGTATCTCAACAGCGCCAGCACGCCGACCTACGGGCTCTCCGGAATGCTTGCCGGACCGGAGGGCAATAACGCCCACGGATTGAACGAACATATCCGCAAGCAGTCGCTACTGGACGGACGGCGTTTTCTCTACGAGGTGGTCAAGCTCTACGCCGCCCAATGATCAATTCGGTCGGGGCGAACCCTCGACCGCGTGCTTTAGCGAGACCGAACGATCTGATCCTGTCGAAGCGCCTCTACAGCATCTGCGATCTGCTCGGCAGGCGTCGGGGTGAGAGGAAGGACCAGCACATGTTCATCTGCGTCCGGCTCCTCCAGCGTCGCGAACTGGCTGGGCAGCAGGCTGGCCGGCATGAAGTGACCTTCACGCCTCTGCAAGCGCGCGGAGATAACATCTTCCGGAATGGCGAGAAAAAGAAACGTGATATCCACACCGCTCGACCGCAGCCTGTCGCGGTAGATTCGCTTGAGGGCCGAGCACGTCAGGACGCCGCCGCGTCCTTCCTTCGCCCGTTCGGATATCCAGTCACGGCACGTATCCAGCCACGGCCAGCGATCTTCGTCAGTCAATGGAACGCCAGCCGCCATCTTTTCGACATTGCTCCTGGGGTGCAGGGCGTCGCCTTCCTGAAACGGCCAGCCGAGAAGGTTGTGCAACCCGTCCGCCACCGTACTCTTTCCGGTTCCAGAAACACCCATCACAACGACGATACGCGGCGTCAGCCTATCCGCGAACGGAAACGAGCCTGCCCTCATTGAGGCCGCCCCCGTCATTGCGCCGCCACGTGAAGGCGTGCGACCCCAGTCGGCCCGGCGATGACCGCCTCGCTCGCCATACCGATGAACAGGCCGCTTTCGACGACGCCGACGATGGAGCCGATCGCCAGTTCAGTCGCCGCCGGATCGTCGATCCCTTCAAAATGGCAATCAAGAATCAGATTGCCGCCGTCGCTTATGAAAAGGTCGCCTGCGCGCGAACGCCGCGGAGAAACATGCGCCCCGACCTCCGCCAACCGACGCGCCGTCGCCTCCCAGCCGAAGGGCGTCACCTCCACCGGCAATAGACTGTGCTCGCCAAGACCATCGACCAGTTTGCTCTCATCGGCGACGATCACGAGACGATCAGATGCCGAGGCCACGATTTTTTCGCGCAGGAGCGCGCCGCCAAGTCCCTTGATCAGATTCAACGTGCCGCGTTGCACCTCGTCAGCGCCGTCTATCGTAAGATCGACCCGTTCGTGCTCACCAAAGCCCGACAACGGAATACCCAGTTCGCGCGCCTGATGTTCGGTGGCGAGCGACGTCGGCACGCCTACGAAGCGAAGTCCCTCGCGATAACGACGTCCCAGCGCAGCGACGGCGAACGCCGCCGTGCTGCCTGTGCCAAGCCCGACGACCATTCCGTCTTCAACCATTTCCGCAGCCAGTTCGGCCGCATGCCTTTTGTACTCCGCAGCCTGCTCAGAAGACATGCTCACGATACGACCTCCCCGGCGGCGGCGGCGTCAACAAGCCACTCGATCCGCCCCTCCGACGTTATATGGCTTGCGGGCTCTGCCGGATCGCCAGCCCGCACCCGGGCGTAAACCTCCGCCTTGGAAGCGCCCGTGACGAGGAAAAGCACAAAGCGACTGGAGGCGATAGCGGGATACGTCAATGTCAGGCGGGTGTGCGGGGCGTCGTCCGGAACGCAGGGAGCGACCCACCGCGTGCGTTCCTCCAGCACCGGTTGGCGCGGGAAGAGAGAAGCCGTGTGGCCGTTTTCTCCGAGGCCGAGAAATACGACATCGAAAAGCGGTCGACCTGCCTCGAGCGCCTCGGCGCCGTAAACTGTTTTCAGGCTTGCTTCGTATGCCCACGCCGCCGCATCCGGATCGCCCTGGTCTGGCATCGGGAAGACAGCATCGGCAGGCGCGGGCACACGTGAGAAGAGAATGGACTGAACCATGCCCCGATTGCTGTCAGGAGAATCCGCAGGAACGAAGCGGTCGTCGCCGAAGAAAAACTGTACGCGGCCCCAGGGAAACCGTGCCGCATAATCAGGGTCCGCCATCAGGGCGTAGAGCCGCTTCGGCGTCGATCCGCCCGATAGCGCAACGCGAAAAACATCTTTGGCAGCCAATGCCTGTTCGAGCAAAAAATCAGCCGCCTGGCGCGCAATCGCCTCTGCATCGTCGAGGACGATTTGATCCGCCGACATAACGTCGTGCCCGCTCATTACGACTCTCCTAAAATATAACGCTCAATTCCTGCAGCGAAGCCTTCCGCCTCGCTGGATTCCGACACATATGTCGCCGCCGCCTTCACCGCGTCGGCCGCCTGCCCCATTGCTATGGACAGGCCGGCGATCTGAAACATCGGCATATCGTTTGGTTGATCACCCAGCGTCGCGATCATTCCCACGGGAATATCAAGAAGCCTCGACAGGGCGCGAACTACGCCGCCCTTGTTCGCGTCAGAATGTGTGACGTCCAGATAATACGGTTGGGACAACGCCGCTGAAGCGTTGTCTCCGAGCGCTCCCTGCACGGTCGCCTCCAGCCGCTTCATCAGATCGGGATCATCACTGACCCCCGTAATCTTGACGACGCCGTCTGTGATGTCGGGAATGTCATCGCGCACTGTGGGGGCGAATTTTACTGTCCACTGCTCTCGCGCAACATGCGGGTGACCCGCATCAGGCACGATCCAGTCGTTGCCTTGATAGATCCAGACATCCGCCCCACCTTCGCGCATCAGCGCAACCGTCTTCCGGACGATCTCCGGCGGCAAAGTCAGCGACTGAACGACCGAAAAATCACGATTGACCATCAGGCCGCCATTAAAACCCGCAACCGGGGTCCCAAGGCTCAATGGATCAAACAACATCTCCATGCCCTTCGGCGGACGGCCCGAAGTAATGGCGAAAAGTATTCCCCTGTCGTGGAGTTTTTGCACAGCAGCGACGGCCCGGTCCGTCAGTATCTTTTCATGCGTCACCAGCGTGCCGTCCACGTCGCTCAGGACCAGCCTGATGTCCGACGCAGCACGACCGCCGGCGGGCGTCATGACGACGAGCCCTTCGCTCCCGCCACTCTTGGCAACACATAGGTTTCAATGGCGCGAGCCCAGCCTTCGTCTTCGTTGCTCGCAGTACGAACGTGAGCGTAGGATGCGACTTCGTCCGTGGCGTTGCCCATCGCGATGGACAGCCCCGCGACCTCGAACATCGCAATATCGTTGCGCATGTCGCCGAGGCAGGCGACTTCATGCGGCGCAATGCCGAACATGCCCGCAAGCTGCTTCAGCGCGTAACCTTTTGTCGCCTGTTCCGGGGTAATATCGAGGTAATACGGCGATGATCGCGCAACATGAGCCCGTCCCTCAAGCAACGCCCCGATCTCGCCTTCCAGCCGAGCGAGAAGGTCATAATCGCTGCTCGATCCTGCCAGTTTGCCTACTTTGTCCAACCAGGGATCGAAGCCCTCGCTCGCGACGATCGGCTCGACCCGGATCGCAGCCTGTTCGTGCTGCACATACGCTCCGGTGACGTCGCCTACGATCCAGTCAGAGCCGCAAAACAACCAGGCGTCCACCCCGTGAACGTTCAGCATATCGAGCGCGTCACGCAGGGCGTCCTGCGGCAAAGCCAGACTCGACACCGTTCGCCCTTCTGCGTCGAAGACGATGGCGCCGTTAAGCCCTGCATAAGGTGTTTTCAGCCCCAGCGCCTCGAAATACATCGAGATCCCCGGAGGCGGGCGGCTACTGACGAGGCAGACAGGAACACCAGCCTCCCGCAGCTGGCCGATCGCCGCCAGCGTGGCGGGAGTGACCTGCTTTTTTGGCGTCAGCAGCGTGCCGTCCATATCGCTGACGACAAGTCGAACGTTCTCGGTCGGCGCGGGCTTGGCCTCGCGCCGGGCTTGATCGTCGCTCTTCATGACAGACTCTCTCGCTCCGCGCGCATGCCCTTACCCGCCTTCGTCAGTTTTTGGTTTCGACGTGACCGCCGAACCCAAAGCGCATAGCCGACAACACCTTCTCGGCGTAGTTGTTGCCAGTGCGCGAACGGAAGCGTGTGAACAAGGCGGCCGTCATGACTGGAACCGGCACAGATTCCTCAATGGCGGCTTCAATAGTCCAGCGGCCCTCACCAGAATCCTGAACTTGCCCGGAGAATTCAGACAACTCTCCGTTTTTCGCCATCGCCTGCGCGGTGAGATCGAGCAGCCATGACGAAACGACGCTGCCCCGACGCCAGACTTCAGCGATATCCGCCATGTTGAGCGAGAAGCGTTGATCGTCCGGCAACAACGGCGAATCCTTGGACTTCATGACGTCGAAGCCCTCGGCGAACGCCTGCATCATGCCATATTCGATGCCATTATGAACCATTTTCACAAAATGGCCGGACCCGGCCGGGCCGCAATGCAGGTAGCCCTGCTCCGCGCGGGCGTCCAGACCTTCGCGGTCGCGTCCCGGCGTCGGCGGAACGTCGCCCTTGCCAGGCGCCAGCGCATTCAGGATCGGATCAATATGGTCGGCCGCTTCCTGCGCGCCGCCATACATCATACAATATCCTCGCTCGAGCCCCCAGACACCGCCCGACGTCCCGACGTCGACGTAATCCACGCCCGTCTTGCTCAGCTCGGCAGCACGGCGGATATCGTCCTTGTAGTAGGTGTTGCCACCATCAATCACGATGTCGCCCGCACCGAGCAGTTTACCGCATGCCTGCACAGCGTCTTCAGTGATCTGTCCGGCCGGCAGCATCAGCCACACGACCTTCTTCGGCCCTTTCAGCTTGGAGGCCAGATCCTCAAGGCTCGACGCGCCGACAGCCCGTCCGTTTTCAGCCCGAGAAACGATTTTCTCCACTGTGTCCGGAGAATTATCGAACACCACAACATCGTGGCCATGCCGCGTGAGACGCACGGCGATATTCCCGCCCATGCGCCCCAGACCAACAACTCCGATCTGCATATGACTAATCCTTTTCTTCAGATCGCGGCTTTGATGGCCGACGCTATGGAAGCAAGGCCCTTGGCGAGATCGCCCTTGATATGCACGCGCAAAGCACGACGGCCACGCTCGGCGAGGACGTCGAAATCGCCACGCGCCTGCGCCGCCTTGACCACGCTGAACGTGAAGCGCTCGCCGGGAACCGGAAGATCGTGCGCGTCATCGGCAGTAATTTGCAGGAACACGCCGGTGTTGGGTCCGCCTTTGTACGCCTGTCCCGTCGAGTGCAGGAAACGAGGCCCGAACTCGGCGGCTGTCGCCACTTTCTTCGCGTCGCGGATCGCCAGCCGCGTGTGTTGAATCCATTCCCGCGTCGCCCGGTCACGCTCGATATAGGCGAGAACGCCGACATAATCGCCGGGCTTCACACGGTCGAAATGCGCTTTCAGGATTTCGTGCGTGGAACCGCCCTTCAACGCCGCTGTATTTTTCGCATCGGCGAAGAACGAAAGATCCCCATCCGTCGCGAACGGCTCCTCGGACGGAAGCGCTCCCGTATCGTTATACGCAGATGTCAGCTTCTTCGTTTCGATCTTGCTGGCCTCGACATCCGGCTGATCGAACGGATTGATGTCCAGCCACGCTCCGGCGACCGCCGTCGCGATTTCCCAACGGAAGAACTCCTGCGCAATCTGACGGCGTTCGTGCAGCTCAATGGTTACGACTGGCTGACCCGCTTCAATCAGCGTACGGACCGCCTCATCCTGCTCATGCGAATGCTCATTCGCCAGACGCAGATAGACGAACACGCGATCGGAGCCGTAATGCGCCGGTCCCGCGAGCGTTTCGTCATCGATCGGAATCAGACCTTTACCGATCTTGCCAGTCGATTCCGCGATCAACTGCTCCGCCCACGCTCCGAAATCTGCGATCTGTTTCGTAGCGATGATCGTGATCTTGTCGCGACCGAACTTCGTGGCGGCAACGCCGAACACCGTGCCAAGCTGAACGCCTGGATTGACCGCCGGAGGCGCGCCCGCGTCACTCGCCTTCACGCCGTGCAATGCGTCTTCAAGGAAGAGCTTGATCGGCACGCCCGCAGCCGTCGCCGGAACGAGACCGAAATTCGACAAAACCGAGTAACGGCCGCCGATTTCCTTCTCTCCGCCAAATATCTTCCAGAAACCTTCGCGCTTAGCGACGGCTTCAAGATGAGATCCCGGGTCCGTCACCGCCACGAAATGCGAAGCCGCTTTGTCGCCGATCGCTTTTTTTGCGACGTCGTAGAAATAGGCAAGAAGGATATTCGGCTCCAGCGTGCCGCCCGACTTCGACGAGACGATGAACAGCGTGTGCGCCGGGTCGATCTTACCTTCAAACGTCTTAATCTGCTGCGGGTCGGTGCTGTCCAGCACGTACAGGTGGCCGAACCCTTCGTGCTTGCCGAACGTCTCGGCCAACACTTCCGGACCAAGGCTCGATCCGCCCATACCGAGCAGAAGAACCTGCTTGAAACCACGCTCCCTGGCTTCCTTCTGGAACGCCTCCAACTCGGCGACGTGATCCAGCCGCTCGCCAACAATGTCGAGCCACTTCAGCCATTTCGCTTCGTCCGCGCCAGTCCAGAGCGACGCGTCACGCGCCCATAGCTTGCGGATGGAGCCTTTCCGGCGCCACTCGTCCAGGCCGGCCTTCACAGCGGCGTCGAGGTCTTCGGGTAAAGAGAACTTAGTCTCGGTCAGCTTCTTTCCGAGAATATCATTCTGTTTCTTCGCCACCGAGCCAAGCAGACTGTCGAACGCGTCTTCGAAGGACGACACGCCCTCGTCCACAAGGACCTTCGTCACCCCGGCAAGGTCGAGCCCAAGGCGCTCCGCCTCCGCCAGAACATGCTTCGCCCCCTCGACATCCTCGGTCAGCGTGGCACCGGGGAGCGTGCCGTGATCGCGAAACGCGTCGAGCGTGGCAGGCGGAATGGTATTGACCGTCTCGGGGCCGATCAGCTGCTCGACATACAGAACGTCGCTGTAAGCCTTGTCCTTCGTTCCGGTCGAAGCCCACAGCAGTCGCTGCGTTTGCGCGCCCGCCGCCTTCAGTTTCGCCCAACGATCGCTCTTCATGACTTCCAGCCAGTACTGGTAAGCCAGTTTCGCATTGGCTATCGCGACCTTGCCGCGCACCGCCTTCAGCGCCTCGCTATCCTTGTCGCCAGCCTTCACGCGTCGATCAATTTCCGCGTCGATCTTTCCATCAATACGGCTCACGAAGAAAGAAGCAACCGACGCTATGGACGCAACGGGCTGACCAGCCTTGAGGCGCGCTTCTAGGCCGCTCAACCATGCCTCGACAACTTTCTTGTATGCGTCGAGGGAAAACAGAAGCGTAACGTTAATGTTGATTCCGTCCGCGATCTTCTGCTCGATCGCCGGAGCGCCTTCGTCGGTGCCCGGAATCTTGATCATGAGATTCGGTTCCTTGACCGCATCCCACAACCGTCCAGCCTCGAAAATCGTGCCAGCCGTGTCTCGCGCCAGGTAGGGCGAAACCTCAAGGCTCACATAACCGTCGACGCCTTTCGACGTCTCAAAGACAGGATATAGAAGTTTCGCCACTTCGCGAATGTCGTCAATCGCGAGACGCTCGTACAGCTCGGAGGTTGAAACAATCTCCTTTCCGAGAATCTCATGGATCTGGGCGTCGTAATCCGTCCCTTCACCCATCGCCTTTTGAAAAATCGCGGGATTCGACGTAACGCCCTTGACCCCATCGTCGGCGATCAATGCGGCCATCGAGCCGTCTTTGGTAAAACCCCGCCGCACGAAATCAAGCCAGGGCGACTGCTCGAATTTCGCAAGTTCCTGCAAAGGGCTTTGTTTTGCGTTTGCTGCAGCATTCATAAGAAGGCGCTCCTTTTCATTGGCGCCGTCTCGGGCGCCGGAGGCTGAAACCCAGTGACACCCGGCGTCGAACGACGACGCCGGATGCTTCAATCAAAGACCGGCCTGTTTACGCGCCGCGGCGATTACCGCATCCACAGTGAAGCCGAACTTCTTCAACAGGTCGGGAAGAGGCGCAGAAGCGCCGAAGCCGTTCATGCCGATGAACGTCCCGGCCTCGCCTACGTAGCGGTGCCAGCCGATCGGCGAGGCCGCCTCGATCGCGACGCGCCCCTTCACCGCAGGCGGAAGAACCTCATCACGATAGGACTGGGGTTGCTCCTCGAACAGCTCCCAGGACGGCATCGACACGACACGCGCGGCCACGCCGTCCGCGATCAGCTTTTCATAAGCCTCAACAGCAAGCTGCAGTTCGCTGCCGGTCGCGATCAGGATGACGGCGGGCGTCTTGCCGCTATCCGCCAGCACGTAGGCGCCTTTCTGGACGCCACTCGCCGGTGCGTATTTCTCGCGATCCAGCGTCGGCAGATTCTGGCGACTCAGCGCAAGAACTGCAGGACGGTTGGTCAGCGGGATCAGCGTGCGCCAGGCCTCGGCCACCTCGTTGGCGTCGCCGGGGCGAAGGACGATCACGCCCGGCGTGGCGCGAAGCTGCACCAGCTGTTCGATCGGTTGATGCGTCGGACCATCTTCGCCAACGCCGATGGAATCGTGAGTAAACACGAAAATCGAGGGCAGCCCCATCAGGGAAGCCAGACGGATCGGCGGCTTCATGTAATCCGAGAAGATGAGGAACCCGGCGCCATAGGGCCGGACGCCAGAAAGCGCGATGCCGTTGACGATGGCGCCCATCGCGTGTTCCCGCACACCGAAATGCAGGTTGCGTCCCGCGTAGGAGCCATTCCACTCGGTTGGCTGGAAAGCGCCGCCGTCCTTGATCAGCGTCTTGGTGGACGGAGCCAGATCGGCCGCGCCGCCGATCAGCCACGGCAGCTTCGCCGCGACGGCGTTCAGCACTTCGCCGGAACTCTGCCGGGACGCCACGCCCTTCGCGTCGGTCTTGTAGGTCGGAATTTCCGAATCCCAGCCCTCGGGCAGCTTTCGCTCCAGAATCAGCTCAATTTCGGCCGCTTCGCCCGGATAGGTCTTTTTGTATTCAGCAAAAAGAGCCTTCCATTTCTTGCTGGCCGCAGCGCCGCGCGCGCCGAGACCATCCTGAAAATGCTTCAGAACGCCGTCAGGCACGAAGAAATCCTGTTCGGATGCGCCGTAAAACGCCTTGGTCGCCTTGATTTCGTCGGCGCCAAGCGGCTCGCCATGCGCGGCTGCTGTACCTGCTTTCTTCGGAGCACCCCATGCGATCACGGAATGAACCAGAATGAACGTCGGACGCGTCGTCTCCGCCTTCGCCTGCTCAAGCAGTTTCAGGAAGCCCGCCGTATCGTTCGCGTCCTTGAGAACGAGCACCTGCCAGCCATAGGCGTCGAAGCGCTTGGCCACGTCCTCGGTGAACGCGATGTCGGTCGAGCCTTCGATGGAAATACGATTGCTGTCGTAAATCCACGTCAGGTTGCCAAGCTTCAGATGACCCGCCGTGGACGCAGCTTCGCTGGCCACGCCTTCCATCATGTCGCCATCGCCGCACAGCGTATAGACGTGATAATCGAAGAGCGGGAAACCCGGTTTGTCGAAACGCGCAGCGAGCCATTTCTGGGCGATCGCCATACCGACCGAATTGGCGCAACCCTGACCGAGCGGACCAGTCGTCGTCTCGACGCCCGCCGTGTGATGATATTCCGGGTGACCGGGCGTCTTGGAGCCGATCTGGCGGAACTGCTTCAGATCGTCGATCGTCAGCGACGGCGCGTCGACGACCTTGCCGCCGACGACGTCACGAATTCCGGAAAGATGAATCAACGAATACAGCAGCATCGACGCATGGCCGACCGACAGTACGAAGCGGTCGCGCGCGGGCCAAAGCGGATCGGCCGGATCGTAGCTCAGCGCGTCCTGCCAGAGCGTGTAGGCCACCGGAGCCAGCGCCATGGCCGTGCCGGGGTGACCCGAGTTCGCTTTCTGGACCGCGTCCATCGAAAGCGTGCGGATGGTGTCGATGCAGGTCCGGTCGATGTCTCGGGCAGGAGCGCCGCCGGCTTCCGGGGCGCGGTTCTGCTGGACGTGAATAGAGCGCATGAGAAACCGTTCCTTATTATTGACTGGCCTAAATATTGGGCAAAGCCCAGGGGCGCCATAAGATCGCCTCAGGCGGATAGGTCCTGCCGACGATCCCACGCCATCGACCCGTTCGCAAGGCGAAGAAAACGCCCCCAGCGACGACGCGCGCAATTCAGACTCTAAACCCCCCGGTTATCCACCGGTTGCAAACGTCACATCCATGTGACGCGGTTTCACCCGGCCTTCGACAACGCACGTGCGCCAATGTCGCCGCGCCATACAGCCTCATCCCAGCGAATAGCCGCAACGCCTTGATAGGCCCGGTCGATCGCCTCCCGCAAGCCGGGGGCCGTGGCGCATACCGTCAGAACACGGCCGCCGACTGCGATCAAACGTCCCTCGGCATCGCGCGCCGTGCCCGCCTGAAACACCCGCACGCCCGGAACTGCCTCCGCCCGCTCGATCCCGCCAATCACTCCGCCATGCGCAGGTTCGCCCGGATAACCCCGCGCGGCGAGAACGATCGCAGCGGAAGCGGCGTCGGAGAAAGAGATGGAAACTCCTTCGAGCGAACCCTTCGCCAACGCCGCAAGCGCAGGAAGCAGATCGGTTTCGAGTCTGATCAACAACGCTTGAGCTTCCGGATCACCGAACCGAACATTGTATTCGATCAGCTTCGGCCCCTCGTCGGTCAGCATCAACCCGGCGAAGATCACGCCGCAAAACGGCGTCCCGCGACGCTCCATCTCGACCAGCATCGGGCGGACCAGCAGATCGAGCGCCCGCTCCTGCGCCTCCCGATCAAAACCGGAAGGCGGCGACACCGCGCCCATGCCGCCGGTATTCGGGCCGGTGTCGCCGTCGCCAATACGCTTGTGATCCTGTGCTGCTCCAATCAGGACCGCATCACGCCCGGCGCAGAAGGCGAACAGGGAAACCTCTTCCCCGACCATGCACTCCTCGATGACGACCGAACGTCCGGCCTCACCCAGCTTGTCGGACGTCATCATGTCGACGATAGCGGCCTCAGCCTCTCCCAGCGTCTGCGCCACTACCACGCCCTTCCCGGCGGCGAGCCCGTCAGCCTTGATGACGATCGGGGCGCCGCGACGGCGCACGAACTCAAGCGCGCGCTCCGCGTCTTCAAACCGCTCCCATCGGGCCGTTGGAATCCGCGCCGCGTCGCAAACCTCCTTCGTGAAAGTCTTACTACCCTCCAGCGCGGCCGCCGCCTGCGTCGGCCCGGCGCAGGCGATTCCAGCCTCGGCGCAGGCGTCGGCAAGCCCCACGACCAGCGGCGCTTCCGGCCCCGGCACGACGAGGTCGATGGCGTGCGTCTGCGCGAACGCGACAAGCGCCGCCACGTCGGAGGCCGAAATCGCCACGTTTTCGCCCAGAGAGGCCGTGCCGGGGTTGCCCGGAGCGATATAGAGACGCGTCAGGGCAGGAGACGTCGCCAAAGCGGCAGCCAGTGCGTGCTCTCGACCACCCGAACCGATCAATAGAACCCGCATCACCCGTTCCCTTCGTAACCCTTCACGACGACACATCGCCGCGAGACGGCTTTCGCCATCCCGATTGTTCCCTACGCCGCTCACATGACCCACCACCCCGCCGCATGGCCCCTGGCCCACGACGTCGTCCGGCAACATGCAGGGCGACACGCCGCCCCTGTTCGCGACGTCGCGTCTGTAGCATAGGGTCAAGGGATGGACGATGCCCCTCCCTCCCAGCCCGCGCCATTCGGCAATGTTCCCGAATACTCGGTTTCAGAGATTTCCGGGGCCATCAAACGCACGCTGGAAGGAGCCTTCGGGCGCGTTCGCGTGCGTGGCGAGATCACGGAATTCAAACGCTACGCATCCGGCCATCTTTATTTTTCCCTCAAGGATGAAGGGGGAAAAATATCCGGCGTCGTCTGGCGCGGTTCCGTTTCCCGCCTCGGGCTGGTTCCGGAAAACGGGCTGGAGATCATCGCCAGCGGCCGCGTCTCTTCTTACGGCGAACGCTCGAGCTATCAGCTTATCGTCGAGAAAATGGAGTATGCGGGCGAAGGCGCGCTGCTGGCCCGCATCGAACGGCTGCGCCAGCGTCTGGCCGAGGAAGGTCTGCTCGACGCCGCCAGAAAGCGGCCCATCCCGCGCCTGCCCCAGCTTATCGGCGTGGTGACGTCCGCACACGGCGCCGTGCTGCATGACATCCGAACCACCATCGCGCGCCGCTTTCCCCGCGACGTCCTGCTCTGGCCCGTCGCCGTGCAGGGCGAAGGCGCGGCGGCGCAGATCGCCGCCGCCGTCGACGGTTTCAACCGCCTCCCTCCCCGCGAACCCGGCGCCACGTCCGACCTCGTCCGTCCGGACGTGCTGATCGTCGCGCGCGGCGGCGGATCGCTGGAAGACCTGATGGCGTTCAACGACGAATCGGTGCTCCGCGCCGTGGCGGCGTCGGGCATCCCTGTGATCTCCGCCGTCGGCCACGAAACCGACACCACGCTGGTCGATTTCGTCTCGGACATCCGCGCGCCGACGCCGACGGCCGCCGCCGAACTCGCGGTGCCGGTCCGCGACGAGCTTATGGCTGACCTCGCCCACCGCGCCGCACGCATGAGCAGCGCGCTGAACCGCATCGGCCAGACCGCGCGCCTGCGCCTCGACCGCGCCGCGCGCGGCGTTCCGGACCTGCCGTCCCTGCTGGACGCCGGACGGATGCGGCTCGACGACCGCTCGCACCGACTGGATATCGCCCTGCCCGCACTGCTGGAGCGTCGTCGCACCTCCCTGATAGCCGCCGAGCGTCATATGCCCGCGCCCGCCGCATTGCTGTCGGACCATGGCGCCCGGCTGAAACTGCGCGCTGCGAGCCTGACCGCCGCCGCAGCCGCCATGACGCACGCCATGGAGATGCGCCTCGCCAGAACGCGCCTCTCCGCCGCGCCTCTCAACGCGCTGTGTCGGGAACGCCAAGCCCGCCTTACCGGCCTAGCCGGACAGTTGAACGCCGTATCGCCCATGGCGGTTCTGGAGCGCGGCTACGTGCTGGTCCGCGACGTCAGGGGCACGCCGGTGACCCGCGCCGATGGAGCCAGACCGGGCGCGCATGTCACGCTTGTCTTCGCGGACGGAGAGACGGGAGCGACAGTGGACAGGCGCGCCAACCCTGCCCAAACGGCGCTCGATTTCTGAGCGGCGGCGGTCTGGACTGCACCGCGCCGCAGTAGCCGCCGGTCCACGAACATGCCATCACACAGCCTCGCCGCTGCGGATTTTAGGGGGCAGAACGACATCGCTCGATCTTCTGAAACCCGCACACGCGTCGCCTGAACCACCGCCCGGAGCCTCCAGCATGAGCGCGCGCTTTACACAGCAAGAAATCGGAAAACTGATCGTGATAGCAGCGATTATCGCCGCCACCCTCGGCGTGCTGATTTATATCGGGCAGTCCTTCGTCTCCGCAGTCAGACAATCAGCCGCCACGACCTCGGTAAGCGCCACCGACTGCGCCATGGTGTCGTCAGATCGCCCCGGCGGCAATCCGTCGCACTGCCCGACCGGCACCGAGGCGACGACCAGGTAGACGGTGATGGTGTTTGAGGGACGGCCGCTTTCGCCCTCATCTCCGACACCCAATCGGTCATGCCGGTTGCACGAAAGCCGACATTCTCAGACGAACCTCTATAGACTGTCTTTGAGACGATGCCGTTATTCTGGACTACTGGTTTGAATGACAGCTTATGGCAATAGTAGTTACTTTCGCAGCGCAAAGGCGCGATTGTCGACCGCCTGATTTTGACTCGAACCGGAAAGGCGACATTTCGAGTATGAATGAGAAAATCGGCTCGTGAAGTGTAACGCGAAATTACGCTTCTTAGCATTGTTCTGACTTCATCCGCCCGCCTGCGATGCAACTTTGTTAATAAACACTTCAATTTTATCTAGAGCGGGTCGAAAACCAGAAAAGTCGTCGATCGTCCCATGCTTGCAAATTTTTTCGCAAAGTTCAGCTTTGCGGAGAGTTTTTCGAGTGAGGACATCCCCGTTCGGCTTTTGAGTCTCAACCACCTCATAATCGGCTTCGGTAATGGATGCATCTGCGAGAAGATTCTCAATGCCGGCCCGCACCTTAGTGTTCTCATGATTTGTCGGCATGCCCGCTATTGATACAATGCCATAATCGGCATCAGTCTTGTTTGCGTCATTATCGTAAAGAAGCAGAATTGACCTATTCGAGAGCTTGGGATTTGCACGAAGCACGGCGAGGGTATGGTCAAGAGCCGCCTTGCCGGTATGAAATCCTTGGCCCTTCGCATCCTTGGCTCCGATCCACTGAACTTCGCAGCGTACCAACATCTCGTCGCGACCGAGCATTTGAGCAGCACGCTGAATATAAGGTGTGTCTGTTTCGCCCTCAACGAAAACAATCGGAAGGCCGGTCTGTGTAGTGTCCGAAAGCAGCTTCTCATTGAACGCTTCCGTAGCGGTCAGAGCCTGCATCGCTTTGCCAAACTCAGAGTACGTTTCAGCAGTAACCGCAAGCCCGCCGGGCATTTCCACAAGCTGGAAACCGTCGGTGTCGAACTCCTTCTCCATTCCGAGAACGAACAATGGTGAATGGCTTGAAATTATGAACTGAACTCGAGGAAATAGCTTTATCAATGCGGGCAAAACTCGATGTTGGAGATCGACGTGCATGTGTGCGTCGATCTCATCGACAATGCACATTCCCTCAATTGACGCGAGATTGAGTGCCGGACCGTCGGTTGATTGATCCCCATACCGCAGAAGCGTGCCAAAAAGTCCCAACAGAGTCGACTGCCCTCCCGAAAGCGCATCGAGGTTAGGGAGGCAAAGCTCATTTCCTCGCGCAACCCCGAGTTTGTCGGCCGACTTTCTTCCTAGCCAAGCAAATCTAACATGTTCGTCGTCAAGGACATGTTGTAGAATCAAGTTGCATTGAGCGATTACCGCTTCTGACATCAGCGTTGCGCTAACGTCGCCCTTCAATTGGAACTGTACGGCTTGTTTGGGACCGAAAGACAAGCCTATGTGCGATCTAGATTCGAGAATAACCGAAATCAGCCATTGCTTGAATTGGTCGAGACTCCGATCAACGAAGATAGGTTTCCGCAAACGCTTAGCGAATGCGGCAAATACGTCGAACTCCGTCTCTGGTAGCGCCTCCCTGTTGAACCAATGCGGTATTTCGGATCGGTTGGAAGGGAAGTAGGCATAGACGCCTTCCGCAAATACGCGGCGCGATAGATCGTCCCCAATCGAAAAATCCTTTACTGGTCCTTCCGTTGGCCAGTTAATTGCCGTAACAAGCTCAACAGGTACCCTTTCTATTGTTTTAACTGGATCGACAGTGCCTGACTTCTCTCTGTAAATATGGTTTTCACTACCGTGCTCGAACCGTAAAAGGGTGAAACCTCCAGGTGTGCCTAATGTGGTTGTTCGACTGCCAACCATTCTAAACCAAGCTCGACTTGCACCTTTGGCGGGAAGCACGTTGTCATAATGCTGAGCAGCGGCTTCAAAAAGCGCGTCGGCGATGAGAGACAACAAATTCGTTTTTCCCCCACCATTAGCTCCAACGAGCACAAGGGGTTTCGGTGCACCGTTGCTGCTGAATGCGAGGTCTAGATCGATTCGCCGAAGCGGACCACTGTTCTCGATGAAAAGGTGTTTCAAATACATAGGTAAATTGAGCCGTTTTTTTCGCAGGACGCAAGACTTACAGCGGCTTATTCGCACCTTTAATTACCCGTTGCGCCATATACGACATCCAAGGGGATATCGTGGGCAGTTCAGCATTCACCTCGACGCCACTGAATACGAAATGAGTCAAACTCCGAACCGGGCCCCTGCTGAACTTGGAGGTGACCAGTTACGGTGCAACCGGACAATTAAAAGCCATTCAGGGAATATCGTAATCTGGTCGGTAGCAGTAATAGATGTATAGCTGCTTTCGGCCATTCCTTCCCGATACCCGACTATCTTCTTCCCCCCCCCACTTCTGCCGCATTCGCAACCGCCCCAACAAAAAACGGGGACCGACTCACGCCGGTCCCCATCCTCACCACTCCCAAACCATAACGCGGGATCAGAGAGAGTTGCTAACCCCAACCTCGGCAGTCTCGCGCCCGTTAATCACCAGACCGTCGCCATTCGCCGAGACATTGACCGTCTCGCCGTCATGAATGCCGCCCTCGAGCAACATTTCCGCAAGCTGGTTCTGCAGGCTGCGCTGCACGACGCGCTTGAGCGGACGCGCGCCATACACCGGATCATAACCCTCGTTCGCCAGCCACTGCTCCGCAAGCGTATCGAGGTGCAGAACGATGTTGCGATCCGAAAGCAGGCCCTGCAGCCGCCCGATCTGGATATCGACGATCCGCGCCATGTCGACTTTCTGCAAGCGCGAGAACAGCACGATCTCGTCGAGACGATTCAGGAACTCAGGACGGAAATGATCGCGCACGACGCGCATCACCTGCGCCTGCACCAGGTCCGTTGACTCTCCATCGGGCTGGTTCGCCAGAACGTCGGAGCCGAGATTGCTGGTCAGCACGATCAGCGTGTTGCGAAAATCGACCGTGCGCCCCTGTCCGTCGGTCAGACGCCCGTCGTCGAGCACCTGCAGCAGAATATTGAAGACATCGCCATGGGCTTTCTCAACCTCGTCAAACAGGATGACCTGATAGGGACGACGACGCACGGCCTCGGTCAGCACGCCGCCTTCCTCATACCCCACATATCCCGGAGGCGCACCGATCAGACGGGCGACCGCGTGCTTCTCCATGAACTCGCTCATATCGATACGCAGCAACGCCTTTTCGTCGTCGAAGAGAAATTCCGCCAACGCCTTGGTCAGTTCGGTCTTGCCCACGCCGGTCGGACCGAGGAACAGGAACGATCCGATCGGCCGGTTCGGGTCCTGCAACCCGGCACGCGCGCGACGAACCGCATTGGCCACCGCCTTGAGCGCGGGTTCCTGACCGACGACGCGCCTGCGAAGTTCGTCCTCCATCCGCAGCAGCTTGGCCCGTTCGCCCTCGACCATTCGGTCCACAGGAATACCGGTCCAGCGAGACACGACGGAGGCGATGCCTTGTTCCGTCACCGCCTGCGACACAAGATCGTCGGTCGAACCAGCTTGCGCTTCCTGAGCCTGGGCGATCTTCGCTTCAAGATCGGGAATGACGCCGTACATCAGCTCCGACGCGCGACCGAGATCGCCCTTGCGCTGCGCCACCTCGACAGCGGACCGGGCCTCGTCCAGTTGCTCCTTGAACTTCTGGACTTCGCTGACCCGATCTTTCTCAGCATGCCACGCGGCGTTCATCGCGTCGGATTTCTCTTCGAGATCGGCGAGTTCCGCGTCCACCTTCTCCAGCCGGTCGCGGCTGGCGGAATCGTCTTCCTTACGCAGCGCCTCACGCTCGATCTTCAACTGGATCACGCGACGGTCGAGCTCGTCGAGCTCTTCGGGCTTACTGTCGATCTGCATACGCAGGCGGCTCGACGCCTCATCGATCAGGTCGATCGCCTTGTCCGGAAGGAACCGGTCGGTGATGTAGCGGTTCGACAGGGTCGCCGCAGCCACCAGCGCGCCGTCGGAGATGCGGATGCCGTGGTGAAGCTCGTATTTCTCTTTTATTCCGCGCAGGATCGAGATGGTGTCGGCCACGGACGGCTCGCCCACGAACACCGACTGGAAACGCCGCGCAAGCGCCGCGTCCTTCTCGATGTATTTGCGATACTCGTCGAGCGTCGTGGCGCCGATGCAATGCAACGTGCCACGCGCCAGTTCCGGCTTGATCAGGTTGGACGCGTCCATCGCGCCGTCCGAACGTCCTGCGCCGACGAGCGTATGCATCTCGTCGATGAACAGGATCACCTGCCCTTCGGCGCTTTCGACTTCCTTCAGAACGGCCTTCAGGCGCTCCTCAAACTCGCCGCGAAACTTCGCGCCCGCGATCAGCGCGCCCATGTCCAGCGAAAGCAGCTTCTTGTTGCGTAGCGCCTCCGGCACGTCGCCGTTTACAATGCGCTGCGCCAGCCCTTCGACGATGGCGGTCTTGCCGACGCCGGGTTCGCCGATCAGCACGGGATTGTTCTTGCTGCGACGCGCAAGCACCTGAATGGCGCGGCGAATCTCCTCGTCACGCCCGATGACAGGGTCGAGCTTGCCCGCCTGCGCCACGGCGGTGACGTCGCGCGCATATTTTTTCAGCGCGTCGAACGTGGCCTCCGCGTTCTCGCTGTCCACAGTACGGCCCTTGCGAATCGTAGCGACGGCCTTCTCCAGCGCCTCGGCGCTGGCGCTTCCATCCTTCAGGGCGCGGCCCGCAGCGCTGTCTGACGCGGCGATGGCGACAAGAAGCCGATCCTGCGCCACGAACGAATCTCCGGATTTTTCAGCCGTACGCTGCGCCGCATCCAGAAGGCGAACGAGATCGGGCGTCGCCTGCGGCTGCCCCGCGCCGCCGCCCTGCACTTTTGGCAGCCTTGCCAGCGCCTGCTCAGTCGCGGCGAGAACCTTGAGCGGATCTCCTCCCGCAGCGCGAATCAGCGACGACGCCGCGCCTTCATTGTCATCGAGAAGCGCCTTGAGCAGATGCTCCGGCGTCAGTTGCTGATTGAATTCCCTGACAGCGATCGTCTGCGCAGCCTGTAAAAAACCGCGTGAACGTTCGGTAAATTTTTGTATGTCCATAGTCCCGGTGTCCCTTTCACTCTAGGCGACGTTCAGGCCTTGACGCTGTCCCTCTATAGGCGACGTCGTCGCGGTCTTGCATTGGATATGGGCGCCGTCCACCCGATGACAAGGGCAAGCTGCTTCAACCGACGGTCGAAATTGAGCAGGAAGACGCATATTGATGTTCAATGCGCTGACGACCTGCGCAACCGCGCTTCGCTGCCCGCACCACCTGCTTGAACCACGGGCGATAGCATCTCCCGAGGCCCGGGCCAGATCGGCGAAGGCGGGTCGTTATCAAACGCATCCCGCCCATGATCTTTCGGCCCCCGACAGTATTGGGTAGCTTGAGGTCAGAATGGAAAGTTAACGCCTCCGGTTCGCTCCCGGCAGACGGTGTTAATCATTCAGGAACCATGGCGCCCTCCACTACCGGGAGGGATGTCGGCGAAAGAGAAGCAGCCAGGCACTATGGGCAAAAAACTGGGTATCGCGATCACGACCTACAACCGGATCGATAACCTTCTCAAACAGATCGACCTGATCGAGCGCCTGAGCGTGTCCGACATCGAACTGGTCGTATGCGACGACGGATCAGATGACGAAACCATCGCTACGCTCGCCGAGCGCGGTGTGATGACGATCGGCGGCGTCAATCGCGGGATCGCCTGGAACAAGAACCGGGGCGTTTTCTACCTGTTCAACTACACCGACGTGGACGCCGTCATCCTGATGGACGACGACGTGATGCCCCGCATTCACGGCTGGGACGCAGAATGGTTCGAAGCCGCAACATTATACGGGCACGTCAACTACGTGCCCGGAAGCATGGCGCCCTACGTGATCGGCGGAGGACTGACCGCAGAAGATGTCGGGCTGTCGCCGGTCGTTGGAGGGATGTGCATGGGCGTCAGTCGGGAAGCGTTCGCCCGCGTCGGTTTCATGGATGTGCGCTTCGGCCGATACGGCCATGAACACAGTGATTACTCGTTCCGCTACGTGCGCGCGGGATACGGCGGATTTGTCAAAACCGCCGAGAAAGGGCCGATGACCTATTTCTATGTCATCGATGGCGGCGTGCGGCTGGCGAATCTGCCTTCGACCGGAACGCCGGAGGAGGCCAGTAAAAATAATGAACTGCTGGCAAAAGTTGCGAACGATCCGGTCCACCGCATGCCATGGAAAGACGATGAAGGCCGCGACGCCTTCCTTGCTGAGTTCGAGCCCATGAGCAGTCGCGTGATCCCTGAAATCGAGACTGTTGCGAAAGAGTTCGACGAAGCTCTCTATCTGGCCGCCAACCCAGACGTCAAAAACGCCGCGATGAGAGGCCTTCAACACTACATGGCGTTCGGACGTTTCGAAAAACGACGCTTAAAACCATGACATGCAACCTATTCCGCCGCGCGAAGATGTCGCGCCCGGAATAGAAAGATTGCAATCAAGCCTGGAATGATCGCCTCAAATGGAAAACAGCCGCCCGACTTCGTCTGTCGGGCGGCTGCTTGTTCCCACGTCATCGGCTGTCCAGCCACTGCGACGGGATATCCCGTTCGCAACGACTGTAACGGCAACTTCAGAAGCCGGTGGACAGAGTGACCATCGCACTGAAAGGCACCTGCAGATAATATGTCGGGGACGATCCAGCGATCGTTCCGCCGTAGACGCCCTTCGTCGCATTGGCGTTCGTCTGGAAACCGTAAACGCCGTTTCGGAATTTGGCGCCAGTCAGGTTCTGCATGTTCAACTGAATTTCAGGTGACTTCAGATATCCGAAGCTCTTGAAACGATATCCGACAGCAACCTGATTGGTGATGTATTGCGGAATGGACTGGTCATTCATGAAGGTCGAATACTGCTTCGCGATATACTTAAGCTGACCCGAAATCCACAGATGACCGTCATCATAATCGAGGCCCAGCCCCGCCTGAACCTTCGGCGACCGGATAGCGATCTTGCCCTTGGTCGGCAGATAATCAGTCGTACCACTCGTGGTGCTGGCCATAATGTTGTTGTCGATCGTCGAATGCAGATACTCGAACGTCGCGTATGGGCGGATATGATACCAGATCGGACGGGTGCCGATTTGCGCATCGACACCACGTGTCGTCTGACCGCCTGCATTGACCGTCTGGCTGTAAGGCGTCGTGCCCACGTAGTAATTGAGCGACTGCTGGCGGTTCGAAAGGTTGTAGTTGAAGAACGACACGGATGCGTTGATCACGTCGCCGTTGTAGCGATAGCCCAGCTCTTCCTCAATCGTGTATTCAGGATTGCTCGACCCGCCCCTCTGGGTCTGCGCGCCGGCTGTTCCGTAATAGTCGACCAAGGAAGTATTGGCGGGCACACGGAAATTGGTGCTGCCAGAGATATAAATCTGATGCTGCTTGTTGAAATTCCACGAAATGCCGATCTGCGGCAGCGGCTCAGCGGAGTGGATGTTCCGGTTATATGTTGTCCCTGGCGTGTAATTGTAAGTACGACGCGTCACCATGGCTTCCTTGAAACCAAGCGTGATGTTCAGGCGATCGTTAAAATACTTCATCGTGTCGCCGATGAAGATCATGTTCACCTGCGACAGGGACAGGAAGTCGCGCGCCCGGAAATTCTGCCCCGTCGTGGTCGTGACAACCGCGTTCGTTCCCCAGATGTTGTAGGGCTCTCCCGTCGCCTGATTGACCTGACCATAAGGCGAATACTGCTCAAGGTTGGCGTATTCATACCACCAGCCAAGAGACAGAGTGTTGTGCTTGTCGATCTTGTATGTTGCGGAGAGAGTGTTGCCGGTTCTGAACTGTTCCTGATTGGACGGAGCCAGAGCCAGATACCCTTTGCTGGTGTCTCCGTTGAGCGACACTTTCTCGTTGCCCATATAAAGCTTGGACAGCGCGCTCGAGGTGAAATACGTCGCGCCCGTGCCGTTACCGATCCCGTGCCAGAAATAGATTGAGTCGTCGATCGAGAGCTTCGGCGAAATAACGATATGCGTCGGGGCGGACGCTACGACGTTACGGAACGGGTTCACATGCAATTTGTAGTAGTTTGCGCCCGCTGCACTCGCTCCGGCATAATCGGCCGTGTAGTTATTGCTATACCCATTCGCGCGCCACTGGCTCAAAGTGGGGAACAGATAAGAGTCGTTGACCTGGTCGTTATACGACACTGTCAGACCCGTGTGGCTGCCGTTCTCGAAATCCTTCACGGCCTTGAAGTCATAATGGAACTTCTCGGCCTGCCCGGCGCCGCGCCACTGATTGCCCTTCGTGTGGCTGAAAGCGAACATGGCGCGGATGCCGCTGTTGCCGATGTAACCGGAGTTCAACCGCAGGAACTGTCGCGTCGTATCAAACGAGCCGAACGAGATATCGAGCAGGCCGCCAGCCTTCACCGTCGGATTGCTCATCGTCATCGTGGTCAGACCGGCGGACGCGTTGACCACCGGCGAATTGACGTCGACCGATCCCGGCGTCAGCTGCACGGATTCGAGATCTTCCGATTCGAGCACTTCGTTGGCGTAGAACTGTCCGCCGCCGATGTCATTGAGCGGCGCGCCATCCAACACCCAGCCGACTTCCGCCTGATCGAACCCGCGAACATTGACTTGCCCGGAATACAGACCGAACGGATCCTGCATCGAAACGTTGACGCTCGGCATCATGGCGATGAGCTGCTGCACGTTGGATGACGGCGGCTGCTTGGCGATAAAGTCGCGCGTCACCGACTGAACGGCCTTCGCGGCGGTTTCCGCACGCATCAGTCCGCCGCCAGGCTGGCGGGTGCGAACGCTGCGACCACTCACCGCGACATCTTCGGTCTGAGACGACACATACGGGCGAGACACGGGAGCGGTCGCAGCGGCCGCAACCGCCGGCTTGGCGACTACCGCGGGAGCCGCCGTTTTCGCAGGCGAAGCCTTCGTCGGGGTCGTACGATGGTGCGCGCCATGACGCACGGCCGCGTCAGCCGGATCGGCGACGCTGGCCAGGATTGAACCGGCGAGCAGGGTCATCAAAGTGGTTCTGCGGGCGCGAAGCGACATTAACTGGCGTTTCCCATGACAAAGCGTTGCGTTAACGTTACGATGTATACAGTGACTGACGACTACCGGAATGCTCACCGACATTACTGCCCGACGAAACCCGTTTTTACAGCAGAGCCGCATTTGCGCCGATTAGTAGTCGGTTTTATTATTCACTCGAAGACAAACTGGTCAGACGTTGCGGTTGAAAATTGTGCCTTAAGTGACGCTCTAGCCGGAGAGCGCACATGCAGGCAACGAAAGGGTGAGGCTCCGTTCCAAATTGCATCTCACCTGTGACCAATCTGCATCAATGTTACCCCTTCCCAACGGCTACGCGCCCCGGAGATCCGGAGCGCGCGGCGTTAGATCGGACAACCGCCGCATTGCATACGCTTCCGCGTCGTCATCGCGGAAGCTACACGGGAAGGGTCGCCCTCAATATGAAATTTTTATTTCCAATTGAAAATATCTGGATATTTCACTCCAATTATCATTTTCTTGACAAGATATTTCAAAAGTACAGAAAATTAAAGTGTAATTTTCATTTAACGAAATCGTGCTATAATTTTGCATAGCCATCGCAACGAAGCCGTCGCCTTGTGCTCAAGTTCTCAATCAACAACACGCAACCGCTGAACCTATCGTCACCGCCAAAACAACTGCGGAACCGCTCTCAAAGCATCTCAGACAAAAATTTTATATTTATATGTCCAGAAAAAATCAAAACATTGCGAAACAACTCCTTTCGACTGAGACACTCGACCTTCAGGCCTTATCAGCCAACGCCTGGGCAGAGCTTCTGCACACTCTCAATGCCGATCCGCCATACCGAAGAGACAAACGCCCATACAAGAACGCCCCCGACGCGATATGCTGCCGGGGGCGGGTCAAAACCGTCAAAATGCCTGTCGCCGTCGCAACGACAGCGGCGGATTCAGTCTCCGGATTTTTCGGTAATCGTCCACGTAATAACGACATGGTTTGGGCTGGGATAGTTAGGCGTCATCCCGATGCCGGCTGAAACGCCTTTCGCTTTATAGACGCCCTGAATAGCTTGCTGATCTGCGCTGACGCTTTCATTCGTCACTTCGGAACCTGGGCGCAGCTTTGTCGCGGCCGCCAGTTCGTCGCTCGAAACTTTCTTGTTCCCCGAGAACGCCACGCTGTCGACGACCAGCTTCGCAGGTCCCGCAGCCGCCTGCTCTCCGATCTGCCACTCCACTTCAACGTTCTTGCCGATGAACTTCAGTTTCTGGCCGAAACTGGCGCCAACGTTCTTCGCCTTGTAGACGCCCATGACGTCCTGAAGGCCCGCCGCAATCTGCGTCTGCGTAACGGTGTCGCCAACGTGAAACGGAACCGCCGCATCAATATCGCTCGTCGCAACCTGACTATTGCCCGTGATCTTCAGCGTCTTGAGCGTAAGCGGCGTGTCAGCCGATGGCGCCGACGCGGCGAGGGCGGACGACGCGAAAACCGTCGGAGCGACGATGACTCCAGCGCCCATGGCCAGAGTCGCAGCCAGAGCCAGAGAGGACGCGGCCCGCGAGGCCGAACCATAGGCGGAACGAACTGCCTGCCGGCTGATACGGGACGAAAATACGGTCATGCCTGATTACTCCTCAATAGGCGTCCGAACATGATGCACAGCATCGCCACGGCGCCAAGCCAAGCCGCACCGGCGCTGCGCTATGGCGGCGGTTCGAGGATATCATCGTCTTGACCATTCAGAACGACGCCAGCCGAGGCCACCACGACGCAGACGATTCCCAACGCCTTCTGAAGCGACAGCGCCTCTCCGAGCAACAACAATCCCGCACAGGCGGCGGCCACTGGCTCCAAGCTATACAGTATGCCCAGATCCCGCCCTGACAGAACCTTCATCACCAGACATTCGAGCGTGTATGGCAAGGCGGAGGACAGCACGGCGACCAGCACGCCCGCCCCTAACCACAACGGCTGCGACATCCCGGATACGACCGTAGCGGCAAACCACGGCGCCATCGCCAGGCCCCCGACAAAAAGCCCCGACGCAGCGGCTATCGTCGCCTCAACCCGACCTGCGAGTCTTTTCCCCGTAATAATGTACAGAACCCAGCACACGGACGACAGCGCGGCTTCGAGCACGCCCACGGGGTCAGGAAACCCGGCACCGCCATGGGGATAAAGCAGCAGGGTCAACCCCGCGACCGTCAACGCGAGCCAGGCGATGTCGAGAACCCGGCGGGAATGCGACAGCGACAACAAAAGCGGACCGATGAACTCGATCGCCACCGTTACGCCCATCGGCAACCTGTCCAGCGCAAGATAGAAGCAGACATTCATGCCAGCCATCGAGAGCCCATAGGGCGCAGCGAGCCGCCACGAGTCCCGTGTCATGCGGCTGAAAGGCCGGACGATCACAGCCAGAAGGATAGCGGCGAAACCGATCCTCATGCTGACGACGCCCACTGCGCCAAAGATCGGAAACAGGGATTTCGCCAGCGACGACCCGAACTGCAGCGAAACCACGGAGGCCAGCATCTGGGCGACAGCCGAGAGACGGCTCGACGACAGAGGCTGCTTGGTGGCGATCATCATGGCTCCCCGAAAAGGCCGATTCTTTGGCGCAACTCACGCCGGGCCTGTCACGTCGCGCCTCCCTACGCGAGGAGCACGCTTTTTTCGAGAGCGACGCCGTTGATCTGTCGTCAATGCAGGCAGCGGGCGTGAAGCCACGCCATGCAGGGCCGCGGGGAGTGACGGTTTCTTAAAAATATCCCCCTACCCTCCGCCCCATGACAGGCGACACCGCGAACGCAGCCCATTTCCCTGGCGACCCAACCCTCCACCTCAAGGCCACGGAGTTGCAACTCGCCGGCCAATGCGAAGAGGCGGCGTCAGCATACCAGCGCGCACTCTCTTCGTCGCCGAATGACCCGCGCATCCTCAGCAACTACGGCGGATTGCTTGCAGCGAAAGGCTCTTTCGATCAGGCGTTCATTTTCCTGTCCCGAGCAGTTTCGCTAGCCCCGGATCTGGCCGACGCGTGGTGCAATCTGGGAAACGCACTGCAGCAGATGCAGCGCTATGACGACGCCATCGCCGCTTACGCCCGCTGTCTGCGCCAGAACCCTGAACACACTATGGCCCTCAGCAATCTCGGTGTGGCTCTGGATGCAAAGGGAGAGCACGCAGCCGCGCAAAATTTTCACCGGGTGGCCGTGCGTCTTGCGCCGGACAACCCGGAGAACCACACCAACCACGCATTATCTCTCCTTGCTGCAGGGGATTATCCGGCGGGTCTTGAGGAGTACGAATGGCGCTGGCGTGTCCGCACGACCGAACACCACGGGATATCCGGCCCCACGTGGGACGGGGCGAATTTTGAAGGACGCACGCTGCTTATCCATACCGAAGGCGGTTTCGGCGATATGCTTCAATTCGCCCGGTTCATTCCGCTCGCCAAAGCGCGCCGCGGACGTGTCATCATCCGGTTACGTCCGGAACTTGCGACACTGATCGAACGGTCGACGAAACCAGATCTTGTCGTAACGGAAAGCGACCCCCTGCCCGACTACGACATTCAAATCCCGGCGCTCAGCCTCCCACTGGCCCTAGGAACCACGCTGGAGACGATTCCGTTTCCTGACGGCTATCTCATCATAGATCCAGACAAGGCCGCACGCTGGCGCGAGAAACTTCGGGCCGACGACACACGCCTCGGCTTCATCTCCCCGCCGCTACGCATCGGGTTGGTGTGGGCCGGAGCGCCCCATCGCGGCGTTCGCGACGCCGCTTTTGTCGACCGCAGACGCTCGACGTCACTCCGCACCCTCGCGCCACTCGCCGCCGCCGTTCCACATGCCGTATTCTATAGTCTGCAAATCGGCGAAGCCGCCTCTCAGGCGAAATCTCCGCCGCCTGGCATGTCTCTC
Organism: Acetobacter nitrogenifigens DSM 23921 = NBRC 105050; assembly: GCF_000429165.1. GTDB lineage: Bacteria > Pseudomonadota > Alphaproteobacteria > Acetobacterales > Acetobacteraceae > Acetobacter > Acetobacter nitrogenifigens. Next base: position 24,467 of record NZ_AUBI01000015.1, on the reverse strand, counting down.
ATTGATCATACGGCGCTCCTGCACAGCTTCGACGATACCGCCGCCCTGATCTCTCAGCTTGATATGGTCATCGCGGTCGACACCTCGACCGCGCATGTCGCCGCCGCACAAGGCAAACCGACCTGGATGTTGTCCCGTTACGATCAGTGTTGGCGCTGGCTGTCAGGTCGTATCGACTCACCCTGGTACGCCAGCTTGCGCTTGTATCAGCAGGAAACGCCACTTGACTGGTCGGCGCCAATACAAAAAATAGCATCAAATTTGAAAATCTTCAGTCGCAAGCCACAAACAGGAATAGCCGCAGCATAACGAGGCCACTGCTCTAGTCCATGTTAAGTGGCGGTGAGCGTCAACTTGACGGACCGCAGGCGCGAGGAATAAAACTCAAATAAATTCAATATATATAGAATTTTACTTTTCCATATATTTGCGCTCACGTTTTTCCTACGTAACATTACCGCACGAAAAACCACATTTCTTCCGAAAAAGAACATTCTCTGCACTGAAATTTTAGAGCAGGAAATATCGAAATTCTCTGCATTCGCAAAAAGTTAAATTTAATATCGATCAACGCACACATTATAGAAAACGTCGAAACAAACTTAAATTCAGGCAGATATGTTCGATTTAAAAAAATCGTCGTTATATGCCTGAAATCACCGATGGCAATGAAGACCCGCCTCAAACTACGCCTTATTCTCCTCAGATATCCAATACCTCAACAGAGCGGGCGTGCTCCTGAATGAATGCGAACCGCAGTTCCGGCTTACGCCCCATAAGACTCTCCACCCGCTCACGCGTCACAGCGCGGTCTTCCGGCAGAGCGACCACCCGCAACAAGGTCCTACGCGCCGGATCCATCGTCGTTTCCTTCAGATCTCCCGGCGGCATTTCACCGAGCCCCTTAAAGCGCGACACCTCGACCCTGGCGTTGACCTTGAAAGCGCTCTTGATCTTGCGCTCCCGATCGGCGTCATCCATCGCGTAGACTGTTTTGGCGCCTTGCGTGAGACGATAAAGCGGCGGCTGCGCAAGATAGAGGCGTCCCGCACGGATCAATTCCGGAAGTTCGCGATAGAAAAAGGTCATTAACAACGACGCGATATGCGCACCGTCGACATCAGCGTCCGTCATGATGATCACGCGGCCATAGCGGAGCTTGTCGAGATCGAAGCGATCCCCCACCCCGCAGCCCAGCGCCTCGATCAGGTCTTTCAACTCCTGATTTGCTCTCAACTTTTCTGTCGAAGCGCTGGCGACGTTCAGAATCTTGCCACGTAACGGCAGAACTGCCTGAGTTTCGCGATTGCGCGCCTGTTTAGCCGACCCACCCGCCGAATCGCCTTCGACGAGGAAAATCTCAGTCTCTTCCGCCCGTTCGCGCGTACAGTCCGTGAGCTTACCCGGCAGACGCAATCTACGCGTAGCGCTTTTGCGCGGCGTGTCTTTCTGCTCACGACGGCGCAGTCGGTCCTCCGCCCGCTCAACCACGAAAGCGAGAAGGGCATCCGCCTGCGACGGATTTGCCGACAGCCAGTGATCGAAGCGGTCGCGCAGCGCAGTTTCAGTCAGCTTCGACGCTTCTGCGCTCGTCAACTTCTCCTTGGTCTGCCCCTGAAATTGCGGGTCCCTTAGAAACAGAGACAACTGAATGGCGACCGCACCGAGTATGTCCTCGGCGGTGACGATGCTCGCCCGTTTAGCCGAGCGCTGCTCGCCCCAGGCGCGGAAACCTTTGAGCAGCGCCGCCCGGCACCCCGTCTCATGCGTGCCGCCCTGCGGCGTAGGAATGGTGTTGCAGAACGAGACGAAACGCGCCTCACCCGATTCAAGGAAAGCTATGGCCCACTCAACCCTGCCGTTGGAGACGCCATTCGTCTCTGGCAGGTCTGCGTCGCCAGCCCAGATCGGCGCAAGCAACGGCGCCTGCGGGCCAAGCTCGTCGCTAAGGCTGTCCGCGAGACCGCCGGGAAAATGGAGCACCGCCTCTGGCGGCGTAGCGTCGCCTGCCTTGATCAACGCCGGATCGCAAGACCAGCGGATCGTGACGCCCCGAAACAGGAACGCCTTGGAGCGGCACAGCCTGTAGAGACGGGCCGCCTGAAACGCGTGTGCTCCGAAAATTTCGGGATCAGGTTGAAACCGTATCTGCGTCCCGCGCCGGTTCGGTGCGGCGCCGACCTTTTCCACTGGCCCCAGGGGAATTCCGCGTGAGTAGTTCTGCCGCCAGAGTTCCCGATCCTTTGCAACCTCGACCTCAAAGGACGTCGTCAAGGCGTTGACCACGGAGGATCCGACGCCATGCAAGCCGCCCGAGGTCGCGTAAGCCTTGCCCGAAAATTTTCCGCCCGCGTGCAGAGTGGTGAGGATGACCTCAAGCGCCGAGCGATCAGGAAATTTGGGATGAGGATCGACCGGAATGCCGCGTCCGTTGTCACGGACGGTCAGCCAGTTGTCTCTCTCAAGCCGCACATCGATGGTCGTGGCGTGCCCGGCGACCGCTTCATCCATCGAGTTATCGAGGATTTCGGAGGCCAGATGATGAAGCGCCGTCTCGTCCGTGCCGCCAATATACATGCCAGGTCGGCGACGAACCGGCTCCAGTCCTTCAAGAACTTCGATGGCGCTCGCGTCATACTGTTGGGCAGAAGCATCCGCCTTACCGGAGGACGACGCACGCTCGGGGCGGGCCAGCTTTTGCGGGGGAGAACCTGTGGACGAGAAGAGATCGCTCATGCCCGGTCTCTCTCCCGCAACGCAAAATTCGTCAAGAATGGATCACGTCAAAGGCAGTGGATAAATGCCGTGACATGATGCCGAACCCGGTAACTGCGCCGGTCGGAAAGTCGTCACACATTTTCTGCCGGGAACCCTCATCCCGACAGAAGACATGTCAGATGTCAGGCTTTCCGCGTGCTGCGCGCACGACGGCGGCTGTTTGACGTAGCTCGCTCGACAGCCGGCGCCTCGCAGGTTTCGAACGTCGCAGGCTGCACTATATCCTTCGCTTCGGCGTAGTTGGAAAGATCGTGCTCATCGTTGAGCGCCGCGACCTCATCGAACATCGCCATACGCTGGCTGCAGAAAATGGTGCCCGCCTGCAGACCGCGCTCGGACTGTACGTTTGCGAGCTGTGTGATGTAGTCGTCATGCTCGCGCTGGGCCGACTTGCCGTAGGTCGCACGGAAATAGGTGTTCAGCCGATCTTCCTCGGAGAGAAGCCTGGTCCGGAACTTCGCCACAAACGAATTGTAACGTTCCTGCGCATTGCATGACAGCGCCGTCACCATCAATTCACTCTTCAACCCCTGAACGTCGAAGGCTTCATGCGCGGAAGTGCGACCGCAACTGGCTGCCGAAGCCGCCGACCCACAAGCGATCCCCGCAGTGAACAAGGCCGCCACTGCAAGGCGCGGTAAAGCAACAAACATATGTTTCTCCAAGGAGTCGCGACCGCCCGAGGCGATTGTTGCATAGAGGGCGTCGCACGAAACTCAAACCAGCGTGTGAACCAAACCGGGTATATAGCCGTTTTGCAAGACAAATCATGTTTCACACGGCGCCAACAGGAGACCCACCCCTTCGGCGCCCGTCCAGCAGCTTCAAAGCGCCCGCCAGGAGGCGTAAGCCCTGATCGACGCATCTTTCAACCGGAAGCACGATGCTCTACAGCGTGTGTCCCATCGACCACGCGACGACTCGTGGGTCGAATCATCACTGCCGTCCTTAAACAGAATGCGGAGCGTGCGCGTGCGACTGCGAGTTTTTGCCCTTCCTGCGCTGACCGCCGGCCTTCTGGCCGGATGTAATCAGGGCCAGTTGCAGGGCCCGTCCCTCTCCACGCCCGATCCTTTCGGCAACATGAAGCGATCCGCCGTGTGCCAGGTGGCCTCACCGCAGGCTGGTCCGAACGGCGATCAGACGACCACGATGACCGTCCGCAGCGATGACGGCATGTGCGGCCTGACGGTGAGCCAGCCGGGCGGCGGCTCTTACGCTTCGTTCGGCGTCCTCCCGTCTCCCGAGCACGGCAAGGCCTTCCTCTACAATCACGACGGCCTCACACACATCACCTACACGCCGACGCTCGGCTACGCGGGCAAGGATACGTTCGGCGTGATCCTGATCCCGACCTCCGACCAGACCGGCGCGCAAAAACGCCAGAAGCTTACGATCACGGCAACGGCGGACGCGACCGGCGTCGTCATCCCCACCCCGGCCGTCGCGGCGCCGACGCCGAGCAAGAGCAAGGCCGCCCCCAGCAAGCGCCGAACGACCAAAAAGCACGGCTGACGCCGTCAGGCGGGACTTTTCAGTTCCGCCTGCAAGCAGACTGTCTTCCTCGCGAGGCGCCCAGCGTCCTCGCGTTTTTTCTTCAAATCGAGAAACTGATGGGCTCGGCCACCGGGCGCCGCAAGCCGCTGGCCTCAGCGCGCCGCACGAGGTCGTCCAGACTGACCTCCCGCAACGCGCTTACCGTCCTTTCGTCGTGATCCCTCCACACCGGATCGACGACCTTCGCAAACAACGGCCCTTCCGGGCCGTCTTCCTGCTCCGCGTCAGCGTTGACGACGGTCGAGACGATATCCGCCACGGAAATGTCTCGCCGGGGACGCCCAAGCCTGTAGCCGCCGCGCGGCCCACGCACGCTCTCCAGCAAAGCGGATCGGGACAACGCCTGCAGCAGCGGCTCGATGCCACGCCTCGCCAGCCCTGCCCGTTCGGCGATGTCGGCGGCGCTGACCGTGCCGCTCCGGCTGGCGTAGAACGCCACATCAAGCATGATGAGCACTGCAGTGATCGCTCGATCACGTCGCAACAGCATGGCGTCTCCTTTTTGCGGCACAGTCCGGGCCGGACGACCTCGAATCGAGGCGTTTGCGGCAGCGGCGGTCGCATATAGATAATTAAAAATGTAGATAGAAGATTATGTCGGATTATCCACGGTGTCGAGTAGTGCTATGCTGCTTCGCATCGTGAACCAACTTTGGGTGGAGGCGCCATTATTTCAGCCTCCAGTGCCCGTCGCCAAACGACCCTGGGCTTTTCGAAAGGAATTTAGATGGCCAAAACCAACGCCTCACGCTCCGGCGATTTCGGCCTGGCAGCCCCACGGGGTCGAATTTTCGATTCCATCGTCGACGTGGTTGGAGGAACGCCTCTCGTTGGCCTTCCGCGCATGACCCAGGAAGACGGATTGCGCGCGCGCATCCTGCTGAAACTCGAATTCTTTAATCCGCTAGGCTCTGTGAAAGACCGCATTGGCGCAGCGATGGTGATCGCCGCCGAACAGGAAGGCCGCATTCGCCCCGGCAAGACGGTTCTTGTGGAGCCTACGTCAGGCAACACCGGCATCTCTCTCGGTTTCGTCGCGGCGTCACGAGGCTATCGCCTGATCGTAACGATGCCTGAAGGCGCGTCTCTGGAGCGCCGCAAGATGCTGCGCCTGATGGATGCGCAGGTCGAATTGACCCCATCGCGCCTCGGTATGGCGGGCGCCATCGCCAGAGCTCGTGAAATTCTCGACGAAACGCCCGACGCATGGATGCCCGGACAATTCGATAACCCGGCGAATCCACTCGTGCACCAGGAAACGACGGCGCGCGAGATCTGGGAGGATACGGCTGGAGCCGTGGACGTCGTGGTCGCGGGCGTCGGCACGGGAGGCACGGCGTCTGGCGTCGCCCACGCCCTCAAGCAGCTCAAGAAAGACGTGAAAGTGTTTGGCGTCGAACCGGTTGAGAGTGCGGTTCTTAACGGCGATGAGCCCGGCCCACACGGCATTCAGGGTATTGGCCCCGGCTTCTGCCCCAAAACGCTCGATCTGCCCGCTCTGGACGGCGTGCTGACGGTGTCAGAAAGGGAGGCCATCTCGGCTGCCCGCCGCTGCGCCAGAATCGACGGCGTGCCAATTGGAATATCGTCCGGGGCGGCCTTGCACGCAGCAACGCAACTTGCCCGTGAGGCTGAATACGAGGGCAAAACCATCGTCGCGATCGCACCCTCCTTCGCGGAGCGCTATCTGTCGACGTCCCTGTTCAACGGCCTTTGAAACAGTCGCCACGGCCCCACAAAGGGGGCCGTGGCTGTCCAGGCGTCAGCGAAGTATAATTTCGACGCGACGGTTCTGCGGCTCGCGCGTGTCAGCCGCCGTCTGAACCAATGGATGCGACTGTCCATACCCGTGGACGTCGATCACCGATCCCGCCACGCCATCGCGCACCAGTTCCGCCTTGACGGCGTCCGCACGGCGCATTGACAGCGCCATGTTGTATTTCTCACCGCGCGCACCCGGATGAGCGGCGGAGTTGTCCGTGTAACCCGACACTTCAATCCGCGTCACCGTCGTATGCACCGACGCCTGCGCGGCCACCGCCACAATTGAGCGGGCCCGAGCAGTAAGTTCGGATCGATCCCAATCGAAGAACACGAGGTAGGTCCTTGCCGCAGCCGGCGTCGGCGCAGGCATGACTTCCGGCGCGGGCGGCGGGGGCGGCGGCGCCGGATTGAACTCGTAACGCAGGCCCAGCATCAGAGAGTGATTAAAGTCCGTGACGGTGTCACGATGCCCCGAGGCGAAGCTGTATTCCTTGGAAACGTCGCGCCCGCCGACCGTGCCCCACGCCGTCGCGCCATGAGATTGCGGGCCGAGCATGGTCCAGAATCTGTACTCCGCCGTAGCGGACAGACCGACCACCCATGGTATCGGCATCGAAAGACCAAAGATGCCCTGATAGGTGAACGCGCCGTAAGTGCCGCCAATATGCTGCGCAAACGTGTTGCCTGGCGCAGTGACCGACGTATTCATCGCCGTCCAGCCATAACCGACGCCCGCGCCGAAATAGGGGAACAGCCAGCTCTTGCCGATATCCAGATCGAACAGCGCGTTCGCCATCGCTCCATAGGTCTGACGCCGTCCGTCGGCGCGCCCCTGCACGCCGCCGGACACGAAGCGATCGTAACCCATGTTGCGGTAATTGCCTTCGATCTCGACACGGAAACCGTTGCCCAGACCGTAGCCGATCGACCCGATCCCTACCGCGCCGGTTTTCCAGCGATCGCGACCGTCCGGGAACATGGAGCTCGATCGAACGCGCTGATCCTGATTGAAGGTCGCGCCGCCTTCGCCCGCCACATACAGCCCCTGCACGGGCTGAGCCAACGCTGCGGAAGGCAGAGCGGCGACGGTGAGCGGCGCAGACAGGATCGATCCTGCGAGAAACCCGTAACGCAGTCTCATCTGGTTCTCCTCATCCCGCCGGCTCGACCGCCGGCTACGCCGCGCCCCACAGGGCATCGCGACTGTATCTGTTCATCGTTTCGCATTCTATTTGCCGAAAGTGACGGATCGCGCAACTCACCGAGCCTGCGCCAATGCGTCCCCCTTGTCACGACATCGCCCGCCGATCGTCGCCCGCACTCATCGAGCACGACGCCAAGATAGCGCTCCGCAACCGAAATCAACGCGATCAAGCCCGATTGGTCGCAACGTTCGATTGCCCACGCCTCATAATACACGAGCCTCGAATGGCGGGGTCAAATCATCGCTCTCGAACTCAAGAACCCACAAATCCGGATCCCGAGCCACCTGCCGCGCGACATAAGCGTCAGCGTCCGCCGCGGGCACAGGCTCCGCCCCGGTGCCGCGCATCCACGCCCGCTCTCCATCCGGCGTGCGAGTCTGCGTCAACACGACCGAGCCGCCGCTCCGATCAACCAGCACCGCCAGCACGCCGCCCGCATCCTCGTCCCCACGCCGCAACCGCATGGCGGAGCGACCACCTTGCGCCGCAGTTCGCAGCGCAGCGCTGACCCATAAACCTGTCTTAAGTCGTGCTTCCGTCACGCCCCTACTCCTTCGGCGCCGCCGTCTGCGTCCCTTCGGGAACCATCTCCAAAGCCGCGCGATAAGCCGTCCGGTCGCCAAGAAGCACCCGGGCCTGATCGAGATCATTATCTCCGCCAAGCGCGGCCGGACAGGCCTTGCGGATGTCGAGCAATTGCGAAACGCTGTCCGGCAGACGAACCTCTCGCGATCGCACAACGCTACGGGAATCAAGCGCCCGTCCTGCACGCAAGGCGTCCATCTGCCGCTGCGCGTCCGCTGCGCCGCGGCTGGTGCATATCTGGGGCATCACGCCCAGCCCCTGTAGAGGCCAGCCCAACGGGGCGATGACGCGGCTCCATGTCACGAACAGCTCTCCGCCATCGGGCAACTGCGCCACCGTCTGCACGAGCCCCTTGCCCAGCGTCGCGCTGCCGATGACGACGGCCCGTCGATGGTCCGACAACGCAGCCGCAAGAATCTCAGCCGCGCTCGCCGTGCGTCCGTCGACGAGAATTGCAATCGGCGCGCCGTTCGTCATGTCGCCGCCCTGAACCGCCCAGATATGATTCGATTGCGGATCTCGCCCCTGCGTCACGACGGCGACGCCCCGATCCATCAACAGCGCCGCCGCCGTGACCGCCTGCTGCAGCACGCCGCCACGATTACCCCGCAGATCGATGACCAGACCACGCATTCTTCCGTCCTGCGCCGCCTGGTCGAGATACTGGCTCATCTCCTCCGCCGTGTCCGATGAGAAGGAGGTGATTCGCAGCACCACGAGCGGATCGCTGGCGAACGCAAACACAGTCTCCGGAGGCACCTGCGCACGCCGCAGCGACACGTTGCGAGCGGCCCCACCCAACGGCGGAGCCAGTCGCAACGTCACGACAGAGTTCGGCGCGCCGCGCAAGGACTGCTCGATCTCCGCCGGAGCCCGACCCGCAACGCTCCGCCCGTCTACGCTGATCAGACGCTCGCCAACATCAACACCCGCAGGCCATGCAGGTCCGTTCGCGTTGACCGCTGTGACGATGACCTCGCGCTCGTGACGCGCCCGCCTCCTTCCGCCAGAGGAAACCGTCGTGTCTTCGCCCAGCGAGACACCAATCTCACCATCGCCGCCGCTGCGCTCCTCCCGATCAGTCTTCGCTGGCGCAGGACCGACATAACGTGAGTAGGGATCAAGATGATTGAACAACTCGTCGAAAAAACTCTGGACCACCCCATCGGCATGCGCGGCGCGTATCGTGTCGGACTGGGTCCATGCGTTCGCCAGCAGCGCGGTGTCCAGTTCCGCCCAGCCGCGCAGGTCTCCTTCGGCGGGTTCGTCGCGGCTGAGCGTCACCGTTTGCCCGGAGAGCAGAGTCACGGCGTGACCACGTTCCTCCACATGCAGCCCCGGATCCAGCGCGCTGACGCCGCCCAGGCCCCAGAGACTGAACTCCCTCGCCGTATGTGGGGCCAGCGTGCGCGAGGAAAGAAACTCCATGGCGGTCAGCAGGACTGAACGCGTCATCGGCACGTCAAGATCGGCCTGTGTGGTCGGCGACGTGTCCGGCGCGGCGGCGGCGAGCCACACGAGCATAAGCGGCGCCAGGACGGAGGCCGCGCCTCCGCGTCTGCTTGGCGACCGCATGACCGAAACCCGTCGGAACAACGATGGAGAAATCGAGACTCTCCGACGCGATCCCAGTTCACCCGCGACTTGCCCGGCCGCAACGCCTTCGCAGACACTCGATTTACAGCTCATCCATCTGTGCGACACGAACGACACGATCATGAACTGACGGCCACAAGAGAGAACCTGCATCGCGCGGTGACCGGGTCGACGCTGCTCAAACGCACGCGCACGGCCATTCCCTTTGCAAGACGCAAAGGACAGGACAGGCCTGAAACTGTGTCTTCCCTTCCGGGCGCGCCAGAACGCAAGGCGACGCGAGTGATCGAATCCGGCATATCGTGATCGTGCAACGCTGTTTCGTCGATCAACAGACCGATTGCGCCAGTGTCCGTCAACGTGACCAGATATCCTGACGGGGTCTCGCCGGACACATGACCGTCGAGCGATGCGCCCAACAAACCTGCCAGATGGAAGACGATCAGCCTCTCCTCCGCGTCACGCGCCGCGCCTGCGCTTCTCGCTTCGCTTAAACGAAGATGACTCGCGAGCGCCGTTCTCGATTCCAACGTGTCTTTCCCGCAACGGTTCGCCCTGCCGTCGAGCACGCGATGACAAAGCAGGTCCGCATAGCGGCGGATCGGACTGGTGACATGCGCGTACTCGTCCAGCGCCAGAGCGGCATGGGGGGCTGGCGACGCACTATATCGCGCAGCGGCGAATCGCTGCGCCTCTCTCCCCGCGTCAGCATCCGGAATCGGTGGATTGACGCGAAACAGGCCCGGCGCCGCGCAACGACGCATGATCCGCGCCGCCGCATGATTCGCGACCGTCATGAAGGATTCGATCAATCGATGGCTGTCCAGACGCGGCGCAACGCGAACCGAAACGCACCCGGAGAGTGGATCGAACGTCACCTTGCGTTCCTGCCGTTCCACAACGCGGACCCCGCGCGCGACCGCGGCGGAGCGCAACGCGTCATGTGCGGCAAACAACGCGCCCAACAACGCCGTGACGTCACTTCCGGGCGCGGCCCCTGCCATCGCTCCGTCGTGCATTTCCTGCGCCTGTTCGTAAGTCAGCCGCGCGCGACTGCGCATGACCCCGCTTGCGATCCGCGCCTCGCCAGCGTGCCCCTGAATGTCGATCGGAATCTCGAACACCACGCAGAGACGATCCGCGTCTGGACGCAGCGAGCACAAATCGTCGGAGAGGCGCGGCGGCAACATCGGAACCACCAGTCCCGGCAGATAAACGGAATGTCCCCTCTCACGCGCTTCCCGATCAAGCACACCACCGGGTCGAACGTAATGCGCGACGTCGGCGATAGCGATCCGCAAGAGAAAACCGTCACCATCGCGCGCGGCCCAGACGGCGTCGTCGAAATCACGTGAATCGGCGCCGTCGATCGTCACGAAGGGCGTATCTCGATAATCTACGCGCCCATCGGCCAGTGCGGCGGCAGCATCGACGTCGCCAAACGCCTCCGCCTCGGTCATGGCCTCGTCAGAGAACCCGGCGGGCAGCCCGTGTTCATACAGGCTCATCGACGTCAGAACCGCCGGATCGTTGGCATAGCCAAGAGTAGCGAGAAGACGTGCGCGACCGCCCCGTCCGGAAGCGCCGGAGACCGGCTCCGCCACTGCGACGACAGCATCCCCGACGTCCCCGGACGAACCTGCTTCAACGCTCCAGAGCCCCGCCCTTCCGGCATCGAGGGTCAGTCGGTCCTCCCCGGACGAAGCGCTCAGGCGCCCGACCAGACGGCGGACGTCGCAGGTGCGAAGCGTGCGCCCTTCGAACCGGCCGGCGCCGAGTTTGCGAAGACGCGCCAGCACTTTGGCGCCCGGCGTAAGTGGCGGTCGCCCGGGCTGCTCCGGCGTCATGAAAATGACGGCTTCACGCTGGGCTCCCGCACGCCCCTCTCCCGTCGCTCGTTCAGGATCGAGAAACCGTGCGATCGGGCGATCGTTGCGATCAAATCCCGTCACGACGACGTACGCCGTGTCGGGCAAATCCCTCACGCCGCGTATGCGTTCCGCCAGGTCCGAACTGGCGAACGCGCCGTCCAACGCCATGTCATGCAGCAGGGTGCGGAGCGCAACCTTGTGGCCCGGCCCCAACCCTAATGCGCGCAACAAATCGCCCGGACCGAGTGCGCCTTCGGTCCGAGCCAGAACCTGCAACACGGCCTCACGCCCCGGTTTCGGGGAAGAGACCGCGGCGGAGCGCTGCGGCTGGTCGCTCAGTCGGCCTTCGCAGTTTCGGAAGAAGAAGCCTTCGCCGTCGCCTTGCGCTTGGCAGGAGCTTTCGCCTTCGCGGCGGGCTTCTTTGTCGCAGACGCAGCCTTGCCAACAGCCTTGGCCGCTGTTTTACGCGGAGCCTTCGCTTCAGCGTCGTCGGACGTCTTCGCAGACGCCTTGGGCTTCGCCTTGGCCCCCTTCTTCGCTCCAGCCTTGCCCTTCGGCTTCAGGGGCTTGCCCTTCTCGACCAGCAATTCGACGGCGCCCTCGAGCGTGGTGTCGTCCATGCTCTCGCCGCGCGGCAGATTCGCCACCACTTGGCCATGCTGGACATACGGCCCGAACCTGCCCTTGCGGACGATTACCGGCTCACCGTCCTTCGGATGAGCGCCAAGCGTACGAACCGACGCCAGCTTCTTGGCGAGAACGTCCACGGCCCGATTGAGCCCGACGCTCAGCACGTCGTCGTCCTTGTCAAGCGACCCGTAGATAGCGCCCATCTTCACATAGGGCCCGAAACGTCCAAGACCGGCCTCGATGGACTCGCCGAATTCCGGGTGGACGCCAACGATGCGCGGCAGCCCCAGCAGGCCGACTGCCTGTTCCAGCGTGATGGAATCGCCATCGAGCCCGCGCGGCAGCGACGCCCGCTTCGGCTTCGCCTTCTTGTCCGCCGGGTCGGGCTCGCCCTGCTGGACATAGAGCCCCCAGGGCCCCCGCTTGACTGTGATATCTTCGCTCGTGACAGGATGCTGGCCCAGAAGCCGCATGCCGTCCTTGAGGCTGTCACCGCCCTCGCCCTCGCCGCCATCGACGGCCAGACGGCGCGTGTATTGGCATTCAGGATAATTCGAGCAGCCAATGAACGCGCCGTAGCGCCCCAGTTTAAGTCCCAGCCGTCCCGACCCGCAGGCGACGCAGCGGCGCGCATCCGCGCCATCCGGCTGCGGCGGGAAGAAATGCGGCCCAAGGTCTCGGTCCAGCGCGTCGATCACGTCCGTGATCGTCAGTTCCTTCGTCTGCGCGACCGCCGCCGAGAAGGCATCCCAGAACGCGCTCATCACGGCGCGCCAGTCCGCGCGTCCGCCAGAGATATCGTCGAGTTGCTCCTCCAGCCCGGCCGTGAACTGCGTGTCCACGTAGCGTTCGAAGAATGACACGAGGAACGCCGTGACCAGACGCCCGCGGTCCTCCGGCACGAAACGCCGGTTCTCCAGTCGCACGTAGTTGCGATCGCGCAGCACGGTCAGGATCGACGCGTAGGTGGAAGGACGGCCGATGCCGATCTCCTCCATCTTCTTGACCAGAGAGGCTTCCGAATAACGCGGCGGAGGTTGGGTAAAATGCTGCTCGGCCGTCACGTCCCCGCGTTTGAGGGGGTCGCGTTCGGCCATCGGCGGCAGCATGCGGCTTTCGTCGTCGGCGGCCTTGTCCGTCTCGTCCCGACCTTCGGAATACAGCTTCAGGAAGCCGTCGAACGCAACGATGGAACCGGTGGCGCGCAAGGTCGCGCGCCCTGCGCCGTCGGCGATGTCCACAGCCACCTGATCGAGTTCAGCCGACTGCATCTGGCTGGCGACCGCGCGCTTCCAGATAAGCTCGTACAACCGACGCTGGTCGTCGTTAAGATAACGAGCCATGGACGCAGGCGTGCGGCTGACATCTGTCGGACGCACGGCTTCATGCGCTTCCTGTGCGTTCTTGGCCTTCGTCGTGTAGACACGCGGCTGAGGCGGCACATAATTCGCACCAAAGTCCGATCCGATGTGACGGCGAATGTCAGCGATGGCGTCATTCGCCATCGTGACGCCGTCAGTTCGCATATATGTGATCAGGCCGACGGTCTCTCCGCCGATGTCCATGCCTTCATAAAGCTGCTGCGCCGTGCGCATCGTCCCCTGCGCGCCCATACCAAGCTTGCGGGACGCTTCCTGCTGCAGGGTTGACGTGGTGAACGGCGGCGGCGGATTGCGGCGGACCTTCTTGCGTTCGACGGAGCGAACGGAGAACGTCCCGGCTGCGACCGCGTCACGCGCGGCATGGGCCTGCTCTTCCGTCGCAAGGTCGAACTGCTCCAGCTTCTTGCCGTCGAGGTGCGTCAGGCGCGCGGTGAACGGAGCGCCTGCGGGCGTCATGAACGTCGCGCCGACAGTCCAGTATTCACGGGCCTTGAAGACCTCGATCTCGGCTTCGCGCTCGCAGATCAGGCGCAGCGACACCGACTGGACGCGACCCGCGCTCTTCGATCCCGGCAGCTTGCGCCACAACACGGGAGAGAGCGTGAAGCCCACGAGGTAATCGAGCGCGCGACGGGCCAGATAGGCTTCGATCAGCGGTAGGTCGAGATCGCGCGGATGCGCCATCGCCTCCTTGATCGCGCCCTTCGTGATCTCGTTGAATGTCACGCGGCGGACATGCACGCCCTCAAGCGCCTTGCGCTCGGCCAGCATCGCCTGCACATGCCAGGAAATCGCTTCGCCTTCGCGATCCGGGTCAGTCGCCAAATACAGTGTGTCAGCGCCCTTCAGAGCCTTTACGATCGCCGCGACCTGCTTCTGACCGCGCTCATCGGCCTGCCAGTCCATGGCGAACCCCTCTTCGGGACGAACCGAACCGTCCTTGGGAGGCAGATCGCGGACATGGCCGAACGACGCGAGAACCGTGTAGCCATCCCCGAGGTACTTGTTGATCGTCTTAGCCTTGGCGGGCGATTCAACCACGACGACGTCAGTCATTGTCACTCCGGGCCAGCGTGCGAGCGGGTCTGTTCATCAGTCCGCGGCAGGCGGCGTCAAAAGAATAACGCTCCCTCCGGGAAGGATTTCAGCCCGCCCGGCGAGTTCGAGTTCGGCCAATGCTGAAAGCACGACCGAGACGGAGAACTGGCAGCGCCCAACCAGATCGTCAACCGGGACGGGAGCGTACGACAGCAGCGACAGCACCCTCTCCCGCGCCTTGTCAAGATCGGCGTCCACGATGGCGCTCCCTTCAACGCCTGGCGCTCCCCACGCAGACGGCCGCTCCGCAAATCCGCCAAACCGCGCGCCGCCCGCTTTGGACGCGTTCCGGAGACAGGGCAGGATATCGTCGATCCCCTCCGCCAGCCGCGCGCCATTGCGGAGCAGGTTATTGCTGCCCCTGCATCGCGGATCGAGAGGCGAACCGGGAACGGCGAAAACCTGTCGGCTATACGCATCGGCCAGTTTTGCGGTGATCAGGCTACCGGAGTGAAACGCCGCCTCGACAACCACCGTCCCGAGACTGAGCCCGGCGATGAGCCTGTTACGACGCGGAAAATGCCTCGCCTGAGGCGTCGTCCCCAACGGCGCTTCCGTCACGACCGCGCCGCCCTCGGCGATCCGACGCTGCAACGCCGCATGTTCCTGCGGGTAGACGATATCCAGACCACCCGCGATCGCAGCCACCGTGCCGCCCCATTCAGGAAAGGGTCGCCCCGCAAGAGCGCCCGCATGGGCCGCGCCGTCGATCCCTCGGGCAAGCCCGGAGACGACCGTCATGCCCGCCTGAGAAAGTTCGGTCGCCAGACTCTCGGCAAAGCGCATGCCCGCCGCCGACGCATTGCGCGCGCCCACAATCCCGACCCCGCCCGAAGCGAGGCACGCCGACGACCCCAGCACGGACAGGATTGGCGGGGTGTCAGGCAATTCGGCCAGAAGCGGCGGGTAGTCCGGGTCGAACAGCGTCACCATCCGCCCGCCGAGCTTCACCACACCTTCTATTTCGCGCTCGACCACATCCTGATCCGGAATCGCCAATGGCGCGCGTCGCCCTCCCCGTTTCGCCCGTTCCGGCAGAGCCGCCAGCGCGTTCGTTGCAGAACCGCATTCGTCCATAAGCCGCCGCCATGTGACCGGCCCGACGTTTTCGGTTCGAAACAGTCGTAAAAGCGCGGGAAGATCGGGATTCATCAGGCAGTCATTCATAGAGGGGGACTGGTGAGACGAACCATGCGGCCAGAGCGTTGTCCAGATCGCAAAGAACTGAATTACATCCCGCGACACCGCCTGCACGTATTTTTAGGCCTCGCGACGCATATCGACAGAACACGACACTGCTCGAAACACACTCGCAGCGCAGACTGGAATGCTCGCCACGATTACTCTGCGTCATGACTACGTCCACTATTAGCGGCGACGGGCGCCATCTCCATCTACCTTGACTATGATCTGCCCCCCCCGAGAAACCACCGACCGCACAGCGCATTTCCCACGACATTAGGATAGCCGGCGCTCGAGAGAGGCGTGGGATGGTCATCCCTTGGCCAACGCTTCCCAATTTCATCGCAACTGCACAGCCTTGGAAATTGGCGTAGCCGCTTTCATCGAAAGCGAACCGCCCGAATATAAACGGTGACGCCCGCTGCGCATTGCAGCTTTGCCCATTCATCTGAAACATCAAACATGAGTCTTTAAATACTGAAAAGCCCTGCTGAACTCATTTACTGCTTCGACTTCAAATGCGCCGTTCCGCGTTTTCGCTGCGCGATCACGCTTTCCGGAAAACGCACCGGCTATCATGACCCGGCCTCCGTGGCGGCCAGTTTCGAAAGCCCCCCGCCGCAGTTCAAGCGCGTTGCCGTCGCTAATCAGGGCAATAACTGGCGCAGTTCCAAGCGCCAGCACAAGTCGCGGTCGGACAAAAGCCAGTTCCATGTCGAGCCACCACAAGCAGTGTTCGATCTCAGCCCTGTCCGGCGCCAGGGGAATCCTCCGCCCATCTTCAGGCCTGAACTTGAAATGTTTGACCGCAGTGGTGACGTAAATCTCCGAAAAATCGAAGCCCGCGCCAGTCGTCAATTCACGCAGCGCGGCGCCGAACTCGCCATCCAGGAGCTCCCCCGTCAAATCTTCCCGATCGCCAGGCTGATCCGTGACGATCATCAAGGAGGCGTTCTCGGGACCCACGCCCCAGACAGTCTGAGTGGCCATTTCGCACAAGGAACATCTACGACACTGCCGGGAAGAACGCTTTGCATCTTTTAAATTTTTCGGATTTTCTTCAATTTTTTCCATTGAGTTTCGATAACGCGTGGATATTATCGCTGCGCCGGGGCGGGACGCGCTTGCGCCTGCTTCACGCATTCGAGCAACGCGCTCTTCTGCTTCGGCGAGCATAGAAGGAATCAATCGGGTCTCAGGAAGGTTTTTCCAATATTTTTTTGGCATTTCCGAACGCATGGCATTCATTTTTATACGGGCCGGATTAAATATATTTGCAAAATAGGTCGCCCACAGCTCTTCCGAAGCATCCGCAGGCAGTGGAGGCTTGCGTCCCCCCGTATGGTAGCTGATCACCCCCCCTTCAAACCGGGCTGTCAGTCGCGGCGTCGCGATCATCCAGTCCATGTCAGCGAAGCGCTTCATAAAAAAATGGCTTCCCGGCTCGAGAATATAATGCTCCGGCTCGAACCAGGCAGCGAAACGACGACGACCTGGTGACGGCAGTTCGTGAAATCGCACAAACGCGTGCATCTTATGGATGTCGCGTCCCACCGATTTAGCCAAAAGGTGTAGCCTTCGCCCCAGAACGTCCGACTGGGACAAAGGATCGCCATCACGAAGGCGCAGCCGCCAAAGCGCCTTGTAAAGAAACGCAAATCGTTCCGGATCGGAATTCCAGACCACCGATTCCGAGAGTTTCAAAAAGTTCTTCGTTACGTTTACGTTATGCGGACCCACAGCCTCCGGAATCGCCCGCGGCGTGAAAAGACCGGGCCGCCCGGACCAATCGATATCGTCCGGCGGCACGTGATGACTCATCAGCAATCGGGCGACGTTGCGCCACGCGACAAAGGTCCCCCTCTCAGGTAAAGACGGTGCGTAAATCACAAGAGTTTCATCTGCTCCGGTTTCGCCGCGAAAAAGCTCGGTAGAGTCGCACTGTCGATAAGCCCGGTTGGTCGCCACCCCGGAAGCACGACAAAGGAACGCGCCTTCTTCACCGAGGCGCCTATACGCACGAGGTCTTCATATCGGAGAGAACGGTTTCGACGCGCTGCGATCAGGCGGTCCACCGTACGAACGCCGAAACCCGGAACACGCAACAACATCTCCCGCGACGCCCGGTTGACATCCAGCGGAAAGAGACCGCGATGCTGCAACGCCCAAGCCAACTTTGGGTCTATCGCCAGATCAAGGTTCCCGTCACGCGCTCCCGTAGCAATTTCATCTGCGGTGAAGCCATAAAACCTGAGTAGCCAGTCAGCTTGATACAGACGGTGCTCACGCATCAACGGCGGCTTGACCAACGGCAACGCTGCCGATGAGTCCGGTATCGGGCTGAATGCCGAGTAATAAACCCTGCGCAACCGATATCCTGTGTAAAGCCGTGATGCACTGTTCAAAATAGCGACGTCGTCCGTATCATCGGCGCCGATAATCATTTGCGTACTTTGCCCGGCAGGCGCGAATTTTCGTGCCAACCGTCCCGTATGGCTCTTCTCTTTGGCAGCTTCACCCTCAAGACGCATTTGCGCCATCGTGGCTCTTATCGTCTCCGGCCGTTTTTCAGGCGCAAGTCGGCGAACACTACGATCTTGTGGCAGCTCGACGTTGATCGACAATCTATCTGCGTAAAGTCCCGCCTCTCGAATGAGCTCGGGCGAAGCATCCGGGATTGTCTTGAGATGAATGTAACCTCTGAACGCGTGGATATCGCGAAGAGAGCGCGCAATACGCACCATATCGCTCATCGTCTGGTCGGAAGAGCGAATAATCCCCGACGAGAGAAACAATCCTTCGATATAATTCCGCCGATAAAACTCCAGAGTAAGATCGACGACCTCATCTACGGAGAACCGCGCACGCTCAACGTTGCTACTGACTCGATTTATACAGTAAGCGCAATCGAAAATACAAAAATTTGTCATCAGTATTTTCAGCAGAGAAATGCAGCGCCCGTCCGGGGTGTAAGCGTGACAGATGCCGCTGCCGCCTGATGACCCCAAGCCACCTTTGCGCGAGTCCCGCTTCTCCCCTCCACTGGAGGCGCAAGACGCATCGTATTTCGCCGCATCCGACAGGATTGCGAGTTTGTCGCGCAAAGAAATTCCCACCATGCCTGGACGCTATACGTTCACTATATGTTCGTCAATATTCCTCTCTTCGAGAGCGCGCATACCCCCACAGTCGAACTGAGACTCCGCCCCTCTGCCAAGGCTTCGACGACACCGTTCAGATGCGTCCTTCACTACTCCTGATACCGGAGGAAACCGTGATAATGTGAGGCTTACGGCGTTTGCTGCAACTGCGACCCGCCGGGTATGGGCAGAAGATCCATTTTCGATGCTACTGCCGATTTTTTTGAGTAAACGGCGATCGACGAAAACTTTTAGCTTTCGTCCGTCATCCTTCCTTGGGCGTGACGCAAGCCAATCAATTTCAGCGTCGCCACGTTTTTGATATCGCCCCTCGAAATCTGAATAAAAATTTTGAAATTTACATCAGATATTCATACAAACACCAACACACTATAGACATATATCACTTCATCTTACAAAACAAACAGAAAGACTATCTATTGTACTACAATTCCTGTTTGATGGCGGTGATGCTTTCTCAATTTCATAAACTTCAAGACTATCCTCGCTCTGCACTTTCTCTGGCTTGATTGAACAATCCAGCGCATTCGAGGGTCGTGATGTATAAAATGTATTGAGAGTTAGTCTTCGTTCGGAAGCCAGACGAAATAAATTCACGATAGCGCTTTGATGATCCCCCCAAAGATCCAATCCGCATTCATACAGGGGATAAATTGAGAGTTTCTTCTTTTTCTCCATTAGCAACCGCAGCGCCCTTGTAGACGCCCCTTCATCCGGAGTCGCCCTCAATAAACTTCGCGCCTCCCGTCTGAGATCATGCGTATCTGTGATTTGCAGAGATACTGCGGCCGATAAAAGCAATACTGCTATCGGTGGGGAGAGAAAACGCGTCGCTCGAACGCCAAAAATCAAAAGAAAATACCCAACAGGCCAAAAAAAACGTCCACTCGCACGAAACATGCCTGAAAACGGAATATGAGCGTCAGTGGCCCAAACCTTGAAACCTCCAACCCATCCCTCAGTGCTTGCGGCGAACAATATCAGCGTCACAGCAAGGACCGGAACACCTGTGTGCCGCCGCCATACCAGTCGCGTTGGCCGAAGCACCGCCGCTACAAGCAACAGCGCCCAGAGTCCTGCCCCTAACCATGCGTACCCCTCAAAAGACTGCTCCGGTCGCGCATAAGTAAGTGGCGGAATCCACTCCATGAGCGTCGAATGCATGGGCCATATCGGCGCAAGCAGATTGAGAGAGAATACGCCATACCCACCAGCATCCGACTGCGAGCGGAAATATCCCAGACTCCAGGCTAGAAAAGCGCATATAGTCGCGGATGCACCTACAGACGCCAAGGGCGCCCACCAGAACGATAAGCGCCGACCCAGCATCGAGAGTGACGTAGCAAGAATAACCGCCGCCGCCATCGCCAACAGATACGGATGAACCAGCAAGGTCACAACCAGCAGTGCGACCGAATACCAAAATGCCCTTATCGGATTGGTAAAAAAATAAAAATATAAAGCAATGGAAAAAAGTATTACAAACTGTCCCATAAGAGTCACATGTATTGCCCGCGCAAGGAAAAAGGGCATGCATGCGGCCATCACGCCGCCGACTAATAAAGCGGAACTTCTGCGTTCGCCCGAAGCGATCAAAGCGACTATCGCCGATAATGGCTGGAGAAAAAAAGAAACTGCGAACCAAAGACCGATTGTCGTAAACCACACAGGCAAAAAGGGATAAAGAACCTTCGCGGGCAACGTGATTATTGGCGTTGCGTCCACCATCGCTATCGAAAGGCCTTCAGGCGGCGTTATCAGACGCGTATCAAGCAATGGCCAACGAAAGTGGTCACGAAAGTAATACCGTTGCCCAACGGCGTTCTGGATTCCATCCATCCACGCAGGCATATCGTCTGGCCCCATAGGCCACAGCAAACGCAACGGCGTCATGTAGATCGCAAAAAGGGCGCTCATGACGACGGCGCAGGCCATCGTCAGTCCGAATTTTCTTTCACTCAAAAAATCGCGAATCTTATTTCTCCGCAAAATTTCAAGCCTCATCAACACGTATAATTTCGAAACCAGATAAACGTTATTTAAAATACGGGAGAGCGCGTCAATTCTCCGCCAGAGCCTGCCTGCTCGCCCGAACGCGCGTAACACGCCGGCCCTCCATCTCCAGCACCTCGAACAACCAGCCCGAAAACACCACTTTGTCGCCTACCGCCGGAACGCGGCGCAGGAGCGCGAGGATCAGACCGCCGAGCGTGTGATAATCTCCCTCCCCCGGCAATTCACCGAGATCGAGACGATCTTTCACCTCATCCGCTGGTTCGGATCCTTCCAGCACCAGCATATCGCCAGCCTTGGCTTCAAGGCGTGTATGCTGGCCATGGTCGCTCACCTCACCCACGATGGCGTCAAACAGGTCTGACGCGGTCACGATACCCTCGAACGACCCGTATTCATCCACGACCAGCGCGATGCCGAGCGGGATCGAACGCATCCGCTCAAGCATGTCGAGCGCCGAGATCGTGTCCGGCACTACGACCGGCTTGCGTAGCCCCGCCTCTATGGAAACCGGCATACCGTCGAGAAGCCGGTCGAGCATGTCACTCGCCAGAATGACCCCGACCGGATTGTCGACGCCTCCCTCGCAGACGACCAGGCGCGAATATGTTGTCTTGCGCAGTTCAGTTATCAACGCCGCGCGCCCCGCATGGCGCTCGATCCAACTGATCTCGTTGCGTGGCGTCATGATCGCCCGAACTGGACGGTCGGCCAGTCGTAGCAGACGCTCGATCATCGTCCGCTCTTCGTGCTCCAGCACCCCCGACTGCGCGCCTTCGGCGAGAACCGCTTTCAGTTCCTCTTCGGTCAGGGCCTGCTTGCTGGCTGGCGGCACCCTCATCAGGCGCAACACAAGATTGGAGGAGAGCCGCAGCAACAGGACGATCGGCCGCGCGACAGTGGCGAGTATTTCCAGCGGCAGAGACAGGGTCGCCGCGATCTGCTCCGGACGTCTTAGCGCCAGCTGCTTGGGCACCAGTTCGCCAAGAACCAGCATCAACCCCGTGATCGCCACCACAACGACGACCATCGAGATATCGGAGGCGAACGGCGCGATAGATGGGAAACCGGCGAGCCAGGGCGTCAGCGACGCTTCGATCTTCACGCCGCCAAACGTGCCTTCGAGAATCGACACCAGCGTCATGCCGATTTGCACTGTTGGCAGAAAACTTTGCGGATCGTCGGCAAGTCGAAGCGCCCGGTCGGCCCCACGCACTCCGTTCCGCTCCATCAGGACGAGCTTTGGCCGTTTTACGGAAATAAGCGCCAATTCCCCCATGGCGAACACCGCGTTGAGCAGCACGAGTAGGAGAATCACAAGGATCGAGACAGTCATGAAGTCCGTTCGGAGGCCTGTAGCCATGGAGGAGCCGCAGATCGGCGCGGCGGGTTCGGGAAATAAAAAAGGGTGGAACCGACCGGTTCCACCCTTTTTCTATAACACATGGTCGAAATGACCCAAGGCTCAGTCAGCGGCGTCCACAGGAACAGCTTCCTCGGCCTGCGCGCTTGCGCCGGAAACCGTCGTCACACGCGGCGGCTTCGCTGGCTTCTTGCGAGCGGCAATGTCTTTCATCTTCTCTTCGACGTGCTCGGCGTAGACGTATTGAGCCGGGCGCTGGTTTGCGAGAGAGATTTCCGGCGCCATCGGCTTCTCGGTTTCCGGTCCGAAAAGCGCGACCTTCGCGATGTGCCAAGGGCGACGCACGGCGTCCATGACGGCCGTAGACTCATAACCCGAATGAACCATGCAGTCGGCGCACTTTTCATAGTTGCCGGTGCCGTAGTCGTCCCACTTCGTGTCGCTCATCAACTCGTCGAAGGTCTTCGCGTAGCCTTCGCCAAGCAGATAGCAGGGGCGCTGCCAGCCGAAGACCGTGCGCAGCGGCTTGCCCCACGGCGTGCAATGGTATGTCTCGTTGCCCGCGAGAAAGTTGAGGAACAGCGGCGACTGCGTGAAGCGCCACTTCTTCCCTTTGCCCAGACGGAAGATGTCGCGGAACAGTTGCTTTGTCTTCTGGCGGTTCAGGAAGTGCTCCTGATCCGGCGCCCGCTCATAGGCGTAACCCGGAGCGGTCATGATGCCATCCACGCCCATCGCCATGACTTCGTCGAAGAATGCGGCGACGCGCTTCGGATCGGCGCCGTCGAACAGCGTGCAGTTGATGGACACGCGGAACCCGCGAGCCTTCGCCTTGCGAATCGCTGCGACGGCGCGGTCGTAAACGCCGTCCTGGCAGACGGACGAATCGTGCATCGCCTGATCGCCGTCGAGATGCACGTCCCAGGAAAAGAACGGATCCGGCTTGTAATCGTCGAGCTTCTTTTCCAGCAGCAGCGCGTTCGTGCAGAGATAAACGTATTTCTTGCGCGCCAGCAGGCCGCTCACGATCTCGGGCATCTCTTTATGCAGGAGCGGTTCACCGCCTGCGATCGCGATGACGGGCGCGCCGCATTCGGCGTCTGCGTCAAGACATTCCTGCACGCTCAACCGCTGATTCAGAATCGCGGCCGGGTAGTCAATCTTGCCGCAGCCAGCGCAGGCCAAGTTACAGCGGAACAACGGCTCCAGCATAAGTACGAGAGGATAACGCTTCCGCCCCGAGATGTGCTGTTTGACAACGTATCCGCCGACCCGGACGGCCTGCATTATGGGTACCGCCATTACGCTCTAGCTCCTAAGTGCGGAAAACCGCCGACTACCTGACACATGCCGGAACAATATGGCTATGCCGGAGAAAAATAATAGAAAAGCTCGTGTGGTTCAGACTTGCGGACGACACATGGCGCGCCTGCGAATATCAACGGGCGCTGTTGCGCGTTATCCCGACGCTATAGGATAGTCCCGTTCGTCCTCTCAAGTCCTGATCGACATTTTGTTGCAAGGACAACACACTCGACGATCGTTTCACAATCCACGCTTGCCAGACGCCCTTAACACTAACAACAGAAGGAACGGTACGAAAGCCGCCCTTTTTCGCTCCCGGCGGCGCGCGACCGACGTTTCTCCCAACGGAAGCGCGGATCGCCTTAGGGACGCGAAGTTTTATCCGGATATCCGCGCGTCTTGCGCGGCCGGAGAAGCAACGACGGATGATATCCCCATGACAGATGGCGCCAAAGCCACAAGGACTCCGGAAAAAACAGAGCGCACGCGTATCCGCCCCCCCACTGTGGGTCGTTTTCCGTTGTTGGACCGTGTTGATGTTCCTGTTGACCTACGGAACCTGTCGATTGAGCAGCTGAAGCAGGTTGCGGACGAGCTTCGTTCGGAGACCGTGGACACGGTTTCGACGACGGGCGGTCATTTCGGGTCGTCGTTGGGCGTCGTGGAGCTGACGGTTGCGATCCACGCGGTGTTCGACACGCCGGACGACCGCGTGATCTGGGACGTGGGGCACCAGACCTACCCGCATAAGATCCTGACAGGCCGTCGCGAGCGCATCCGCACGCTGCGCCAGCCGGGCGGGCTGTCGGGCTTCACGCGCCGCTCGGAGAGCGAATACGACCCGTTCGGCGCAGCCCACTCCTCGACTTCGATCTCCGCAGGCCTGGGCATGGCGGTCGCGCATCACCTGCGCGCCGGGGACGATCCGTCCTACAGGGAACGCAACGTCATCGCGGTGATTGGCGATGGCTCGATCT
>NZ_AUBI01000014.1 GCF_000429165.1 Acetobacter nitrogenifigens DSM 23921 = NBRC 105050 | reverse complement strand
GCTGCTTCGGTTTGCAAATGGGGCTACCGGTTCGCTGTGGTGCAGTCAGGTCACGCTGGGAGCCCGTAATGCTTTGACCTTGCGCATCTGTGGCGACAAGGGGGCGTTGTCCTGGGCTCAGGAGACGCCGAATCATCTTGTGCTGGCTGACGCGGGCGGGTGCGAACGCCTGATGAGGCGAGGGGAACAGCCCGGGGAGGGCAGTCTGCCGACGGGGCACCCCGAGGGATTTTACGAGGCGTTCGCTCAGCTATATCGCGATGCGGCCGATTTGGTACGATCAGCAGGCTCGTCCGCGTCTTTGGAAACAGCTCAGATTTTGGGACTTGAGGCGGGTGTTCGGGGAATGCGGTTCATCGACGCGACACTGGCGTCGGCTGAAAGCGGCAATATCTGGGTCGCGATATAATCAGGGGATCGGAAGGCGAGATCATGCTCGGGCCGAGATGCTTTCTCTCAGGGGGGAGAAAGATGCACCAAATTGCGTTTTTGGCCAACGTGGCTCTGAAGCGTGTCGAATACGTTCGGTGTTATAGAGCCAATCATTCTCTCTCGCTCTGTTGCTCTCTGGATCGTTACAAGATTTCATCTGGGTGGCGATGTGGTGAAGCGCGGCCGCCGGCAGGGGGGCGCCTGTAAGGGCAGGGCCCGCGGATGGCGCCGGGACAGTCGACAACTCAACCACCAGAATGCGAAAAGTGAGTGCGTTCTGGCGCCGACTGGCGAAGGAAACCGGGGCTGAATCCTATGTCGCTGACTCGGCTTGTGGTGTTGATCCGCTCTCATGCGGGCATACCCTCTGGGTCATTTCTTGAGTCGTAATAAAAATTCTCTATTAATAGTTATTAATAAAATTAAAAATTTTCGATTTTGTAGCGACTTAGAGGTGTCGCGTCGTAATTGTGTTCGGGAGGTTTGGGGGATTTTCTTGCGGCGTAATCGCCTAATTTTATAGCGGACGATTGCAGAAACCATACACCAAGTAACTACGTGCCACCTGCTGTGCAGCACGTAGTAATGGCCATTTGCAACCGTGCCCGGCGCTAGAGATAGCTCCCCTGTAATGACATCGTGGGGTCGTCAAAATGAGGCTTGCCGTCCACGTCAGTCTCCCGTTATATACTCCTGCCCAGTAACTGAAGGCGCTCCATGCCCCACAGCCCAGCAGAGAAAAAACGCGCTCTTGCAAGAGTGAGGCGAATCCGGGGGCAGCTTGACGCCCTGGAGAGCGCATTGGAGCAGGGACGAGAGTGCGGGCCCGTTCTGCAGCAGCTGGCGGCTGTCAGAGGCGCTGTTAATGGTCTGATGTCCAGCGTTTTGGAAAGCCATCTGCGTGAAGAATTTTCTCATACAGAGGCAAGTCATGGTGTGACCGAGCGATCAATCGATGACGTGATTGCGCTGGTCAGATCGTACTTACGATAAGCGTTGGAAACGCTTCTGTCCGGATGCGATCAGTCGTCAGGTTATTAAAAGGAATGTCGAAGTGAAATCACGAGCAGCCGTTGCGTTCGAGGCAGGTAAGCCCCTTGAGATCGTCGAAATTGACGTGGATCCGCCGCGCGCGGGCGAGGTGCTGGTG
The DNA here is from genome assembly GCF_000429165.1 of Acetobacter nitrogenifigens DSM 23921 = NBRC 105050. Lineage (GTDB taxonomy): Bacteria > Pseudomonadota > Alphaproteobacteria > Acetobacterales > Acetobacteraceae > Acetobacter > Acetobacter nitrogenifigens. Next base: position 92,327 of record NZ_AUBI01000014.1, on the reverse strand, counting down.
AAGATTACTCATACTGGCGTCTGTCACACGGACGCTTTCACCCTGTCTGGCGACGATCCTGAGGGACTTTTCCCTGCAGTTCTCGGCCACGAGGGCGCTGGCGTCGTAGTGGAGGTAGGTGAGGGGGTCTCCAGCGTGGCGCCGGGCGATCACGTTATTCCATTGTATACGGCGGAATGCGGCGAGTGCCTGTTCTGCAAGTCAGGCAAGACGAATCTGTGCGTTTCGGTCAGAGCGACACAAGGAAAGGGGATTATGCCCGACGGGACGAGCCGTTTTTCCTACAAGGGGCAGCCAGTCTATCATTATATGGGATGCTCGACCTTCAGTGAGTACACGGTCGTTGCCGAGGTTTCTCTCGCAAAGATCAGCCCGCAGGCTAATCCAGGGCATGTTTGTCTGCTCGGTTGCGGCGTGACGACCGGGATTGGCGCGGTGCACAACACGGCGAAGGTTCAGCCGGGCGACACGGTGGCCGTGTTCGGGTTAGGAGGGATCGGTCTGGCCGTCATTCAGGGCGCTCGGCAGGCGAAGGCGGGCCGCATTTTCGCGATTGACACCAATCCTGACAAATTCGAGCTGGCGGGCGCGTTCGGCGCCACCGATTTTTTGAATCCGAAGGATTATGACAAACCTATCCAGCAGGTTCTCGTAGAGATGACGACCTGGGGCGTCGATCACACGTTTGAATGCATCGGGAACGTCAATGTCATGCGCGCGGCGCTCGAGAGCGCGCATCGCGGATGGGGTCAGTCCATCGTCATCGGCGTGGCTGGGGCCGGGCAGGAAATAGCGACGCGTCCGTTCCAGCTCGTCACAGGACGCGTGTGGAAAGGATCTGCGTTCGGAGGCGTCAAGGGTCGTAGTCAGCTACCAGGAATGGTCGAGGACGCGATGCGGGGTGATATCCAGCTGGAGCCTTTCGTCACCCACACGATGCCTCTGGACGACATCAACGATGCCTTCCGTCTGATGCATGAAGGAAAGTCCATTAGATCCGTCGTTCATTACGAATGACGACTCAGGGTCACAGTGTCTGAAATGCGCTGAGAGCTTTAACGCTCTCAGCGACAAATTCATCAGGCATGTTGATTTTATAAAAATCCGAAGTGTCGTAAATTTTTCTTCTATAATTTACTCAATCTGCGTTCTCACCTGCGGACGCCTCCATAACATAGCTTGAAATACGCCGTCCCTGAGCAGGAGACCATGAACAAGCGCCCCTGTGATGTGCGCGAGGATCACGCCGAACAATCCTAACGCCAACCACGTATGGAGCGCCCTCAAGGAGGCGTACAGAGCAGGATCGGGCGACAGGATCGGAGGCAGGGTGACGCCGCCTGTTATCGAAACTGGATAATCGCCTGCGGACAGCATGGCCCATCCGACCAGCGGCAGGGCGATCATCAGCAGATAGAGCGCGACCTGCGAACTCCCAGCGATGAGGCGTATCCCTTGCGGGAGCGTCGTCGGCAGTGACGGTGCGCCGGAGGCGACGCGGTTGACCAGACGTAAAAATGCCAGGGCCAGAATCGCTATTCCCAGAGGGCGGTGGAGTCCGACAAGACGATGATACGCGGGGCCAGTGCTGGCGACCATGGCGACGCCAATGAACAACATAGCGAGAATCATCAACGCCATGATCCAGTGGAGCCCCCGTGCAAGCGGAGAAAAATATTTTCTTTCAGACATAACTATTGTCCGTTCGGGGAAGAATTTAAACTGACCGCGCTGGGCGCCTTCATCTCTCCTGAACGCGCAGTAAAAGAACGAGCGTAGACGGCCGAACGTGCGGCGGGAATCGGATCGTCGGAAGGAGTTATGCCCTCAGGCAGGATCAGGGGATCGAACGTGATTCCGGTACATGGTCCGCCATCTTCGCTTTCCGCCTTGTCGAGAACAAGCGTCCCCGCGTTGATGCGTGTCCGCCCGGCAGGCCACGCAGCAGTGGGATCTGCTGTAGGATCTCCGGGCTGTCCGAGCACAATCATCAATTTCCACCGCAGCGGGTGCTCGGCCAATGTCGCGGTAAGGTCATCAAACAGGTAATCACGGCCGGTCTTGACGCTGTCCTGCGCTGGAGCGGGCTGCTCCGGCTCCATTGCCCAGCGGACGGGCGTCGTTCGCCCGTCCGCGTTGACGAACAGGAAGGCATCAAGGCTGTTATAGGCGTCTTCGGAAAAACCCGAAGACAAAGAACGCTGTTTTATCTGGCTGAGCGCGTGCGCTGTTTCTGGGTGAGCAGCAAGAAACGCGCCGATACGAGCGGGATCTGGCTTCCGTGTTGTCGCTTCCGGGCGAGAGGCGATCAGGAACGAGTTGAAATCACGCGCATTGCGAAAGAGAAATACCGGAATATCGTTCATGCCCATGCGCCACTCGCCACCGTTGGGGGGCATGATCCGAAGGGCGAGGCTGCGCACTTTGTCAGGTGCATCGTCTTGATAAGGTAGTCCGCCTGCCAATGCGAAGCGTCCGATGACTGGAGAGCGTTCCGCGCTGAACAACGCGGCTCTGGAGTAAGGAGAGGCTTGACCGTTTCCTTCGAACCATCCCGTAACGCAAACGCCTTTTGCATGATTGCGACGAAATCCGGGATGCGGACCGTCAACACTGTCAAACGTGCGGATGACCGTGGCTGGCGTCAGGCGATCGGGTGTGAACCAGCCGGCAGCGGCGATAAAGGCGACTGCAAGAGCAGCAGGAACCCCGATGACCACACCTACGCGTCCAGGACTTCCTTTTTCTGTTATTTTCTGCCGTATCCATGACATGGACGATCCGCTCCCGTAGGTCATGTTGAATAAAAAATCAGGTATGATTTCAAAAAAATCATTGAGAAAACTAATCTTGCGAGTTGTTTGATTCCTCGGCATGCGTGTTCGATATGTCCTGCGCAGAAGACGCGGCATCTTTCTTCATCATCATTCCTGTTTGCTTTTTCGCCATGCTGTTATTCGACGACATATATCCGTGTGAGGTGTCGCCAGCCATGTTTGTGTGTCCAATTCCGGCCGGTGTCATTTTGGGTCGCGCTGTTTTATTATTAGTTGTTTCATCATGGGCTACGGTTCCGGGAGACATGGCGCCGGCGGAAGCCTGGGCTTGAGCATAGGTGACGCCGCCTGACGCGAAAACCAAAGACAGGGACATAGCTTGAATGAATGAGCGGAAAGACATGGTTTTCTCCTTTAGCAGGCTTCGCGTGAGAGAAAGAGATCCTCCTCTCGTCCACCACATTCTTCGAACGACAGGCGCATCGGGTTACAGAATTTTTTTATGATCCTCCAAACCAGTCGTAACCTTGATCCTCCCAGTATCCGCCGGGAAACGAGTTTGTGACTTCTACTGAGGCGAGATATTTCGGATTTTTGTAACCCAATTTGGTTGGAATCCTGACCTTCATTGGCGCGCCATAGGCAGGCGGCAGAGACGCGTCGTCGAAATCCAGAACCATGATCGTCTGAGGATGCAGGGCGGTCTCCATGTCTATGCTGGTCGAGTAATCGTCAAAACAGCCGAACTTGACGTATTTGGCCCGTGTGTCCGCTCCGATATGTTGAAGAAATGTTGAGAGCCGCACGCCTGACCATGAGCCGATAGCGCTCCACCCCTCGACGCAAATGTGGCGTGTGATTTGTCGCTGCAGTTCAAGAGCCCGGAACTGCGCCAAAGACCAGGGGCGCTTGTCAGAAACCAGACCGCCAACTTCCAATCGCCAGCGTGATTCATCGGCTACACGAATTTCCTCCTGATCATAATAAGCGTTGAACGGAAACGGGCGCGTTATTTGCGAGGTCGAAAATTCGCGGGCCAGACGATTGCGGCTGAACATCATCGCCTGGACATGATCAGTAAACCCCATGATCTTGGCGAGGGCCTTTTCGACGGATGGTTCGTCGTCGATCGCGCAGCCTGACAGCATCGCCAGCCCACCCAGCGACAACGCGCTTTTCAGCATGAATCTTCGCTCTATGCGCCGTAACTCCGTGGCGATGAGGCTGCGATCAATCGTTGGACGCTTCATGAAGGTTTGTCCTTGTCGATCACATGAATGCGCCGCCCAAACACCATGCCAAACAGTGTCGAAGGCACGATCAAAGTGAGGCAGACATGCACGATCAGGAAACCGACGATCATGCACATCAATGCGAAATGCAGGCGCCTGGCGATGTCATAACCGCCAAAAACCCACGTCAGAAAACCAAGTTGCACCGGCTTCCACATAGACAGCCCCGTCGCGACCGTCAGTGCGGCGACTCCCAATACGCTGCTGTAAAGCAGGCGCTGTATGGCGTTGTATGTCCCGGGCGTATGTGTCAGGCGTAAACGGGCGGCCAGCCCGAGATCGCGTAGCAGCACCGGTACGGTGCGAGGCCGCAGGTCACGGCGCAGGCGCCCCGACGCCATGCCGTGGATCAGGTAGACAGCTCCGCTGCTCATCAGCGACCACATCGCGGCGAAGTGCCACGCAATTCCGCCGCCGAGCCATCCGCCCAGTGTCGCCCACGCGGGAAAAATGAAGGGCAGCAATGGCGAGGCATTGTAAATCTGCCAGCCGCTGCCGATCATGACGAGCACGGACAGGGCGCCGACCCAATGCGTGATGCGGATAACGGGCGACGGCGAACGGGGGCGATACGCCATGCCGGGAAAGCTTTCACAGAGGTCATGATCGCACGTTCGTCAGACGCGACCCAAAGGTTACGCCGTTTGAAAAAAATAAGTGGCCGCCGGACGTGTAACCAGTCAGCGCCATCTGTCGAAGAACGCAGCGTCATTTCCCGAATGGACGGAGACCCGCCATGTTCGCTCGACGCCAGTTCCTCCTTGCCGCCGCGATGTTGTCGGTCGCAGGCGAGGCCAGCCGCGCTCAAACACATTTTCCGGTTACGCGAACCGATGCCGAATGGCGCCGGGCTCTCACACCCGTCCAATACAACGTGTTGCGCGAAGCGGGCACCGAAGCCCCGTGGTCCAGCCCTCTTCTGGACGAGCACAGGTCGGGACGTTTTTCTTGCATCGGTTGCGCTACGGCGGTCTTCGACGCCGCAGCCAAGTTCGATAGCGGCACCGGTTGGCCCAGCTTCACTCGCGCGTTGCCGCGAGCAGTGCAGGAACACGCCGATGACTCTCTGGGAATGGAGCGCACGGAGGTGCTGTGCGCCACGTGTGGCGGTCATCTCGGTCATGTTTTCGATGACGGACCGGCTCCGACAGGTCTGCGTTACTGCATGAACGGCGTGGCTCTCTCCTTCGCTCCGGCCTGAAGGGGATCGTTTCCAATGAAAACTTCGACATTTTGGGCCTTTCCCATTCTGGTCACGACACTGTTCGGCGCGGCGTGTCAGGCGGCGTCGGAGCGTGTGGCGATCCTGCTTCCCGAGCCTGTTCTCGGCGAAGCGTCCGAGGCGGATGGTCGACGTGAAACGGCGGTGTTCGCGGGGGGATGCTTCTGGGGCGTGCAGAGCGTGTTCCAGCACGTGCGCGGCGTTACTGCGACGCGTGCGGGGTATGACGGCGGGGTGCGCAGCACAGCCGAGTACGACGTCGTCAGTGGCGGCGGCACAGGCCATGCGGAATCTGTCGAAGTCGACTATGACCCTGCGCAGGTAAGTTACAGCGCCCTCCTGCGCATCTTTTTTTCAGTGGCGCTGGATCCGACGCAGGCGGGCGGCCAGTTTCCCGATGAGGGCAGCCAGTACCGCTCGGTTCTTTTCGCCCGAACGCAGGAACAGGCGGCGATCGCACGCGCCTACATAGCCCAGCTTGATGCCGCGCACGTCTTCTCCGGCACGATCGCCACAGTCGTAGCGCCTGACAAGGGTTTTTACCCGGCAGAGGCGGAGCATCAGAATTTCGCCGCGCGCTATCCGTATAACCCTTATATCGCCGCCTACGACGCCCCGCGCGTGGCTGCTCTCAAGTCTCTGTTCGGCTCCATATACCGGGACGATCCAGTCCTGACCTTGGCCGGAGCCGGATAGCGTGGCAGGAAGGGCTGCGCGCCAGATGCAGGAGGCTGTGTGACCGAAGCGGACTGGAGCCGGTGGATGGCGGCGGCCCAGAATGGCGACGCCGACGCCTATCGCCATGTTCTGGGCGAGGCCTCGGCGTGGCTGCGCCGTTATTTTCAGCGGCGCCTGCCGCCGTCTATGGTCGATGACGCAGTGCAGGATACGCTGCTGGCGGTGCATGAAAAGCGGCACACGTTCGACCCTGCGCAAGGTTTTGCTCCGTGGATCGCGGCGATTGCGCGCTACAAATGGATCGACCGTTTGCGTGCGATGCGACGGGTGGACATGACATCCCTCGATGACGAACTGCCGGTTATGGATCACGAAAACGCTGTCACGGCAGCCCATGCTCTGGAGCGTCTGCTCACGTTGCTCAAACCCGCGCAGGCCGAAGTCATTCGTCTGGTGAAGCTCCAGGGCTTCAGTATTGAGGAAGCCGCAAGGCTGACCGGGCAATCCGCTGCGCTGGTGAAGGTCAACATTCACCGAGGCCTGGGACGGCTGAGCGATGTAGTGATGCGAGGCGCCGATGTCGACTGACCCCCTGATCGGCCGCCTGACGGCTGAATTGCAGCCCGTCAGACGGCAAAGCCCACGCCGCGCGGCGCTGATTCTTGCAATGCTCTGCATTACCGAAATCATCGTCCTGCTGTCGCTGGGCTGGATGCGCCCGGATATGCCGCGTGCAATGGGTATGCCAAGTTTCTGGTGGAAGACAGCAAGTCTGACCGTGATCATGATGATCGGGGCGACGACGACGTTGCGCTCGCTCAACCCGACACGCTCGCCACGCCCAGGTTTGCGTGCGCTCGGCTACGTCGTGCTCGCGGCTCTGGCCGCAGGATGGATGATCGATGCGGCTCAGGTTGGCCCGATCGTTCTGTGGCGGCGTCTGGACCCGGTACACGGGTTGCGTTGTGCGCGGAAGATCATCGAGTTGTCTCTGCCGGTGGCGCTGGCGCTCGGCGTAATCGTCCGGCGAGGCGCCTCGGTCGATCCGCGTGGTACGGCATGGGCGGCTGGTTCTGCTGCAGCGGCCTGGGGAGCTCTGGCGTTCGTTATGGCATGCCCATTCGACGATCCGCTCTATGTGGCGGTCTGGTATTCTCTCGGGTGCGGCGTCGTCTCGCTTGTCACCCGGCTGGCGCTGCCGTGGCTCACGCGCTGGTAGCGGCGAAAACGGATTGCTGGTGGCGCTATCATGATCGCTCCAGGTAAGATGTATTTTCATTGGAATAGAAACGCCCATATCGTTGACGCATCTGCGGGCTTCTTGATGCGAGGCAGGGGGCGTCTTCGGCAGGGCGAAATTTCGAGCCAACTTGTGTAGGCTGGCGGATTGTGTGGTTGTTGAGCCTGTGACTGCCGTTCCGGACGAACTGGCCCCGTTTCGGAGGTCGTTCGTCCGGTGCAGAAAAGCCAGAATTTTGTAATGTTGCGTTTTTGAAGGAGACTTCCAGCACACTGGTCTTCCAGCCAACTTTTCGCTGGCGGCCCCGCAGGCGCCGCCGCGCGATGCGATGTCTCCCGGTCGTCGTATCAGCGTTTTTGTCTGCGTCGCGAGGTATCCAGTCCTTAGGCGCCTACGGACGGAAGGACGGTCTCGACAATGCTTTTATCGAGCGCCTCGTAATCATGATAACGGAGTGTCTTGTATAGTTCTTCGCGGGTCTGCATGCGGCTGAGCATCGCTTCCGTGCCTCCATCCCGCATGATCGTCTCATACAGATCGGCCTGCGCCTTGTTCGCCACGCGCAGCGAACTGACCGGCCAGATCACCATACTGTAGCCCATGTCTTCGAATTCGCTTGCCGTGTAGAACGGCGTGCGACCGAACTCCGTCATGTTGGCCAAAAGTTTCACGCCCGGCATGCGCCTGGCGAATTCCCGGAACATTTCTGCGTTCGTCAGGGCTTCCGGGAAAATCGCGTCCGCGCCAGCTTCGATATAGAGCTTGGCCCGGGCGACTGCGCCATCCATTCCCTCGCTCGCCGCAGCGTCCGTACGCGCGATCACGACAATATCCTGCGCGGCCTTGCGGGCGGCACTGACTTTCATCGCCATATCGTGCGGGGTGGCGAGCTTCTTATCGTTTAAATGCCCGCACTTTTTCGGCAGCAACTGGTCTTCCAGATGCACGGCTCCGGCTCCGGCGTCTTCAAATGCGCGAACCATGTTCATGACGTTCAACGTCTCGCCATAGCCGGTGTCGCCATCGACGAGAAGCGGCAGATTGGAGGCGTGCACGATCTGCTTGATAAAGAACGTGACCTGATCGATCGTAATGATCCCCAGATCCGGCAACCCCATGCTGGCGGTCATCGCCGCGCCCGAAAGATACAGCGCGTCGAACCCGGCGTCTCGCGCCTGAAGAGCGGCCTGTCCGTTATGAGCGCCCGGTAGCCGGAGGATGCCCGGAGCGTTCAGAAGTTCGCGGAATTTCTTCCCTGCCGAGACTCCCGCGCGTTCGCTTCCGATCAGATATGTCATGCTGCTTTCTCCTGATTGCCGCGCCGGTGGATATGAACGAACGGTTGGTCGTCTGGGCCGACATACTCTGCGGACGGACGAATGATCTTGCCATCCTGACGCTGCTCTATCACATGCGCGCTCCACCCGGCGGAACGGGCGATGACGAAAATAGGGGTGAACATCGCCGTCGGAATACGCATCATGTTGTAGGAAACAGCGCTGAACCAATCGAGGTTCGGAAACATCTTCTTGGTTTCGGCCATGACGGACTCAAGCCGTTCGGCGACGTTGTAAAGACGCATCGAGCCATGCGTGCGCGACAGGGCGTATGCCGTGCGCTTTATGATCTCGTTGCGCGGATCTGCAATTGTATAGACCGGGTGTCCAAAACCGATGACAACCTCGCGGTTTTCGACGCGCTTGCGAATGTCCGCTTCTGCTTCGTCCGGCGTCTGGTAACGTTGTTGTATCTCCAGCGCGACCTCATTCGCTCCTCCATGCTTGGGACCTCGCAGGGCGCCGACGCCGCCGCACAACGCGGAATAGATGTCGGAACCCGTTCCGGCGATCACCCGGCACGTAAAGGTCGAAGCATTGAATTCATGTTCCGCATAAAGAATCAGGGAGACGTGCATCGCCTTCACCCATTCTTCTGGCGGTTTTTCGCCATGGAGCAGGTGAAGAAAATGGCCGCCGACACTGTCATCGTCGGTCTCAACCTCGATCCGCCGCCCGTTGGTCGCGAAGTGATGCCAGTAGAGGAGAATCGAACCGAGCGACGCGATGCAGCGATCGGCGATCTCTCGGGCGCCGACAGGGTTCTGATCCCGACGCTCGGGCAGAACGCACCCGAACGCGGAAAGGCCGGATCGCATCACATCCATGGGATGCGCGGCCGCCGGAATCTGTTCCAGCGTGCGCTTCACATTATCCGGCAATCCTCGCAGAGAGCGGAGTTGCGCCTTATAGGCGGAGAGCTCCGCCAGGTCAGGCAGATGGCCGTGTATGAGAAGATGCGCAACCTCCTCATACTCACAGTTTTCGGCGAGATCCTTTATATCATACCCGCGGTAGTGCAGGTCGTTCCCGCTGTGTCCGACGGTGCACAACGCCGTGGTCCCGGCGGTGACGCCTGACAGGGCCACGGACTTTTTCGGACGCTTTGCTTCAGAGGTTTGCGTCATGACGGCTTGTCCTCCTTTTTCTTTTTCGATCCCTTGCGAGCGCCCGTTTTCGATCGTGGCCCGCGACGTAATTACTGCCCAAATCCGAAGATGCCGGTTCTCGGGTTTTTCTTGAGCGTCCCGTCCGGCAAAGAAATTTCAAGCTCGTAAAGCTCTTTCGCACTCAATTCCGGCAGGCGCTGGGCCACGTCGAGAAAGCGCTCGATTTCCTTCGGATCAAGAATCCCGTCCGTCAGGGTGCGGAATTTCTTTATATAATCAGGACGCGTCCACGGCGTGGCGCCCAGAGGGTGCGCATTGGCGACCGCGAGTTCGTCAGACAGGACGGAGCCATCGTTAAAGGTGATGGTGATACGACCGCCAAAAGCCTTCACGTTCGGATCCGTCGAGTGGTAGCGCTCGGTCCACTCGGGACGTTCGACCGTATGGATCTTCCTCCACAGACGCACAGTGTCTTCGCGGGCCGCCCGTTCAGGGGCGTAGGATTTTACATGGTGCCAGACGCCGTCCTGCAGTGCGACGGCGACGATATACATGATCGAGTGATCGAGCGTTTCGCGCGAAGCGGTAGGGTCGAATTTTTGTGGGTCATTGGAGCCGGTGCCGATGACGTAATGCGTGTGATGGCTCGTCTCGATCAGGACGTCCTTTACGTCGTCCCAGTTCCCGACCTGCTCGCCAAGCCTGAACGCCAGATCGATGAGGGCCTGGCTTTGATATTCGGCTGAATGCTCCTTCGTGTAGCTATCGAGTATCGCACGTTTTGCTTCGCCTTTCTCTGGCAGGCGAACGACGTAATGCGCGTCCGCGCCGTCCAGCATCCAGGCGATGACCCCGTCTTCTCCTTCGTAGATAGGGCTGGGTGATGTCTCGCCAAGCATGGCGCGGTCAACGGCCTCGACAGCCATTTTTCCAGCGTGCGACGGGGCATAGGCCTTCCACGAGGAGATTTCCCCTTTGCGACTCTGGCGGGTCGCCGTCGTCACGTGCAGGCCATGCTGCACCGCCTGATAGATCGTCTCGGTCGGAAGACCCAATAACGCGCCGATACCGGCGGCGACCGACGGACCGACATGCGCCACATGGTCGATCTTGTGCTTGTGAAGGCAGATCCCGCGCACGAGATCGATCTGGATTTCATAGCCGGTGGCTATGCCGCGAATGAGATCTTTGCCCGAGCGCTGACACTGCTGCGCGACCGCCAGAATACCGGGAATGTTGTCGCCCGGATGAGAATATTCGGCGGCAAGGAAGGTGTCATGAAAATCCAGTTCACGCACGGCGGTGCCGTTGGCCCACGCCGCCCATTCGGCGTGCACGCGCACATCCGGCCCGCAACCGAACACAGTCGCCCCACCCGGACGCTGGTGCGCCAGAGCTTCGGCGCGCGCGCTCATCACTGAATGACGGTTGACCGAAGCGATCGCCACCGACGCGTTGTCGATCACGCGGTTGATGATCATCTCGGTGACCGCAGGCTCCACGGCGACCGGATCGGCTGCGACTTCGGCGATACGCCAGGCGAGTTGTCGCTCGCGCGGAAGTCGATCTTTCTCGGGGTGCACCTTGATGTCGTAGCTATGCATGTTGGCCTCGTCTGGGAAAACATGCTGCATTATGGAGAGTCGGACGAATTCGGCTATGGCCAACCGAGCGAATTCGGGCGAGGAACGGCGTTTGTTTTGCAAATTTTGCGAAAGTGGTGAATTTTGTGCAACGTGGCATTTGGAGGACGTTATTTCGCATGACTGCGATATAATTTGATAATATTATTCTTATAATGATGTTTTTATAATTTCTTCGCGTAGGTCGTGCTTCTCGAGAGTTGAACCTGATAGTTTCTTTAGTGGGATGCTTCCATTACGAACTGCGTCGTAATCTGAGGCGCGGAGAGTGGTCTTCGCTCTCGGTTAAATGGCTCATCTTAATAGATAAAATCTTGCATGGGTGGTCGTGCCGCCTCGGCCACGCATCACGTTTTGGGTGAACGTGGTCACTGGAAAAACCATGAAATCAAGGGAACTGGCTTGCCGGGTTGAGCGCGGCATTTGACTTCGCACGTTTCATGCAACATATGATGTTGCATGAAACGTGATAGCAAGCTCTCTGGTGTACTTCACGTCCTGCTCCACATGGCGGAGACGGAGAGGGCCGTGACATCAGAACTCATGGCGCGAGCAATGCACACCAACCCCGTTGTGATCAGAAGAATTCTATCCGGATTACGTGATGCGGGATTCGTGCGTTCCGAAAAAGGGCACGGCGGCGGGTGGAAGATTACTCGACCGCTGGCGGAAATCACGCTTCGCGACATCTACGACTCTCTGGGCGCTCCTCAGCTGTTCAGTATTGGAAACAGGACGGAATCGCCGGGGTGTTTGGTGGAGCAGTCTGTAAACGCCGCGCTCGGGAGGGTGTTGGATGAGGCGGAGGCTCTGCTGCTTGACCGATTTGGGGCTGTAACGCTGGCTCAACTCAGGCAAGATTTTCACGATCGAATGCGGGCGAGTGGAAAAACCGTCGACCTGGAGCAGAATCATGCAGTTTGATGCAATCGTGATAGGTGGAAGTTTTGCTGGCCTCTCTGCTGCTATTCATATTGCACGTGCGCGCAGACGGGTTTGCGTCATCGATACCGGCCGACCACGTAACCGTTTCGCCTCTGCCTCACACGGTTTCTTCGGTCAGGACGGCGCCAAGCCTTCCACGATGATTGACGCTGCGCTGACTCAGGTGCGGCGTTACCCAACGACGCGCGTCATGGCAGGGGAGGCGCAGGCCGCGCGAGCAATTCCTGGTGGGTTTGATGTGACGGTGAGCGGCGGCGAGACGTTATCAGCTTCAAGGCTGGTCCTTGCTTTTGGTATTTCCGATTTGTTGCCGAATATAGATGGATTGGCGGAGCGCTGGGGAAGCAGCGTGCTGCACTGCCCATATTGCCACGGGTATGAATTCGCGGAGAAGCGGCTGGGCGTTCTCTATTCGTCGCCGCTGTCGATTCATCAAGCGCTTCTCATCGCTGATTGGGGACCGACGACTCTCTACCTTGACGGGAAAGGTGGACTGGATGACGACTCACTGGAACAGTTGGCAAGGCGAAGGGTTTTTATCGAAGCCCGGCAGATCTCCAGACTGAATGGCGAGCAGGGGGAGTTGCATTCGCTCTCATTTGTAAAAGGCGAAGAAAACCCCATTGACGCGCTATATGTGACGCCACACTGGCGACTGAATAGTCCAATAGCACAACATCTCGGCTGCGCACTGGATGACTGCCCGTTGGGTCCTCTCGTTCGGACGGATGAGAAGAAGGAGACCTCGGTGCATGGTGTCTATGCTGCGGGCGATATCGCCCGGGCTCCGCATAATGCAAGCTGGGCTGCGGCTGATGGTGTGACAGCGGGCATTTTCTTGCACCAGTCTCTTGTGTTCGCTCCATTTACGTCATTGGAGCCGAAGTAGACGCAGGATCGTTCGCTCAGTCGCTCGAATTGGAAATAGGGTAGATAAGGCGCGTCAGTGTCGTCAAATTTTACATTTCTGATAAAAGCAGTGAGTTTTTAAAAATGTGAAAGATCGTTTGTATCTGCGGCCAAGCCGAGGTACGAAGACGAGCCCCATAGCGAATATCTAGACTTTCGTGCGCGGGCGCGTAGCGAGATACGTTCGTCGATAAGCATCCGCGCCGATAACTCTTCGTCAGTGACGCGGCGCCGATCGGCAAGATATGTTACACTATTTTGTAAAACACAGAAACTATCAAACCTTGGTCCCGTGCGTCGCGTGGCTTCGTTTGCGCGGGCGGGGCTGAAGATCTCGCCAGATCGCATTATCTCGATTGTAAAAATCAGACACAAGTTGCAGCTTTCCGGCGGTGTCCGCAAAAGCGGTCAGATAGACCACGAACACCGGCATTGGTTCCGGCAGGCTCTTCTTGGTTGTCGCGCCTGTCGCGATTTCCGTGTCAATTTTTTCGACGGGCTGTTCCATGAGCAGGGCCGCGAAGTCCCGGGGATTCTGCACACGAATGCAGCCATGACTTAGACGCCGGTTGTCTCGATTGAAGATATATCGGTCCGGCGTGTCGTGCAGATACACGTCAAATCGGTTCGGCATGTTGAACATGAGTTGCCCGAGCCCAGCCTCCGGGCCGGGGAGCTGTTCGATTTCTCCGTTGGAGAGCATGATCATCTTGTTGCGCTTCAGATAATTCGGGTCGCGGCTGATCTTCGGCATGATCTCCCGCTTGGCGATATCCGCCGGAATGACCCAGGGAGGGTTTACCCAGAAAGCGTCGATCGCCGTATGAAACTCGGGGCTTTGGTTGCGTTCGATATCCTCGCCGACAACGATCCTGGTTGTGAAGACCGGTCTGTCGTTGCGGTATAAAATAAGCTGCTCTGCAGCTACGTTTACCCAGGCGCGGTTGCGCGGCAACGACCGTGGCAGCCAGCGAAGGCGCTCAAGATTCACTGCAATTTTGTGTTGGCATGCCGATGCGGCACGGGCTCCGCCTGCGCGACATTTTTCCAGAGCTTTGCGTAAGGCCAGATAGTCTCGCGTTGTTGGGGCAAGGGCATTGATTGCGGCTCCGGGGTCGTTGCTGTCCATCACCCGGTCAAGTTCTGCGGCCACATCGACAGGTTCCGGGGCAAGCGCCTCGTAATCCTTCCGTCGATCTACATGCACGACGCCTCGGGTTAACGCGTCCGCGTAAGACAGGAATGCGTCAGACAAGAGCAGATCGCGATCGGTCGGCGTTAACGCTGCGGCATGCTTTAGCGCAGATGCGTGAAACATTTCTGGATTCAGCCCCTGATCCTCGGCGTGAAGGATGGCTTCAACCAGTTTATTCGCCTGCGTTTCATGCGAAGGCCACACGGCTTCGAAGTCGTGGCGCGCATAGAAGCTGCGCAGTAACTCCGTATCCAGCTTTTCACCGGCGACGGTCACTCCGACTGGAGCGTCAATTCGGTTCCCGAGTTCCGTATCGGCGTGCTGAGGCATGGTGCTGCAGGCGGCTAGCGCCCACGCGGTGGCGAGCGCCATCAGGCTCGGACTATGCCGTGCGTATCGGAAGGCCTTCAAAAATATTGGCAGCGGGGCGCGCGCGGGAAGGCCCGGAATGAAGCGGCCGAAAGGCGTGCCCGGCGGTTTCAGCGGAACATTCGCCTGTTTCTGGCGCTCTACACAAATCGTAGTTTGACTTTTTACCAAGAGTCGCTCCTAAATCCGCTGGTCACCCATAGATTCACTCCAAGGAGTAACGGATGTTCGCTCGTTCTGAAACGTCGGCTCGGCATAAACTGACGCGCAAGGTGGCCGCCGCCGCTGTAGCCCTCCCGCTTGCCCTGCTCGCAGCCTGCTCCGACGACACGCCGCCGCCGGCTCCCGCCCCGGTCGAAGCTGCTCCGCCGCCTGCTCCGGCTCCGGCTCCGGCTCCTGCCCCGGCTGTTCCCGCAGCGCGTGGCTGATAACGGTCAGGTTGCCGCTCAGTCTGAATAAAAGATGACTGCGGCCCACGCGCCGCAGGATTCGAAGTCTGGCTGAAAGCAAACGCCGTTTGAACAGAAAGAGGCCCCAGTTTTGGGGCCTCTTTCGCGTTGCAGCCACTCGTTGCGGATAAGCACCGATTTGCCGCCGATTGTGGTTCCTGAGGCATCAAGTTTGTCTGATGCATGAGCGACCATGGAGACCGCATCACCGCTATGAGAGACAACCACTGTCGTTTGTCTATTGACCTCCCCCCTATACGCTGACCGTCGTCTTGGCTTTATCGATGTTTTCCGAATCGTTGCCACGCCCCGCAACGTTGTTCCGGCTCCCGCGACCAATCCGGCGGCACCCTTGGGCGCGGTGTATCAATAATATTTCCTCGCCTCGAAATGAGAGGCGCGTTAAAGCTGCTCGAAACTCATGCGGAATAATCCATGACGTTACGAACGCCGACGATTTGCGAGTTGACGGGGCGTGTAGATTCATAGCCGCGGCGTTAGCCGTGGCGGCGGTATTATTGATCGTGAAACAAATTGGCGGGTCATGCGCGAATACGGCGCGAACACCGGATTCAGAACGTTCGTTGATATTCCGGACAACATGAAAAGCAGCTGTCTGCTTCTATCTACGTTCGGTCTTGAGACCCCAGCGGGCGTAATTTTGCCGGTTGCGGAAAATGCTGAGGCCGAAGTCAGGCTACCGCGTAGATCAGGTTGCAAGTTGTGCGTCTCTAGCCAAACACCATGTTTGCGACCTCGCCCGCCAACCAGGGGGAAAGCAGGTAGCCGTGACGGTACATACCGTTGACCTGTATTTTGCGTCCGTTTCGCGTCACCGCAGGCAGGTTATCGACATAGGACGGGCGTAGACCCGCTCCCATTTCCAAAATTTCCGCTTCGGCGAAAGCCGGATGCAGCACCCAGGCGGCGTTCAGCAACTCGCTCATCGAGCGGAGCGTCATGGGTCCGCCGTTTTCGCTCTCGATCATCGTGGCGCCGACCATAAAAATATTGTTCGCACGGGGAACGATGTAGATCGGGATGCGCGGATGCAGCAGGCGGACGGGGCGGCTGAGCATCACGTCGGGGCAACGAAGCAGGATCATTTCGCCGCGTACGCCGCGTAAATCGGGGATTTCCCGGCGCGCTGCGAGGCCCGTGCAGTCGACCTCCCAGTCAAAGGCATCTGTAAAAGTCGAGGCTTCGTGATCCGTGAGCACACGTCCGCCAAGCATAATCAGGCGCTCGGCGAGAGCGGGTAGAGCCTGGCGCGGATCAAGATGACCCTCATTCGGAAAAAAAAGTCCCCGGGCGAACCGGTCGGCCAGATCAGGCTCCAATGCGGCGATCTCCGGGCCGGTTATCTCCCGGAAATGACTGGTGCGCCGGGCGAATCGGGAAATTTCGCCGGTGTCGCGCGCCGGGGCGAGGACGAGGCTGCCGTTCGATACGACATTTGGAACGTTTTCGCTCCACCAGGAGAGTGAACTCAGTGAACGGTCCGTCACTTCAGGCGGAGCGGATTCGGCTTCGCACCATGGGGCGAGCATTCCGCCCGCAAGCCATGACGCGCCGGAGCCAATCTTCGGGCCGCTTTCCACCAGCGTCACCGAAGCGCCGTGCCGCGCCAGACTGACGGCCGTGACAAGGCCTGCGACGCCTGCGCCGCGTATCAGAATCTGCGGGTGAGATTCGGGGCTATTAACCATCAGGCCTCCGGCGAGTTACTTTGGTGGGCGTTTGGCGACGCTTCACAGGTTCCGCCGCGTTCTTGCGGCGAATATTAACGGCAAGGTTACAATCACGGTCCATCTTCGAAGCGATTTTAATCGGTTCTGCAAGAGGTTCCCGTGGCGCCCATGGAAGTCTGGAACATGGCCGGAGCGCGCGCCGAGAGCGCCCTGACCGCCACGGCGCTCATACTGAGCCTTGGCGCCGTGGTGTGCGCGCTTTGTGTGTGCGTCCTTTCGATGCTGCTCGCAAGCCAGCAACTAAGGCTGGCGCTCATGTCGCGGGGACGTGAACGCGTGCGCAAAAGTTTCTTTTCCGCCGTCACCGCAGGTTCGGGCGTCTGGGCGACCCATTTCCTCGCAATGCTCGGGTGCGTCGGGGTCATGGGGGTGAAGTTCGATCTGACGCTGACAGTTGTGTCAGCCGTGTTCGTAGTGCTGGCCCTCGCCGCAGCCTGGCGGGTCGAGTTGAGGGCGCCGCGACAGTCGCTGTCCCCGGTTTCCGGGTTGCTGATGACGGTTGCGGTTGGCGGTATGCACTTCGTGGGCCTGCTGGCCGGACAGGGCGCGATCAGTTGTGTCCCGTCCCCACAAAGGGGCGTGGCTGCTCTTGTCGTGGGCTTCGTGGGTTTCTACCTCGGCGTCATAATGTTTCGCCGCCGCAAGGGCGCGTCTCGCCTGCTTTCGACCTTGCCGTGGGTTCTGGGAGTGCTGGGCCTGCATTTCACAGCGCTGTCGTCACCCTCCCTCGCTGCAATGGAAATGATACGCGACGCCCCGCCTTCCCGAGACGCGGTGTCGCTGATCTATATGGTCGGCGTTGGGACGTTTCTGTTTCTGCTGTTGGCCTTCTGGTCCGGTGTGCGCGAATACCGACGCAAGCGGGATATCGCGGACGAACATGCTCGCGCGCATGAATTCGCTGAAGCGACGGTGGAGGGGCTGCTGATTGTTGACGAAGGGAGAATTGTCGACGCGAATGGCGCATTTCGCAGGCTCGCTGGCTGGTCGAAATCTGCTGGCGGACAACTTGCGGACAGTTTTCCCGACCTGACGTTGGAGAGCGCGTTCGTCGCGCCGAATGAGCGGGACCGCAGTTACGAGACAAATCTCGTCGGGGAAGGGAGGCGCAGAATCCCGGTCGAGGTGTTCGTCCGGAGCGTGACATGGCGGGGCAAGAGACGCACGGTTCTCGCGGTTCTCGATTTGCGCGCCCGCAAGGCGGCGGAGGAGCGGGTAAGAAGCGTCTCCAATCAGGATTTGCTGACGGGTCTCGCAAATCGCAACGCCCTGGTCGCACGTTTGAAAGATTTTTTGCTGGCCGCACGGGAGAAACGTGCAAGCGTAATTCTCCTTCTTGCAGACGTTGATCGTTTCAAAGCGATCAACGAGGCGCAAGGTTACGCCGTAGGCGACGCCGTCCTTCGTCAGGTCGGACGTGCGCTCGACCGGGCGGCGCCGCCATCAGCGCTGGTTGCGAGAGTGTCCGGAGACGAATTCGCTGTAGCTTGCGTGGCCCCGCCTGATGAAGCGGCGGCGGGGGAGGTCGTGGCGTCCATCGCAAGGGCGCTAAGGGATGAGTTCGCGGCGGCGCGCGAGGATAGGCCGATTACGTCCACCTGCATTGGCTATGCAATCGTAAACGGCGTCGATTGGGCGAGTGAAAGCGCAATGCTCCATCATGCCGCCATCGCGCTCCTCCAGGCGAAGATGAGCGGCAAGGGATCGATCAAGGCATATGACAACAATTTTGATCTGACGCTTCAGAAACGCGCGAAGATGGAGGGCGAGCTTCGGCTTGCATTGGAGCGTCGGGAATTGTTCTTGGAATACCAGCCTATTCTCGAATCTGCGACTAGGAAGGTGACGGGCTACGAGGCTCTGGTGCGATGGATGCATCCCCTCCGCGGGCGCGTTCCGCCGGACGAATTCATTGGCGTGGCTGAGGAGTATGGGCTGATTGGCGATCTGGGACGCTGGGTTATCGACACAGCGTGCGCGGAAGCAGCCTCATGGGGAAACGACATGAGCATTTCCGTAAATGTTTCTCCACTACAGTTTCAGACGTCAGACATCGAGAGCGTCATAGGCCGGGCCCTTCGCCAGACCCGCCTGAGCGCCGGCAGGTTGAATATAGAGATAACCGAATCTACTTTTTTACAGCAAGGAGAAGAAAATATAGAAATTCTTCGTCGCGTTCATGCTGCGGGCGTTGGAATCGTTATGGACGACTTCGGTACGGGGTATTCCAGCCTCAGCTACCTGAGACGTTTCCCGTTCGACAAGGTAAAAATTGATCGATCCTTCATACGTGACATGCTGACGAACAATCAGGCGGCGGCGATTGTGGACGCGGTGCTCTCATTGGGTCGTGGCTTGGGCGTCGATATTGTCGCTGAGGGAATCGAAACGCATGAGCAATTCGATTATCTCGCCGAAAGGGCATGTTCTCTGATGCAGGGATACTATATCGGCAGACCTGCTCCCAAGGTTCTGAAGGCGTTTGAAATGGCGCTTTGAGGGAGGTTCGGGTGAACGGAAGTTACAAAAACGATTCCCTGCGCTCTCTTGCGTCTGGTCTATATTTTGATACGTATTGTTATTCTAACAAAGTTTAAAATATAGATTTTTCGATGTGCATGGAGAAATTCGATCGGTAATGCCTACAAATGCTTTGGAAAAATATCCGCCAGCATGGCTCTAAGGCGCTGTGATTCGTATGTCAGGTGAACTCATGACTCGGGTCGCTTGAACGACCGTTGGGTTGCGGCATGCTGATGCGATCATATGTTCAACACACAATATACTTGAGTTCCCGTGTTGTAGGGAAAGCCGCGTGGCGCAATTTGGCAGGCACGTTACGCCCAACTCGGCCGAATTTTGTGGCAGCGTCGATTGGCGGGTTTTATGCGACAACCCGCGGGGGCTTCAACAAATAGAGACCACTCACCATTGCGTCGTCTCGCGGCCTTCTAGCCGCACGAACCATGATGTTTTGCGGGCAGGTTCGGCGCCGTCTCCTGTGTAACTCGACGGACGAGTTCGGGATTTGTGCGACGGAGGAGGCTCGCTCTGAGAAGCTGGGCTGTGTCGCGGGCGGACGCGTGGCGCCAGTCCTTCAAAAAGGTGACGTCGGAAAGTGTGCGTGCGTCCGCAAGAGCGGTCGTGGCCGTGTCCATGGTAATCTCCGCAAAACGCTCAACTGAATGACGCGCCGGACCGTGAAAGGCGATGCAGCGTCACAGTGAGCGGGGGGCAGGATGGCATGTCTTTATCTCTGACGGGTAAATTGGACCGTGGTGAAATTTCTAATTGCTCAACGCGGCGCTCGTTGTCGCGTTGCTTGCCAATTTCGGCCAACAACGACCGGAACCTCGGTGTGTGTAGGCAGCGTAGGTGGGGAAATCCAAGTTATGGTTTTGTGATGGTTTGATAGCCGATCGATAGGATTGCGCTGCTGACGCATCCCTTTCGTGGCGTGGTATAAACGCCGGAACGTGGCGTAATGGTGGCGCCGCGGCGCTTTTTTATCCGCGTCTGGCGCGAACGCGGCCTCCCAAAGCTTCCAGCGCGTCGCGTAGTGGTCCTTCGGGCATCTCGGGTATGGAGAGCGGGGCGGGCGCGGGAGCTTTTCTCGAGGCTCCCGACTGACGCGGCGCGGCCTGAACGCTCTGCGTGAGGCGCAGGCGCTCGACGAGGGTGTACCCGCTCCAGGCGTTGATGCGGTCGATCAGGGCCGCCTGCATGTGCTGCAACTCCATCGCCACCGGTCCCTGACACGCGATGGTGAGCGTGCCGCCGGCGAGTTTCTGTGGCGCGGTCCGGGCGCCGTAGGCGGGACCGACGGCGCTGTCCCATTCCAGAAAGAGCCGCACGGAGGCTGGCGACCGCTTCTTAAAAGCAGGGCGCGTCACGCCAGGCAGCAGCGCGGAGAGGCTGCGCGCGGCGTAGGCGCGCGGGGGAGGCGCTTCGGCGGCTGCAGCCTTGCCGCTTTTTCGGACCGGCTTCATAAGCTCTTTCCGTGATGCCTCCTGCTTCTGCGCTTCTCGACTGGTACGACGCGCATCGTCGTTCTTTGCCATGGCGTGCTCCTGCGGGCGCGATCGCCGACCCGTATCACGTCTGGATCAGCGAGGTCATGCTGCAACAGACGACCGTCACGGCAGTCATACCCTATTACCATCGTTTCCTTGAGCGGTTTCCGACCGTTGAGGCGCTGGCCCGCGCGCCGCTCGACGACGTGCTCGCAGTATGGTCCGGCCTTGGGTACTATTCCCGAGCGCGCAATCTCTATCGCTGCGCGCAGGAACTGGCGGCGTTGGGACGCTTTCCTCGAGACGTTGATTCGCTTCGCGCTCTGCCTGGAATCGGCGCGTACACGTCCGCCGCCATCGCCGCGATTGCTTTTGGCGCGCCAGTGGTGCCTGTCGACGGCAATGTTGAACGGATCGCGGCGCGCGTGTTCGCCGTGGAAGCGCCGCTTCCAGCCGCTCGTAAGCTCATCGCAAAAAAAGCGGCCACTCTGAATCGGGAGAAGGAGGCGCGGGCGCGTCCTTCCGACTTCGCGCAGGCGTTATTCGACCTCGGCGCCGGAGTCTGCACGCCCAGAACCCCGGCCTGTATGACATGCCCATGGAATGAGGCGTGCGCGGCCCGACAGCAGGGATTACAGGGCGATCTGCCGAGAAAGGCCCCGAAAGCGCAGCGTCCGACCCGATACGGGGCGCATTTTCTGCTCGTCGATCCATCGGGACGTTTCTTGCTGCGCCGTCGCCCGGAAGAAGGATTGCTGGGCGGAACGATGGAAATGCCCGGCGCTCCCTGGCGGGACGTCTCCTGGTCAGCGGAGGAGGCGTCAGGATACAGGCCGATGAAGGATCGGTCGTCCAAATTGTCCTGGACGCCAGCCGGGCGGGTTAAGCATGTGTTCACGCACTTCACTTTATTCGTCGACCTATACGCTGCCCGCTCCCTGGTCGCTTTGAACCCGGCTGACGACGATGGCGTCTTTCTGTCCGGCGAGGATATTTCCCGCATGGGAATGTCATCATTAATGATTAAATGTCTGGAAAATGCGATGTATGCGATGACAAAAGGAGGCTGACCGGCACGATCGGGACGTCGCTTCGGACGGAGAGCGTTCCCATGTCCGCCCGGCGGAAGGGGAAAACGCATGATAGTGGACCGAAACAAGCGCGTGACTGATCCCGAGATTTGGCTTCTGGACGCGTTCGGTCGATTTCTGGATCATGATCCCTTGAGCGATCGCTTGATAGCTACGTCGCCAGACAAAGCCGGAGGCAACGCGCCAGGTCTGATCTTCCGTCTGCGCCCTGATTGTCGGGAGCGTCCGTTTTTCCTGGAGAAACGACGCTCTGCGCCGATGCCGTTACCGGAAGTGTCGGCGGCGCTGGGGACTGGGCCGACGATTACGTTACAAATTCTCGATGTCGATGGCCCCTACGGCGGGAAAAACAGCTTCCTTTCCAGTTCGCCCGAAGGCGCGGTTACATACGGACATGCGCCAAACCCGAACTGGAAGAAATTCGCGCCATTGCCCGCCGCTGCCGGTCGGGCGCTCTTTTCCATCAATCGGGTGACGCTGGCGGATGAAGCAGGCGCAAGGTTTGGGAATATCGCCGTCGAGTCCGATTTTCGGGTGCGCTTCGCCGACCGCGTTTATCCGCTGGAGCGTGTGTCGACCCTGATGGCCAGGCTTGGTTCAGTTGCTGAAGGGGAGGCTGTCAGCCTTCTCCTGCCACGCTACGGCGACTATGAAGAGAAGGCGTTCAGCGCACACAGAAACGCCTGATCGCCCGTTCGAAAAAAACGTCGGACGCCGAATACGGCGGCTGCGCTGGCGCAATTCGCTGTGCGAGCGACGGTCGCGAGACGCTCGGATCCATTTGAGACGCAATTAGCAGACCAGCCATGCGCTAAAACGCTCAATGCGGCGCACGCCTTGAGCGATCTGACTTGGCGTGACGCGGCGGAACGTCAGCATCAGGCAGCCATCTGAAGGCGTCTTGTTTTACGATGCGCAGGATTGCGTGAGCGAGTGCGCCGGATATTTTGTCTTGCGTGACTGCGCATCGCGCGTCCATGCTGCCAATGACAACTGGTGCGGTCGTCTGCGCGCGGCGTAGGCGACAGGAGAGTTCGCAATGTCCGTTCCGGCTTCCGTCATGTCGTTTCCCTCCGCCGTCGGCGCTGTGGAGTTCTTCGCACTGGCGGCGACGTCCGCGCTCGCCGTGTGGATCGTGCGTCTCGCCTCCGCGACGCCTGAGCCCATCAGGGTGCGCGTTCGCCGCCGTCGCTGACACAAGTATTTCCTGTCGGAAGATTTCGCTGGCGCGCGTAATTCTCTAGATTACGCAGCATGACCTTCATTCATCTGCATGACGCGCCCGCCGCTCCGCTTGGCTCCGGGCGTATCGGAATCCTGCTCGTCAATCTGGGAACGCCCGACGACACA
Source organism: Acetobacter nitrogenifigens DSM 23921 = NBRC 105050 (assembly GCF_000429165.1). Classification (GTDB taxonomy): domain Bacteria; phylum Pseudomonadota; class Alphaproteobacteria; order Acetobacterales; family Acetobacteraceae; genus Acetobacter; species Acetobacter nitrogenifigens. The sequence goes on along the minus strand of NZ_AUBI01000014.1, from coordinate 68,957 downwards.
TCCTTCGTCGGCGTCAGGCGCTATCTGTCAGAGTTCCTGTCTGACCGGCGTGTGATCGAAGCTCCGCCAGCGCTGTGGCAGCCGATCCTGCAAGGCGTCGTGCTGACGACGCGGCCACGGCGCAGCGCGGAGGCCTATCGCCGCATCTGGGACAATTCGTCGAATGAGAGCCCGCTGCGCGTCTACACCCGCGCGCAGGCGGAGGGGCTCGCGCAACGCTTCGCAGCGGACGAGGACATCGTCGTGGCGTGGGGCATGCGCTATGGAACGCCGTCCGTCGCAAGCGCGGTCGACGAACTTCTGCGCGCAGGGTGTGACCGTATCGTCGCGATGCCGCTGTATCCCCAGTACAGCGCCACGACCACAGCCACCGCCAACGATCAGCTTTTTCGCCATCTGATGAAGTTGCGGCGTCAGCCCGCAGTTCGAACCTTGCCGCCGTTCGCCGATCATCCGGCGTATATCGCCGCATTGGCGGCATCAGTGCGCACGGCGTACGCCGCGTTGCCGGAGCGCCCGCAGATGCTGGTGACATCCTTTCATGGGTTGCCAAACGAATACGTGCGCAAGGGCGATCCGTATCGAGAGGAATGCGAACGTACGGTCACGGCTTTGCGCGCCAGCCTCAGCATGAATGAGGAGGAGGCGCCGCTGACTTTCCAGTCCCGTTTTGGCCCGGCCAAATGGCTTGAGCCTTATACGGCCCCGTTCATCGCGGCGTTGCCCGCGCGCGGCGTGACCCGCATCGCGGTGCTCATGCCGGGCTTCATGGCGGATTGCATCGAAACGCTGGACGAAATCGGCAATGAGGTGCGTGAGGAGTTCATGGAGGCGGGAGGCAGGGAGTTGACGCTCGTTCCGTGCCTGAATGACGCCGTCGAAGCGATCGACCTGCTGGAGACATTGGCCAGGAACGAGATGCGCGGCTGGCGTGAGGACGCGTCCTCGGCTCCCTGACGGGTGTGCGACCCCGCCCCCTGCAGGGGCGTGTGAGGGCGTTATCCGATCAGACAGGGTCTGTCCGACGAGGTCTCGTAAACCGGAACCACGGCTATCCGCCCAAATTGTCGGGCCTGAGGCGTACCCGCAAGCGCCTCAGGCTTTTAGCTTATGGCGCAAGGAACGCCTTTACATCCCGGCTCAGCGCCGTGCGCGTCGCAGGCCGTGTGTAGAGCATGTGTCCACCCGGGTAGACATGCAACGCGATACGGTCACGACCGACGGGAATGTGCTCAGCCACCCAACGCGAGCTGGCGAAGGGGCAAACCAGATCGAAATAACCGTTCGCGATGAAAACGCGCAGTGTTGGGTTCAGGGCGAGCAATTTGCGCAAGGCGGGAATTTCGCTCGCAATAAGTTCGCCGTCGCCGCGGTAATCCCAGGCGCGATTGACGTTGAGATTCAGCAGATCGTACGTGAGTTCCGTATGAAAGCCGAGCGTCTGCGAGGCATAGCCTTCGAATGCACTCCCATACGCGCGACCGAAGCCGAACAGGACCGGGTCCGGGCTGTCGCTGTTGTCGACGCCCTCGGGGAAGGGATCGGCGATGGAAAGCGTTCCATCGTATAGCGAGTACAGGCGTCCGTCCCGGCTTCGGACGTCGTGCGCCTGTGGATCCGGCGCGCCGCGCAGGCGTGCGACGATCCCGGCGTCGAGCCCTGTACGGCTTGCGACATCGGCGTAGAAGCTGTGGGCGGCGTCGCCCTCCGGGGGCGGTCCCGCGAGCGCCGAAAGGTAAGGGCCGAAAGCATAGCCGTAGGCTTCGTTGGCGGCGTCCGGCGTCAGTTTGTGCTGCCCGTCGAGATTGGCCGCCTGCAGGGATGGAAGCAGCATCGCCGCCGCCAGAGGATTCGCCGCCGGGTCGAGAAATTTCATCTCCAGCGCCGGAGAGACCATGACGATGCCGTTGAGGATCAGATTCTGCTGCTCCTGCAAAGCCGTCGCGACCTCAATGGAGCGAATGCCGCCATAGCTCTCGCCGACCAGATAATGCGGAGAGGCATGACGCCCGAACTGGCTGGTCCAGAGCTCAATCGCCTTGGCGAACGCTCGAGCGTCCTGCTTGGTGCCGTAGAAGGTTTTGTTAGCGTCCTCCGGCTTCACTGGAATGGAGTAGCCGGTGCCGACCGCGTCGATGAACACCATGTCCGTCGCGCCGAGCCAGCTGTCCGGATTGGGGGCCAGTTTCGCATTCGCGCCGTCAGTGGGGTTGCCCGCCGGAAAATTCAGGGCGACCGGTCCGGCCGCGCCAAGGTTGAGAAATGCGCTGCCTCCGCCTGGACCGCCGTTGAAGAAAAATGAGACCGGCCGCCGATCATCGGGCGCGCCGTCGAGCGTATAGGCGACGTAAAACACGCGGGCCGTTGGGTCGCCCTTGTCGTCTCGCAGTGTCAGCGTTCCTGCATGGGCTGTATAGGACAGCTTGCCGGCGCCGACTGTAAGAGTCTGGTGCGTGATTGAATCAGCCGGCAGCAAGGCGGCCTGCCCCGTGAATGTCGGCGCCGTCTTCTTTGCATCGGCGTCGGGGGCGGCAGGCTTAGTCGTGGTTGTCTTGTCGATCGCCCAGCTATTCGCTGTCCCGAAAGCCAGCGTTACGCAACAGGCAGCGGAACGAAGCAGGGTGCGACGACGCCTGGGCGCGGTGCGCTCGGAAAAGAAAAAAATCATGCGGAATTCCTTGTTTCGGCGCATGCTGCCTAACCCGTAAGCGCTTGCCAAGAAGCCGTCGCCGGGAAGCCCCTCCGGCGGGAAACTCCGCGCCTGCCGGAAACGTTACGAAAGTAAGCCGCGCCCAGAGCTAAGTTTTCCGATTAACCGAGCACACCGGGACGCGAAGGCAGGACCGGCGCATGTGAAGCCCGTCCGTACACCGCTGGAGAGATCGATGGATTTGCTACGCTGGACGCTCGTTTTTCTTGTGCTCGCCCTTGTCGCGGCGGTCTTTGGCTTTGGCGGCGCGGCTGCCGATTTCGCCTATATAGGCAAAGTCCTGTTCTTTATCTTTCTCGTCCTGTTTGTCGTGAGTCTGATTTTCGGACGCCGCCGTCGTCTTTGAACAAAAGAGACGCGAGCAGAAGGCCGAGCACGAGAAGGGCGGCAAGGCCTTCCAACTCGACGAGCGAGATCGGTAGCCAGTCGAACGGATAGGTCGGCAGATCGCAGGGCTTGGATGGATGCATGGGCATCGAAGCCAGACGCTGCGATATCGAGCCGGTCATGAAGCGCGGCGCCTGACATTCCGGCAGAGGACTCGGCCAGAATCCCCATTCCACGCCAAGATGAAGCCCGGCGAGCCCTATGGCCGTCAGGGCAGGCGCAACGCCGGTCCATGCGACGCCACGGGCCAGACGGCGCGGCGCGAGCAGGGCGGCCAGCCCGATGACGATCATCGCCCGCCATGGCCAGCGCTCCCACAGGCAAAGGCCGCAGGGAACGACGCCCAGCACGTCCTGCACCCACCAGACGGTGAGCATCGCCGCAACGCCTGACAATGCGAGGATGAAGCCTGGAGGACGCACCAGGCCGGGAACGTGTCGTCTGAAAATGCGGCGCTTGGGCGTCAGCATCACTTACCCGCCGAATATCTGATCACGCCGTTCGTAATGCGGCGTTGTTGTTGTCTCGCGCAGACTCCCGCAACGGGATGTATCTGCGCGCGTCCGGAGGACAATGGTCAAGTGGCTGGCGTCTGTCCATCGACGTTGGCGTCCGCCGCGTCCAGAGCGGTCAGAAAATCACGCGCCCAACTGCCCGCCGTGGTGCTTCGAACCTCGTTATCCAGCAGGGTCCACCGCCGTTTTCGTTCTTCGAGGTTCATGGTGAGCGCCTCGTGAAGGGCGTCGGCGATGGCGTCGGCGTCGTGCGGGTTCACCAGCAACGCCTCGCTAAGCTCCGGCGCTGCGCCCGCGAGATGCGAGAGCACCAGCGCGCCGGGATGATCAGGATCCTGCGCTGCGATGTATTCCTTGGCGACGAGATTCATGCCGTCGCGCAACGGCGTGATGAGCGCCACATCTGCGAGACGGTAAAAACCGGCGAGAACGCTCCTAGGCACTGGGCGGGTGAGATAGCGGATCGGGGTCCAGTCGAATTCGGCGAATGCGCCGTTAATGCGACCTATCGTCTCGTCGAGCTGGCGGCGAAGCAGGCGATACTCTTCAACTTCACCGCGAGAAACGGGCGCGACCTGCAGGTAGGTGACGTGGCGTCGATGCTCGGGATACCGGGTCAGCAGCCTTTCGTAACCGAGAAAGCGCTCCTGCAAACCCTTGGAATAGTCGAGCCGATCGACGCCGATAATCAGCGGCTCGTCATGTACGCTGTCGCGAAGACGCTGGACTTCTTCTCCGGCGAAAGCCAGCCGGGCGTCTGCGCCGAACTGCGTCGGATCTATGCCGATAGGGAACGGTCGCACACGGTCGGCTCCGCTCAGACCTTCCGCTTCGAAACAGCCGCGCAGGTTGTTGGCGTCTTCCTCGGTCTGCAGGCCGATGATGTCATACGCCTGCATCGACCGGAGGATGGGCTCCGCTGGCGGCAGCGCCCGGAAAAGGCTCCAGGGCGGAAGCGGAATATGCAGGAAGAAGCCGATACGCCCCTGAAACCCGAGGTTGCGCAGCTCCTGCCCGAGAGGGAACAGATGGTAGTCATGGATCCAGACAGTGTCGCCCGGCTCCAGCATGGACGCGAGGCCGCGCGCGAACAGGCGGTTGACCTCAAGATAACGAAACCAGTCGGCGCGCTCGTAGCTCATCAGGCCGAGCCGATAATGGAACAGCGGCCACAGGATTCCGTTTGAGAAATTCTGATAATAGCCGCGGTGCTGCGCCGGGGTCAGGGGAATGGTCGCGTAGGTGACGGAGCCGTGCGTCTCGACGTTGGGCGCAGGGTCGCCCTCAAACTCCATCTGCCGTCCGGACCATCCGAACCAGAGGCAGGGATCGCCCGAACGCAGGGCGTCAGCGAGTGCGACCGTCAGGCCGCCAGCCGGTTGTGCGAGTTCGTGCGGGTCGGGAACGCGGTTTGAGACAATTACGAGACGCCCCATGGTCACGCATCCTCCCCGCCGTTGTTGTTTGGCCCCGACGTCTCCGTCAGGGAAGCCAGCCAGTTCCTGAAGGCTGTTGGCGTCGGGAAATCGGCGGGGATGCGAAAACCCGCGCCGCCCAACCGAACGGCCGCCTTCACCCCTTCCTCGTCCGTGACGTCATCGCCCACGAAAACGGGCTTGCGTCCGCTGAACGGGGCATTTTGCATAAGCTCGGCCACGGCGTACCCTTTGTCGACCCCCGCCGGTCTGATCTCCCACGCCATCTTGGCCGCTTGCACATGAAAGGCGCCGTCGGTTGTGGCGATCCATGCGTCCGCTGCTTTTCTCAACGCGGCTTCTGCCTCTGGGGCCGCGCGGAAATGCAGCACGAAGCCGCCGACCTTGCGCTCGACGCGTACGCCCGGCCATGCCGAAGCCAGTTCATCGGCCTCGTGAATCCAGTCCGTGGGCACGGGCGGAAGCGCCACCCGCTCTACCGGGCCGCCGGGCCGCCTGCGAATGGCGATGCCATGCTCTCCCGCTACCGCGAAGGGGATATCCCCCAGAAATTCGTCGATCTGAGACACCGGACGACCGCTTACGACGGCCAGAGCGTTCCCGCATGCGTCGCGCAGACGGCGCAACGTATCCTTGAGATCGGGAGGCACGACGACCGATTCCGGCGTCGGCGCGATATCGACAAGGGTGCCGTCGAAATCGAGCAGGAACGCTGCTTCGGATGGACGTACGGAGGACATGTCCGATCGGTTCGGCGAGGTCACTGTGAAGAACCTTCCCTGCTAGCGTGCGCCGTCGGGCGCATGATGGTGTTGGCGCGGTCAGGCTGCGTCACAGTTTGCGGCATCGGGTTCGCGGAGCGCCCTGGACAAGGATGCCGAACGTGCGCGCCAACCTCAAGGCGCGCAGCGATCGGGACTGCGCGTCTGTCGCCGCGCGTCACGCGCGGCCGGTTGCCGTTCTCGTATGGATGAAGAACGTCACTATTCGATGAAAGATGCGGTTAAAGAAAAAACCGGCGACGTGGAAGGTGCGCCGATGTGCATTCAGGGTTGCGGCGTCTGGGCATCGCCGGAAGGCGCGCCCTGTTGCGGAGCGGCTGGAAGCGGCGCGACGGTCGAAGGCAGTGAGTCCGCAGGTTCCTGACCGGGAGACGGCGCGGACAACGTTTGCGGAGTCCCGTCAGTCGTTGCGGCCGGCGGCGCGCCGGGAAGAGTGGGCACGGGGGGCTGCACGAGGGGGCCTGGAGACGGCGCGACATCGGCGCCGTCGCATTTGACGACCCTGACGTCATAAACAGGGCTCTCGAAAATGCCGAGCGACGGCTCCTTCGCCAGCATCCATCCGTGGAATGCGACTTTCTGAGTGTGCTGATCCTGCACGTCCAGCCAGGCTGCGGCGTCGGAGGGCAGCGTCGCCGGTCGATCCAGGCACCGCGCGACGCCGATGTCGAGGCTTTCGTAGTGGGCGAGGGCGCCGACCGTGACGTTGAGAGTCTCGACATGGGCGTCAAGTCGGTTCAACACACGCACGACAGCCACACTTTTACCCTGCCAGGTGTCCGCCGGGTACATCGCAGGGGGGGCGAGAGGTTGCGCCGCGCGGCTCTGGCCTCCGAGGACGCCGGCTCCAGCCAGACTGGCGCTGACAAAAATGGCGTGGAGGGCGTGCGCGAGAAGACGGTCACGCCGTGAAGCGATCCGCAACGTCATGATTTCGTGTGTCTCCGGGGAGTGATCAGGTCGGTCGTCATTTCGACGATCATGCGCTTCATGGCGTTCTCGTCGACGCCCATCAGCACGGCGTCCTCAAACGCGTCCCGAAGAACGCCCCGCAGCTCTTCCCAGTTCTCCCGAAGCACCATCAGCTTTTCGGTGCAGGACACCGGGGAGCCGTCCACCTGCGGCCATATGTCTGGCGTTTGTCCGGCCGTCGCAATGGGTTCGCGCGTGCGGCTGGAAGGCATGGCCTCCGCGTTGACCGTCACTGCAGGTCCCCGCCGTTCGTTGTCGCGGGAGCGTCCGTTCCGGCCTTGCTCTTATTGGCTGCAGTCAACGAGTCGGTGACCGAGAAGATGAACTTGCTGAGCAGTTGCTCGAGGCTGATCGACCCCTGTGTCTCCGCCACCGTTGCTCCAGCCGCCAGCATCCGCGTGTCGCCGCCGGGCGAGAGCGCGATGTATTTGCCGCCGAGCAGGCTGTCGCTGGTGATGATCGCGGCGCTGTCCACGGGCAGCTTGACGTCCGGGCGCACGGTGAAGGTCACGCTGGCCTTGAACGTCTTCGGATCGACGGTTTCCGACACGACATGGCCGATGTTGATGCCCGCGAGCTTGACCTCGGAGCCGATGTTGAGGCCGTCGATATGGGCAAAGTCCGCCGACAGGCGATATCCGGCGTCGCTACGCCGTCCAGTCCCGATCACCGCCAGCACGAGTAGCGCGGCCAGAGCCGCCAGCACGACGAAACCGGCGAGAAGTTCCGCCAGTTCACGTGGCGCGTGCGCGGCCGGCTGGGGCGCGGGAGAGGTCTGGGCCATGCTCATGGGCTGTCGTTCACTTCCACAGTTGCGTAACCCGAGGGTTGTTTCTTCCCGTCCCCGCATGCCTCATCTTCAGGGAGGGGCCGCGTGGACGTCACGTCGTTATCAATAACAGATAGCGAGAACAGAAACAGGAGCGCAACCGAAGGGACGGCTCGCCATGGCTGCGTGTGGTAAAGGGTCTTGGAAAACCGGAACCCGATTGGGCTCAGGCGTCCGGAGTCCACGCCTCGTAATCGCCCGTCGCGGCGGGACGCTGTCCCCCGCGATAGGCGCTGCCAGCCGGGCGGTATGCGCCGGGCGTTCCGGTCAGGTTGGGCTGCGGCGGTAACTGCCAGGGCTTGCGCGCTTCCTGCGGGATCGGATCGGCTTCCACGTGGTGGAGCCAGTTCCACCACTCCGGCGGGACGGCGGAGGCGTCTTCGCCCTTGTTATAGATAACCCAGCGTTCGAACCGCTGCTCCCCGCCGCCAATGCGGGACGGCGTGCGGGACTGATAATAAGAGCGACCGTCGACGTCCTTGCCGACGAGGCGCCCTTTCAGGCGGGTGTGCAGAAGCGTGCCGAGCGTGGTCATGCCCGACACGATACGGAGTCCCGGCGCCGTCGTCCACCGCTGCGCAAGGCTCATTGTGTTCACGTTGCGCTGTGCAGGGATCGGGCTTCGTCATGGCGACTCGGGGAGTCGAAAAGTTATCCCCCATATCCTCGTTTTGCGGTCCATAAGCGGCGTCTTGTTCTGCTTCCGCCGCGTTGCGCAGGCGCGATAAACTGCCCTCATGAACGCTCAACGCTACTGGAACGGCGTGCGGATGCGCACGGTCATGGCTTCCCCCGATCCCGACGCCCCCGCGCGCCGGGTGACCCTGCCGGTTGACTGGGACGACGCCGCCGCCGCCGCTCTCGCGCAGATCGCCCCCATTCAAACGGGGGCCGGTCAGGACGCCGTGTCCGTGGCCGAGGAGTCTGCGCGGTGGATCGAGACGCTGGTCGCGCCTGACGACGAAGGCTCCGCGCGTTCGCTGACATGGCTGCTGCTCCTGCGTCAGGCGGCGCCGACGCTCGCCCTTTGGAGCGGCGAACTCGATCGGCGCCCCGGTTTTGTCGTCAATCTCGCCGCGTTCGCGTTGCCAGGAGAAGGGTTCGCGGGAGAGACGTTCGTCGCGGCCCTACGACTGTTGTGCGGCGTGTTGCGCAGGCTGGCGCTCGAAAAAGCGGGACTTCGGAACGGCGAACTGGCTCTGGATCCTGAGTCGCAAGCGCCGGAAGTCTTGCCGTCAGGCAAGGTCACGACGTTGCGCAACGCCGGGAAGGCTGAAGCCAGAAAGAGCGGCGCGGCGTCCGAACCCGCTCTGCCGCTCGCTGAGCCTCAATTGGTCGCGGGCGAACTGTTGCTCACGAATCTGGACGCCTGCCTTGCTGCTCTCGGATTTGATTACGACAGCGACGAAGGCCGTGACGCTGCATGCTCGCTGATGGCGTTGGCGACGCTGGTCGCGCGAGAGGGACTCGGCTGCGATCGGCTGCCGCTCACACCTCATCGCCACGTCATTCCAGGCCTCGCCTCCGTCGCCCGCGATGCGTGGGCGCGCGCCGCGGTTGAGACGGACGCGCCGGAGCCACGCATCGAGACCGGGTTGTCCGCGCCCGGCCCCGTGGATGCGCTTCTCGGGGTCGAGGCGTGCGGTCTCGCGCCGATCTTCTCGCCGATCCGCGCTGACGGGCGTCTGGCCGCCAGCACGCTGGCGCGTCTGGCGGCGCGCGGCCTGACGCTGGAGGCGGCGTTCGCGGCCAGCATCGCTGGCGCGCCGGCCCTCGCGGTTCCCGGTCCGGAGGGACATATGCGCATGCACCGCGCTCTGGCCGGATTCGTCGATCGCGCGCCGCCGCGTCCCGACCCTGTCGCCGGACTGGGCTTGCGCCTGCCGCCGCGTGGCGTAGCCCGCCGCATGCCGGACCGGCATGGCGGCGTGATGCAGAAGACGACGGTCGGCGGTCGGCGGCTGTTCCTCAGGACCGGAGAGTTCGACGACGGGACGCTCGGCGAGATCGAGATTTCGCCGACGCGCGAGAATCCGATGGTGCGCGGCCTGATGGAGAGCTTCAGCGAAGCGGTCAGCATCGGGCTGCAATACGGCGCCCCGCTTGAGGAATATGTCGAACGTTTCGCCTATTCCTGCTTCGGACCCGCCGGCACGGTCGAGGGCGACCCGGTGGCGTCCTACGCCACGTCCATGCTTGACTATGTTTTCCGGGCGCTTTCGGACCTCTATCTTGGGCGCCGCCTGCCGGATGCGCCCCATGAAGACGACGGCGAGGATACGGCGCCGCTGCTGCCGCTGGACATGGAAAGGGGTGCGCAGCGCGCCTCCACGCCTCCGCCGCGCGGCGCGCGGCGGCTGCGGTTGGTGAGCTGACGCGGCAGGCGGAGAAAAGGGGGCGACGCGGTGAAGCATGCGACAAAGGATACGCTGATCGGGGCCGAGCCGCTGCTTCAACGTATTCGGCGAGCAGGGCTCAAGGAAAAGTCGCTGGGCGTGTTTTATCGCAAGTCAAAGCCGTTTCTGCATTTTCATGAAGACCCGAAGGGGCTTTTCGCCGATCTGGTTCGTGGCGCCGACTTCGATCGTTATCCGGTCAACACGCCCGAGGAGCAGGAGCGGCTGATTGCTGTGATCGACGGCGAGACGCCGCCCGACCCGGCGTAACGACGACAGGGCGTTCACGCGGCTCTGAGCTTGACGCGCGGAATGGTTTCTTCGGCGTCGTGGCGGCGGCGCAGACACGGCGCCGGTCGAAAATGATCGTCCGGGGTCGACAGGCGCATCATTTCCGGGTCGTATTGAAAAACGCATCCCTTCCGGCTGAACGCGAGCGGCGTCACATGTGGTTTTCCGATATCGATGGATAAGCTCGTCTTCGCGATCATTCTGGTTTTTTCCCTGCTCGTCGCAGTGTGGTCGCGCGGCGGTCGCCGACATGACGAAATCCACGATTACTTTGTCGCCTCACGGCAATTCGGCGGATTGCTGCTGTTCTTTCTGGCAGTCGGAGAGACTTACAGTCTTGGCGTGCTGACCGCGTTTCCGGGCGGAGTCTACCTGCGTGGCCTGACATTTTGCGTCTGGTTCGTCGGCTATATCGTGCTCGCTTTTCCTGTCGGTTACTTCCTCGGGCCGCTGATCTGGCGGGCGGCGAGGCGGTACGACCCCGTGACCATGGCCGATCTTTTCGCGCGGCATTTCTCAAGTCGTTCTCTGGAAATTATCGTCGCCGGGGCGGCGATTCTGTTCATGATTCCGTGGGGCGTGATCCAGTTCATGGGCTTGACCATGGTGTTGCAGGGGCTGGGCTTCGACTGGCCCGCCTGGGCGCTTATGGGCGTCGCCGCCGCGCTCGCCTACGCCTACACGGCCATTTCCGGCATCCGGGCGCCAGCTTACGTTTCGGTCATCAAGGACGTGTTGTTGCTGGCCGCCATCTTCACGGTCGGCGTCGCGGCCATGCGGCTGCCGCACGGTCGGGAGGCGATGCTGCGCGGCGTGGCGACTGCTCATTTCACCGGTCGCGACATCCGCATCATGACGACCAATATTCTGTTTCAGGCTAGCGGCCTGTGCATGTTTCCGTCCTATGCTGCGTCGATCTTTACGGCGAAGGACGCACGCACGGTTCAGCGCGCGCAAATCGCCATGCCGCTTTATATGGTGATGTTCGCCTTCCTGATCGTGGTCGCGTTCTATGCCCGCGGCGCTTTCGGCGATGGCCTGTCACCCAACCATGTGTTCATCGACACGGCGCGTCAGCTCCTGTCGCCCTGGCTGATCGGTCTGGTGGCGGGTGGGGCGGCGTTGTCAGGGCTCGTCGTGCTGGCCGGGACCTGTCTGGTGATCGGGCCGCTGTTCACGCATAACCTGCTGAAATCCCTGACGGAGCGCCAACAGAAAACCGGGGCGCAGGCGATCGGCGTGGTCTACCTTCTGGCGTCGATGGCGGGCGCCGCTTTCGCGTCGTCTTTCGCGGCGACCATGAATAACCTCACCTATTTCGGCATGACGCAGTTCCTACCCGGCGTCGTCGTCATCGCGCTTAACCTGCGGGCGCCGGGCGCAGCGGTTGCGGCGGGAATACTCATTGGCGACGTCATTCCCGTGACGCTGTTTTTCAGCGGCGCCGATACGGGCGGCGTCAATCCGGGGCTGATCGGCCTGGTTGCGAACGTCGTGATCCTGACGCTCATGACGATGCGCGCACGCCGCAACGAAGGCGGGGCGATGCGCTTGCGGAGCGGCGGGTAAGGGCTTTCTAACGCTGGTGGCTGGTGGCTGGTGGCTGGTGGCTGGTGGCTGGTGGCTGGTGGCTGGTGGCTGGTGCTGCGAGTGATTCTGCGCCTGAGCGCGCGAAGGACATTCGCCATGATCGGTAATAGCCGTACCAACTACCGCTTTCAGTAGAACAGCTTTCTGCCGTCCCAGTTTACTGTGCGCCGTCTGATACGGAACGCCGTCGGAGAGGTTGACGGTCCCGTATCCATTGTAAACGTCGAACCGCAACGGAGGGTGGGCATTGTGCTCCGTGGCTACCCGGAGAGCATGGCATGGCCGCGCGTGCGCGTTGGACCGCCATCCGATCAGACGTAATCGGCTGATCGGATAAAGAGGCCCGCCAAAACAACAAACCAGAGCCTTATCCGTGAGCCAGTGTGGACGGACAAGGCTCGATGAGTGGCTTTGGTGGGTGTGGTCTCTCTGCCGGAACCGTTGCTCCCGGCGGATGGACCTGCCATTCAGGACGGATGACGACCGCCGACACCGATTTCGAGATATTTCTCGCCGCGCCGCCAGGATTGGAGCTGGTGCTGTGCGAAGAGGTAAGATTGAAGGGTTTCAAGCGTCCTGTGGTCGTGCCCGGCGGGGTCGTCACCCGGGGCGGTTGGCCGGAAGTATGGCGGGCTAATCTCTGGGTACGTGGGGCGTCGCGCGTTCTGGCGCGTGTTGATTCCTTCCCCGCGGTCCACTTGGCCGAACTCGAACGCCGGGCGCGGCGCGTGGCCTGGGCGTCGGTCCTGCGTCCCGACGTTGCGTTTCGCGTGGAGGCAGTCTGCCTGGGCTCGCGAATTTATCACGAGGGGGCGGCCGCCGAGCGCGTTGAGACGGCGATCAAAAGCGCTCTCGGCGCACAGGTTTCGCCTGTGGCCGAGGTCGTGGTCCGGTTGCGGATCGAGCGTAATATGTGCGTGTTGAGCGTGGACACGTCGGGTGAGTTGCTGCACAGGCGCGGCTATAAGCAGGCGGTGAATCGAGCGCCGTTACGGGAGACGTTGGCTGCGCTGTTTCTGCGCCAATGCCGCTTCGACGGTGTGGAGTCGGTGGTTGACCCGATGTGCGGGTCTGGAACATTCGTTATCGAGGCCGCCGAAATCGCGGCTCGGCTCAATCCGGGGCGCGCACGTAATTTCGCGTTCGAGCGGATGGCCACGTTCGACGAAGAAGCGTGGCGGGCCATGCGGGCGCCCAGGGGCGTTCGCACGCCGACGGCGCGATATTACGGTCGTGACCGGGACGCTGGGGCGATCGCCATGAGTTGCGAGAATGCTGAACGTGCTGGCGTCACGGCATTCACCGACTTTCGCTGTGCGGTTATCAGCGAGGCGACGCCCCCCGATGGACCGCCTGGTCTTGTGATGATCAACCCGCCCTATGGCGCGCGGATTGGGGACAAGGGCGAATTGGCGCCGCTTTATGGTGCGCTTGGCAAGATCCTGATGCAGCGTTTTTCCGGGTGGCGCGTAGGGCTGGTGGCTAATGATTCCGGTCTGGCTCATGCCACGGGCCTTCCGTTTCTGCCCAATGACGCCCCGGTGCCGCATGGCGGCTTGCGTGTCACGTTGTTTCAGACCGATCCGTTGGGGTGAGGTCGTCTGTCCGTGTGATAAGGGGCCGTGAACCGACAGGGCGTCCTTCTTCTGCAGCGCGACACCGAACTCTCTTTTGAAAAGTTTCAAATTCTTCATTATATAAATAGTTTTTTCGATATAGAGCTTGCGGCTTATCTGGTGGCGCGGATCGCGTGACGGTGGATGTCCAACGTGATCCGGGCGGCTATGCCTTGCGGCGTCCCCGTCTGGATACGGCGATTTTGTTTCGACCAGAGCGACTTTAGCGAACCGCCAGCGGTGCGGAACGCGCGTTTCGGCCGCACTGCGCCGCCGCATTCGGGAACAACGCGCGATATTCAGCAGTGGGCGCCGGGCTGAGGACGGCCCATGCGGCGTACACGTCCAGCGCCGCCGCGAGCAACGCCGTAATCAACAACGCCGGTCGTCGCGCTGTGCGACGCGAAACGGGCGCAGGCGCGTCAGGCGAGCGTCGATTTTCCATGAATCCACAAAATCCCAATAATAATGTCGAGGATTGCGAAAAGCCCTAAGGTGCCCCATTTCCATGTCGTATTGAGGCTACGCGCCGCGCGCCAGAACACGACGATCATCAGGGGATTGGCGGGCACAATTCGGTAGATGGAATTCAGTCCTGTCGACACGGACAGAAGCCATGTGACGCCGAGGATTGCGCTCTCCATCCGGAAGCCGACGGCGAACGCCCATATCAGCACGATTGGTTCTATGACCGCGAACGGGACAAGGGTGGCCGCGTGCGGCAGGCGCATTCCAGCGGTAATGTGCGAGAGGGGATTGTTCAAATGCCGCCCCCAGCCGCTTTGCACGTGGGAAAACGCCAGCGCATCGCCGATCGTGTGGTGGAGATACAGCATATAGGCCGCCAGACCGCTGACGCCGATTGTAACCAACACGGCGCTTTCGGCGACGGCGCCGCCCAGCGACGCTGTTCCTGCTTTCCGAAGCATGGCGGCGCCGTTCTGCTGATCAATCTTCATGGCCGCAAGCACATGCGCCACCGCGAGGACAAAGAGAATCGGGGCGCCCGTAGGCCTTGCCGCCGTCATGAGCGCGCCTGCGGCGCCTGCCTGCAGCAGGGCGCCCGCCTGCAGCCGCGTGAGGCACAGCATGAGCGTCAGGCCGAACAGCGTCTCGCTATAAGGAAGCCGGAACCACAGTCCCAAAGGGTACAGCAGGAAAAAGAGACAGAAGAAACGGGCGTCTCTGATGCCGTGCTGTTTGCGGGTCCAGTCAAAAGTGAGCCAGAGCAGGATCGGGAGCGACACGGCGTTCAGCAATAGGCCAGCCGCCGCGACGTTCAATGTCGTTACGACGCTCACCAGTCGCATGGCGAGAGGAAAAAGCGGAAAAAAAGCCCATGAGCCCTGACCCGGCAGGGCTTCGGGGCCAGACTTCACGAGAACGCCATAGCCTGACCGCGCGATGGCGGAATACCACTCGCAGTCCCAATGGCAGGCCGAGCGGACGACGCCCGAACGCCACGCAAGCATGACGCCAAGCGCGAGAAGAATTGCATGCGTCGTCAGCGCCAGTCGCAGTGGAAAACGGCTCCAGTGCAGCCGTGCGGGGATGGTCAAACTCAATTCCGGTCGCTGCACGAACGCCCTGCTCCTAAAATCCGGCGATCGACCCCGGTTTTGCGCCGAGATGCGGCAAAATACGCCGCCAGTGTAACCGAACGCCGACGCTAATATTTTGACATAAAGTAACGTATGCAAAAAGTGGAGACGTCGTAGCGATCCCTTTCGCATTATTTCGGTCGTCCAGCTCTCGACACAATAGCGGGAAGTTTCGGCGCGCCTGCTCAACAGCGTTCGTCCGATGCGGTAGCCTGGGTCCGACAGAAACACGGCGAGCAAGGAACAACACCGTAATGACGTATGTGATCGACGCGCCGAAGCAGGCGAGTGTGAGTGTGGCTGGCGAGGAAGCACGGTTTCCGGTGCGCCGGATCTGGTGCGTCGGACGCAACTACGCCGAACACACGCGTGAAATGGGAGGCGATCCGTCGCGCGATCCGCCGATTTTCTTCTCCAAGCCCTCCGACGCCGTCACCGAAGAGCAGGGTCTGCCTTTCCCTGTTCACACGGACGACCTGCATCACGAGGTCGAACTGGTGGTCGCCATAGGCGGGGAAGGCGCTGACGTTCCGGAAGAACGTGCTCTTGATCTTGTCTACGGCTACGCCGTTGGCCTCGATATGACCCGTCGGGACCTTCAGGCGATCGCGAAGAAAGGGGGGCAGCCGTGGGATCTGAGCAAGGGCTTCGACCAGTCCTGCCCGATCAGCCCCATCGCGCCCGCAGCGCGAAACGGACATCCGACATCGGGGAAAATTGAGCTCACGGTAAATGGGGAAGTAAGGCAGTCAGGAAATCTCGATGATCTGATCTGGTCCGTGCCGCAGATCATCGCGTTTCTGTCGACCTATGTTACCCTGCGTCCCGGCGACCTGATCATGACGGGAACGCCGTCGGGCGTCGGCCCTGTGCGGGCTGGCGACATAGTGCGCGCGGAGTGCGAGGGCGTCGGCTCTTTGCAGGTGACTTACGTGACTCGGGATTGATAGCGGCAGTCATTCGTAATCCCTGCGTGGCGCACGCGCGCGACAGATAAAGGAGCACGACGATGGAATATCGCCAACTGGGCCGTTCGGGCCTGCGTATTTCCGCGCTCACGATGGGAACGATGACGTTCGGCGGGCGCGGAAATTTCGCGAAGACCGGCAATGTCGATCTGACGGGCGCGAAACGTCAGATCGATCTCTGCATCGAGGCCGGGATCACGATGTTCGACACGGCGGACATCTACTCCACTGGCGCGTCCGAGGAAATTCTCGGTCAGGCCCTGAAGGGCCGCACGGAGGAGACGCTTGTCACCACCAAGGCGCGGTTTCGTATGGGGCCGGGCCAGAATGACGTGGGTCTGTCGCGCCAGCATCTGATCGCGGCGTGCGAGGCCAGTCTGAAGCGACTGGATCGCGACCATATCGATCTTTACTACCTGCATGAATGGGACGGCCTGACGCCGCTGGACGAGACGCTGGAGGCGCTGGACGCGCTGCGTCGCGCAGGAAAGATCCGCTATGCGGGCGTTTCCAATTTTTCCGGCTGGCATCTTATGAAAGCCCTGTCCATCGCGGAGCGTGACCGTCTGATCGCCCCTACCGCGCAACAGATTTATTACTCGTTGCAGGCGCGTGACGCAGAGTATGAGCTTCTGCCGATCGCCGTGGATCAGGGAATCGGCGTACAGGTGTGGAGCCCGCTCGCAGGCGGTCTTCTCTCTGGCAAATACCGTCGCGATCAACCGACGCCACAGGGGCGCCAACTGGAGAACTGGGGCGAGCCCCCGGTCCATGACAAGGAGCGCCTGTTCGACGTCGTGGACGTGCTGGTCGCCATAGCGGAAGAGCGCGGCGTTTCGCCAGCCGAAGTGGCTCTTGCATGGACGGTAGCGCGCCCCGGCGTCACGTCTCTGGTCATCGGCGCCCGAACGGAGGAGCAACTTCTGTCGAACCTGAAGGCGGCGGAACTTCATCTGTCGGCGGAGGAGACGACGAAGCTGGAGGAGGCGAGTCGTCCGCCGCTGATTTACCCCTACTGGCATCAGGCGAGCACGGCGAAAGACCGGCTTTCGGCGGCCGACCGGGTGCTCATCCGGGAGTGATTTTGGGGGCGACGCATTGGGGCGACTATCGTGGTCGCGCCAATGCGTGGTTCGCACGAAATTTTGAACTTGGACGATCAAAAGGGTAGAACGCCCGGATCGCAACAAACTGTGTCTGATCTGATGCCTCTTCCCCTGTCCTCGCTCGCCACGGATTCAGCAGGCGACGTCGCCCATCTGATTGAAACCGCGCTGACGCCGGTTTTCATGTTGTCCGGCGTCGGCACCCTGTTGAATCTTTTCAACACCCGCTCCGCACGCGTGGCCGATCATATCGAAAAGGCGTCCGACCTGCTGGACGACGAGGTGGACAAGCACGCCCGGCAGAGTTTGCACCGCCACCTGTTTCATCTCCGCCGACGGACGTTCGTGCTCGACCTGTCTATCCTGTTCGCTGGCCTCGCAGGCGCGACGACTTGCGGCGCGGCGTTTGTGTTGTTCCTCGGCAGCGTCCGCGACGCGTCCATAGCCTTGTGGCTGGTGCTCATGTTCGGTGCGGCTCTGCTTGCGACTGTGGCCGCGCTGGCTGCGTTTCTGGTCGATTGTCTGCTCTCCTGGAATAGTCTGAAGAGTGAAGGGCCGTTGCCGAAGAGCGTTAAGCGCAGCGGAAAGGCCACATGACTTGCCTGTATCGAGCCTGACTGTGTGTCAGAAGATGTATGACATAAGAAGCTGAGAATATTTGCTTAGATTGCGGCGCCGGGAATTTATTTTTATGCCTTGATTTAAATAATTTTTCGAAGGCGAAGATATTGTGGGCTACGATGTGGAAATAACGCGAAATCCCTTATTTTCGCGCAAGAAAGGGCCGCAGATCACGCTGGATGAATGGTTCGCCATTATTCGCGCCGATAAGGAGCTTAAGTTCTTTGTCGGCGAGCACGCAGACAAATATGGCGTCGACACCGCCATATGGTCTGCCCATCCAGACCCGGAGAGTGAGTCGCGATATCTGTGGGGAGCAGGCGGAGTCATCACCGCCAAGTATCCCGATAATCACCTGATGGCAAAAATGGTGCGCATCGCCCGCCGTCTCGACGCCGACGTGGTTGGCGACAATGGAGAAATCTATGAATTGGACAACGATGGCGCCTTGATCGTGCTGGACGATCACGGGGTTTCGTCTTCCGAATTTCATGCGGGTTTTATGGGCAAAAACGCGCTTATTTTTGGGGTTGGGCATAATAAAGGAAAAGATTTTCTCGATAGAATATACAGAGATACTTCAAAAATGACGGGACAGCACGCTTATCTCGAGATAGAAACATATAAAGTCAACACGATGTGGTGGAAGGTTGTATACTACGCGTGGTATCAAGGATTTATTACCGCGATAAACGAAAATAGAAAAGCCGATGGCTTTCCAATCATTACCTACAAGGGGGAAGGAAACTTCTTCGACGAAGATATGATTTTTTTTCGCAATTATTTTGACAAAAAGCCGGATGCCTCTTTTTTTCGGGCGGTAAACGCGTTGATCGAATTTCGCAAATCCAAACTGGGCTTCTACGACGAATTCTGATCTGGCGCCGCTCTGCAAGCGGGGAGGCTGCCGACTGGGAGACATCTGGTCAGCGCTGCGTAGGGCGCGTCTGTATGGAAGACCAGCCACTATCAATTCTGGCTCAGGAAGGCGTGAGCGGCCTGCTTCTTTCGATCGGCCCACGCTTTGCACGGGGCTGTGCCCCAGATATCGTGCCGCTTATGAACATGCATGCACCACGCGCCGTCCGGCGTATCTTTCTGGCCGTGACGGTCTCAATGATCGGTATAGCCGCTCATGCCGCGCCGCCGGCCTCGTCCACACTCGATGCAATCGAGAAAGCGCATTTTGACGCCGAGTGGGCGGCGAGTCCGGTTTCTTCGACCCTGCTTGGCGTCCACAATGCCGATGGCGAACTGGATGACGTCTCCGTCGCTGCGACTGTCGCGCAGACGGCGCGCTTGCGTCGCGAAAAGGATGCGCTGACCGCGCTTGACGTCTCCAGTCTGCCTCAGCGGCGTCAGGACGACAGGGACGTCCTCGTCGCCGAGATCAATGGCGAACTGCTCTCGAACGAGCGTATTCAGCCCTACGCGCATAATCCTGACAGCTATGTTTCGCTCGCCACCAACGCGCTCTACAGCCTGATTGATCGGGACTTTGCGCCGCTTTCGGAGCGTATGAAGAACGTCATAGCGCGAGAAAAGCTGATCCCTGCGATGCTGGCGACAGGCGAGAGTCAGCTTACACAGGTTCCCGCGATTTTCATCGAAATCTCCAAAGAGGATCTCGCCGGAGCAGTGTCTTTCGTAAAAGACAACGTGCCCGAAGCTTTCGCCGGGGTGAAGGACCCTGCGTTGCAGGCGCAATTACGGTCCAGCACCGCCAGCGTGCTTGACGCTCTGCAGATGTTTGGAACGAAACTCGAAAGCATCAAGCCATCCGGCGGCTTCGCACTTGGCGCCGATACGATGAAGGCGATGCTGGCGGCGGATATGGTGGATACTCCGCTCGATACAGTGATCGCAGCGGGCCGCGCGCAACTGAAGCGTGACCAGATCGCGTTCCATCAGGCCGAACGAGAGGTGGACCCATCCCACCCGAAAAACGCGCTCGCCGAAATCCGCAAGGATCACGTCGCGGCTGACGCGCTCAATCAGCTGGTGCGCGATCAGTTGAAGGACGCCCAGAGCTTCGTGACGACGCATCGCATCGTGACGTTGCCCAACGCCACATTGCCGGTGGTGACGGACACGCCGAGCTTCCAGCGCTCCCTGATCACCGCCGCGACGGATTGGCCGGGCGCTTTCGAGACGAAGGCGACGACGTCGTTTTACTACGTGACGCCCATCGACCCGAAGCTGGATGCGAAGAAGGCTGAGGAGTCTTTGGAAGATTTCAATACGCCTTCACTCCTGAACATCACTGTTCATGAAGCGATGCCCGGACATTTCGTGCAGGGTCTGTACCTGCGCGCCAACCCTGGCTGGACCCTGACGCGGAAAGGAGCACAGTCCTATTCCACGACGGAGGGATGGGCGCATTACACCGAGCAGATGATGGTCGAGCAGGGCTTTCATGCTCAGGACGCCAGGCTGCATCTGGCGCAGTTGCAGGACGCTCTTCTTCGCGACTGCCGTTTCCTTGCGGCTTTTGGCATGCACACGCAGGGAATGTCTCTGAAGGACGCGACCGGAATGATGCAGCGCGAATGTTATCAATCGTCCGTCATGGCGTACAAAGAAGCGCGTCGTGGTACGGCCGATCCTGGATATTACTCGTATCTGCTGGGAAAGCTGATGATCCTGCATCTGCGTGAGGATATGCGGAAGCGAGACGGAGCCTCATTCTCTTTGCAGAAGTTTCATGACGGGTTGTTATCTTCCGGGTTGGTGCCGATGAAGATCATTCGCCGTGAATTGACCGGCGCCGACGCGCCGATGCTGTAGGGCGTGATCCATTCGCGGATGAGCGCCCGGCTTGCGCGGACATTTTTTCCGGTTGCAACAGGCATGACGTATTGGAGTCTTAACTGTTTGCGCCGGTTCACGGACGAGGCTCCGGCTTGTTGTCATAACGAGCATCGTCATCCGGCCAGAGGCTTCCGCTGATCGGATGACGCTTCAAACGCCGGGGCCTTTCCGGTCGGGCGACGTGAACACCCACGCGTCGTCGCCACGCGCCAACGCCGCCAGCGTTTGACCGGCCTGCTCGGCCAGTTTCACGGCTCGCTCCGTTGGCGCGGACACGGCGACCAGCGCGCCAATCCCCGCAGCGACCGATTTCTGCACCATATCGAACGAGCAGCGGCTGCTTATCGTGCAAAATCCATGTGACATATCAAGATTTTTCCTCGACGTCGCCCCGATCAGCTTGTCGAGCGCATTGTGCCGCCCAACATCCTCCCGCACGAGAACGATATCGCCATCGAGAGTCGACCAGGCCGCAGCGTGCAGCATATGAACGTCTCTGTTAAGAATCTGCCTGCCGCGTAGCTCAGCAAGCGTTCGTGCGACTGCTGCCGCCCTCAGTGCGGGAGAGGTGACGGGGCGCAGCGGACGCATGAGCGCGTCCGTATCTTCGGCGCCGCAGACGCCGCAACTGCTTCGAACCGGCATGCTCCTGCGGCGCGCGAGCACGGTTTTCATAGCCGCGCCCGATGTCGCGATTTCGGCGATAAGACCGTCTACGCCGTCGCGAATTTGTATTGAAGCGATCTCGTCAGGCGCCGAAATCAATCCCTCGGTCAGCGAGAAGCCGATAATGAAATCTTCGATGTCGCTGGGCGTCACCATCATAACCGAATAGGGGACGCCGCTGTAAATCAGTGAGAGCGGCGTCTCGTCCGCTATCGCCAGTCTGCGTGCGTCGTGTGAGTCGCCGCCCAGCCGGGTAACAGTTCTCCAGAACGCAGGATCGTAAGAGGTGGGGGAAGAATTCGTCATGACCGGACGTTTTTCGTATCGATGCGTGATGCTTCCCTGCGCGTGCGCGCCCAGGCGAGATCTTGCGGGGTGTTGATGTTGAAGAAAGGGTCGCCGTCCTCGGCAGAAAACTCGACGACCCGCCAGGCGCCGAGGTTTTTCATAAAATCACGGACCCGCCACGCTGCCGATTTTCCTGCCTCCGGCCGAGCCTCCGCCATGCGCTCCTCGATCCAGTTCCGAAGCGTCGGCGCGGCCGATGTCGGCCAGCAAGCGATCAGTGGGTGGGTTCGCCCGCCCGATGACGCCACGGAGAGCGGCGCAGCCAGTTTCTCGATTAGATTGGACGGGATGAAGGGCGTGTCGCCGGGTACGGTCATAAGTCTGGCGAAGCCTTCGCGGTGCGCCCATTCAAGTCCGGCAAGCACGCCTCCAAGAGGGCCGACGCCGGGGATCGGGTCGGCGAGCATGGGCTTTTCAAGGGCCGCCGTCGCCGGGTTCCGCGTGTTCGTGCTGATCGCGATGGCGTCGCACGCGTCCTGCAAGGCGGCGACGAGCAGAGACAGGGGCGTCGCGCCACCGAGATCCAGGCTGGCCTTGTCGACGCCATTCAAACGCCGCGCTTCGCCGCCAGCAAGAATAAGCGCGGCATGGCGACGGTCGTCGCTCATGTCGTCCCCCGGATGCGTGCAGGAAGTTCGCGCATAGCCTTATGATCGCCTCCTGAGCAATGACGGACCTTGCCGCTACAGGCCCGCTCCTGAAATAGCATACGCGCAGCGCTGTGATACACAGCCCTGCGGGGCGAGCGCATGTGGTGGAAAGGACACTGTGACGGATGAAACCTCCATTGCTGATGGGAATCGCCGGACGAAGCGGAATGGGCAAAACCACGCTGATCGAGCGACTGATTCCGGCGCTGTCCGCCTTGGGAAAGACCGTGTCGACGATCAAGCACGCCCATCACGGCTTCGATCTCGATCGGCCGGGAAAGGACAGTTTTCGCCACAGGGAAGCGGGCGCGCGTGAGATCATGCTGGCGACAGGCTCACGCTGGGCGTTGATGCATGAGCAGCAGTCGACGCAGGAAGAGCCGGACATCGACAGTCTGGTGGGGCGCATGGAACCGGTGGACATCATTCTGGTCGAAGGGTTCGGCGCCCGTTTACCAATCGCTCTGGAGGTGTGGCGTCGGGAAGTCGGCAAGCCGCCGCTATGGCCCGAACGTCCTGCTGTGCGCGCCGTCGCTCTTGGTGACGCTTGCGACGCGCTGGCCGACCTGCCGCCCGCTCTTGTGACATTCAGGCTGAGTGACGTTGGTGAGATTGCGAGTTGGGTCGTCGATAACGCCCGTTCTGCCGTTCGAAGGGCCGCGGGAGAATGATGGGCGTTCGGTCGGTCGTCTCGAAGGCGTCTGCGACGCATAAGCCCGCGGACGGCCCCATATCGTAGCGAGCCAGAAGGTGCGGCGTTCAGCCGACGCCAACGCCCGCCGACATGAAATAGCGATCGACGGCGTCGCGCATCGCTCCTGCGACCATGGCGCGGTGTCCGGCGGCGCGCAGGGCGGCTTCGTCCATGCGGTTGGACATGAAGCCCATCTCGACAAGCACGGACGGGATGTCCGCCGCCTTCAGGACAACGAAGGCCGCATGCCGGTGCGGATTGCTGAGCATCGTCAGGCGGGACGACAGGGAAGAGACGACGGAACTGGCCATATGCGCCGATCCGCGTCTTGTCTCTTCTGAAACAAGGCTCGCCAGAATCTGCTGCACGGCGGGCGACGTCGCATGGACGTGCGGTCCGCCGAACAGGTCCGCGCTGTTCTCGCTTTGGGCGATGGTCGCGGTCTGGCTGTCGGAGGCGTTGCTGGATAGGGTATAGACGCTGGCGCCCCGGACGGAGGCGTCGTGCAAAGCGTCGGCGTGCATGGAGATGAACAACTCGGCCTTGTGCGCCTGCGCCATATCGACGCGCCCTTCGAGGGGAATGAAACGGTCGCCGGTTCGCGTCATCGCCACGCGATAGCGGCCCGTGGCGAGCAATTGCCGCTCAAGCTCATTGGCGGCCGCTTCAGCGACGTGCTTTTCGAAGGTGCCTGAATATCCAATAGCGCCCGGGTCTTTTCCACCATGACCCGGATCGAGCATGACGAGCGGAAGGGGGGCTGCGGCTTTCCGGATCACCGCAGGCGCATGCAGGGGGGGGGTATGCGTGGGAGCTGAATGCGGCGCGCCTAATGTATGGGCGTGGGGGTGCGATCGCGCGAAAGCCGCTGCCGGGACCAGAGGGGCGAGGCCCACGAAAAGGGTCGCGCGGCGGACAAGATCGACGCGTTCGGTCGACCGGGAGGCGACGTCGATTCCCTTCGAGCCGCAACCGTCCAGCAGCCCCTGTTTGAACTGCCGGGTTTGCGCAACAGGCCCGGTCGGGACAGGGGCGCATGTTCTCTCGTTTTTCGTCATCTGGCCTTCCGGGTATGACAGGGGGACAGTTTCATATTTTTATGCCTAAGTCATTAATTCATGCACTTGTGGCGGTTTCTTGATGTCGCGACGGATCTGTCCAGGCAGGGCGTCACGCGCCGCTTGCGCAGGGCGCCCATTTCGGTCATGGTATTGTCATGTGGCATGGTCGATCACAGGCCTGCCGCGTGGCCGCCTTCTGACACCGTCTGTCGCCGTATTTCGGCGAACGGCGCGGTTACGGGTCGGCGCAGACCTATTGCCGATCGTAAGGATGGATGAGAGCTAGTCTGATCAGGCTGACAGCGCGCAAGGCAGGTCGTGGCGATATTCGCCCGGTCCCGGCGCCGCTTCTGTCAGCACTGATCAAGAGCGCTCCGCCGACCGTGATCGTCCACGCCACCACTGATCGTTCAGTCGATTTTCCCGACGCGTTCCCCCGCGTAGCCCGGTCGTTGTCCGACCGGCTGCGCCCGGCTGGAAGAACGCGCGGGCACCGGAGTTTTTCTTTTTATGACCAAGCGTATGCTGATCGATGCGACGCACGCGGAAGAAACCCGCGTCGTCGTGATGGATGGTAACCGTCTCGAGGATTATGACGTCGAGGCCGCCAACCGCAAACAGCTCAAAGGCAATATTTATCTCGCCAAGGTGATCCGCGTCGAACCCAGCCTTCAGGCTGCGTTCGTCGAATATGGCGGCAATCGCCACGGGTTCCTCGCCTTCAGCGAAATTCATCCTGACTATTACCAGATCCCGGTTGCTGACCGAGAGAAGCTGCTCGCTCTTCAGGAAGAAGACGAAGCCGCTGCGCAGGAGGCTGAAGAGGCTGCCGAAGCTGAGGGGACGCCTGTTGAGAACGGTGAGGTCGATCCTTCGGCTGAAGTAACGGTCGAGGCTGAGGGTGGCGAATCTGTCGCATCCGACGATCACGCACGGTCGACCCCGGATTACGTGGGTGGCGAGACCGACACGGGCGAAGAGGCCCTCGTCCAGAAGCGCATGGCGCGCTTCCTGCGCAGCTACAAGATTCAGGAAGTCATCCGCCGCCGCCAGATTCTGCTGGTGCAGGTCGTCAAGGAGGAGCGTGGCAACAAGGGCGCCGCGCTGACCACCTACGTTTCGCTCGCTGGTCGTTACTGCGTATTGATGCCGAACGCCCTGCGCGGCGGCGGCGTGTCCCGCAAGATCACGGCCGTCAGCGACCGCAAGCGCCTGAAGGAGATCATCGCCGAGTTGCAGCTTCCGCGCGGCATGGCAATGATCGTCCGCACGGCCGGGGCGCAACGTCCGCGTCCAGAGGTCATGCGCGACTGCGAGTATCTGCTGCATCTCTGGGACGAGATTCGCGAGCACACGATGAAGTCGGTCGCGCCGACTCTGATCTATGAAGAGGCCAGCCTCGTCAAACGGGCGATCCGCGACGTTTACACCCGCGACGTCGAAGAGATCGTCGTCGATGGTGAGCCCGGCTGGCGTTCGGCGCGCGATTTTATGCGTATGCTGATGCCGCAGAGCGCGCAAAAGGTCGTGCTGTGGCGCAAGGAGCATCAACCGCTCTTCAGCCATTATCAGGTTGAAGGGCATCTCGACGCGATGCTGTCGCCGACCGTGCAGCTTCGCTCCGGCGGTTATCTGGTTATCAACCAGACCGAAGCGCTGGTCTCGATCGACGTCAACTCCGGCCGTGCGACACGCGAGCGGAACATCGAAGAGACGGCGGTCAAGACGAATCTTGAAGCAGCGGATGAAGTCGCGCGCCAGTTGCGTCTGCGCGATCTGGCCGGTCTGATCGTCATTGACTTCATCGACATGGAGTCCCGCCGCCACAACGCGCAAGTCGAGCGGCGCCTGAAAGACGCGCTCCGCAACGACCGGGCGC
Organism: Acetobacter nitrogenifigens DSM 23921 = NBRC 105050; assembly: GCF_000429165.1. Lineage (GTDB taxonomy): Bacteria > Pseudomonadota > Alphaproteobacteria > Acetobacterales > Acetobacteraceae > Acetobacter > Acetobacter nitrogenifigens. Next base: position 43,028 of record NZ_AUBI01000014.1, on the reverse strand, counting down.
GTATTCAGGTCGGCGGGATCTCTCATTTCGGCCTGCTGGAGATGTCGCGCCAGCGTCTTCGTCCGTCGGTCGCCGAAACGGCGTTCATGGCCTGCCCGCACTGTCAGGGCACGGGCATTGTCCGCGGGATCGAGAGTTCCGCGCTGCATGTGCTGCGCGCCGTGGAGGACGAAGGGGCGCTGCGCCGCGCTTCGGAAGTCACTGTCCATGTGGCGGCCGACATCGCGCTCTACATCCTCAACAACAAGCGCGACTGGGTGAACGGCATCGAGACGCGCCATAAGATGCGCGTTTACTTCGCGGCCGACGCGACGTTGCCGCCGCCGCAGGTGCGGATCGAGCGCCACAAGCCGCAGACCGCGCGTTTCGACGCGCCAGAGGTTGTCGCGACGCCAGTGACGACGGAAGCGACGGTCGCCGCTCTTGAGAACCGCCCGGAAGTTGTGGCTGATGACGAGCGGCCGACACAGTCCCGGCCCGCCCGCTCGATCCCGATTGCGGACGCTCCGCCGGTCGTGACTGCGGATGAGCAGGACGAATACGTTTCAGTGGGCGCGCCCTCCGACGCACGTTCCGAAGCTTCTGCGGCTCCGCGTTCCGAGGAAGGGGACGGTGAGCAACCGCGTCGTCGCCGTCGCCGTCGCCGTCGTCGTGGCGGTCAGCGCGACAACGCTCAGAATGGCGAGCAGGCGCAGCTTGGTCAGGCTGACGAGGCGTTCGGCGCGCAGGACGACGACGATGACGCGGACGAGACCCCTGTCATCGCAGCGGACGCGCCGAATAGCGAAGACGCCGCACGTGCGGCCGAGAACCTCGTGCCGGGGCGGATGCGTACGCGTCATTCCCGTAAAGGGCAGTCGGAAAGCGAGACCGTTCAGGAACGGCCGCAGCAGCGCCAGCCTCAGCCTCCGGCCCGTCCTGCTTTCCAGCAGGCGCCCGCACGTCCGCAGCAACCGCGCCCCGCTGCGGCTCCGGTCTGGCGTGGCCCCACTCCGGCTGACCCGTTCGGCGGCAACTTCGACATTTTCGACATGATGGATCAGGCTGAGCGCGAAGAGGCTCCTTCGCCGCCGCGTGCGCATCAACCTGTCGCAGTCGAAGTGGAGACGCCCGTCGTGGCGGAGCCTGCCGAGCCGGTGGTGATCGAGGTGAAAGTGCCTGTCGTGGAACCGGCGCCAGAACCTGTCGTCGCGGAAGAGCCTGCGCGTCGTCCGACCCGTCGCCGCCGCTCGGCTAAAGCCGCGGTGGAGGAAAGCGTATCCGTTGCCGACGCCCCTGCGCAGGACGCGGCTGAGGGGGAGGCGGCGGAGCCCGCGCCGCGTCGCCGGACCCGTACGCGTCGCGCCAGGACGACCGACGCGGAAGCGCCGGTCGAAGCGGCCGCTGTCGAGGTTGAGACTCCGGCCGCGACGAAGCCCGCCCCGCGTGACGCTGTCGTCGTGGAGCCGGTGGTGATCGGCGAAGACGCCCCGACGGGCAAGGCGCGCACCGGCTGGTGGAAGCGTTGAGCCTGTTTCCTGCTAGCCATTAACGGGCTGGCAGGTAGTCGAACAGACTGGTCGTCCACGGCGCGAAAACCATGGACGACCATCTCCGTCACGCTTTGGTTTGGGCGCTGCATTCCGACCATAAAAGCGTTGCGACGCCGTGCGAGATGACTTGCGGCGTCGGACCGAAGCGCCCATTTTTCTTCAATGGCCGCACCCTCCCGATCCTCCCTGCAAGCTAATCCAGCGCTACTCTTTCAGCCCGAGCGGCTTCCGGCGAAGGAAAAGCGTTTCCGGATGGAGGTGGTCTCGGAATACGAACCCGCAGGCGATCAGCCGCAGGCCATCGCCGAATTATCGAAGGCGGTCATGGAGGGCGAGCGGGATCAGGTGCTGCTTGGCGTCACCGGGTCCGGCAAGACCTTCACCATGGCGAAGGTCATCGAGGCGACGCAGAAACCCACGTTGATCCTCGCCCCGAACAAGACGCTGGCGGCGCAGCTTTACGGAGAGATGAAGCAGTTCTTTCCGAACAACGCGGTCGAGTATTTCGTCAGCTACTACGATTATTTCCAGCCGGAAGCGTATGTGCCGCGCACCGACACCTACATCGAAAAAGACAGCCAGATAAACGAACAAATCGACCGTATGCGTCACGCCGCCACACAGGCGTTGCTGGAACGGAACGACGTGATCATCGTCGCCTCGGTCTCTTGCATCTACGGCATCGGATCGGTCGAGACGTATTCGCGCATGGTCGTGCGTCTGGAGGCGGGCGGAGAGATCGACCGGGACAGGTTGATCAAGGCGCTGGTCGAACTTCAGTACAAGCGCAACGACGCGGCTTTCGTACGTGGCTCGTTTCGCGTGCGCGGCGAAAGCGTCGACATTTTCCCCGTGCAGAACGAGGACCGCGCCTGGCGCGTGAGCCTGTTCGGCGACGAGATCGACCAGATCATCGAATTCGATCCGCTGACGGGGGAGAAGACCGCAGATTTGCAAGAGGTCAGCCTCTACGCAAACAGCCACTACGTCACGCCGCGCCCGACGCTCAATCAGGCCGTCGTCTCCATCAAGCAGGAACTGCGCGAACGGCTCGATCAGTTCACGAAGCAGGGCAAACTGCTGGAGATCGAGCGGCTTCAACAGCGCACCACCTTCGATCTGGAGATGATCGAGACGACGGGCGTCTGCAAGGGAATCGAAAACTACTCGCGCTATCTGTCGGGTCGAAAAGCCGGGGAGCCGCCGCCGACCCTGTTCGAGTACCTGCCCGAGGATGCCTTGTTGATCGTGGACGAAAGCCACGTCACCGTGCCGCAGATCGGCGGCATGGAGCGCGGGGACCACGCGCGCAAGTCGATCCTGTCGGAGTTTGGTTTTCGTCTGCCGTCATGTCTCGACAACCGCCCTCTGAAATTCGAGGAGTGGGAGAGCTATCGCCCCCAGACTGTCTTCGTCAGCGCGACGCCGGGACCATGGGAGATGGAACGGACGCAGGGCGCATACAGCGAGCAGGTGATTCGCCCGACCGGCTTGATCGACCCGGTGACGGAGGTGCGTCCCGTCGAGAAACAGGTGGACGACCTGCTGGCCGAATGCCGCGATACGGTGGCGAAAGGCGGGCGGGTTCTCGTCACGACGCTCACCAAGCGGATGGCGGAGGATCTGACCGAGTATCTCGACGAGGCGGGGATCAAGGTTCGCTATTTGCATTCCGACATCGACACGCTGGAGCGGATCGAGATCATCCGCGATCTGCGGCTGGGCGCGTTCGACGTGCTGATCGGCATCAACCTGCTGCGTGAGGGGCTGGATATCCCCGAGTGCTCGCTGGTCGCGATCCTCGACGCGGACAAGGAAGGATTCCTGCGCTCCCGTACGTCGCTGATCCAGACGATCGGCCGCGCAGCCCGCAACGTTGACGGCCGGGTGATCCTCTATGCCGACAAGATGACCGACAGCCTGCGATACGCCATCGAGGAAACGGCGCGGCGCAGGGAAAAGCAGGCCGCGTGGAACGCCGCCAACGGGGTGACGCCACAGAGCGTTCGTAAACAGATCGGCTCGATCGTCAATTCGGTGTTCGAACAGGATTACGTGACGGTCGCGCCGACGCAGGAAGGCGCCGGGGAGTTCGTCGGCAAATCTCTGGAAGCCAGCATCGCCGAACTGGAGAAACGCATGCGCGCCGCCGCTGCGGATCTGGAATTCGAGACTGCCGCGAGGCTGCGTGACGAGGTCAAGCGCCTGGAGGCGTTGCAGCTGGGGCTGGAGCCGCCGCCTGTTGCGGCGTCTCGACAGGGGCGCAAGGGAGAGCCGTCGGGACGGAAGAAGGAATTTGCCCCTACGCCGCTTGGGCCGGGGGGCGGAGGGTACGATCCTTCGAAAAGACGCGGCGGTTCTTCCGGGCGAGGGAAGGCGCGAAAGACTACTTCGGCCTGAAGGAGATATCCAAAGCCTCGGGCGGAGCTTGCGTTCAGGCTCAGCCTATCTCCACCAGCACCACGACGAACGGAACCACCGCCAGCAACAGCCACGCGCCCATGGCGAAGGTGGCGAAGAGATGCGCGGCCTTGCGCCGGATACGCTCTGGCGTGCTGCGCGTCACGCCGCCTGTCTTTCCGATTTGCCAGGAACTGCGTGCTTGCGTGGCGAGAGTGTCGCCGGGAGTCTGATATGCGGAGTGCTCCATCATGTTCCCTTTCCAGCCTGTCCGGGCGATACGCCGCCGTTGCGTTCGCTCCGACCGTGCTCCCGACCACATAAGAGTTGCAAGTTACCAACTGTCTCTGACGGTTTGGTTATTTCGTCTTGTGAGATAAAGCGCGGCTCTGAGGCGAAATCGTGGCGTGTTTGTAAGATGACGGACATCTTTTCGCTTTGCCGTCGATAGAAGAACATGCGCGTTTCGGTTCAATGCCTTGCGGCGACCGTCAGCCATTCATGGCAATGAACGTGAAATTTCTTCAGCATTGCGGGTCGCGCGATTTTCTGTGGCGGTGCCTCGCGGCTTTGTATGCGTGATGACAGGCATGGTTTACGGCATGCCGGGCGGTGCCACGAGAGCGGCCGGTCCGACAGGAAAGGGACGCCGTCGGCATATAAGATGTTATCTTATTTCAATAACTTGTTCTGGTTGGTCTCGGGCATGTTTCTGCTGCTTTGGACGTTGTGCCAAATCCCGCTCATCTGAGGCGGCGCCAGGGCATCGTGTCGAGGGTTAGTGCGGGCGTGACGTCGGAGCATGGCAAAGGCTTTTGCGCCGACACTGATCGTTCTGATGCCCGGTTCATGTGGTGGTTGCTCGGCGATTGGGATCGCGGAGCAAGCCGAAAAAAATCCCGAACCGTACAAAAAATCGGCCCGCGACGCCGAACTCGCCTCTGGCGGTGTCAGGGGCGCATTTCTGTGGGCTCTGGAATCGGGGAGTCAGGAGAAACGTCGCGGGAAGTTTGTTACAAAACGATGTAATAATTTTTGCCTGCTGAGGTCACGCAAGCACGACGTCAGCGGGCGAGCGTCATGAAGCGTACGGCGTCGGACAGGTCGGCGGCGATCGTCGCAATCCGGTCCAGCAACGCGCTATCCTCGCCCCAGCGCGCCATCTGCACCTGTTCGTCGAGCGTCGTCAGGGAGACAGCTTCGTCCACGGACAAGGCGCCCTCCATAAGTGCGAGACCCAGCACGAGGCTTCCAAGGGCCGGGACTGCGACGCCAAGCCCCGCCAGGTCAGCGTCCGATGTCGCGATGAGCGTCGCTTCAAGTCGGCCGAGGGCTTCCGGTGGTTGCGTGACGGGCATCAGGCCGGTCGTTTTGATCAGATCTGCGCCCAGCCGGGTGGCGCTCCACGTCAGCCACGGCCCCAGTTCGGCTTCCTGCCGTTCCGCAAGGGCTCCACCTTCGTCGGTCCAGTAGCACAGCGCGTCGTTCTTTCCGTATTCCATAAGCGTGCGGATCGAATGGAGGCGGTCCGGCGCGACGCGCTCGATCATTGTCCCGGTGATTCGGGTCAACGGCAGATCGAGCGGCCCGAAGCGTCTCTCCACATCGTCCCGCCCCGCGCGGCTCCATTCTTCCGCCAGCGCCTCGGCCAGCGCCCGAGACGATACGCGCAGCGGCGTCCCTCCGGGAAGCCGGACAGGGCGCCCGTCGAGAGCGACGCCGAATTCCCCCATATCCTCGGTGACGGACGCTTCGGTCCAGAAGCGTTTCTTCAGACCGGACGACGAGCCGGGGACTGGGCGTGAATTCATGTGCGTCCGTTCGTCGGGGGCTGTTAATGGAATAACCCGTGCAGCAGGTTCATCAACTTGTCGGCCTTCCGACTGGAGGCCGGAGCGGCGGCCGGGCCGGGACCACCCTCGCGGGCGGCGGCCAGAAGGTCGGGGCAGGGATCCGCCTCCCCGCCGCTTCCGCCGACCGTGATGGCGAAGCGCCCGTTCGATCCCGGCTCCAGATGCGGCGACGGGGAGGCGAGCGAACCGCTGACGCCGACGGGGGAGGACGCCGACGCGCCGCCGACGCCGATATGCGGCAGCAGGTGAAGGTCCAGCGCCCCGTCGGCCAGGCCCACGGTTCCATGTCCGCTCATGGACAGGAGATCGGCTTCCAGCCCCAGCCGGTCGATCGTCGCCCGCTGGTCCGCGAACTGCATATGCGCGCCGAAGCAGCGCAGACCGATATTGCCGTGGACGGGAATGCTCTGGCCGATCAGGCTGGCCAGCACCGCGCCATTCACCCGACCGCCGACCATCGACGCTCCGGCATGTCCGGTCAGGCTGCTTCGCCACGCTGCTGCGGATGCGCCGTCGGCGGACACGTCGCCTACGATCTGCAGCGATCCATCGACGAGGCCCTGCGCGCCCGACCAGAACGCGGCGGCCGTCGAGGGGAGGACGATGGGGGAGGCGCTGATGGTCAGATGCGGCGTTTCGCCTGATGCGTCGTAGGTGAAGCGGGCCGTCTGCGCGACGCCGGAGCCGGAGCCGTGTATGGGGTCGGCCGTCAGAACGGCCTTGTCGAGCGTGACATGGGCCGACACGTCCGTCCACGCCACCGAGCGCCACGTCACGCGTTGCGCCGCGACGTCGAGCGTCGCCTGTGTCGCGCGCATCAGCGCCGCCGGGTCATGCGCGCGCAGAACCGACACGGGGGCGTCGCTTGCGATGTGACCGTCGGCTTTCAGACCGTTCAGCGTCGGTTTTTCTGGACCGAAGGCGAGGGAGGGGAGCGAACCGTGGATGTCCAGCGCCGTGCGCCGTCCGCCTGCCACGCCGTCCAGCGTTAGCGACGACTGTCCTTCAACCAAAGCGAGTTTCAGCGGCAGAGCCTGATCGTCGGGCGCGCGCAAGGCCCGTCCGGTTTCTTCAAGCGTTCCGAGCAGGCCGTGCAGACTGACGGCTTGGTCTCCTAGCTTGCCGTCCGCTGCGACGGCAACGCGATCGGTGGGTTGCGAAGCGTCGAGAGTCAGGCTGCTTGTCCGCAACTCCGGCAGGGCGGCGCTGAGATCGGTCGGCCCGACGTGCAGATGCAGGGTCTTCAGGATCGGCGCCGCACCGTCGCCACTGACGGCGGTCTGAAGGGAGACGTTTCTCGCCTCCGGCAGATTCGCACGGGGAAAGAGCGCGTTCAGGGAGCGAAGATCGTCGAGCGTCCCGGTGATCTGCAGCGCGTAGCCGGTAGCGTTCGCCGGGCTTTGGATCGCGCCATCGACATGCAATGTCCCGGAAGAATGTTTGTCAACGGCGAGAGTGGCGGTCAGGTGAACGGGCCAGGGCGGTGTCCCCGGGGCGGTGGCAGAAAGCGGAAGCGGGCCAGTTGATCCAGCCAGCGTGTATGTCGTGGCGGCGCGGCGGCCATGGATGTCGAGGGAAACGACGTTGCTGGTCAGGCCGGAAATATCGGCCTTGTCGAGCGTTGTCGCGCCGGACATGCGGCGCGCGCGGTCATCCCATGCAAGAGAGCCGTCGCGCACATGGATGGCGTCGACGGCGATGTCCCATCGTACATGCGCGCGGCTGTCGGACTTTTCTTCACCGGTCGTCGTGACCCGAGATGGCGGAACGAAGCGCCAGTTGGCGCGTCCATCGTCGGTCCGCTCCAGCGACAGGGTCGGTTTCACAAACGTCACGTCGTCGAGGACGACGCGGTGCGAAAACAGCGGCGTCAGGGCAAGTCGGGCGCGAACCTCCTCCGCCGTGAACATCTCGACCCGTCCGCCATCGGGCATGTCCGTCAGACCCACGCCTTTGGCGTCGACCCACGGATAGGGGAGCAGCCAGACATGGAGCGAGTCGATCCGCAATTGCCGCCCGGTCTGGCGCTGCACCGCGTTGACGAGGCGCGCGCGCAGCCAGTCGGCGTCCATGAGCGCGGACGCTGCGGTCGCGCCGACCAGAACGACGGCGAGCCCGCCTGCGGCGACGCCGATCCTGCGCTTCAAACCCATTTCCTACCTCCTGCGCGGCGCCGGCGTGGAGCCAGCCGTGAACCCGAGCGCGCGGAAAGTCTCGCGCATATGTGGCGGCAATTCGGCGCTGACTTCCAGCCATCCGCCAGCGGGATGCGGCAGCACGAGGCTGCGCGCGTGCAGGTGCAGCCGATCTGTAAAGCCGTCGGCGTGCGCTTTTTCGGCGCCGTATTTCGGGTCGCCGAGGATTGGCGTGCCGATGGACTCGCAATGCACACGCAACTGATGCGTCCGGCCGGTCAGGGGCGAGAGGCCCAGCCAGGAGAATTTTTTGCCGGCGGAGTCGAGCACTTCGTATTCGGTGCGGGCGAACTGCGCGTCCTCGTCGTCGCGTTGCGCGGGGACGGTGATGGAGCCGGGACCCGCGCCCAGCCGTGCGAGCGGTTGATCGATCTCCCCCGAAAGTGGGTCCGGCCGTCCGACCACCACGGCCCAGTAGGTTTTTTTTACGTCCCGCCCGCGAAACAGGGCCGCCAGCTTCGCCGCGACGCCCGGCGTGCGGGCCAGCAGCAGCAGGCCGGACGTGTCGCGGTCGATGCGGTGCACGAGCCGGGGGCGCGGATCGTCCCCTTCGCGCAGCCCGTCGAGCATCATGTCGACGTGATGCGTGATGCCGGGGCCGCCCTGCGTCGCGAGCCCGGAGGGCTTGTTCAGGACGATGAGTTGCTTGTCGGAATAGACGACCATACCCTGGATTTCGCGCGCCAGACGCGGGTCCAGCGTCTTTGGCGCATCGCGGGCGGGGCCGGCGGCCACGGGGATCGGCGGCACGCGGACCGATTGGCCGGGCGTTAGGCGCGTGCTGGCCTCGACGCGCTTGCCGTCCACACGAATTTGTCCCGTACGGCACAGCTTCTGTAACGCGCCCTGTGTGAGGTGCGGGTAGTGGCGTCGGAAATAGCGGTCGAGCCGGATATCGGCCTCGTCCTCGCTCACCGTCAACATGGCCACACTCATAATACCGTCCTCACGTTTCTTCTTCGGAGGCGCGGCTTGCCCTCATTCGCGTCCATGTGTCCAGTCTTCGCTTGATTTCGTGTTCGTATCCACGCCCGGTCGGCCGATAGAAACTCTGCCGCTCCATCTCGTCGGGGAAGTAATTCTGACCGGAGAAGGCGTCGTCGGCGTCATGGTCATACTGATACCCCACGCCGTAGCCGATTTCCTTCATAAGCTTCGTCGGAGCGTTGAGAATATGAGCCGGCGGCATCAGGCTGCCGGTCGCCTTGGCGGCTCGCCGCGCTGCGCCGTAGGCCTTGTAGACTGCGTTCGACTTTGGCGCCGTTCCAAGATGCACGACCAGTTGCGCCAGCGCCAGTTCTCCCTCGGGTGAGCCGAGCCGCTCGTAGGTCTCCCACGCTGCGATGGCCAGCCGGAGCGCCGAGGGGTCGGCCATGCCGACGTCTTCGGCGGCGAAACGCGTCAGGCGGCGCGCGAGGTAACGCGGGTCCTCGCCGCCCTCCAGCATGCGGGCGAACCAGTAGAGCGCCGCGTCCGGGTCAGATCCGCGCAGGGATTTATGCAGCGCGGAGATGAGGTTGTAGTGCTCCTCCCGGTCCCGGTCGTACAGAACGGCCCGTTTGGCCAGCAGCGAAGCGAGCGCCTGCGGGTCGAGCGGCTCCGGTGCGTTCAGCGCGAGGATCTGCTCCACCATGTTGAGCAGATATCGCCCGTCGCCATCGGCCATCGCACGCAATGTCGCTCGCGCAGGCTCGGTGAGAGGGAGGACATGTCCCGCCTCTTCCTCCGCCCTGACGAGCAACGCTTCGAGCGCCGCGTCATCCAGTCGACGCAGCACCATCACCTGACAACGGGAAAGCAGCGCCGAATTCAGCGCGAAGGAGGGATTCTCCGTCGTGGCGCCGACGAGCACGATGGTTCCGTCCTCCACGACGGGCAGGAAGCCGTCCTGCTGGGCGCGATTGAAGCGGTGAATTTCGTCGACGAACAGCAGCGTGCCGCGCCCCGTTCCGGCGAGGCGGCGCGCGTCGTCGAAAGCGCGCTTCAGATCGGCGACGCCCGAGAACACCGCCGAAATTTGCATGAACCGGAGGGAGGCCGCGTCAGCGAGCAGTCGCGCGATGGTGGTCTTGCCGACGCCCGGTCCGCCCCAGAGGATCAGGCTGGCGAGCGTGCCGCGCGCCAGCATCCGGGTCAGCGCGCCGTCGGGGCCGAGGAGGTGATCCTGGCCGACTACATCTTCCAGCCGACGCGGGCGCAGCCGGTCGGCGAGCGGCTGGTTGGCGGCGGGCCGCCCGCCCCCGGACAGCGCATGTCCGTCCGCTCGCGCGCCGCCGGAGGCGGGCGGGCTTCCGCCGAAGAGATCGTCGCCCGGATCGGGGGCGTTACGGTGCGACGCCATGACGATGCCTGCTGATGTTCATCCTCTGTTCATAGCGCTGTCGGGGCGTTCCGTTAAGCGGCGCCGTGAATCGGGTGGCGGGGATTGAGCCCGACCCAGTGCGTGGGGAGGTGAGGGCGGAGACTGGGGCGACGCAGGCGAACGGGACGCGTGACAACTACGCGAGGAGAGAAGAAAGCCGATTGGAAATGCGGAGAATTTGCGAAGTGACGTCTTGAGAGTTATGAGAACTTAAATATGCAGTCGGCTGGACGCTCTGGATCGGGGCGGTCCATAAGGCGGCAGGCGGCATGTCGGGGGGCATGACTATAGCGGCGTTGGCGATCAGTCGAAGTGGGAGAAGAATTTCCCCAAAATACGGCGGAAGGCTCGTGCGACGTCGCGCCGTCTTTTCCCTCATCGAACGCGGCTCTTTGCGAAGCCTGACTTTGACCCCCTCGAAGCCCCCCGCGTCATGAGCGCGGGACGTCCCCGCAGCTCTTCTGCGCATCTGTACGCCGCCGAAAGAGGTGACGGCGGGCAAGGTTGGTTCGGGTCTTTCGATGCGGACATGCAGGTTGACGACGAAGCGACCAGAGCTGCGTCCGCCACATTTCCTTCTTACAAGACGAACCCGCCGATCCCGCGGACTGTCTCGCCACATAGCTGCCTCATCGCATTTGACGCAGCTATGCGCGCAGCTACGCATTTTTCGGCGAATGCGCCCGAAATGCTCGGGGTAGCCGGGGATATTCCGGGTCGTTCTATCGAGCAGCTTCTGGGAGCCGAGGCGGCTCGCGCAATCAGGAAGGCGCTGGGCGCGACGCCACGGGTGCGTCGTCCGGTCCTGTTCTTTCACATGGCGCTGCCGTCGGGCGAGGCGTTTGATGTCTCGGCGTTCGATGGACCTGATCGCGTGGTGATTGAGTTCGAACCCGTCCTACCCGGGGAGGATTCGGGAGCCTATCTGGTGGCGCTCCGCACAATGGTTGATCGGATGCGCGATATCAGTTCCCTTCCGGATCTGTTCGACGCTGTTGTCCGTCTCCTGCGGGATACGCTGCGTTTCGATCGGGTTGTGTTCTTTCGCTATCAGCCGGAGGGGCTCAGTCTGGTGGTGGCGGAAGCGCGCTACCCCGCGATGCCCAGCCTGTTGCGCCGGCGTTTCGCTGAAAATCTGCTGCCGTCGCACGATTTGTCACCTTATCCAGGCACTCGATTTCGCATGCTGGCGGATACGCGGGCTGAGCCGATCCCCGTTTTATCGGGTGAGCGCGCGCGGGTCGATGCGACGGACGCGACTTCGGATGGCCTTGCTCCCGCGCACCTGACAAGGGCTGGCGCGACATTGGAGTGTCTGAACGCGCGGGCGGCCATATCCAATATCCTGATCGCAGACGACGAGCCATGGGGCGGCTTCGTCTGTCATCACAGGACGCCCAGACGCCTGACGCAGGCGCAACGTGTTCTCGTCAAGATGTTCGGGGAGTACGTCTCTCTTCAGATCGTCACGTTGCTGCGGACCAATCGGCTGCGTTACACGCGCGGCACGCTCGCCTTCATCGACAGATTTCTGAAGGAGGCGGCCCGCGCTTCCGACATGCCGATGCATTTGCGGACTCGGCTCGGGGAGCTGAAGGCGTTTGTTCCGTGTGACGGCGCGGCTCTTTGGTTGGGGGGAGAATGGACGCCGTGTGGAGCCGCCCCGAGCGTAGTTGGCCCGTTCGTGGAACTCGCGCTTGAGCGCGCGGGCTCGCAGCTTTGGAGCACACGCAAACTGGTCGGAACGCTTTCCGACGTGTCGCTTGTGGCGCCTGGGATCGCCGGGGTCATGGTTGTGCCGATTTCGTCCGAGCCGGGAAACTACCTGTTCCTGTTTCGCAATGAGGCGCTGCAACTCATCTACAAGCTGCGCGAGGAAATACGGCAAGAGCATGACGGATCCGGAGGCGGCGACCCTGTCGCTGCGGAAAACGCTCTCGAAGGCGTTCCGGCGGGGAGCGAGCGAGACGGTGACGCAAAAGCGGAGAATTCTTTCACTCTCTATGGCGATTTCATTATCGGACACGCCCTGCCGTGGAGCGATGAAGACGTCGAGGTCGCGGGGTTGCTGCGATCCGCGTTGATTGAAGTCATGGGAGCCTACCATCAGCGCATGCTCGCCGAGCGCGCTTCGAACGACGAGCGGTTGCGCACCCTGAACGAGGAGCTGACGCACAGGGTCAAGAATATCCTCGCCGTCGTGCAGTCTCTCGTTATGCAACGGGCGCCCGAGGGGCGGGCGGTGGATGAGCATCTGCACCACATGCGCGGGCGGGTAAGGTCTCTCGCTTCTGCTCACGATCAGATCGTCCGCACCTCCGGGGGAGGGATGCTGAGAGATATGCTGGAGAGCGAGCTTGAGCCGTACTCCGACGGCCGGCGATCGATCGTGCTGGATGGTCCCGCCTTGTGGCTTGAGGGCGAAGCGCTTTCTGTCACGGCTCTGACCGTGCACGAGCTGGCTACGAACGCCGCGAAATACGGCGCCCTCAGCGTATCCGGCGGCGGCGTGCGCATTAAGTGGCGTCTGTCGGCCGACGGAAAGATGTGGATTCTGTCCTGGCGGGAGGAGGGCGGACCACAGGTTGGGGAGCCGGTCAGGCGCGGCTTCGGCTCCGCATTGATCGAACGGGGCATGGCGTATGAACTCGGGGGGGCTTCGCGGGTCGCCTACGATCCCGCTGGCTTGCAGGTGACGCTCGAAATTCCTGTCCGCTACGCCGGGGAGGCGCGCTTTGGCGACGATTGGGTCGAACGGGTGGACGCGGCCCAGCTGACCGGAAGTTTCGGCCCGCCCCTGAAGGCCGGAATCGGCGTTCATGATGAGCGAGCCGATCTGGGTGACGTGACGGGAGACCATATCTCGCTTGATGGGCTAGACGTTCTGGTGGTCGAGGACCAGTTGCTGATCGCGCTCGAGGTGGAGCAGGACCTTGGCGAACTCGAAGGTTGCAAGGTAAGGACGGCGAGTTCGGTCGAAGAGGCGATCGTCTGCATAGACGCTGCCGAACCGGATGTTGTCCTGCTGGACGTTAACCTCGGCGACGAAACCAGTGAGGCCGTGGCGTTCGCGCTGCGCGCGCGTGGCGTGCCGTTTATTCTGACAACCGGCTACGCAGACCGCATCGAGAGTCTTAAGGAGTTTAGCGATGCGCCGGTCATCGCCAAACCTTACGAAGTCCGGACCGTGATTTCGGCCATCATCGACGCGCTCGGAGCGCGAAAAGCGGCTTAAGGCTTCATTTCTTGCGGGCGGCGGAAAGCTCAAGAGCGCGGGCATAGACCAGCTTTCGCGGCAGGCCGCTTGCGGCGGCTACCAGTGCCGCGGCGTCTTTGACCGAATGCGTCTCCAAAGCCTGCGACAGGCTCGTATCGAGATCGTCCGCCCCGGCCTCATCCTCGTCGGGCGGACCGAGCAGTACGACAATCTCTCCCCTTGGCGGTTTGTCGGCGTAGGCGGCGGCGAGTTCCGCCGCGCCGCCGCGTCGCACTTCCTCAAAACGCTTGGTCAGCTCCCGCGCCACCACGGCCGCGCGCCCGTCGCCAAAGGCGGCGGCGAGGTCGGCGAGCATCTCGCCCAACCGGTGCGGCGCCTCGTGCCATATCAGGGTCGCTCGCAGCCCTGCCAGTTCAGCTGCGCGCAACGTTGCGAACGCGCTGCGCCGCGCCGCACTGCGCGGCGGCGGGAAGCCAAGGAAGAGGAAAGGGTGCGGCGGCAGGCCAGACAGCACCAGCGCAGTCAGTGCGGCGTTCGGGCCGGGCACCGCTGTCACTGGCACTTCTGCGTCAATGGCGGCGCGGGTGAGGCGATAACCCGGGTCAGACAGAAGCGGCATGCCCGCGTCCGACACCAGCGCGATCCGCGCGCCCCGCCGCAGACGCTCGACAAGAGCTGGCGTTCGCTGGCGTTCGTTGTGTTCATGCAGGGCCTCTGATCGCGGCGAGATGCCGTGCTCGGAGAACAGCCGCGCCGTGACGCGCGTGTCCTCGCAGAGCACCAGATCGGCGTCCCGCATGGCTTCGACGGCTCGAGGGGGGAGATCGCCGAGATTGCCGATCGGCGTTGCGACCAGCGTCAGGCCGCCGCGTTGTGATCCCGGGACGGGTCCGTGGTCCTCGCTTTCGTAAGCCGGAGGATCTTCCCCTGCGTCGGTCTTGGTTGAGTCATCGCGGACATGACGTGGCCGCAATCCTTCGCTATGGGGGAGGGCGGCGTCGGCGTCGTCCCCGTCGCTGAGGCGTTTAGAAGAAGAGGCGAAAGATGGATCGGACATGCGGCTTCCTGTTGCGCGGGGCCATCCAAGCTGTCGCCCCATCCGGTGCGACGCGCAAGTCCGAAGGCGGCTTTGTCGGCGCTTCCGTGGGGCGGCGTTGTATGGCTTTGACCGCAGTCACTGCGTTGGCGGCCCTTTCAGCGTGCGCGAATGGCGGCGGTGAAGCCGGCTCCGGAGCGGCTGGCGCGGCGGGTTCGAAGACTATAGGCGTAATCCTTCCGCTAAGCGGTCCGAACGCTGCTTTGGGGAGCGAGATGCTGGCCGCCGCGCGTCTGGCTGTCACGGGATCGGTGTCCCGCGCGGTCGGTCCGCAAGGACATGGGGCTCAAGGCGGCGCAGGGAGCAGCCCGGGCGCGTTGCAGATCGACGCACACGACACGGCCACGACCGGCGGCGCTGCGGCGGCCATGCAGGCGGCGCTTGCTTCCGGGGACGGCATTATTCTTGGCCCCCTGACCGGCGCGGATACGGGGCAGATTTCGGCTATGGCGCGACAGGCGGGAACGCCGATGCTGGCGTTCACCAGCGACGTGGCTCAGGCGCAGCCCGGCGTCTGGATTCTGGGCGTCACGCCTGAGCAGCAGGTCGACAGGCTGGTGTCGGCGGCTCAAGCCGAGGGACGGCGGCAATTCGCTGCTTTTCTTCCGGACAATCCGCTCGGGCGCGCTCTTGGTGAGGCGTTGTCGCGGTCCTGTCAGGCGCGTGGCCTGGCCCCGGCCCAGATCGTCTATCACGCGACCGGGGCCGATGCGATTACGACCGGCGTCGCCACGCTTTCCGCGTATCAAAGTCGGGTCGACGCTGCCAATGGCGCGGCTTCGGGCGCTTCCGACGCGCTTCCCCCGGACCTTGCGGCGGCGCTCAATCATCCGCCGGGGGCCACTTCGGCCGTCGCCGCGCCAAGACCCCTCGATGGATCGGACGACACAGCCTCCGCTGGGGGGCAGTCCACCGCTTCTGGCGCTGTCGCTACGCCTGCGGCGACGGCGCCGGCGGAATTGGCTGCGCCGCCCTTCGACGCGCTGCTTCTTGGCGATACCGGTCTCGCCCTGAAATCGACGATCGACGCCCTCGCTGCGAACAAGGTGACGAGGGACAAGGTGCGGATTATGGGGCCGGGACTGTGGGCGGCGTTTGCCGGCAAGCTGGGCGGGTTGGCCGGGGCATGGTACGCCGCGCCCGATCCGGCCAACCGCCGCGCCTTTGTGCAGGCGTTTGTCGCCCAGACGCATCGCACGCCCAAGCCCCTTGCTGATCTGGCTTACGACGCGGGAGCGCTGGCGGGCGCTGTGAACACGGCCACCGGCGGCGCGGGATATCCGATTTCCGAGCTGACGAGGCAGCAGGGTTTCGCGGGTGTCGACGGCGTTTTCGCTCTGACGCCGGATGGAAGAACGACGCGCGAGCTGGCGATCTTCGAGGTCCAGACAGGCGGCGGAAGCCGCCTCGTCAGCGCGGCGGCGCGGCGGACGGCGCCAGCGCCCGGCGCTTCCTGACGTCGGCGCCAACGGTTCTTCGAAATGCGCGTTGGAGGCTATCCAGCGCGCATTTTCTGCGTTTGGGCGTTCAAGAACTAGTAGAGACGGATGGGGCAGTTCGCGGCTCGATTCGGGTTTGCATATTTTGAAAACGTCCTGCGGGTTTGCGATCTCCGGGCGCTACGAGAATTAGCACGATGGAGAAACACGGGATGACGCCACTCGTCAGACGCGGGAGGTTCGACTTGCGTTGTGACACGTTCAGCGTGCGCGGCTTGTTGCACAATCGATCCAGCTTGCCGTCGGGTGCATCTCCTGCGCATTGTTTGGCGCTGGGGCGATAGCGGGGACGACATGATCACATTGCGGCTCAACGGACAGGACACCCCGGTCGACGTCACGCCCGACACCCCGTTGCTTTGGGTGTTGCGCGATGTTCTCGGACTGACGGGAACCAAATTCGGCTGCGGCATCGCGCAATGCGGCGCCTGCACGGTCCATATCGACGGAAAGGCGGCGCGCGCTTGCGTTACGCCGGTGGGCGCCATTGGCGAGGCTTCTGTCACGACGATCGAGGGCGTTTCGGGCGATACGCTTGCTGACGCTGTGATGAAGGCGTGGGTGGATATTGATGTCGTGCAGTGTGGTTATTGCCAGCCGGGCCAGATCATGGCCGCGATAGCGCTGCTGAGAGGCTCGCCGAACCCGACCGATGCGCAGATTGATACGGCGATGTCGGGAAATATCTGCCGTTGTGGCGCTTATGTCCGCATACGGGCCGCCATCCACAATGCCGCGGCGGCAGGCGCATGAATGGGCCCCGGGAGACGAACGACCATCGCCGTCGCTTGTGCGGCGTGGGTCGGTTATGCACGGCTGCTGTCGTTTTCGTTCTGTCGTTCTGTTCGGCAAATTTCGCAAGAGCGGACACGCATGCAGATCTGGTGGCGCGGGGCGAGTATCTGACCCGCGCAGCCGATTGCGAGGTCTGCCACACGGCGAAGGGAGGCGTTCCGTTCGCCGGTGGGCTGAAGTTCGACATTGCGCCCTTTGGCGCAATCTATTCCGGGAATATTACGCCTGATCGGGACTCCGGACTGGGCGGCTGGTCGGAAGCTACTTTTGTTCGGGCTGTACGTGAAGGGAAAGGGCCGGAGGGACGTCTCTATCCGGCTATGCCGTATCAGGATTACGGCAGGATGAGCGTGGAAGACGCTCAGGCTATCTGGGCTTACCTGAAGACGTTGCCTCCGGCTCGTTCGCTGCGGCCCGAGAATACAGGCGTGTTCGCGTACGGGATTGTGCGTTCCGCCATGATCGGCTGGAATCTGCTATACGGTCCGCGTTCGGACTATCCTGACGATCATGGCCGTTCAGGCGCATGGAATCGCGGACGTTTTCTTGTCTTGGGGCTGGGGCATTGCCAGGAATGCCATTCGCCGCGGAACTGGATGATGGCGGCGTCCGATGGTCGCGCCTTCGCCGGGAATGTGACGGATGGTTGGCTGGCCTACAATCTTTCCTCCGATCGCTCAGACGGCCTTGGCGCCTGGACCGATGCGGAACTCATTGAATACCTGTCGACGGGGCATACGCAGAACCATGGTTCTGCGGCCGGTCCTATGGGGTCGGTCGTAGGGCATAGTCTTCGCTTCCTGACGCAGGACGATATTCGCGCGATGGTGACCTATCTTCGGAATGTGCCGCCCCAGTCGCAGACCGGCGTCGTTGAGCGTGCAGCGGCCGACAGGGCGTCGATCGACCGTGGCGCGCGCCTGTATCAGGGCGCTTGCATAGGCTGTCATCTGGAGAGCGGTGACGGGCGCAATACGCATTTCGGCGATATTCACAGAAGCCATACGGCAAGGGCCTCAGATGGTCGCAATCTCGTGCAGGCCATGATCGAAGGGACGTCGCTTGAAACTCAGACCGGCGCGGCTTCCATGCCGGAATTCGGTCATGGCTATGACGACCGCGATATCGCCGACATCGCCAATTATGTTCTCGCCAGTATCGGGCATGCGCAGGGACATGTCGATGTGACGGAAGTGACGAAGGCGCGCGACAGCAGCCATTGATGAGATGAGGTCTTTCTGTATTGGTTTAGGGGCCTCCCGTATCTGTTTTGAAAGCCCCTGGCATTGAGAACGCGCTTTTGGCGCGTTCTTGCCCGGGGCAATCGCAAGGAATGGTAAGAGCGAAAAACAGTTCGAATGCGAACTCTTTGTTTGTTTTTGCGCCAGTTTAAATGTAACTCGCGAGCGTCATGCTCTTGAGGCTTGCGACAAGAGAGTAAGACGCTTCGAGCTGATTCTGTATTGCTGTCGTTTGCACCGATACGCTTGCGAGGTCGGCAGATTTTGCGTTGTCCAATTGGGTGTTGAGCATCGTGCTCATCGTGGACAGCATCGTCGATTGAGATGAAAGCGAGTTTTGACTGATGCCGAGAGTTCCTTCCTCATTCGTCAGCGATGTTGAGATGGAGGAGGTCGACGTCTGCAGGCTGCTGATCAAGTCGGAGAACTGCGTACTGGACGTGTCGGCGGATCCCAACGAAGCGACAACCATCAGGTTGCGGATCAAATCGCGGATAGGCGAACCTGTGGATGTGGCCGTGGCGTCAGAGCCCTGGGTCGCGATCATTCCAACGCTGACGGTATCGTTCAAACCGATAACGGCGGAACTCTGAAGGGAGGACGCGGATGTTCCGTCGACTGAAAGGGCGGACGAGAAAACTGAATAGCTTGCGTTCGAACCTGTCCCGGTCGCGAGAGCGGTCGCCTGCTCAAGAACGCTTGCAGCCGACGACGACGACAGAGAGGAGACGACGGACGACGTCGCCTGTGCGAGCGAACTGGTGCTCAGGCCGCTGGGGTCGGTGACTGGTGGGTCGTTGGCGTCCGTGCCAGCGAAGACGTAGCCGGAACCCGACGATGTGTTCAGGAGAGTGCCCAGAGTGGCGAGGTCGCTCGTGGCGGTGCTTACGATCGACTTCAACTCGCTTTGCCCCAGACTTCCGCTCAAGGACAGAAGATTCGTTTGTAGCGTCGTCACCATCGACGATATCTGCGTCAGGGCGGTTTGGGTCGTGGACAGCGTGCCTCGAGCCGTCGTGATGCTGTTCTGCCACGCCGATACAGCCGTGATCTGAGGTTCGAGGCTGAGCGCCGCCGAACGGTTGTCGCCCAGTCCGGCGTAGCTTGTGGAGGTGACTCCTGTCGACGCTTCTCCGCTCAGATTGGCTTCCTGAGTGTTGAGGTTCGAGATCGCCTGTTCGAGAACATATAATGTTCCAGAGGCTCCGTATTGTCCGATGGTGGTGCTCATGATCAGTTGATCGCGTCCAGAAGGGCTGTGAACATGCTTTGGACGGTTGTGACGATCTTGGCGTTTGCCGTGTAGGCGTTTTGCAAGGCGACGATTTTTGACATTTCGTCGTCCACGTTGACGCCGGACACGTTGGAAACCTGCGTCGAAAGACTGGTCTGGACTGACGTCGCCGTCGTCAGGCTTGAAGACGCCGTGGACGCGACCTGCGCCTGTGCGGATGTCAGCGTC
The DNA here is from genome assembly GCF_000429165.1 of Acetobacter nitrogenifigens DSM 23921 = NBRC 105050. GTDB lineage: Bacteria > Pseudomonadota > Alphaproteobacteria > Acetobacterales > Acetobacteraceae > Acetobacter > Acetobacter nitrogenifigens. Next base: position 23,376 of record NZ_AUBI01000014.1, on the reverse strand, counting down.
GTTGCGAGATTGGCGAGGCTGAGCGTCGAGCTGTATCCTGTGGACAATGTTCCGGTCATGCCAAGCCCGGAGCTCGGCGCCGAGAGCGTCCCGGATACGTCATTTGTCGCTGAACCCAAGGCGCTCGACAGCACTGTGGACGCCAACGTCGTCGAACCGTTCGGCGAGAGTTGGGACGTGTCGCTGACGATGTCCGGATTGACCTCAAGTGTGCTGGCCAGGCCGACAATGCCGTCTGGCGTGCCTGTCGTTGTCGAGGAAGACGGCATGCTGCCTGTTCCATCGGTGAACAGCGTCAGTCCTGCGGCGTTGAAGCGATTGGCGAGCGTATAGGAAAAGGAATCGAGCTGAGCCTGCATCGTCGGGTAAACACTGTCTCTAAGCTGAATGTTTGCGCCCAGAGTTCCGCCGGTCAGGCTGGTGGTGATGTCGGTGCCGTTGAGTTCGATGCCAGGAATGGCGGAACCCGAGGTGGTTCCGGGATAGCTGCTCGTGGCGTCGACGGAGGCGGATTCGGTCGACAAAGGCCATGTGGAGGTCGGGATGGTCACGCCGGAACTACTTGACGGCTGCGTGGGCAGCTCCGTGCCGTCAGCCGTCTTGACCAGCATGTCTCCGGTCGATGTTTCCGTGAATGTCACAGATATTTTCGACGAAAGATCGGACATTGCGCTGGCGCGCTGGTTCTCGAGGTCAGCGACGCTGGCGCCGGTGACCTTAAGCTTCATGATCTGCTGCGACAGGGCGCCGATCGTCGTCAGGTCCGTATTGACGTCGGAAACAGCGGTGACGATTGTGTCCTGCGCGTTTTGACGTTGAGTCTGATACTCGTTCGACAGGGAATTGATCGTCGACGTCAGGGTCTGGGCGTCGGAGATGACCGTCGAGCGTTCGGTGTCGCTCGTCGGGTTGGACACCAGCGCAGTGAAGTCGTTGGAGATGTTTCCCAGCAGGTCGGACAGCGTGTTGCTCGATCCGGATGTCGCGCTGGTCGAGCCCTGTAATGCCGTGATTGAGGACAGCGAATCGCTTGTCGCCGTCAAGGCCGCCACGCTGGCGTTCTGTGTATAAAGCCCGGCCATCAGGGCGTTGTTGACGTTACGCGTCGTAAGGCCGATTGACACGCCGGACCCGACGCCAGCGCTGTCGCGAGAGGAAACCTGCGAAATTTCCTCGACATATCCGGTTGTGCTGGCGTTCGAAACGTTTTGCGAGACGACGCCCAGCGCATATTGGGTGGCTTCCAGTCCGCTGGTGGCGATCGAGAGCGATGAGTTCAGATCCATTCTGACCTTCTCCGGCACTGCGCTCTTTCGGCGGATATGGGCTCCAAGAGACGATATAAAACCCGACGAACCTGCGGGATATTCTGCGATGGTGCAGCCTACCCCGCTTCCGTAAACAATATATGAAATTGAATTACTGGATCATGGCGATCGTCGACTGCAGCAACTGGTTCGCCGTGGTCACGACTTTTGTGTTCGCCGTGTAGGCTTCCTGCGCGACGATCAGACCCGACAGGTCGGACGTCAGGTCGGTGGTGGACGACTCAACGGACGAGGTCTCCAGCGTGCCCGTGCCGTTGGCGCCGACGACGCCCGTGGTGGCGGAGCCGGACTGCGCGGTGCCGACGTAGGCCTGTCCGTCGACAGCCGACAGCCCGTCTGCATTGGCGAAGCTCGACAGGGCGATTTTACCGACGAGCTGCGTATCGCCGTTGCTGAACTCAGCCATGACCGAGCCGTCGCTTTCCATTTCGACGCCCTCATATGTTCCGCTGGTCACGCTGTCGCTGGTCAGGGTCGGCGTGGTGCTGGTTGAACTGGTCGTTGAAAGCGTCGTGGCGCTGCTGCTGCCGATCGTACCGATATTCAGCGCGATGCTCTGGGACGTGCCGTTATAATTGGCGGTGATGGGGATGGATGCGGTAGCCCCGCTCAGGCTTGAGCCAACGGCGTCGCCGGAAGAATCGGTGACCGACGCGATAGCCCCGCTTGAGTCGAAGGTGACGGTATAGGGCGTTGCGCTTATGGCGGAGGAATCCGACGGGTCGCTGGCGGAGACGGTCCATTTCAGCGGGTTGGCGCTATCCTGCGTCCAGGTGACGTCCAGCGTATGGCTGGCGCTTTGGGAGTCGTAGATTGTCGAACTGGTCGTCGTTGTGGCGGCGCCGCTCGACGGCAGGGTCGTGCTGCCGACGTCTCCCGTCATGGTCAGTTTGGTGGTTTCGGTGGGACGGAACACGACGTTGGAAACGTTGATCTGGGTCAGCGACGTGCCGAGCGTCCCTGTGGTCGCGTCGGCCTGATATCCATCGAGATAATAGCCCGACGTATTCACCAGATAACCGTTCTTGTCTTCGTAAAAATCGCCGTTTCTGGTGTAGTACTGCTGATCGCTGAATCTTTCGGTTCCTGAGGTGGCTTGTCCGCTCTCCTTGGAGACGTCGAAAAAGCCGTTTCCGGAAATCGCGACAGCCAGCGAATTGGTGCTGGCCGAGACCGTTCCCTGCTGCTGCGTCGAGGTGTGCGTCACGGCGCCGACGCCGTCGGACACGGCGTCCGAGCTGCTGGATCTGAGGGAGCTCGAGACGAAATCCTGAAAACTTGTTGTCGAGGCCTTGTAGCCGGTTGTCTGACTGTTGGCGATGTTATTGCTCAAATTGGTGAAGGCGGTGGACTGGGCGTTGATGCCAGCCACGGCGGTGGTCAAAGAATTGAAAATCGACATGAATCACTCCTCAGGCGGGTTTTTGCGACGGCCGGCGTCGCCGAACCACGACGCTGAAACTCTATGCAGGAACCATGCCAACTTTTTCGGGAGCGCGCTTCGACGCCCTGTTCGCAGTTGAGCGCCGCTCGAGTGAGCTGATGGATGGCGATGTGGCGCCAAAAAACGCGCAGGTAGGTCAATATGGACCGGCAATTTGTGCCTAGTCGGCACAAATGGAACGTCGTGAGTTCGGCTTGAATCCAGATCAGCCTTGCCTGAGCTGGAGGATGCGAGTTGGCCCGTTTTTTGCATGGGATCGAGACGTTCTGGACGATCGGAAATGTTAATGACGCCCATAGTGCATTTGACTGGCTCTAAAATTTCATCGTTGGTTTCCTCCCCCGGGGACGCGGACGCCAGCTCCGGCGCGTCGCGTTCGATGCCCGCGACACAAGTCCATCGATCTTTTTCAAGCTTGCTGGCCAACGAGACGACCAGTGGGGGGAGGACGGCGTCTATACGAGATATAAATTTTTCCCGGACAGTATCGACCAGGGATGCGTCGTTGGCGAACAAACCCTCGGCGGCAGCTTCGCGGGCCGCGCCCGGTGGTTTGCCGGGAACGGCGTCCGCGAAGACGTCCGGCTGCGCGAGCGCGCAGGGCGGGTCAAGGCCAGCGGCCGACGCGCAGGGCGTTGTCGATGCGACGGACGGCAATATTCCGGCCCGGTCGCAGGAATCGGGAGAGGAAAGTGACGATCCGACGACTGCCAATGATCAGCAGACGGCACAGGCGATGACCGTGGAGGACGCAAATCAAAGCGCCGTCAATTCGACGCAGGGACAGGTCCGATCAAGCGCGTCGACGGGCAAGGGAAGTCGTACGCGTCATGAAGACGACGCAGCGGAGTCTTCGTCCGGCGCTGTATCGCAGGATGCATCTTCGGGTGACGCGAGCGTGGCGGCGATGCAACTGCTTGCTGGCGCAGCAATGCCCACGCCGGTCGTGTCTCAGCCCGCCGCGCGAATTTCCACGAACGGAGGGGGCGTTTGCGCCAGCGACGTGGTCGGAGGTGTGGATCCAGGCTCACCGTCTCCAGAATCGCCTGTGATGCAGGGTGTACAACTTGCGTCCGTAACTGACGATAAGTCGAACGCTCAAGATGTTGCGCCCGTAACCTCGGATAACGTGGCGGGCGCAGCCAGGACTGGGGAGGCGCCGAAGATTGACGAGCACGCCATGGCTGGTGCGCTTACGCAGAACGCTTCGTCTATGTTGGCAGGCGCGCAGTCATCGCCGGCGCCGGTTTTGGCGGACATGCAGGCTCAGACTCAGTCTGACCGAGGAGACTCAGGCGCTGCACAAGCTGCGATGCCGCAGACGAGCGGCGGACAGGCAGGAGGCGCGGCTGCGCCAGGCGCCGCCTCCGCGAAATCTGGCGTCCGCGCACTTGCTCAGCAACTGGCCTCGGAGGGCGTCAGGGGCGCTGTAATGGTGAGCGCCGCCTCTCAAACGTCTCCCGAAGTGGTCCAGTCCACGGTTAGCGTGGCTTCGGCCGCCGCAACGCCGCAGAGTGGAAGCGTCTCGTCGTTGCCGGACGTCACGAAGAAGGCAAATCTCAACGGCCGTGACGTTCAGGCCGCGAATGGGGCGGGCGTGGCCTCAACTGTGCCGACCGGATCGAGCATGCAGCCGTTGGCCGCCGCAGATGGTCGGTCTCGCGGCGGCTCTTCCGACCAGAACGAAGACAGGCGGTCGATGTCTGGCGAAGGGCAGGGCGCCGCACTGAGCGACGCGCCCGTCCCGACCGCCGCGCTTCAGATGGGCTTCGCTCCAGTGCTGTCGGAGCAGAAACTCGCCTCGACTATTGGGGAAACGCCATTTTCCGACACCGAAATGCGGCACGTGGCTCAGGCGAATTCCGGAGAGGCGACCCGGATCGATGTCGCACGAGCGGCGGATGGAAGCTCCGTGGTCACCATGACGCTTCCGGTCGACGGGGTGGACTCTTCTGTAAATGTGGCGATCAGTAAAGGCGAAAATACTGAAGGTCTGCGTATTCATATCGAAGCTGGTGCGGTCGATGTTCTGCAGTCGTTGCAGACTGATCGGGCCGAACTGACGCGCGCACTGGAAAGTTCGGGGGTGGACGCCAGATCCGCTCAGGTGACGTTCGGTCTCGCTTCAAATATCGGGGGCGAGGCCCGGCAGGATTTGCTCAGTGGTCCGCCACAGGGGGGCGACGACGGCGCGTCCAGAGCGTTCGATCCTGGCTCCGGTGCGTCTGCAGACGGCGGGTATAGCGGGCGCGACAGCGGCAGTCGGCTTTCCGGCGGAATGTCTTTCCCCGGCGCGACCGGTCGTTCTGATGACGCCGTAGAACCAGTTTTTGTTGCGTCACCCTACCGGCGTTCCGGCGCCGTCAACATTACAGCGTGAAAGAGCGACGCGAATGACAACCACATCCTCCACGACTTCCGCTCTGTCAGCAGCCATGTCGGCGGCTCAGTCGGCTGCGGCGACAAATTCTTCGGTGTCGACGACGACATCTTCCTCGGCCAGTTCGTCGTCGAATGCGCTGGCGTCCCTGTCGAGCAATTATAGCACTTTCCTGACCTTGCTGACGACGCAATTGAAAAATCAGGATCCATCCAGCCCTATGAGCAGCGACAGTTTCACGTCGGAGCTGGCGCAGTTCGCCGGTGTCGAACAGCAGGTGCAGACGAACACGAATCTCCAGACGCTGATCGATCTGACGCAGGACGGTCAGGAGTCCTCAAACCTTTCACTGGTTGGGGAAACCGCGATTGCGACGACGAGCGAACTGCCGCTGCAAAGCGGCGCGGCGAACGTGTCCTTCACGACGACGAGTGCGGAGCCGATTGCGATCGCGATTACCAACAGCGCCGGAACGCTGGTGAAGACAGAAGAACTGACCTCCGCCGCTGGCAGCAACACATGGACGTGGGACGGCGTCGATAACAGCGGGAATCAGTTGTCTGACGGGTCTTACAACATCGCGATCGAGACCAGCGATTCTGCAGGTAACACCACGGCGGTGCCGTTTACCGTGTCAGGCAAGGTCACGGGCGTCACTTCGGGCGACGGCGTGATTTATGTCGATATGGGCGCGTCCCAGGTCGATATGTCGAAAGTATCGTCGTTTTCAGGGACCAGCGCGTCGTCCTCTGCATCGTCGGCGACCTCGTCCGGTGCGTGAAGCGGGGCGGAAGTCGATCCCCGACAATGCGCGTAACCGTGGCGCTCGCAGATCCAATCGGAAAGTTATTTTTCCGCAGGACGAGTTTCAGACGGCGTCCGGTCCCGCCGCCTGCGTGCGCGTCCTTCTGAGAGAGTGAAGAGGGTTACAGGTTTCGCGGGGTTGGGTGAAGCGTCCCATCCCATCCCATCTCTCTGAATGCCGTCAGCGAGATGGCGATGCGCCGACGCTCAGACAAATCAGTTCAGGATGAGAGAGCCGCTGTCAACGGCGTAAGATAATTCGCCAGCTTCACGCGTAACGGCATTAGATAAACCGATCCGCCGTCGCTTCGGACGGCGCGAATGGCCGCGTCGGCAAACGCGATGTTCGCGTCGAGCGTTGGTTCGAAGTTTCGCGGGAAGATTACGCGGTTCGTGGTTTCCCAATAAGAACGGGACCGGGGGCCGATAACGGGAGACAGGCCCCAGAATACGGTCTCGCCCGACAGCCATTCTCTGCAAAGATCCAGCATACGCATGTCGAATATGGGTTGCGTGAAAAACCCGCGTGCTCCGGCGTCGCGTTTGCGTTGAACGGCGTCGAGTTCCTGATACGGCGCCTGCCGGTATGGATCGAAGGCCGCATAGACCGCGATCTCAGGCGCTTCGCGCTGATAGCGTCTGATAATGCTTTCGCTGGAGTTCGGGAACGTGCGCCGGTTGAGGTCCGCTGGCGGGTCGCCACGAATGACCAGCACTTCCCGGATCGCGGGGTCGTCGGTTCCCGGAAGCGGTTTGTCGGGATCGACGTCGATAGCCCGTATATGCGGGATTGCGGCGCTGACCCGGTCGCGCACGAGGCTGACCGCCTTCCAGCTACGAAGATCAAAACGCATCAGGTCCGGGATGTTGATCGTGTCGGCTTGCGGCGCGAGGGCCAGAGCCTCATCTGCGTCGTTGCGCAGGCTGGCTTCATCCCGAGGGATGAGTTCTACGGATACGCGGCGTTGATTGGTGAGGGCGGAGGCGATGGGGCTTGCGTCAGGCATGGCGTATCATAGCGTATTGGCGTCGCAGAAGTGAAATCTGACCTGCCGGGCCGCAGCGCCGGGTAGGCAGGGTGACTTAGAGGACGATTTTTTGGCAAGGTCTCTTCGGAAGGACAGTATCTGCGGCTCGTAATGGCCCGATAGCAATGTAACCGGACTTGGGGATGACTTAGGACGGTGGCACGAAAAACATGGGCGTGAAGTTTTCTTCGTAACTTCTGAAATCTATCGGAAACCAGTAGCTGGGTGCGCTAAGGGTAAGCTCAGAGGGCGGCGGCGGAGCCGATGATTATTTGCCTCCTGGCAGTTTTCGGGCTGGTTCTGGACGTGGTCACGCTCTGCGTGATGTGTTTGTCTGTGACGCCTTCTGCAAAAGGAAGGCGAGCGGTCTGTTGCCGCGTATCGTCATTAATCTTGATATACCATTGATAAAAATCGGCGACTGTCCGATTATAGGCCGGATTTAGAGCAAAAAGTAGGCAGAAAAACTAAAAATTATAAGAAAAACGAGATGATATTTTTCCATAAAAACTCAAATATACCTGTAAGTCACCTGATTCCGTTTTGGGGTGCCGTATTATGAATCTGGATAGACGCAGCGGTATTGCCTAAAATTCGAATTCTGTATTTTTCCATAGAACATGTAGATGTGGCCATTGGATGACCTTTGACGGGCTGGATGGTGGAGGGTCTCCAGCTTTGCACAGGGCTCCAACCGAGATCGTGATGGCGCCTGCTGAAAGCAGGTCGGCATCATAATCCTTGGGCTTGGCGTTTGTATCGGATCGTTTTCCCGACTTCGCTCGCGGGACGGACGTATTGCGCAAATTGTAAGGCGCTTGCTGTATGAGGATGACTTTGGAAATATTTGACGGTGGTGTTTGGGACCCAACCGTCAACTGGTCCATGTATTGTTAATAAGAATAAACAGGCAGAAAGATATAGTAAGCTGTTACGCGAAAGCCGTCACTATCCGCTGCGCTGCGTCATTCCACAAAACAGGCTTGAACCTCGTCACTACGGCTTCCGCCTGTGCGAGCATCTCCGGCTCGAAAATCATTCGCTCAATGACCTGAAATGCTTCGGACACGTTATCCGGATCGAAACTGTCGACCAGCCCGCCTCCGGCTTCTGGCAACGACGCCCGGTTCGAGATCAGGCAGGGGCGTCCATGAGCGAGACTCTCCGTCACCGGCAGGCCCCAGCCTTCATAAAAAGATGGAAACACCGTGAACAGCGACCTTTTGTACAGCGCGTCGATCTGCGCGTCCGACGGCCCACGCACAATGACCAGATGCCCATTTAGGTAATCGCTGTTTCGGATCTGCTGCATGAGATCGTCCACCAGCCAGCCGGGAGATCCGGCGAAGACCAGTTTCGGTACGGTCTCAGGTGCGTGGCTCTTCAGCAATTTTCGCCAGACGCGAAACAGCAGGGCATGGTTCTTGCGCGCTTCGATCGTGCCGACGCAAAGAACGTAACGCCCCAGACTTTCGGCCATTGCGACGGCTTCACCGTCTTCCCTGGATGAGGCGGTGAAGCCGCTGCCCATGGGGATGACGGTGACAGGCGCGCGCAGATTCAGCGATGCGCTGGAGGCGTAGGATATGATGTCATTGCGTGTCGCGTTTGATATCGCGAAAACTGCGTCACATTCAGGCAGCACAGCGTCATGCCAGCGGCGGAAGACGCGGCTGAGCCCGGGGCGACACCATTCGGGCCAGAGAAGAGGGATCAGGTCGTAGATCAGCAACCCGATACGCATGCCGTGCTGGTCGCGCCGCCGCCGCAGCAGGGATGCATAATCAGCGTGCGACCATGCAGCGCCGAGGACGAGCAGGACGTCGCCCTGTGCGGGCGAGAACACTGCGGGGGACGCGTCACCGTCGCCTTTAACGGCCCGCTGTTCGTCGAGGGCGCGCGCGGCGGCGCCTTTTGCCGCGCGAAGCAGGGCGCCGCCACTTTTCGCAGCGGCTACCGAATGGCTGATCGTCTGTCCCAGCGGCACGCGCAATTGCGTCGGGAGTTTCAGCGCGAGACGGCGAAGACGCGACGGCGCCGCTTCACCCGCTCCGTCTCTTTCAAGAACGCCGGCGGGGCCCGTCTCGGCGGTCATGCGGCGGTAGAGCGTGTAAATCTCTTCCCATTGCACGGGACTGAAATCGCCGCCCGAGACGGCGTGACGCACAAAGCGCACCCGTCCAGCAAGCGCAGGATCGCTTTGCAGGGCCAGGCAGATTTCGAATGCGACGCGCTGGATGCCGCTGGGACGTCCGTTGGCGCGCGCATATTCGAAGAAGTCCTCGACGTCGATCCAGAAGGTCGGTTGCGAAGCCACGCTGGAAATTGCCGCTGAAGTCGGATCGACTTGCGGTTGCCCTTGCACGGTCATGCGTCGTCCTGGACGCGTCGCCGCCAATCGTCGAGCACCGCGCGCAGGGTGTCATCCCACGCGATCCGGGGGCGCCATCCCAGCAGTTCCGCCGCACGAGCCGATGAGCCTGCCGCACGAGGCAGATCGACCGGCCGGAGCTTGTCGGCGGCGATCTCGACTTTCGCGGCGACGCCGGAGAGGCGGAGCAGGTCGTCGAGAATGCTGCGGATCGAACGCGTCTGGCCAGAGCAGAGGTTCAGGATCGCGCCTTTCGGCAACGTTGCGCCGTGCGTGAGGCAGGAAGCATAGGCCGCACATATGTCGCGAACGTCGAGGAAATCGCGTTCGGCGGACAGGTTGCCGACCGAGATCACCGGTTCCTGCCGGCCTGCTTCGATGCGGGCGATCTGGCGTGCGAAAGCGGGCACGACAAAGCTGTCGGTCTGACCGGCGCCCGTGTGATTGAACGGGCGCATCCGCACGACGCGCAAGCCATCGTTGGCGAGCGCGCCAAGAGCAAGATCGGCGGCCGATTTCGTGGCCGAATACGTATTTCCGGGTGCCAGGGCGGCTGTTTCATCGAGCGGCGCGCCGCCCCGAAAACTGTCGCCATAGGCCTCGGAGGTCGAGGTGAAGACCAGCAGGGCCTCTGGCGCGGCGCTCTTCAGCGCATCCGCGACGTTGAGAACGCCGCCCAGATTGACCCGCCACGCCAGATCCGGCTCGCTGCGGGCCTGCCCAATGCTGGAGACGGCGGCCAGGTGGAAGCATATCTGGGGCTGAGCCGCCTCGATTGCGCCGAATACAGCCTGCCTGTCCGTCACATCGAATGAAGGGGTCAGCACCGTGCAGTCCGGGCGCTCTTTCGCGAGCACGGACAGGAGATGCTTTCCGACGAAGCCGCGCGCTCCGGTGATCAGAACCCGCATCGCGGCCTCCCGCGTCAGAGACCTGCCTTGGCGCGGTGACGGACCAGATCGGCGTCGACCATTTCGCTGACCATGTCTTCAAGCGACGTCTTGGCTTCCCACCCAAGGGCCTTCTTCGCCTTGGATGCGTCGCCGAGCAGCACTTCGACTTCCGCCGGGCGGAAGAAGGCGGGATCGACGCGAACATGCGCTTCGTAATCCAGCCCGACATGGCTGAACGCGATGCGGCAAAGGTCGCGGATGCTCGTTGTGCGGCCGGTGGCGACCACATAATCATCCGGCTTGTCCTGCTGGAGCATCAGCCACATGGCTTCGACGTAGTCGCGGGCGTGGCCCCAGTCGCGCGTGGCGTCGAGGTTGCCCAGTGCGAGTTCGTTCGCAAGGCCGAGCTTGATCCGCGCGACGCCGTCGGTGACCTTGCGGGTGACGAATTCGATACCGCGCAGCGGGCTCTCGTGGTTGAACAGGATGCCTGAAGAGGCGTGCATGCCGAAGCTCTCGCGGTAGTTCACCGTCATCCAGTGCGCGTAGAGCTTGGCCACGGCGTAGGGCGAGCGCGGGTAGAACGGGGTCTTCTCGCTCTGGATCTTCTCCTGGATCAGCCCGAACATCTCCGAAGAAGACGCCTGATAGAAACGTACGGCCGGATTGACGATGCGAGCGGCCTCCAGAACGTTGGCTGCGCCAAGGCCCGTCACGTTGCCAGTCAGCAGGGGCTGCTGCCACGACGCGGCGACAAAGCTCTGTGCTGCGAGGTTGTAGACCTCGTCAGGCTTCACCGTTTCCATGATGCGGATAAGGCTGGAAAGGTCGGTCAGGTTGCCGTCCACCAGTTCGACCCGGTCGGCGACGTTCAGCCAGTGCAGGCGCGCACCGATCACGTCAGCCGACGCGGAGCGACGAACCAGTCCGACCACGCGGTAGCCTTTGGACAAAAGCAGCTGGCTGAGATAGGCGCCGTCCTGGCCGGTAATTCCTGTGATCAGGGCTGTGGGCATGCGTGTTCTCGCGAGTTGTATCTGACAGAGGGATGACGAGAGATCCCCCTCTCGTCCGCGTTCTGAATAGTCGACTGCTTTGCACAACGCCAGTCGGAGAAAGAATGTGGCGGCCAACAAGGCTCAGGGCGCCCGGTTACGTTATGATATGTTTACAGTGCGACTTTACCCTTTCGCGGCAGCTCGGTTAGGATCGGGCCGTGCCAGCGGGCGACCGCATATTCGACCCGCGAAAGGTTTTCTTCGTGACATTCCGCCGAATCTGGCTGGGCCTGACAGCCGCCGCTCTTTCGACACACGCCGCATTTGCTGAGCCGCCGGGCGCTGGCAGCGTTCCAAACGCTCAGTTGCAGAAAGAGGTCGCGGTCCTGCAAAGCGACCCCGATGAAGCGAGCCAGGCTTGTCTCGACGCGCTCAAAGAACTGCACGAGACTCAGGACAAGCTGTCGGCGGAGCAGGAGCGGAGTCACGATCAGGATATCGCCGTGGCTCAGGATGTTCTCGAATCGGACTTTGAGAACGCTATAGAAATGTGTGGACCAGACGCCCGTCGTATGTGCAGCAAACATAATCCGTCCAACAAGCTGGCGCACGCGTGCGAGATGCTGGGCAGCGTCCCGAACTGATTTTCCACGCGGCTGTTGGACCGCGTCGTCGGGTAGGGCCACCATAAGAGCGAGCCGAAAGAACTTTGTTTGCTCGCGTGGCTTCGCGGGAAAGGTCCGGGACCGAATGCCTTGATGGATGTCGCTGTTTGAGTAGTGGGACGTCTGACAAAATCAGCCAATGGAATGTTTTCGCTGAAGCGTCATCTGGAGCCATACCCGTAACATACTGGTTCGCGAATATGGGTTTAGGGCATTGTTTTGAGAGATCCTTTATCCGGCCCGATGAGTTCGTCCGATCGGATGACGGTCTGGTGGCAATGTTCTGACTCGGCGTTTCGAAGAAGCAGTGCATACCCGACCAGTCGTTTCCGGCTGATCGGATGACGCCCTAATCCGGCAATGACACCGCACGCTCCACGCCGGTGGCGTCGCATAGCGCGGCCGCTTTTTCGCGAGGCGTCAGAACGCGTTGCGCTTCCGCAACCGTGCCCGCTTCCGTCAGTTTAAGCACGCCGACAAGCCGCTCTGCATCAATGGCGTCGCCCGGACGACGGGGCGACGGCAGCATCGCCCGATGCGCCGCCAGCAGGACCGGGTCCGCCCGTAGCGCGGCAATCGCTTCGTGTGGACCGTCGGGTTTCGGCGCGGCCATCGCGGCGGCGGCCTTCTTGAGAACATCGGGGGGCGATGTTTCTTCGGGCACCAGCAACAGTCCTGCGCGTTTCATCGCCAGTCCGGCGTTGCGGCTGGCGGTCCAGGCGGCGAGGGGAATCGCCAAAGCCAGCCCAAGCAGCACGGGCGACATCCAGAGGAACAGGGCTGGCGAGACGATCCACGCACATGTCCCAAGGATTAGCCCGAAGGCGGTGAAGCGCCAGTAACCACGCACGATCTCGCCGAACGGAACGCCGCCGTCGTCGCGACGCTGCGCGTTCCAGCCGGAGTCCTGACCGCTCAGGATGGAGATCACGCCGGACGTCTGGATCAGCATGGCGATCGGCGCGATCAGGCCGCCGATAAGCGTCTCGATGACGATCGACGCGGCTACACGGATCGCGCCGCCGCACCCCGACATCGTCCGACGGTCGAACAGCAGCGCCGCGAAGGCGAGCAGTTTGGGCGCCAGCAACACGCCCATCGTGCCGATGAACACGAATTTCGCCTGTACCGGGTCAACCTGGGGCCAGTGCGGATAGAGCGTCTTGGTGTCGCCGAAATACTCAGGTTTGTCGAAGCGGGCCTGCAACGAGATCAGGATGCCGACCAGCAGAAAGATCAGCCACAGCGGAGAAGTGACGTAGGAGCCGATGCCCATCGCCATGTGCAGGCGGCTCAGCCAGTGCAGGCCCCGCGTCGGCAGCACCTTGTAATGTTGCAGGTTGCCTTGACACCAGCGACGGTCGCGAATGGCGACGTCGGTCAGCGAGGGCGGGCTTTCCTCGTACGAGCCCAGCAGCGCCGGGACCATGTGGATCGCCCATCCGCCGCGTCGCATCAGCGCGGCCTCGACGAAATCGTGGCTGAGGATATGGCCGCCGAACGGCTTGCGGCCCGGCAGATGCGGCAGCCCCGCCTGCTCCGCAAAGGCGGCTGTGCGGATGATTGCGTTATGGCCCCAGTAGTTGCTGGCGGCTCCGTGCCACCACGCGATTCCATGCGCGATCAACGGGCCATACACGCGCCCTGCGAACTGCTGCATGCGCGCGAACAGGGTGGTTCCGCCCGCGATGACCGGAAGGGTCTGGATCAGACCCACTTCCGGATTTCCTTCCATGGCTGCGGCGATACGGACAAGAGTTTCGCCGTCCATCACCGAGTCGGCGTCCAGTGTGACCATCAGAGGATAGGCCGCGCCGAAGCGTTGCACCCATTCCCCGACATTGCCCGCCTTGCGTTCCGTGTTCTTGGGGCGGCGGCGGTAGAAGATACGCGATGAATCGCCGGTTTCTTCGCGCAGGGCGAGGAAGGCGGCTTCCTCTTCGACCCACACGTCAGGGTTTGTGGTGTCGGAAAGGATGAAAATATCGAAATCGTCCGCGCGCCCGGTCTCCCGCAGGCTGGCGTGAATGGCGCGCAGTCCGGCCATAACGCGGTGCGGGCTCTCGTTATACGTCGGCATCAACAGCGCCACGCGCGTGCGTAACGTCGGCAGCGGACCGGCTCCGTCGATGCCGAGGCCCAGCCCGCCACGCGTCAGCAGGGACACGAAACCGGCGATAGCCGACGTAAGCGCCAGCGCGATCCACAGAAACAGCGCGATGAACAGGATCAGCATGACGACGCCGAGGATCGACACGCCGTTCGCGTCCAGCACGAGATGCATCTGCCACGCGCCGTAAGCGGTCAGCGCGAGCGCCGAGCCGATCACAAGCGTGCGACGAAGCCGGATCATGCCCGGTTCGGTGCGTGAGAATGTCGGGCGGCCATGACGGTCCGGCGCTGCGCGCAGGTTCTGGACCGGCATCCGTAGCGGCGCTTCGGGCGGAAGGGCGCGAAACGTTGTTGCGGCGTCGGTCGATCCGGCGTGGTCTGTGGCGTTCAGGGCGTCCAACGGTACATCCATCGTTCAGAAACAGGGCCTTGCTCGTTGGCCAGAACGGCGGTCAGTTCCACCAGTTTGGCGTCGCCCGGCGCGAATTCGAACGTGGTGCGCCAGCCCTTGATGTTGGGGTTCGGCTCCACCACCACGTTACGGATCGCGCCCGCCGAGGTTTGCGGGATGAGGTGGAATTTCGCGTCCGGCGGGGCGTTCTCGACTGCGCCGCCCGTGAAGTCGATGGCGAAGAAGCGAGCGTGCTTGTCGTCGGTGACAGCGCCGACCCGTGTGGCGCCGACGCGCGCGAGTTGCGTCGCGCCCGGCGCGTCCCAACCCCAGTACATGCGGTAGGTGTAGCCGTATTCATGTCCGGCCTTCAGGGAGTCCTTGGGACGCCAGAAGGAGACGATGTTGTCGTTGACTTCGTTGGGCGTCGGGATTTCGACGAGATCGACCGCGCCAGCCCCCCAGTCGCCGATCGGTTCGATCCATAGCGACGGGCGCTTTTCGTAATTGAGCGCAAGATCCTCGAAATCGTGGAATGAACGGCGGCGCTGCATCAGACCGAACCCGCGCGGAGATGAGTCAGCGAAGGCCGAGAACTGCAGATCCAGCGGATTGCGCAGGGGGCGGAAAAGCTGCTGATCAGAACCGGTCCAGATCTGCAGCGCCTCGCTGTCATGAGCGGCGGGGCGCCAGTCGTCGACGTGGTTGCGGTCGTTGGCGTCGAAATAAAACATGCCAGTCAGCGGCGCGATGCCGGATTCCGCGATCTCGGTGCGCGGGAAGATGGTCGACTGCACGTCGAACACCGTCGTGTCGCCGGGGCGGATTGTGAAGCGGAAGGCCCCCGCGACGGACGGGCTGTCCAGCAGCGCGTGCACGACGACGGAATCGACGCCGGGTTGCGGCTTCTCCAGCCAGAATGCGCGGAACAGGGCGAACTCCTCGCCCTTCGGGTCGCCCGTGCCGTCAGCGAAGCCGCGCGCGGACAGGCCATAGTTCTGTCCCTTGGCGACCGCGCGGAAATAGGACGCGCCGAGGAACACGCAGAACTCTTCCATCACGCCGGGCGTGTTGATGGCGGTGCGCAGGCGCAGGCCCGCGAACCCGATATCGTCCGTCACGCGCAGCGAAGGGTCTCCGTAGGAGAACAGATCGGGGTTGTACGGGACCGGCGCGGCCTTGCCGTCGACGACCTCGAAAATTTCGATACGCGGGCGGTAGAGGAAGCCGCGCGGGAAGAACTCGACGTCGAAGGCCAGATTCTGACCGTGCCAGAGCGCCTGATCGGCTTTGTAATCGATTGACCGGAACTGATCGAAATTCAGGGAATCGATCGCTTTCGGCAGACTCTGGCTTGGCGCCTGATAGGCGCTTCCTGCGATTTTACGGGCAAGTCCGACGACCGTGCTGTTGCTGTCGAAGGGGGTCGCGCCTGCGGGAGCGGCGGCGGCGCTCGAAACGCCGAACAGTTCGGCGGCGAGGGAGGCGATAACCGCGCCGCCGCCTGCACGGAACAGGTCGCGGCGTAAAACAGAAGATGACACGCTACGGGGTCTCCCAAAATCGGCCCGCCGCGACGATACAGGAACAGCGCGAAAGGGGCGGCCGCGTTTCTCACAAGGCTGTGGCTTTTTAAGGGCGGCGCAGCAAGCTCTCAACCGCGCGCAGGCTTTCGTGCGCGCCGTCGCAGGCGCGCTGCTCGGCCTCGCGATAGCACCGGATCACCTGCTGGCCCGCTGCGGAAAGCCGGGCGCCGCCGCCGCCGCCGGGCTTTGTCTCGACCAGAGGATAGGCGAACTGGGCGTTGAGCGAGTCGATCAGAAGCCACGCGCGCCGATAGGACATGCCCATCGCCCGACCGGCTGCCGAGATCGAGCCAGTCGCGGCTATTTCTTCAAGTAGCCGGATCTTGCCATGACCGAGAGCAGCGCGACCGTCCACGTCGATCCGGAGCGTCAGCCTTATGCGCGGGGGCGAGGCGTCTTTTTCGCTCATTGGCATCTTATCCTTGGTCACTGATCGGGCATGCGCTCGCGCTTTTCGCATGACGCCCCGTCCCGGTGAGAAAGCAGGCGAAGTCGCCCAGGTCGACGCGCAGCACGCGTAGTACGAAACGCCAGACCTGATCGTCGATGGCCGCTTCGTCGGGAAGCCCGGCCAGCGCCGCGCCAGCATCGACGGTTTTGCGCGGCTTGTCGCCAGCCTCCACGTCACAGCGGTCTGCGATCCAGTCCAAAGCAGCGGTCATGCCGCGTTCGAATTGCTCTACGTTGGCGATCTCGTGCACCGGGCGCGCCAGCGCGACGCGCGCGACCACCATGGCGTCTGTTTGCAACTGCCGCAATGTGGACGGGAGCGCAGCCAGCATTGGATCGCGGCTTTCCAGCGGACGCCAGTGTTCCCGGCGCGCTTCGTCGACGTTGGCGATAACGTTCCGGAGGGACGTCGTGCAAGCGTCGCCCAGAGCGCGGATTTCTTTCCACCCGATCGCGTCGTGGGACGCTTTGGCGAGGATGTCACGGAGCCCCCGGATCATGATCCCGGCTTCCCGAAATGCGTCGCGTCGGGGCTGTTCGCGCAACACGGCGAACGAGACGATCATGGAGACGATGACGCCGGTCAGTACGCAGAGCACCCGTTCGAAAGGTACGCCAAAGGGCGAACTGGCCGATGGGAACAGCATCACGATTGTCAGCGTGACAGGCCCAAGGCGCGTCTGCGGTCGCCAGGAGGCCAGTGCGGCGAGCGGGATCAATGCTCCCCAGTAGGCCAGATGGGCGGGAACGCCTGCGAATTTGGCGCACAGAGCGAGAATTCCCGCCGTTCCGCCTATGAACGCGCCAAGAAGCTGGCTCCGTCCGTTTGTGTAGGTGGCGCTGATCGTGGTCTGCGTCACGACTGCGGCGGTGATGACGGCCCAGCCGGGATCGTACAGGTGTAAGCCGTAGGCGATGGCTTCGGAGAGGCCGACGGCGGTCAGCAGACGGATTGTCTGGCGTTGGACCTTTCCGCCGATCCAATCCATCTTTCCTGATCTCAACATGAAACTCTCGATGGCGGCGGGGGTGGGCGGAGCGTTTGTTTTCGTTCTGCCCACCCCCGCCGTGAATTATGATGCTATTCAGGCGTTAGCCTGACCGGGCGCAGTTTACCCGATCATGCGTTATTTAGTGGCCGTCGCCGTCCAGAGGGAACGGTATCCAGCGCAAACCGTCCTGATCGCGCACAAGCATCAGAACCGATTTACGTTTCTCCTTTTGCGCGGCGTCTATGCCTTTGCGGAGGTCGGCGGGGCTGGTGACCGTACGCTGCTGGACTTCGGTGATGACGTCGCCTGCTTTAACACCGCGGTCGGAAGCCAGTCCGCCGTCGGTTACGTCGGTGACGACGACGCCTTTCTGGTCGGCGGGAAGGTCGTATTTATGACGTGCGTCGTCAGTGATCGAGCCGACGCTAAAGCCGAACATCGACAGGCTGACGGATTTTTCCACTTTCGTCGCGTCAGGTTTCTTGTCGGGCGTCTCTTCGGCCTTGGGCTCCGGGAGGGATCCGATTGTCACGGGCACATCAACGGCGGCGCCTTTGCGCCAAACCTTGAGATGCGCCTGCGACCCCACGGGCAGGTCGGCGATCAGGCGGGGCAGAGCCTTCCCCTCGATCGGCTTGTCGTTCAGGCCCTGAATGACGTCGCCGGTCTGCAATTTCGCCTTCGCCGCCGGGCCGTTGGGCTCCACGCCCGCGACCAGGGCGCCCTTGGCTGATTTTAGGCCAAGGCCATCGGCGATATCCTGACTAACGTCCTGAATACGGACGCCGATCCAGCCGCGCGATACTTTCCCCGTCTTGCGGAGTTGCTCGATAATGCCGCGCGCCTCGTTGGACGGGATCGAAAAACCGATGCCGACCGAGCCGCCTGACGGCGAATAGATGGCGGTGTTCACGCCAATGACGGCGCCGCGCATATCGAACAGCGGGCCGCCTGAGTTGCCCTTGTTGATCGGGGCGTCGGTCTGGATGAAGTCGTCGTAAGGACCTTGTTCGATATTGCGGCCGCGCGAGGAGATGATGCCTGCCGTCACCGTTCCGGACAGCCCGAATGGATTGCCGATGGCGAGAACCCAGTCGCCGACGCGGTCGGCGTCGCTGTCGCCGAAGGTGACGAACGGCAGCGGGTGGCTGCTCTCGACTTTCAGGACGGCGAGATCGGAGCGATCGTCGTGGCCAATCAGCTTCGCGGGCAGCACAGTGTTGTCCTGAAGCGTGACGGTGATGCGGTCCGCGTGACGGATCACGTGGTTGTTCGTGACTACGTATCCGGCGGGATCGATGATGAAGCCGGAGCCCAGCGCCTGCATCTTGCGCGGCGGCGAGTTTGGCGCGTTCTGCCTGTTCATGAAGTCGTGGAAGAACTTCTCGAACGGGGAGCCCTGCGGGAAGCTGGGGATTTGCGGCCCCTGATCGTCACCGCCTCCTTCGTCCTCGTCGTCTGAGTCGCCCTTGACCGTCTGTGTGGTCGAAACGTTCACCACCGCAGGCAGAAGCCGCGCCGCAAGGTCGGCGAAACTGTCCGGCGCCCCGCGCATAGGCATGGCGGCTGCGGCCGTCGCGGGGAGCGTAGCCGGCTCAGGCGCCGCTAGCGCGTCGTGTGGCGAGACGGGAAGGAGGAGCGCCGTCGTTGCGGCGAGGACGCCGACACGGGAGAGGGCGGACAGGAATGACGAAGGCGATACGGGGCCGGAAAGGCGCATGGACAGGGCTGCTCTATTATAGTCGTCGGCGGGAAGACTAGACCACGCTTGCTCTGCCGCCCAGCCTTCGACGCAATGAAAAGCGCGACGGTTCCGCCGTGAACTGACGCCTCGGTCGGTTTGTTCCGCCATATGCTCATGCTGAGCCGGATACGACGATTCGCGACCGGGCTCGTCATGTGCGGTGCACGGAGGCGGATGAGGCCGGGCAGGTTTTCTGGTTGACGTATTGTCGGCCTCGCTCTTGGGTCGAAGCTAGGCCGTTATCCACCTCGTCAGATGAGAAGATGGTTAATTTCGCGACATTGCGGCGTTTTGTCGGGTCTAAGACGGAACCATGACGTAGGACGAATCCGCGGTTAACCGCCAGTCGAACTTACCCCATATTTGATTTGGATTGACCCGGCGGCGGCCAGTTCATAGCTTCCGCCCCCATGTCTGACCTTTCCACCTCCCCCGTCTCCCGCCTGTTTCGGACGCAGCTCGGCTTCCAGCCGAAAGCCTGGCCGTTCGAGGAAGCCCGCAAGCTTGCCGAGCATGTGGCGTCGAAACCGGCGGAGCGGCCAGCCCTGCTGGAGACCGGGTACGGTCCGTCCGGGCTGCCGCATATCGGCACCTTCGGAGAGGTCGCGCGCACAAGTTGGGTCCGTCAGGCGTTTACGGCGATGACGGGCCGTCCGACCCGCTTGCTCGCCTTCTCGGATGACATGGACGGGCTCAGGAAGGTGCCGGACAACGTTCCGAACAAGGAGATGCTGTCCGCCCATCTCGGGCAGCCGCTGACCCGCGTTCCCGACCCGTTCGGCACGCATTCGTCCTTCGCGGCGCACAATAATGCGCGGCTGTGCTCCTTCCTCGACAGCTTCGGCTTCGAATACGAATTCGCTTCGGCCACAGATTACTACACGTCGGGCCGTTTTGACGCGGCGCTTCGCCGAGTGCTTGAGACGCATGACGAGATCGTCGCGGTGATCCTGCCGACGCTTGGACCGGAGCGCCGCGCGACATATTCGCCCGTGCTGCCGATCCACCCGAAAACCGGGCAGGTTATGCAGGTTCGCATGGACGCCGTCGATCCGGACGCAGGGACGGTGAGCTGGACGGACGATAACGGCGAACGGTTCGAGACGCTCGTCACCGGCGGCGCAGCCAAGATGCAGTGGAAAGCGGACTGGGCGATGCGCTGGTACGCGCTGGGTGTCGATTACGAAATGTCGGGCAAGGATCTGATCGACAGCGTTCGGCTGTCCGGACGGATCTGCCGCATTCTTGGCGCGCCGCCGCCGGTCAATCTTACGTACGAGCTGTTCCTCGACGAGCACGGGCAGAAGATATCGAAGTCGAAAGGCAACGGCCTGTCGGTAGAGGAGTGGCTGCGCTACGCGCCGCCGGAGAGCCTCGGCCAGTACATGTTCAATCAACCGCAGCGCGCCAAGCGCCTGTTCTTCGACGTGATCCCAAAGGCGACCGACGAATACCTGTCGCATGTCGAGAAGGCGGCGGCGCTGCAGTCGCGGCTGGACGGCGCCGCTGACGAGGCGGAGCAGGCGGCCGCGACGACCCTGTGCGTTAATCCGGCGTGGTTCATTCACAACGGGCACGTGCCGGCTCATGCAGGAAGTCCGGTCTCATTCGGCATGTTGCTGAACCTGGCCAGCGTCGCGAACGCCGAGACGCCGGAAGTGCTGTGGGGCTTTCTCGCGCGATATGACGCATCCGTGTCGCCGCAGACGCATCCCACGCTCGCGACCCTGGTCGAACGCGCGATCGTCTTCTACGCGGATTTTGTGCGCCCGGCGAAAGTCTATCGCCTGCCGGATGAGCGTGAGCGCACTGCGCTGGCCGATCTTTCGCAGGCCCTGGCGATCTACGAAGCTGAAGGCGCGACGGCCGAGACGCTGCAGGAGCTGGTTTTCGAGATCGGCAAGCGGCACGGGTTCGAGCCGCTGCGTTCCTGGTTCGGCTGTCTTTACGAGGTGCTTCTGGGTCAGTCCGAGGGACCGCGCTTCGGGGGATTCATCGCGTTGTATGGCGTGCGTAATACAATCGCCCTGATTGACGCCGCCCTGATCAGAGGCGGGGAGGCCTGAGGGACGAGGAGCGTTGCAGGAGCGATATCGCGCGGAGCGAGACGAAAACTCCGCAGATAGAAGGGAGGCGGATGGCGTGAGCGTGGAGTCCGAACAGCCACGCCCCTGCGCGCCGCCGTCTCGCTGGCGTGCGTGGCTGCATCACGCGCCGCATCTTGTCGGACTTCTTTTGATGATCGGCGCCATTTTTGTCGTCCGGCGGGAAGTCCGGACGTTGAGCATGGCCGATATTCGCGCAGCGCTTCGTGGCATTCCCAACGAAGCGCTTCTGGCCGGGGTCGGTTGCACCGTTCTGTCCTACTTTATTCTCTCGTTTTACGACCGGCTGGCGGTGATACAGGTGGGGCATCGCAAGATATCCTTCCTGCGCACCGCGTTCGCGGCTTTCTGTTCTTACGTCCTGTCGCACAATCTCGGTTTCTCGGCGGTCTCCGGGGCGGCGGTCCGTTTCAGGCTGTATCGTAACTGGGGCCTGCCGCCGCTTGCGATCGCCCAGATCATCGCCTTCTGTTCCGCGACGTATTTGCTCGGGGCAGCCGCCTTGGCAGGAAGCGTGTTTATGCTGGAGCCCCGGGCGATTCCGTTCGTGGGCGCTCACTCGCCGCTGCTGCTGATGCGCGTGGTTGGCGGCCTGCTGTGGGCGGTGGTGCTGGCCTACGTGGCTGCGACGTTGATGTGGCGCAAGGTCAGCGTGCGAGGCAAGGTCATAGAGTTGCCGACGGCGCCAATGGCGGTCGCGCAAACCATCGTCTCCGCCACCGATATGGCTGCCACAGCGGCGATCGCCTATGTGCTGCTGCCGGCTGGCGCGCCACTCGGTTACGGCGCTTTTCTGGCGATCTACATCGCGTCCTATACGGCGGGTCTTGTCGCCAGTGTTCCGGGCGGACTGGGGGTCTTCGACGGGGCGATGCTGCTCGCTCTGGGGCCGTATATTCCAGCCCCGCAGATTCTCGGCGCAATTCTTGTGTTCCGCCTGTTCTATTACATCATCCCGCTGTTCATCGCCGGGGGGATGTTCGCCGGTCATGAACTGTTCCTGCGCGGCGACGCTGCTCTGGCCCGTAAGGCGCAAGCGCGAAAGGCTGGCGCTACGCCGCGTCCGGCCCGACGCAGCATCGTGGTGCGCGAGAGCGAGGCGGACTTTTCCGTGGGCGTCGCAACGGGCACGGTCTCGCTGTGCGGGATACTGCTGTTGCTTCTGCCGATTATCAATCCGATCATATCCACGCCCGGGGGGCATGTCGTTTTCGCGGCTGCCGGGGCGATCAGCGGTTATATGCTGTCTTTGATCGGCGCCATGCTGATCGCGCTCGCCATTGGTCTTTCGCAGCGGGTGACCCTGTCGTGGGGTGCGACGCTGTCGCTGCTTGTCCTGTCCGCCGTCATTACCTTCATGCGTGGCAATTCGCTTCTTGCTCCTGCAATGCTTGCGATGTCGGCGTTTCTGATTGCGCCCTTCCGTAAGTGCTATTATCGCCGCGCGCGGTTGTTGAGCGAACCGTTGTCATTCTCCACATTGTTGTCGTTGCTGCTGTTGATAGGGTGCGCGTTCGTGGTCGCGACAAGCCATCAGATCGGCAACTGGTGGGACATGATTGTCTTTGTGCCGGAGGCGAATGACGCGCGGTGGATCGTCTTGCTGGCGACGTTGCTGGGGCTGGTCATCATCGCCCGTCTTGCGAGGCCGGGTAAGGTCGCGGAACAGCCCTGGACCGACGACGCGGAGAACTGGTACCGGGGGTTGTCTCATGCGTTGGACACAATACCAGGACCTGCGCCGGATGGCTTGATCAAGGGGGAGGCCGGGGCTGCAGCCATTCCATTTCGTCGGAAGGGCGGGTTCGTCGTCGCGCTCGGAGATCCGGCGGGAGACGACGCGGACTGTGCTTCCGTGATCTGGCGTTTGCGCGATCTGGCTCTTCAGGACGGGCTGCAGCCGGTCTTCTGGCGAACTGGTACGTCTTTTCTGCCGATTTACGCGGATATCGGTCTGGTTAACTGGCCGCTGAGCGACACGCCGGGCGCATATCTTTGCTGCCCGTCCGAGCAGATAGGCCTTGTGCGGGCTGTGCTTTTTCGCCGACGTCCCTTGTTCGTCGAGCGCTGATGGGGGGGGGGGGG
>NZ_AUBI01000013.1 GCF_000429165.1 Acetobacter nitrogenifigens DSM 23921 = NBRC 105050 | reverse complement strand
GTGGGTTCACTGGCTCAGTCCAGCGGCGTGCATGACAATGCCGCGTTCGACATCTCGGGCGTTACGTCGGGTTCTTCTTCGATAAAGTCTCTGGACGGGAGCGGGGCAATCTCCCTGGGCGGCAATACGCTGATCTTGACGAACGCTAACAGCGCGTTTGGCAATACCTACTCAGGCGTCGCGTCCGGTTCGGGCGGCGTGGTGGTTTCCGGGGGAACAGAAACCCTTGCAGGCGATAATACTTATACGGGTGCTACGACTGTAGCGTCTGGCGCCGGCCTCAACCTGACTGGCGCTGTCGCCGGTGCGCTTGCGACGGCCGGAACGACGGACGTCAATGGCGGAACGGTTGGCGGCCTGACCACCAACACCGGCGCGCTGACGGCTGAGGACGGCGCGCTGGCCGACGTGACTAACAACGCGGGCACAGTCACGCTGACGAACAGCACGGCGGGGGCTGTGACAAACGCTTCGGGCGCCACGCTTGCAGCTTCGGGCGGCACGCTGGCGAGCGCCGTGAACAGCGGCACGATGACGCTGGGGCAGCAAAATGTAGTCAGTGGCGGCGTGACGAACAATGCGGGCTCCCTCACACTGGACGGCGACACGATTGGCGGCGTGCTGGCCGCCGATGGCGGGTCGTTCAACGTGACCGCCAGCAATGCGACGGCGGGCTCCCTGTCTGGCTCAGCCAATGGCGTTTTGGCCGGAACGCTGACCCTGGCGAACGCTGCGGACATCTATTCCGGCGTTATGTCCGGTTCGGGCGGCCTGACTGTTGCTGGTGGAACGGAAACGCTGACGGGGGACAATGCCTACACGGGGGCGACAACGATTTCCTCGGGCACGTTGCGGCTTGGGGATGGCGGAACGACCGGCGGCATAGCTGGCAGCTCCGCAATCCACAATGACGGCTCACTCAACGTGAACCACAGCAACACGCTGACGCTGTCCCAGATTATCGATGGAACAGGCAGCCTCGTTCAACAGGGTTCCGGAACCACCATCCTGACCGCAAATAATGCCTACACCGGCGGAACCTCAATTCAGGCGGGAACGCTGGTTGGCACGACCAGCTCCTTTGGTTCGGGCGCGATCGCAAACGCCGCCGCTTTGGTCGTGGACCAGAACTCCGATGGAGAACTTTCCAACGATCTGACGGGCGATGGCTCGTTCACGAAGTCGGGCAACGGCAGGGTTTATATTGATCGTGATGATTCTGGCTTCGCCGGAACGACATCGATCAATGCGGGCGATCTGGCGGTGAACGGTTCTCTGGCAGCGTCTGCAGTCACGGTGCAGGCCGGGGCGACCCTGTCGGGCATTGGGACCGTCGGAACTGCGTCGGTTGCGTCAGGCGGCATAATCGCGCCCGCCGGACAGGGATCTATTGGCGTTTTGACGGTGAACGGCGATCTCAGCATGTCGAAAGGATCCGTTCTGGATTCTGATGGCGTGGCGCAGACGGCCGGAGGCGCCCAGACGATCAATGGCGTAACGTATCAGCAGATGGAAAGCGATCTTTTGAAAGTCGCTGGCGTTGCGAACCTTTCTGGAGGAACTGTCAACTTTTCACTCGCGAGTGGCGGAGACCTGCAATACGGGCAGGTCTATACTCTTGTCTCCACAACTAATGGCGTCAATGGTCGGTACGATACCCTGATCACGAATCTGACCAGCGCTTATACGTTCCTGTCTCCAGGTCTGTATTATTCCGCTAATGACGTTGATCTTCTTCTGCAGAGGAACGACGTGAGCTTTTCACAACCCGCCGGGACGCGCAATCAGGCGCAAACCGGAGGCGGCATGGATTATCTGCCGTCAAGCAATCCGGCGGCGCAGGCGATGGAAAAACTGAACGGCGCCGATGTGCGGAAGGGACTGGACGCATTGTCTGGCGAAATTCACGCGTCGGCGCGAACAGCCATGATTGAAGACAGTTTTTTCATCCGTGAAGCTGCTCTGGATCGTCTGGCGTCAGCTGACTGCGATGGAACTTTTGTAGACAGCACGATCCGCACGGCCACCGCTCACGGAAAACCCGATAGCGGCAAATGCTATACAGACCGGCCTGTATTCTGGGGCGAGGCTTACGGCAGCCTTGGTCGGAATTTTGGCGACGGAAACGCCGCCACGATGAATCACACCACGGCGGGTTTCGTGATGGGTGTTGACGCTCCCATCGGGGAGACGGGGCGTATTGGCGCTCTTGTCGGATATGGCAGATCCACCTTTACTACGAGCAGTGGCAGAGCCTCTTCCGGTCACAGCAACAATGCGACGCTTGGCATTTATGGCGGTAATCACTGGGGGAAGCTGTATCTGAACCTCGGCGCGTCCTACACCTGGAATATGCTGAGCACCCGGCGAACCGTCAGCTTCCAAGGATATCAGGGAAATCAGTTGACGAGCAGTTATCTGGGCGGAACGTCGCAGGCATTTGCGGAGGTTGGTTACAAGATGCGCGGTCGACATGTGGCGTTCGAGCCGTTCGCAAACGTCGCCTACGTCAACATGATGGCCAACAGTTTCACCGAACATGGCGGCCTCGACGCGTTAAAGGGAAGCAAGATCGACACAGGCGTTACCTTCTCAACGTTTGGGTTCCGCGCGTCCTCTACATTCAAGACTGGTGCGACGGTAATTTCTCCAGTTGTCATGATGGGGTATCGACACGCATTTGGATTGACGACGTCGACGACGCACGAGATGTTCGCGGCCGCAGGAAACGGCGATATGGACATCGCGGGCGTTCCGCTTGCCGCTGATGCCGCCATTGTCAATGCGGGTTTTAGCTTGAAGGCGACAGACCGAATGGATTTGGGTCTTTCTTATGTGGGCCAGTATGGAGTCAAAACCATCGATAACGGCATCCGCGCACGTCTCAGCTACACGTTCTAGGCTCAGGACTCGTTGTGAGTGTTCGCAATGAATGCGAAACGCCAATTATAGAATTATTGTTGGCATTTCTGGTCGTGATTCGTACGAATCTCCACAGAACTAGATGAATTTTTTGAAACTAGACAGAAAATTCATTGGGAGGCTCTAGAAAAATCTTGTTTTGCTCTGATTGGAATTACAACCCATTGGTCATGCTTCAGTAGAAGAAGTCATGATTGGGTATTTCGAACGCCCCATCTCTCGCTTGTTCAAGGTGCTGTGAGGCCTGTTAGGCTGCTCCCGGAAAGGAGGCGGACGGCAGTGGGCTCTTCGCAGACCTTGCGGGCTCAATCTTCGATTCCAGAGAGCGGACATCAACGCACGAGTGCGAACGTTGGTCTATGCCTATCCCCGCGTGGCGCAGTGCTCGGCGGCCAAACGACTATATTCTACCCAGGCGAACGCAGCGCCGCGCACCCGGCCTCAAGAGGCCCGTTACCAGATCAACTCTCTACCCAAGCTGGTTTCGCCATTCGATCGCCTTGAGCATTGGCGACACCTCGACCTCCAGCCCATTGATGAACCGACATTCTCCTTTGGCGAGCCGATTTGTTCGAGTGGATAACGGGTATAAAACGCCGAAAGAGGCGATAATAGCTTTTGAATGGCAGTAACGGAAATTGAATTCATGGTGATTTCGCTGACATGTGAATAATGGATATAAACGGAATTTCGTGCCTTCTTTGCATTGTCATTTTTATCCCATTTAGAAAATTCAATGAATGAAGCTCAAATGTAACCATCGGATTAAATAGTTTCATTGGATTTTGCGCCAACGTGGCATCAAACAATTGCGCAACGTCTTCACATGTTATGTTTATGTAACGGCTATCTAAAGATATTCTCAATTTGTTGGTGATATTTAAATCGTTTCGCAGGATAAAGTATCTTACTGTGACAAAATTTGTTGTCAAAGATTTTATCCGCCCCCTATATTCAGTAAAAAACTCAGGCCGCGATATCTCGCTCCGAGTAGATGTATGTTCAAATTCTATATCGAGCATCTGTGAAAAATCATCTGTTAAATTGATGCTTTTTATATCTTTAAATTTTGACAGAAATGACATGAATTCACTTTTATTCTTCCTCTCTTCATCAGGACCAACCGCATTCACCAGTTTATAATCTGCTCGCAACCGACCCCGCATATTACTCTTCCTTTCGATTACGTCGCCTCTTGGTGCCTGATTCGAAAGTTTTTCAACACTGAGAATGCCTCACGGCCCGTCGTGTGAGCATGCAGGTTGAGACGATCAAAGCCCCTGCGGTTGACGAAGCGACGGATTTTTTCCCAGCCTTTAGCCAGTCGCCTGCAGCGACCAGGGCGTGCGGATGTTCGTTCGACGGCCCAACGGCGAGGCAGGATTTCAAAGCCCTTCATTGTGTCTGATCGCCTGATGATTTCAACCGTCCATTTTCCCATGCCAGCGAACGCAGCTTATCGAGATCATGCTCAATGCGTTCCGACAAGAGCCTCAAGAGGGTTTTGTCGTGGGGAAAGGACAACGACCTGTTTGGGTTTCTGATTGTCCAAAACGACGATTGTTTCAGTTATGGACCCGAAGCGGCAGTTCACTATGGCACTAACCCGAATTCGTTCGCAAGTAGAGCAGGAACAGAGGCACGTTCATTTACTCTCCCGACTGCCCGCACCGACATTGACGAAGACGTCCGTTCTCAATTTTTTGCTTCGAAGCGGACAGACCGCTCCCCGAAAAAAAGCGGCATGTTTGTGAGACGTGTGAATATCAAAGAATTTCACCGCCAACCTCGTCGTCTATCATGCGCTACACTCCATATGTCGGTCTCCCAGCCGGACCGACAACAGGGGAGGGAGGATATTGAAATGACTGTGTTCAAATGCAGGGAGGATGTCACTGGCGCGATCATCGCAGCCCGCGTCGCCAAAGGCGTCAGTTGGTGCGATGTCGCCACAGCCGTCGAGCAGAGCAAGGAATGGACGGTCGCTGCCTGTCTCGGGCAGATGGCGTTCACTTCAGAGCAAGCCGGGAAGATTGTCGCGCTGTTTGATCTCGACGAGACTGCGTTGCCATGGCTTCAGATTCCGCCGTCAAAAGGCTCGCTTTCCGGCGCGCCGCCAGCCGATCCTTTGCTCTACCGCCTGCATGAAATTGTCAGCGTTTTCGGACCGGCGATCAAAGAACTCATTCACGAGGAATTCGGCGACGGCATCATGAGCGCCATCGATTTCAAATTTGAAATTGCGCGAGAGGCCAACCCCGCGGGCGACAGGGTCAGCCTGAACATGAGCGGGAAATTTCTTCCTTACAAAGCGTTCTGAAGGAAGAGTTTTTACCCACGGATGCCAATGTGGCCGCGTCGAACCTGTGCCGACGCGGCGCCGGGCCGTTCAGGCTGCCGCTCGTTCAGCGGCCAGATGCAGGGTCGCCCCCTTGGGAGGCGCTCCCACAGGAAGAACTGCGCGGCCTAGTTGTTCCTCGATCACCTCGGCCATCGCGAGATATAGCGCCGATGCGCCGCAGATCAGGCCCTCGAACCCTGCGAAACGGGTGATCGCGACATTGCCTGTGGCTTCTCCCGCAGCGAGAAGGAAAAACAGGACCGTCAAAGACGCGAAGACAAATTGCAGGACCCGGTTGGCGCGCAAGGTTCCGATGAACATGAACGCTGTGAAGACGCCCCATACAGCAAGGTACGCCGCCATTGCAGGCGCGGTGGCCGCTGCGGCGAGCCCGAGCTTCGCTATGAAAATCAGCGCGACGAGAGAAATCCAGAAGGCGCCGTACGAAGTAAAGGCCGTCAGCCCGAACGTATTGCCCTTGGGGTATTCCAGCAGCCCGGCGCAAATCTGCGCGGCGCCTCCGAAGACGAGGCCCATAGCCAGCACCGATGAGTTCAGCGGCAGGAAACCCGCGTTGCAAAGATTGAGCAGAATGGTCGTCATTCCGAAGGCGGCAAGGCCAAGCGGCGCGGGGTTGGCGAGGGGTTTCATGACCCGATACTCCGGCGGCGCATCTCGTGTGACCCGACTATTCAGAGCATCCACGGGCGCTTGCCCATTCTTCTGCCTTTCGCCCTAATTTATCAACGGATGAGATAACTTCTATTTGAATTGTGGCGTTCACAAAATAGCGCACGCCCTGCGGGTCACTGTGACAGCGGTGCGGCGACGCCCCCGCGTCCGGGATTGGCCAAGGCCTGAATTCCGAGCGCTACCCAATGATCGCCTTGACGCGTCAGGACCGGCGCGCCGCTGCTGCCTCGTGTAGCCGCACAATCATGTGCAATCATTGGGCGTCCTGCCTGATCTGAAACGATGGCCGTAACGTGGCAGTTTTGGTCGCGGATCAGGATTTCCTGATAGTCCTGTTCGTAACCGCCTATTGCCACAGGCGTCTCAGGCTCTGGCAGAGCCTGCGCCACTTCCAGCGTTTGCTGCTTGTCTGCGACAGGTGCGTCGAGAAACAGGGTGGCGCGGTCGTAGGCCGCCGTCGTCGCCTCATTTCGCGGATCGTAGCCCGGCGGCACGAGGAAACGCCCGACACGGGCATGCGCGGCGTAACGTCCGCGACTATAGGCGCGCAGGAAATGCACGTCTCCGGGCTGAATGTAGCGCCCCGTTTTGGGAAGGTAGAGGCAGTGCGCCGCTGTTTCCACGACGTTGGGCGCAATCAGAAACCCGGTGCAGCGGCCGCCGAGCGCTGTCTGCACCCGCCCCAGAGCGCTCCACGGGGGTGTGTCGGGATTGACGATGCTGCGGGCGTCGGAGGCGCCGACGCCGGGGAGAGCAGGCGCTGCGTGGGCGGGATGGGGTGAGACCGCGAGCATCATTCCCATCAAAAACGCCGCCAGATATCGTCGCTTCGGCACCGCAGCTGAAGTCCTGATTAATGTAAAACGTAAGAAAAATATGTAGTTTCTTCAGCTCAGATTTTCAGGGCCAAAACTGTCGGGAAGCAGTTCCGCCAGACTGCGGACAAGCAGCACACGTCCCGAACCGTCGACCATTGTGACGTTCAACGTCGCGGCCCCGAACTCCCTGAGCTTCTGCCGACAACCGCCGCAAGGCGGGCAGGGCGCGCCGTCGCCGCCGCAGACGACGGCTTCGACGATCCGCCGCCCACCATTCGCCACCATGGCCGAAATGGCGCCCGCTTCGGCGCAGACGCCTTCGGGGTAAGCCGCGTTCTCGACGTTGCAGCCGACGAAAATGCGGCCGTCATCACATCGCAGGGCCGCGCCGACGTGAAAGCGGGAGTAGGGGGCATACGCCCGATCCCTGATCGCGACGGCCCCGCGTATCAGAGCATCGAGCGTCGATCCGGCATCGGAGTTGTCGGTCGATGAATGTTCACTCATCGCCATAACCTACCGGATGATCCTGCCGCCATGCGAGGGCGGTTGCGACCGTCTTGTCCAGTTCGGTGTATTCTGGACGCCAGCCGGTTTCGCGCATCAGCAGGGCAGGGCTCGCCACAAGGCTGGCCGGGTCGCCGGGACGTCGTGCGCCAAGGTTCCACGGCACGGTCAGACCACTGACGCGCTCCACACTGCGAATGACTTCGAGATTCGAGGCGCCGCGTCCGGTGCCGACGTTGAAGGTGACGCTACGCTCCTTGAGCAACGGCAACACGGCGAGATGCGCCTGCGCCAGATCGGAGACGTGGATGTAATCGCGGATGCAGCTTCCATCCGGCGTTGGGTAGTCCTGTCCGAACAGCGTCAGGGCGTCCCGCCGTCCAAGCGCCGCATCGATGACGAGGGGGATGAGATGCGTTTCCGGACGATGGTCCTCGCCCGCGCGTCCTAGCGGATCGGATCCCGCCGCGTTGAAATAGCGCAGGCAGGCGCTGCGCAGTCCATGAATCTTGTCGGCCCAGTAGAGCGCTCGCTCGACCACCAGTTTGCTCTCGCCGTAAGGCGAGCCCGGGTCGATGTTAGTGTTCTCGTCGATTGGCGCGTCGCCCGCCGAACCGAACAGGGCTGCGGTGGAGGAGAACACGAAGCGCTTGACCCCGTGCCGCACGCAGGCATCGATCAGGTTGAAACCCAGCGCGCCGTTAGCGGACATATACATCAGCGGTTGCGCCATGCTTTCCCCGACAAGGGAAAGGGCTGCGAAATGCAGGACGCCATCCCAGGGACCGTCCGCAAGAACGCTGTCGAGCAGGGGCAGATCGGCGAGGTCGCCGTGAACGAAGCGCACCTGCGGCGGTACCGCCGCGCGATGGCCGGTACGCAGGCTGTCGAAGACGACGACTTCGTGACCGGCGTCCAGCAGGGCGAGAACGACGTGACTGCCGACATAGCCGGCGCCGCCTGTAACCAAAAAGCGGGAAGGGGTCATCGGTGTCGATTTCTCCATTGGCGGCGGTGACTCCACCCCGCCAAGGTAGAGCGCATGTATCGGCGCGCTATCGCCGATCCGCTCGCCTGTGACTGGGCTGTCTCCGTTGCCGAAAAAGCGGGCGTCACCGGCGCGAAGGAAACGTCGCCGTCCCACCGCCCCCGTAACAATTCATGATTTTATAGAAGCACGAGCCCGGAGCGGTGTCATGCCCTTTGCCGGGCGAGGCGAACACGGCGTCAGTTCCCGGCAAAACAAAAATCGAACGAACGGCTACGAACGGCGGAGCGTGGTTCGCAGCCGATATTCCAATACCGCGAACGCTGTGGTGTAACCGCAACGCACATGCTGCGACCGCAGCACGAACGACCGCTGTTGCGACAGCACGAGCACAGGAACGAAAGCGCCGCCATGACGACCATCGAAGGGCATGTCGTACTCCCGGATCAGGTGCTTCCGGCACGCGTGACTTACGACTCCGTCATTCGCTCGATCGAACCGTTTCCGGCTGCGCCGCGTCGGTTGATTCTTCCGGGATTCATCGATGGACACGTACACGGCGGCGACGGCGCGGACACAATGGACGGGCCGGACGCGATCCGCCGCCTTTCGCGATTCCATCTTGCGCACGGCACGACCACCATCCTGCCGACGACCATCACGCGCCCCTGGGACGATGTCATGTCGGCGCTGCGCGCTGTCGCGGAGGTGAGGGCGCAGGGCGTCGAGAACGGTCCAGACATTTATGGCGCCCATCTCGAAGGCCCATTCGTCAGTCCTCACAAACTGGGCGCGCAGCCGCCATTCGCCGTCGCCCCTGAGCCGGCGCTGGTCGAAGAGGCCCTGTCCACGGGCGTCGTAAAGGTGGTGACGCTGGCTCCTGAACTGGACCACGCGGAAGACGCGATCGGCAGATTTTCGCGCGCGGGAGTGCGGGTCAGTCTGGGACACACCACGACCGATTACGAAGGCGCCGCACGCGCCATTTGCACGATCTGCGCGGCGGGCGGCGTCCCCGGCGCGACACACATGTTCAATGCCATGTCGCCGATAGAAGGCCGTCGCCCCGGTCCGGTCACGGCGTTGATCTGCAGTGACGCCGCCTATGGCGAGATGATTTTCGACACGCATCACGTCCATCCGGCGACTTTCAGGCTGGTCGAACGCAACATGCCCGGGCGCCTGCTGTTCGTGACCGACGCCATGCGCGGCGCGGGCGGCCCGGAAGGGGAGAGCACGTTGGGCGGGCAGGCGGTCATGATCCGTGATGGCGTCGTGCGTCTTCCCGACGGATCGCTTGCGGGCAGCGTCCTCACCCTCGACGTCGCTTTCCGCAATGCGGTGACGACCGGTGGCATGTCGCTGCCCCGCGCCGCCGCCTTGGTGAGCGGCAACGCGGCGCGTTACCTAGGGCTGCATGACCGTGGCCGAATCGCGCCGGGGCTGCGGGCCGATTTCGTCGTGATGGATGAGGACTTCGCTGTGCAGGAAACGCACGTTCGCGGTATGCGCACGACCTGAGACTGATGGCGCTACGCGCAGTCTTGCCGTATCCATTCGCCGCCTTTCCTGACGGGTAGGAAAGCTGTTCCGCAAGGATAGAGACCGAAATGAAGCTGTATTATAGTCCCGGAGCGTGCTCGCTCGCGCCTCACATCATTCTCAAAGAGATCGGCGCGCCGTTCACTATTGAGAAAGTCGATCTCCGGGCGAAGACCACGGAAACCGGGCAGGACTTCCTGAAGATCAATCCTCGTGGCGCGGTTGGAGCGCTTGAAATCGAGCCAGGCGTCGTCCTTACCCAGAACGCCGCGATCATGCAGTATCTTGGAGACCACAGCGATGTTGCGGCGTTCAAGCCTGCTTACGGTTCCATGGAGCGTGCGCGCCTTCAGGAAGCTCTGGGCTTTTGCGGGGATCTGCACAACGCGATGAGCGCGCTGTTCGCGCCGAATCCCACGGAGGAGGCGAAGGCCGCAGGCGCCGCCAAAATTGAACTGCGCCTTACGCAGTTTGAGGCTTTTCTGAAGCCTGGAGCGCCTTACATCCTGGGCGAGACGTTCACGCAGCCGGACGCCTACGCGTTCGTAATCCTGAACTGGGCGCGCGCCAAATCCTTCGACATTTCCCGCTTCGCTACGGCCGAGGCATTCAGGGATCGTGTCGGCGCCAGACCGGCGGTCATTGCTGCCTTGAAGGCCGAGGGGCTTATCTGACAGCCTGAATCGTCTGGGAGGACGCAGCGCGCTTCTCCCAGGCGGAAAGGGTGAATATCTCGAATCCGGTCTCCGTAACCGCGACCGTGTGTTCCCATTGGGCGGACAGGCCGCCATCCTCGGTTACGGCAGTCCAGCCGTCCTCGAGAATTTCGACGCCGTCGCCGCCAACGTTCAGGATCGGCTCGACCGTCAGGAACATACCCGGGCGCAGCACCGCGCCCCGTCCAGGCCGCCCGTAGTTCAGCACGTCCGGCGCTGCGTGATACACGCGCCCAACGCCGTGTCCGCAAAAATCCCGCACAACGGCGAACCGTGCAGACCGCGCGCATTTTTCCATGGCCCAGCCGATTTCGCCGAGTCTTGCTCCCGGGCGAATTAATTTGATCCCCGCCATCATGGCTTCATACGTCGCCTTGATCAGCCGCGTGGCCTGCGAACTGATATTGCCGACGGCGTACATACGGCTCGTATCGCCGTGCCAGCCATCGACGATGACGGCGAGGTCGATGTTCAGTATGTCGCCTGTCGAAAGAGTTCGCGAGCCGGGTATCCCGTGACAGACCTCCTCGTTCACCGAGATGCAGGTTGCGTGACTGTAGCCCATATACCCAAGGGACGCCGGTATGCCGCCGTTCGCGACGACGAATTCGTGGCAGATGCGATCCAGTTCAGCAGTAGTGACGCCTTCGCCTACATGTTCGCCGATCATGTCGAGCGCCGCAGCGGCGAGGTTCCCCGCTAACCTCATGGCGGCGAAGTCGGCTTCTGTGTGGATAACGATATCTCGCATGATTCTCTGTCGTCGTTTTGGAATAGGGCAGGCGACGCAGGCGATTGACGCCCACGACTCACTGATTCGTCGATTGGACTTTCGGCCCGGTGACGTCATCTGTCGAGATGACAGAGCGATTAGGGTCTGATCAGGGTTATCGCGCTGGCAATGAGCCAAAGACAACAGTATCTTTTGGCAGAATATTAAATTAACGGTAGTTTTGTATTGTTGTAATAAAAATTCGTGCAGCCCCATGTGGATGTACGGTTTTGTTTTAACGTTGACTGGTATGTCTGTGTCGGGAATTGGTAGCCGTATTACATTAGAGCAGGCATGGCGCGCATACCATGCTGACAGGGAGCATGGCGTATGAGCGGATTTCTGAAAGGCCTTAAGGACAAGGCTCTGAACAGTGTAACCAACAACGACGCGGTGGCTGAAGCCGTGCGTAAAATGTTGGCGTCAGAGCACGGAAAGGCGGGTGTCGAGCATATCGTCCAGCAGTGCGAGAAAGTCAGACTTGGCGAGAAGGCCCGGTGTTGGGCGAACGGCCAGCCGGCGGAGCCTTTGACGGTTGAAGAAGTCCAGCGCCTGCTGACTTCTGATCAGGCCAAATTTATCGCCAGTTGCACTGGATTGCCGCTTGCGCCTCTGCTGCCACTTATTGCGAAGACGCTGCCGGTCGCCGTCGAGCGCATGGCGGCCCGCGCTCGCGCCGAAGACGCCGCTGCTCCGGCGGCTGACGCCGCAGAGGCGTGAGGCCCGGAACGCGCGCTGGCGGAAGTTGAACCGGAAATTTCAGCCGGAGAAAGTTGCTCTCATTTCCCGTTTTTCGGTGCAGCGCTTGCCGCATCGCCAAAAACATCATGCAAGGACGTGCTGAACTGCCCCGGCGCCAGAGGCTTGGGCTGGCTGGCGGCAGGCGCCCAGGCGCTCATCACGGCCATGTGCAGAGGCACGGAGAGACTGTCTCCCTCAGGCGTTCGTGCCTGCAACGCCGCGAGCGCGGCGGGGAAAAGAGCCAGCGGCGGCGTTCTGTGATCGCGCAGCCGCACGGCATTGGTTTCGCCCGCCGCCCGCAGATCCTTCAGCAACGCCAGCGCCGTGCGGTATCGCAGATCCAGTGTATCGGCGTCGACGACCGGCAATGCGAAACCTGTGCGTTGCAGCAACGCTGCGCAGTCCCGAAGGGCCGGAAACGGCGACACCCGCGCCGATACGCCGTCGCGCAACGCGAGTTCGGTTTCGGCGAGCGTCTCCCGAAGGCCTGATAATGTCGGCAGGACCGGCATGCTGGCGAGAAACAGGCCGTCGGGCTTCAGGACATGCCGTATCTGCGCCAGAGCGCCCGGAAGGTCGTTCACCCAGTGCAGCGAGAGATTGGCTACGACGAGATCGAACGAAGCTGGCGCGAACGGCAGGACCTCCTCGTCAGCGCAGACGGAGCCAGGACCCGCCAGGCTCGCCATACGGGGTGAAAGATCGCAACTTGTGACCGCGACGCCGCGCGCCTTCAGGCCCGTGGCGACCGCGCCACGACCGCCGATGTCGAGCGCATGGGAGAAGCTGCGCGTGACGTCGTCCAGCCGTTCGAGCAACCTTTCGGCGGTCTCCTGCAGAACAGGCGACACGCCGCCAAGCGTCGCGGAAGCTCGATCCCGATGCAGGCGGACGGCCCGACGGTCGAAAATGAGATGATCTTCGTCCATGAAGCCACCATGTGCGCGCGCTCCGCGTCTGTGCCAAGAGGATAAGAGGCGCGCTGAGGGTATGAGCGCTGAGTGTCGACTTGCGGGCCTGCAGGAGAGCGTTGATGCCGATAATGGAATCTGCCGCTGGGGGCGCTCTGATGCGCGGCGCCCGCTCGGTCGGACGATTCGCGCTCGATCTGGTCCTGCCGCCGACCTGCGCGAGTTGCGGCACGGAGGTCGATCGCGCGGGGGCGCTCTGCCCTGACTGCTTCACGCGGCTGCGTCTGATCGGTGCGCCACGCTGCGACCGTTGTGGCGTCCCTTTGGCCGCAGACTCCCATCTTGGGGCGACGTCATGCTGCGTTCGCTGCGAGCGTCGGCCCCCGGTCTGGTCGCAGGCCAGGGCGGCCTATGTCTACGACGACGCCTCGCGGGATTTGATTCTCGCATTGAAATACGCTGATCAGACGCAGAACGCAGCCTTCCTCGCGCGGCAAATGGCGCGAGCGGGGGCTGATATGCTGGCGGACGCCGATCTGCTCGCACCGGTGCCCGTGCATTGGCGTCGTTTGCTCCAGCGCCGCTACAATCAGGCCGCGCTGTTGGCCCGAGCCGTCAGCCGAATGTCCGGCGTTCCGGCGCTGGTCGACGCTCTTCGGCGCCCGCGCGCTACGGCTCGCCTTGTCGGGTTTTCCGCTGCCGCGCGGGCACGGGAAATGACCGAAGCCATTACGATCAACCCTAAGCGGCAGGCCTTGCTGGCGGGCCGCAGAGTGGTTCTGGTCGATGACGTGCTGACGACCGGGGCGACGGCTTCAGCATGCAGCGCCGTGCTGTTGGCTGCAGGCGCTGCGAGCGTCGGGATTCTGGCCGCAGCTCGCACGCTACGCCCTGAAACCGAGGACGCGGATGCGCCCGCATGGCTGGACGAACGGCTGTAAGATCCGCTCGTTACGCGTCATATGCATGGCGCCTGTGACAGAGGCGCAAGACAGGGTATGGTGTAAAGCAGATCGCTCGTTCCGACGTATGGCCAGACGCGATGTCGAACGACACGCGCGCTGAAGCGCCGACAGATGCGTCGGGGCGAGAAAATGCCGGAGTTACGATGCCTAGCGTAGAGATTTACACGCAGCCGGGTTGCCCCTTCTGCCACCGCGCCGTCGCCTTGCTCGAGCACAAGGGCGTTGCATTCACCGAAATCAATGCTCCCCGGGGAACGCCGGAGCGTGAGACGGCCATACAGCGTTCAGGCGGACAGACCACTGTTCCGCAAATTTTCATCGACGGGCAGGGGATTGGCGGCTGCGACGATCTTTTCTCCCTGGAGCGGCGTGGGGCGCTCGATCCTTTGCTCGGTCAGGCCTGAGCGCCATGGGGGGATTGCGCGGGAGTGCGGGGCGGTGATTCATTATCAGCTGCGGTGCGCAGCCGGTCATGAATTCGAAGGGTGGTTCCGTAACTCGACAGCCTTCGACGATCAGGCGGCGCGCGGCCTTCTTTCCTGCCCGCAATGCGGCGCGAGCGACGTCGTGCGGGCGCTGATGGCGCCGTCGGTCGTCACGGCCCCGTCTCGCGCCCCTCAGGCCGCCATGCCGTCTCCTGGCTCGGGTGAAGTTCAGGCGTCCGGCCACGCAACAGGCGCGATCCCGGACGCGTTGCTTGCCGCCCTGCAACGTCTGCGCCGCGAGGTCGAGACAAATGCGGAGCATGTTGGCGACAGTTTCGCAGATGAAGCGTTGCGTATGCACCGCAAGGAAGCTGATGAGCGGGCGATCTATGGCAGCATGTCCGATGAACAACGCGAAGAGCTGGAAGATGAGGGCGTCCCATTCCAAAGCATCCCGTGGGTTGCACGCTCTGACGGCTGATAATTTCCGGCGCGCGACGTTCGCCCTTTTCGCGCTTGCGGCGGCAGACGTATCCTCCGCCAGCGCACAGCAAGAGGTCGCCAACGCCACGCCAACGGCTGCGCCGCTCGACCCCGGAACGCTTGGGGGGCTGTGGCTGAGTGAGAAGCATGACGGCGTGTTCAGTATCCGCAGTTGCGGCGATACGATCTGTGGCGCCCTTGTCGGGATGCAGTACGACGGCCCTGAGATTCCGCGTGGCAAGCACGGTCAGTCCGAGTGCGGCCTGACAATGTTGACGGATTTCAGACCAGGCGACGACGCGTCCGGCCGATGGGAGGGGCATATTCTCGACCCGGACTCCGACAAAACCTATGACGCGCAAATCTGGTCGCCGCGCCCGAATGTGATGAAGCTGCGTGGTTACGTGGGTATACCCCTCTTCGGTCAAACGCAGACATGGACACGTTACTCTGGACCAATAGGGGCCGCCTGCAAGTTGCCGGAAAACCCCTGAATTACGCGTGCCAGACAGGTCAATAAGGAAGAACAATGGAAAACTGGAATATCAGCCGTCGGGTCCTCGGCTCATCACTTGTCGCCGCTGGGGTCGCTGGCGCCGCATGGCGTGCATCGGCGGCAGCTCCGAAACCTGCGGCGCCTCCGCCGACGCCTCCCGCCGAACCCTTGCCCGCAGGAGCGCTGCCCAAGACTACGCCAGAAGCCGCAGCGGCGCAGTCAAGCGGAGAGCGTGTGTTGTGCTACGTTGGGGGTTACACGAAGCACGGGCCGCCGGAAGCCAACGCGAAGGGCGTGACGTTGTTCGAGATGAATCCGGACAACGGCGTGCTGACCCATCTTTCCGTGTTCGAAGACACCGACAATCCGTCGTTCCTCGCGCTCTCCCATGATCGCCGCTTTCTTTACGCCTGCAACGAACTGGAAGATTACGGGGCGAACAAGGACAGCGGGGCGGCGACGGCGTTCTCCATCGATCCGCACACCGGCGTGCTGACGAAGCTGAACACCGTGACGTCGGCAGGCGCCAATCCGGCGCATCTGAGCGTTCATCCGTCCGGCCGCTTTCTGCTG
Organism: Acetobacter nitrogenifigens DSM 23921 = NBRC 105050; assembly: GCF_000429165.1. GTDB lineage: Bacteria > Pseudomonadota > Alphaproteobacteria > Acetobacterales > Acetobacteraceae > Acetobacter > Acetobacter nitrogenifigens. The sequence continues at coordinate 94,994 of NZ_AUBI01000013.1, read as the reverse complement.
GTCGCCAATTATTCCAGTGGCAGCGTCGCCGTCATTCGAATCAAGGACGATGGAAGCCTTGGCGAGCGAACGGCCCTCGTGAAGAACTCCGGGCCGCGCATGCCTGAGCGGGCGAAGGACAACCCTCCCGGAAATTACGCTGTCAGCGACCATTCCGGCGCCCATGCGCACATGGTGCAGGCCGATGTGGCGGGACGTTTCGTCCTTGTCGCCGACGCCGGGCTCGATCGTATCTACGTGTTCACGCTCGATCCCGACCACGGAACGCTGACGCCCGCGAAAATACCGTTTCACGCAATGGAGCCGGGCTCGGCGCCTCGGCATTTCTGCTTCAGCCCGGACGGAAAGACGATCTACATTCTGGGCGAGCAGAATTCCCGCGTGGTCGTCGCGGATTATGACACCGACACCGGCGCGATCTCGCCACGTCAGAGCATCTCCACCGTCACGTCGCATTTCCGAGGCAGCACCATCGCCGCTGGAATCATGCTGCATCCGAACGGAAAATTCCTTTACGTCACGAACCGTCTGGGCAACTCCATAGCTGTGTTCGGCGTCAAGCCCGATCGTTCTCTGGCGCTTCTGGACGAGGTGTGGGCGCGTGCGGATTACGGACGGTCGCTGAGCTTCGATCCCGCTGCGAAATTCCTTTTCGTCGCCAACCAGCGCAGTGATTCGATCACCTCGTTCAAGGTCGATCCGACGACAGGCGCGCTGGATTTCACCTGGACGTTTACGCCCGTTGGAACGCCTACGGCTTTCGCGTTTACGACCACCAAGGCCTGAGGGCGCCTTTCACAAGGCGAGCAGGTTAAAATTTCTTGCCGCGAGACGCGCCTGCGTTCCCCTGGGAATACGGGCGCGTTCTTCGTTGGCGGGCGTTGTGACGTGAAACGGCTTATCGCGGGTGAGCGCTACCAGCTTGCGCGAACGCTACCGAGCACTTGCCTACGCTGCCCATAATAACATGTCGTCGTTCCCGAGCAACTGGCGACATAGGTCTTGTCAAACAGGTTGTTGATATTCAGTCCGATGCGCCACCGGTTGCTTCGTCCAAAATCATAGTGGACGGCGGCGTCGAAGAGGGTGACAGCCGGTGTTGCGAACGTATCGTTGTTGTCGCCTTCTATGTTGCCGATATATCTCATCCCCATGCCAACACCCAGGCCGGTCAAAGCAGGCGCCAGTCCGGGCTGCATCTGATAGTCGCCCCATAGAGAGACGGTATTACGTGGGATAAGAGTCGGGCGCTTACCGTTCTGACCTATGGTGGATTTACGTATAACCGGATCAAGATACGTATAGGCGAAGACAAGGTCGAATCCTGATCCAAGGCTGACGTTCGCAGAGGTTTCAAAACCTTTGACGCGGATTTCTCCGGTCTGGATCGTGTTCAGCGCGTTTGATGGATCGGTCTGGCTCACATTCGTCTGAGTAAGGTCAAAGAGAGAAGCCGTCAGGAAGCTCGACTTATCCTTCGGCTGATATTTCGCGCCGACCTCCACCTGTTTGCCGTAGGTCGGCTTGAAAGCCTGCCCATAGAAATTGACGCCCGTAACCGGCTGGAAAGAGCGTGCATACGACGCGTAAGCCATGAGGCCGAATGGGAAAAGATAACCGATGCCCCCGCGATAGGTGAAAACTCCGTTGTTCTGGCCACTTGTGACTGCGCTCGAACTGGTCGTGGTCAAGGTCGCAGTATTCGTCCAGTCGTAACGCCCGCCGAGGTTCACCAGAATGCGGTCCGTGATTTTGATTTGATCTTGAAAATAAAGTCCTTTTTGTTCTGATTGCTGGACGATGTGGGTCGTCATTTTAATGGCGGGCTGGATTGTATAGACCGGATTGAAAATATTGAGCTGCGTGCCGGTCGTGTAACCATAATCCTGAGCAAGATCGTAACGAGAATAATCGAATCCGAGTAATACGGTCTGATCCACTGGACGGGTATGAATATGACCGACAAGACGACTGTCGGACGTGTATAATTGCCCAGACGCCACCTCACGAAATGCAAGACGGTTTATATGGATCATGTCTGCGCTCAGGCTGGTGCTGTAGGCCTGCGACCAGTTCAGATCGAGCCCGAGATATCGGAAGCTCTGCTGAAAGCGCCAATTGCTGTTGAAACGATGTTCGTAAAGAAAGCCGATCGCGTATTGGTTCCGATCCCACTTGTCGAGATCAGGTGATCCAAGGAAGCTGGATGTGCTCAGCTTTCCATTCGGATTGTAAAGCGCCGTCCCATAGGCTGGATAGAACTGATCCCCTGACGTATGATCATGCAGATAAGACGACAGGAAGGTGAAATCGTCCTTCGGGGTGATGTGCCAGGTAAAAGAGGGCGCAACATAGATGCGGTTGTCCTTCACATAACGGACCTGAGTGTCCGCGTCGCGCACCAGCCCGACAACGCGCCCGTCCACTGATCCCCCGGTTCCCGGGATAGATCCGGTCATGTCGAACTGCCCCTGGTATCGCGCCCAGGAACCGGCGACGAACTGCAGTTCATGATACGGCGTGGAACTTGGCTTCTTGCTGACCATGTTTACCAACCCACCCGGCGCCGCCTGCCCGTAGAGCACCGAGGACGGTCCATTCAGCACCTCTACACGGTCCAGCCCATATTGCTCCTGAACGGGGCCGGTCGTGCCTGCGGTAAGACGCATGCCATCGAGGTACATACCATACGTCGTAACATCGAAGCCGCGGATGCGGATCCAGTCGAAGCGGGAGTCCGCGCCATAGGTATCCGGATTGACGCCCCGCGCGTAGCGCAGCGCCTCGCCGATTGATTGCACCAGACGTTCCGTCATGAAGGCGCGGGTGACGACCGATACGCTTTGTGTCGTCTCCAGAAGCGGAGTGTCGGTCTTCGTGCCCGCCGACGCGTTGGTTGCGACCATGCGGCGGCCGAGAACATTAATGTTCTCGGGTTTTGCGACTGCTGGGACGCCGTGAAGCGGGGGGCGCGAAGTTTTGCTGCTTGTGCCTGATGGGGAAAGGGGCGCCGCCGTTTTGCCGACGACCTGTTGAGGGGCGCGTGCACGGACGTACCCGACATGGGAGGCTTGTGCGTGACCGGCCATAAGTCCGGTCATGGCTGCGCTGCTGAGGAGAAATTTTTGAACCGTCTTTACATGCAGGGAAAATCTGAGAGCGAGCATCGGCTTCTTTTGCATTTTGTGACCGTCGCAAAGGAGTCATCCGCCAAAAACGGCCCCGAGTTATTATTGCAAGTGATAGTGATTCGCAACATAATATGACGAAGCTAAGCCTGACGCCTGAATCGGCAAGACGACCACGCCGACGTTGCGGCGCGGGGTGAAGGCGTCGCTGAAGCGGTCTTGTCTTGTGCGGCATTCATGACGAGAACGTTCGACAGCGATACTGCTTCGACAGGATTGGGGCGCCGTCCCCAATGCCGCCAGTTCGTGCGGCCTCGAACAGCGACATGCGCCACCTGTAGCCGCATGATCCCCTGACCATGCGGTTGTCGGAGGTTTCGGCAATCGGCCGGATCCCGGTCTGATCAGGTCCTCCGGCGTTCTGGAGGACCTCAAGGCAGGTTCAACCGATTTCAGGGAGCCCGATCATTCGTAGCGTAGAGAGAACGCAAAGCGCGCGAAACAATGCAATCACGGAGGCTCAAGCCCCGAACGGCAGTGTGGTCGACAGGAGCGAATGGTTATCCGCGTTCGCCAGCTTCAGGACTTACGCATCGCGTCGCCAAACGGGCCGCCGGGTGGAGGTCGCGCTCCGAGCACCTTGCCCATGCCAGGATCCGTGTTGCTGGGGTGGCCGTCTTCGACATGCCCGGCCAACACCGTTTCATACGAGCGATCCTCGACCTCGCCGATCTTCAGATCATACCACCCACTGGTGTCGACGACAGAGACACTTACGCTCTTTGCTTCATGCGGCGGAATAACATGCTGGACGGAAACGCCAGTGTAGATGTCGGTCAGCAACATATGCGCGCGCCGACCACCATGATTAGTCAGGATCACCACCAGCGAATGGTGGTCACGGTCGGTCTTCGTGGCGACGCCTACCTGCGCTGCCGACGCATCGGCGAAAGCTCCCTTGAACGAGCGGTAAAATCCGTTCGGCCCATGAACCGCTACATCGTAGGCCCGTTCCTGCAAACCATCCCACGAGGCGCGCAGATTCTGACCGCCTGTAACCGTGTAGAAGCGTGGAGACGAGAAGCCGAGGCCATCGCGCAACTGAAAAACGGCACCAGATTCACCATTGTTTTCGAAGTTGAGCGACAACGTGTCGCTACGGCGGTGCGGCGTCGCTGAAACATGCAGATCGTAGGGGAGGGCGCGCGCCGGACGTGTCCCGGTTTCCTGCTCGGGCATTCGCTGGAGGTCCGAGGGGCGGGGGGATGGAACATCCCGGCGGTCGTGATTCTTCGGGGCGAATGATGCCGTGGACGGCAATGCCGGATATTTGTGATCGGCAGACGAAAAGTCGAACGCAGACGTCAAATCTCCCGCGACAGCGCGCCTCCAGGGCGTAATGTTATCCTCCACAAAGGCCGATCCGCCCATGTCGAACCGCCGTTCGAGAAAACGGATGAGCGAAGTGTGATCGAACACCTGCGAATTTACCCATCCGCCGCGGCTCCAGGGCGAAATGACCAGCATGGGCACACGCGGCCCCAAGCCGTAAGGACCGGCCGCGAATTTGGCGGACCCTCGAAAAAATTCGTCGTCCGCCGCAATCGTGGAGGCGCCACGCGTGGCGTCGAACGGGGGGAGCGGCGGGACTACATGGTCGAAAAATCCGCCGCTTCCATCGTATGTCAGGAATAGAGCCGTACGTCCCCAGATTTCAGGATTGGAAGTCAGGATATCGAGGATGCGTCCCGCGTACCAGGCTCCGTAATTTGCAGGCCAGTCCGCGCGTTCGGAATACGCTTCCGGAGCGACGATCCAGGAAACCTGTGGCAGTAAGCCACTCCTGACATCGGCTTCTAAATCGGCGAGCAGCGCGTTTCCATCGCCAGCATGGGCGCCGCTTCGGGCGGCGCGGGCGATAGGCGTCCCATCCGCTGCCGCCTGAAATCGCTTGAAACGGAGCAGGGTGTTCTCGCCGCCATTGCCGACAAAGGCGTTGGAAGATGCGCCCCAGCGACCTTTTGCAGTCAGCCCTTGCCCGGCATCCTGATAGACGCGCCACGACACTCCAACCATGTCCAGACGTTCGGGGCAGGTTCGCCACGAGTAGCCGTCGCCCGCGTCGTCCAGCATCGGCCCACCGTCCCTGCCGTCGTTGCCGACCCAGCCGCTCCACATGCAGGACCGGTTTGGACCGCCCGGCCCCAAAACGGACGAATAGTAAGCGTCACAGATCGTGAAGGCGTCCGCCAGTGCGTAGTGATACGGGATGTCGTCGCGGAGCATATGCGCCATGCTGGCGGCGTCTCTGGCCTGAGCCCAATCGCTCCAGTGGCCGTACCCGGCGGCGTGCTGCATGGCCTCCCAATCATCGGGAGGGCGCGTGAGCGCACGAGCGCCCAGATCCGGTTCATCAGGACGAAAAGGAAGCGCGCCGCCGCCGCCATCAGGCTGAGCCCAGATGGCGGCGCCCGATGAAAGGCGCGCAGGATGCGGGTCGTTGAAGCCGCGTACGCCCTGAAGCGCGCCGAAATAATGATCGAACGACCGTCCCGATTGCATCAGGATGACGACGTGCCCGACATCCGCGATCGAATGTGTGCGGCGGTATGCGGGCAAGGCCATGGCGCGGCGGACGCCGCGTTCAAAACTCGTGGAGAGCGCTGCTGCGCTCAACCCCTGCAACACCGCCCTGCGACCGCTCAAGGACTTCCCGAACGCCCCCGTCATTGGGACGCCATCGGCGAAGTGCGCGGAGCTTGCGCCGTCGATGCCGCGTGGGAGATCAGGCGACCTCCCGGATCAGCTTGCCCAGCTTTTCGAAGGTTTCGTCAATCTGCGACTTCGTGATGATCAGTGGCGGCGAGAGTGCGATGATGTCGCCCGTGTAGCGCAGCAGTAGCCCTTCATGGAACGCGCGATGGAACACATCGTAGGCGCGGGTCCCCGGAGCGACGGCGCGTGGCTCAAGTTCTACGCCCGCGACAAGGCCGATGTTGCGGATATCCACCACATGCGGCAGCCCGTTCAGGGAATGCACAGCCTCTTCGAAATACGGCGCGATTTCCGCTGCGCGTTCGAACAGGTTTTCCTCACGATAGGTGTCGAGCGTCGCCAGACACGCTGCGACCGCGAGCGGGTGACCCGAATAGGTATAGCCATGAGGAATGTCGATGCCGTTTTCCGGTCCCTGCATGAACGCCTCGAACACATGATCGCGCAGGATGGCCGCGCCCATAGGCACCGTTCCGTTCGTCAGACCTTTGGCGCAAGTGATGATATCCGGAATCACGCCCAGACTTTCGGCTGCGAAGCAGGAGCCCCCGAGGCGTCCAAAGCCGGTAATCACCTCGTCGAATATCAGGAGGATTCCATACTTCGTGCATATCTCACGGAGTCTCTGCAAATACCCCACAGGAGGCACCAGCACCCCGGTCGATCCGGACATGGGTTCCACGATCACGGCTGCGATCGTGGACGGGTCGTGAAGAGCGACGATCCTCTCCAGCGCGTCGGCATATTCTGCGCCGAATTCCGGTTGCCCGCGTGAGAACGCGTTGCGGGACAGGTCATGGGTGTGGGGCAGGTGGTCGACGCCTGGCAAAAGCGGGCCATAAATCTTGCGATTCGAGCCGATGCCGCCGACAGACATGCCGCCGAAACCCACTCCGTGATAACTGCGTTCGCGGCCGATCAATCGCGTGCGCGATCCCTCGCCACGCAGGCGATGATAGGCGAGGGCGATCTTTAGCGCCGTATCTCCGGCTTCTGAGCCCGAATTACAGAAGAATACGTGGTTCAGGTCGCCCGGCGCGAGTGCTGCGACGCGTGACGCAGCCTCGAACGCCAGCGGGTAGCCGATCTGGAAGTTGGGGACGAAATCCACTGTGTCGACGACTTTGTGGAGCGCCTCGACTACGCGACGAGGACGGTGCCCGGCGTTGACGCACCAGAGACCAGCGCAGCCGTCCAGCACCTGGTTGCCTGCATCATCCGTGTAATACATGCCGTCCGCGCCGACCAACATGCGCGGCGTCTTGCGAAACTGCCGGTTCGCAGTGAACGGCATGAAATAGGCATCCTGATTGGTCGACAGCATCGCGCACCCTGGTCGGTTGGCCGGTCACAGGATCGCCCCGGCCTGATGGAAAAGTCTTCAGCCGCGTCATGAACTCCTTGCCGCGGCGTCCTCCGTCACGATTCAATCCGGGGAGGACACGGTCACGATAAGCGACGATCGGGCGAAAGGTCGAGATGTCCGGACGGTTCGTATTGGTAACGTATTATGTATTTCACTGCCTCAGGAACGCAGGGGCCGCTCGCGTTCCTGAGGGTGATTGCGTCGGTCAGAAAACTTGACTTACCCAGCCGTGCGCATCCGCGGAGCGACCGCGCTGCGTGTCGACAAGAGCGGTGCGGAGCGCGCCGGTGATTTGCCCGGCCGCGGTGCCGGAGCCGATGCGGGCCTCTCCCTCGCGCGTTTTGACGACGCCGATGGGCGAGATCGCCGCCGCCGTGCCGCAGGCGAACGCTTCCGTCATACGACCGGACCGGGCGTCGGCCAGCCACTGCTCGATCGAGTAGGCTTCTTCCCGAACGGTCAGTCCTTTCTCACGCGCGAGAGTGATGACGCTGTCACGCGTGATGCCGGGCAGGATGGTGCCGGAGAGGGGAGGCGTGACCAGTGAACCGTCTTCGAAAACGAAAAACACGTTCATTCCGCCCATTTCCTCGACATCCGTATGCTTCACGGCGTCGAGGAACACGACCTGATCGCAGCCCTGGGCTTTCGCCTCCGCCTGAGCGAGCAGGCTGGCTGCGTAATTGCCGCCACATTTCGCGGCGCCCGTGCCGCCGGGGGCTGCGCGCGTATAGGTCTCGGAGACCCATACGGTCACGGCGCCTGCGCTGAAATACGCTCCGACGGGGGAGGCGATCACCATGAACAGATATTCCGACGCCGGCTTGACGCCGAGGAACGCGTCGTTGGCGAACATGAACGGGCGGATATAGAGGCTGGCGTTCTCGCCTTCTGGAATCCAGTCACGATCTGCGCGCACAAGCTGATTGACCGCCTCGAGAAACAGTTCCTCGGGAATCTGCGGCATCGCCATACGCTCGGCCGAGGCGCGGAAGCGGCGGGCGTTGGCTTCGGGGCGGAAAATCGCGGCGCCGCCGTCCTTGGTGCGGAACGCCTTCATGCCTTCAAAAATTTCCTGGGCGTAGTGCAGAACCGCCGCCGACGGATCGAGGGTAATCGGGCCGCGCGGCAGGACTTCCGCATCGTGCCAGCCGACGCCATCCTTGTATTTTACGACGACCATGTGATCGGTCGCGACACGTCCAAACGCCGGATCGGCCATCAGCTCGGCGCGCCGCGCCGCAGGCGTAGCGTTCGGATGCGGATGGATAGTGAACTTTAATCCCTCGGCGCTGCTCACGTTCTGTCTCCCGTTATCGACCCGAAAAGGTTCCGGCATCGTGTTGTTTCTGCCGCGCGATAGCTTTTACGCGTCAGTCTTCGTTATTAGGTCGCCCCGCTTCGCCTCCTGCGCACAAGGGAGCGCGACGGGGCCGACAGATGAGCGCCAATTTGCATGTTCAGCAAGACGCTCCATGCAAATCGGGCAGACCCGATACGCAGGGGAAACGCCAGAAGGGCTGATCAAGCGTCGTGGAGATGGAGACCGGCAGCGTGCAGGTGCTGCTCAACCGCCGCGGGCAGATCGTCTGGATGATCGACGATCCCTTCGGCCCCTGCGTCTTCAAGCTCGGTCTGACCGCCATATCCCCACGACACGCCCAGACCGCGCACCCCGTTCGCATGGGCGCCGCTGATGTCGAAGCGACGATCGCCGATCATGACGACGCGGCGCTTGTCCAGTCCCTGCTCATGAAGGGCGGCGGCGATCAACTCGGGCTTCTCCGCGCCGCTATCGTCGGGCCGGGCGCCGTACACATGCTCGAACCGGCTCAATAGCCCGTGCTGCTCCAGGATAGCGCGGGCGAGATGTATCGGCTTGGATGTCGCGATGAACAATCGACGTCCATGCGAACCAATGACGTCGATCGCCTCACGCATCCCTGAAAAAACGGGCGTCCGGAACATCCCCTCGGCCTCGTAACGGGCGCGATAGAAGGCCATGGCCTCGTCGCAGCGATCGTCGCCATAATGATTGAGAATTTCGCCGATCAGGTCTCGTAGCGGCGGTCCGACCACCCAGGTCAGGTCATGCGAAGGGTCTGGTTCATGGCCGAGGTCGCGCAACGTTCCGTGCAGGCTATCAATTATTCCGGTGCGGGAGTCGACGATTGTACCGTCGAGATCAAAGAGAACCGCTGTCTGCGTCCGCACCGTGTCGTCACGCTTCATTCATGAACCTCGTTTTCTGGCAATCAGTCGTGAACAAGGGAGAAGCATAGCGCTCAGGTCCTGCGATGGCGATTCATGGCCGCTAGCTTGCGCTTCGGGGAGATTGAAGCGTGAAATTGAGTGGCGGGCTGCGATAACACGCGGCATTGCGCGCCACATCGGCGCCGTGTGCCCGGTTTCTACGATGCAGGATGCGCGGGAATTACCTGCGAGCCCGCCGGGTTTGGGCAGTCGGCGCGTTTTCTTCGGGTTGGACTTGCTGACCGTGTCGTCCGTCGCGATAGCGAGGCTCCTTGCGTAAGAGGCAGAAGCCCTCGCCAGTCATACGTTGGTGAAAATTACTGCGTAAGCGACATCTGCCGCCCCCCGCGCCACACTTGAGAAATGCGATCCACGGCGCCGATATCGTTGCTGGGATCGGCGTCCAGGATCACAAAGTCCGCTCGCTTGCCCGCCGCCAGCACGCCGCGATCACTAAGATGCATGAGAGCAGCGGCTTGCCCCGTAGCCAGCGTCAGAGCCTGAACCGGCGTCAATCCGGCCTGAACAAGAAGACGCAGTTCGCGATGTTCGGCGTATCCAGGTATCCGCAACGGCGTTGCGCCCGAATCCGTGCCAAAGCCAATATTCACGCCCGCAGTGTACAAGGTAAACAGGTTGTGTTCATTCATCACGACCGCCTTGCGCGCCGCTGCGGTTTGCGGATCGGCGAGCGTCTTTTTCCTCCACCCCGCATCCGCGAAGCGATTCCTCAGTTCCGAACTCAAGCCATGCGTCAGTTCGGGGTCAGACAGGATATCGGGGTTATCAGCGTAGAAATAGATGGATTCATCAAGGCTGATGGTGGGGATATACCATACCCCACCACTTTTCATGGCGTTGATAAGCGCCGCGTCGACTGCGGTGTCACGCACCCCGTGAGCCAGTATGTCTGCATGGTCGGCGACCATCTCCCTGGCGTAGTGCAGATCATGGATATGGGCGGCGACCCGCAAATCATGCTCGTGCGAACGCGTGATCACCGCCTTTACGACGTCTGGCGACATGACAGGCATCGGCGCCTTGCCAGCCACTCCGTTCGTGAAGGTGTCCACCCAGATCTTGACCAGATCAGTCCCTTCCGACGCCATTTTGTCGACGGCGGCGCGAGCGGCCTCAGGCGTTGCAGGCCGTAGAACCTGTTCGTCGTCCACATGCATCATCGCAGCGGGAGGAGCGCCGCCGGGGACGCCTATGCCCTGATCCACACCAAACAGATCGGCGCCCGGATTCTGCTCCGCATGCTGCTCGCGCCGCAGATCGTCGAACAGTGGCGAGCGTGTGACGCCGAGTGCGACGACTGTGGTCACGCCGTAACGTTCATACTGCTGCAACTGGCGGAGGATTACGTTGCGCGTGAAATGCTTCGAGCCTACGTCGGTTCCCTCGTACAACCCGACATGCACATGATCGGAGACCAGGCCGGGAATCATGGTTTTGCCTGTCAGGTCGACGATGGTGGCGCCAGCCGGTGGCGTCGCCGATGCGTCGGGCGTGACCGAAACAATTTTTCCGTCCTGCATGATTACGGTCATATTCGGTTGCGCGGCGGCGCCTGAACCGTCGATGACGGAAACATGCTCGAAAAAGGTCTGATTGGAACTTGTTGCCTCTTCATGCGCGCACCCGGCAGCAAGCAGCGAGAGCGAGGTCAGGCAAACAGCCCGGAAAGTCAGTGATTTCATGAATGCCAGTTCCTTGCGATCATCACGCGTCAGGCGACACGACGTCTCTTTGGGTTTTGAAACGAGCGGACGCCCCGAAAGATCAATAAAAACATCCCGAACGCCACGAACAGAGCCGCATCCGTGTGCCATGTCTTGAACGCCATGAGAAAGTGAACCGATGCGGTCACAAGCGCCACATAAGCGAGACGATGCAGTTTTTTCCAGTTTCGGCCCAAGCGCCGGATCGCTCCGTTCGTCGATGTGAGCGCTAGCGGCGACAGGCAGAGGAGCGTCAGCATTCCGAAAACGAGGAACGGACGTTTCGTTATGTCGTCGCCGAAAATGCGAAAATCAAATCGCAGGTCCAGCGCCAGATAAGCGAGCACATGCATGACTGCGTAGGAAAAGCATAACAGCCCCAGAACCCGACGATAAACGATCAAGTTGATGCTGAAGGCGATACGCAATGGCGTGATCAGAAGACTTGCCAGAAGAAATCTGTAGGCCCAGAGGCCGAGAAATTCCTCGAACGCCCGGACAGGATCTGCGCCCAGCCTGTTTTGTGCGCCCAGCCAGAACCACCATGCTGCAGGACAAAGCGCAACGAAATAGAGCGTCCAGCGTGCGGCCGGAGATTTTAGCCATCGTTTCAGGGATGACGATGGGCCGCCGCGAACAGACAGCGGGCTCATGCCGCGCCTGATCGAAAGGGGGCGGGAAAGGTATTTTCTGATCTGCCTCGCTTGACGCGCATCGCCCTTACGTCCGTCCGAATATCGTTGGCTCGGCCGACGCAATTGGCCAGTTCGTTACAGTGGAGAGCATGTTGGTTCGCATCTGTCTCAAGATTATTCGGCGATTGCATTACATGAACGAAAAAACGCAATCTTTCCTGATCAGGTCAAGCCCGGAAGCCGCCTGCAGGACTCATGGAGCCAAACAGTGGGCTTGTAATCTCACCCAAGGCTGCAAGGAAGGAGCGTTACCCAGCCGCAGGACGGGTTGGAGGGCCTCAAAACGGATCTGGCGCATCGGCGGCTCAAGCGGAATACGTCTGGCACGTTAATAGAATTTCCGGAGATCCATGCCTGCGTAAAGCTGCGCGACCTGCGCCCCGTAACCGTTGAACATCTGTGTTGGCTTGCGCGTTTCGCCAAAGAAGCCGCCGCTGCCAATAATCCGTTCGCTAGCCTGACTCCAGCGGGGATGATCGACCTCAGGATTCACGTTCGCGTAAAATCCATACTCGTTAGACGCCATACGATTCCACGTCGTCGGCGGCATTTCCGAGACCAGCGTGATTCTCGTGATCGATTTTATGCCTTTGAAGCCGTATTTCCATGGCGTCACAAGGCGGAGCGGCGCCCCGTTCTGATTTGGCAACAGGTCGCCGTACAGGCCAAGCGCCAGAAACGACAACGGGTTCATCGCCTCGTCCAGCCGCAACCCCTCGACATAGGGCCAGTCGAGAGACCCAAGTCCGCCTCTCTGGCCGGGCATTTGGTCTGGACGGACCACGGATTGAAACGCCACATACTTGGCTGATCCCTGCGGTTCTGCCTTACGCAGAATATCGGCCAGAGGCACGCCGTCCCATGGAATCACCATTGACCACGCCTCTACGCAGCGCATCCGGTAGACGCGGCTTTCCAGGGCGCCGCCTGCGATCAGCGTATCTACGTCCAGCGTCAGAGGCCTAGCGACTGCGCCGTCGATCGTCAACGTCCATGGGCGAGGCTGAAACCCGCCGGAGAGGCGTGCGGGATCGGCTTTGTCCAACCCAAATTCATAGAAATTGTTGTAGTGCGTCACGTCCTCTCGCGGCGTCAGAGGCTCGGACGCATTGAATGGGCCCGGATGCACGGAAAGACCCGCGGCGCTCGCGATTTGAGAACCGCCGAGTAACCCGGCAGCGGCCAACAGGCTCCGCCGTCGAAGATACGCGTGCCGGGGCGTGATTTCACTGGGACGTGGTTCAGGGAAAGAAGAAGCCATGCAGTCTGCTCTGTGCGAACGAGAAAGCGCCCGAATTGGCGCGCGCATCGTCGCTGGTTCGTCGCAAGGCTGTGGGGAAGAACGTCCCGCCGCAAGTAAAAAAACGGCAGGATTTCGGTAAGACGTTTGGCGGAGGGTGAATGCCGCAACCCAAAAGCGTCTGTTACGCGTCGCGCTTTGCCAGGCGGGGGAGGTTTTTAAGCAACCTTTCCGCCGAAAACAGGAAAGGGGCCTGATCCTGATTCTACGGTCAGAATATGCCCATAAACTTGGATTTCTTTTCGTGCTGTGTCGGCGTGGCGCCCTGCGTCGGAGGGTTGCCGAGAGCTGCGTTGGCTTTCAGGCGCCTGTTTTCGGATTCGCCGTCGACAACGCCGCCTGCGCCGCCGCCCTTCCAGAACAGCAGTTGGTCAACGTAACTTTTGTCGCCGGCTGCGCCCAGTTCGCCCTGATTCGGCTGGGTCGAGGATGCTCCGGCCTCGCTGATCAGAAGACTCTGGCCTTCGCTGCCGCTGCCCGAAGAGCCATGGAGCGCCACGTCGGGGGAGAGGGTTTCCAGAGCCTGCAACCGCTCGCTCTCGTCCTGCGGACGCGACGCACCGGTGGAGGGCGGCGCCAGTTCGCTTGACGGCGGCATCGACAGGGGGGAACGCGTGGTGACGGTGTATTCGTCTGGAACGCTGCGCTCCAGCCCGAAGGCGCGGCTTACGTCCGCACCGGAGCATCCGGACAGCGAGATCGCCAGACCCGCGACGCCGACCGTAGACAGAAGAGCCGAATTTACTCGCACCATAAACGCCCCATTACCTAGTCACCCGCAACAGGTTTGCGGCCGTCAGCCGGTCTTCCGTCCATCCTGGAGAAGCCCGTCGACGATCAGCGCAGCGACGCTGCAAACGATCGCCGAGTCAGCGACGTTGAACACATACCATGACCATCCGGCGGCGTGTAGGTGAATAAAATCCACAACGGCGCCATAGCGTAACCGGTCGATAACGTTGCCGATCGCTCCGCCGGCGATCGCCCCGACCGCACAAGTGATCAACGGACGACGCGACCGGGCCATCCACATCATCAGACCGCCAACAATGACCAGCGCAACCACAGAGAAGATGATGCGTCCCGACGCGCCCGCGCGGGAGAACATGCCGAACGTCACGGCAGTGTTCCATACCATCGTGAAGTTCAGCCCCGGCAGGATCGGGACCGATCCCCTGTCCGGCAGATGGAACCCATACAGGATCCAATACTTGCTGAGTTGATCGGCGGAGAGGACGATCATCGCGGTGAGAAGCCCGAGCGCCAGCGGCGCGCGAGAGCCTTGCCGGATGTCGGCCTCAGTCGCTTTTGTCATCGTTTCGATCGTCGTCACTGGCAGGCGCCCGTCCGGCCTTCGACGACGCTGGCGCAGCGGAAGCAAAGGGTCGGATGGGCGGCAGTCTTGCCAACCTCAGGCAGAACCCGCCAGCAACGCGCGCATTTCTCGCCGACCGCCGGGGTGACCAGCGGCGGCCCGTGGGGCGCTCCGGCGTCGATGTCGGCGGTGAGCGGGGCGAGGTAAACCGACGCCGCGCCCGGAACTACGGACACTTCCGTATGGGAGACAATGGCGAGATCGCTCCAGTCGACGCCCGCGAACGCGCCCGCTTCGGCTTCGGAAAGCGGCAACTCCACCTGAGCCTGCAAGGAAGAACCCACCAGACCGCTTCGGCGCGCTTCCTCGATTTCCGTCGTGATCACGCGACGCACGGCGCGCAGTGTGACCCAACGCTCGCCAAGCTCCGGGTTGTGCCACTCGCCCGGAAGGTCCGGGAACTGTTCGAGATGCACGCTCGTCTGCTCGCCGAACCGCGCCGTCCAGGCGTCGTCGGCCGTGAACACCAGCACCGGCGCGAGCCACGTCGCGAGACAGCGATGCAGGATGTCGAGCACCGTGCGGGTCGCGCGTCGGCGATGGCTGTCGATGGCGTCGCAATACAGCGCGTCCTTGCGAACGTCGAAATAAAACGCCGACAGGTCGGTGGTGCAGAAGCCGTGCAGTGCGGGATATACGCCGACCCACTCATGCGTCTCTACTGCCCGGGCAATCAGGCCGCCCAGTTCGGTCAGACGGTGCAGCACCCAGCGTTCAAGCTCGGGCAACTCGGCGTAAGGCACGGTCTCCGCGTCGGAGAAACCCTCCAGCGCGCCGAGAAGCCAGCGAAGGGTGTTGCGGAGACGGCGGTACAGTTCACCCTGCTGCTTGAGAATTTCCTTGCCGATGCGGAGATCTTCGTTGGTGTCGGAATTCATCACCCACAGGCGCAGGATATCCGCGCCGAGGGTGTCGTTGACGTCCTGCGGGGCGACGACGTTGCCGAGCGACTTCGACATCTTGCGACCATGCTCGTCCAGAACGAAGCCGTTGGTCACCAGAGCCTTGAAAGGCGAGATGCCGCGCGTCCCGACGCTTTCCAGCAACGAGGACTGGAACCAGCCGCGATGCTGGTCGGAGCCTTCCAGATACAGGTCCGCAGGGAACTGCAACTCGTCCGAGCCCAGCACGAAGGAGTGGGTCGATCCGCTCTCGAACCAGACATCGACGATATCGAATACCTGCTCGTAATCGTCAGCATTGTAGGCGTTGCCCAGGAAACGCTTCGGCTCGTCCTTGTACCACGCGTCGGCGCCTTCCGCGCGGAAGGCCACGACAATGCGCTGCATCACTTCCGGGTCGCGCAGGACCTGCCCGGTCGCCTTCTCCACGAACACGGCGATTGGCACGCCCCAGGCGCGCTGGCGCGAGATGCACCAGTCCGGGCGGCTCTCGACCATCGACGTCAGACGGTTGCGGGACTGCTCCGGCACAAAGGTCACGTCCTCCAGCGCCTTCAGCGCGGAAACACGGAGTTCGCCTTCGCCGTCCATGCGGATGAACCATTGCGGGGTCGCGCGGTAGATGACCGGCGTGCGTGAACGCCACGAATGCGGGTAGGAATGAACAAGCGTCCCACGGGCCACCAGACCGGCGGGGGCGTCGACCGCCTGATTGGCGCGCTCCATCGCCGCCGACAGCGCCTCGCACACCGGATCGGCGGCCTTGAAGACGTGGCCGCCCGCGAACAGCGGCGTGTGCGGCGCGTAACGGCCGTCGTCCATCACCAGCTCAGGCACTTCGATCCCGTGCGCGACGGAGACGATGAAGTCGTCCTCGCCATGCGACGGCGCCATATGGACGAGGCCCGTGCCCGCGTCGGTCGTGACGAAATCGCCCGGCAGCAGCGGCACGTCGAAATCATAGCCGTCGCCGCGCAGCGGGTGGGCGCATTGCGCGCCCGCCAGAGCCTCTCCCGGCAGGGTGTAGAGAATGTGGTGCGTCAGGATTCCGGCTGCACTGCAAACGGAACTGACCAGTTCCTCCGCGACCAGAATCTTTGCCCCGGCCTCAAGCTTCGCCTCGGGCGTCGTCTCGTCAACGCGCAGGACGACGTAGGTGATCTCCGGGCCATAGGCGATGGCGCGGTTGGCCGGGATGGTCCACGGCGTGGTCGTCCAGATAACCGCAGACACGCCGTCGAGCGCGCCCGCCGCCGTGGGATCCTTGATGAACGGAAACGCGACGAAAATGGTCGTCGAGGTGTGGTCGTGGTACTCGATTTCCGCGTCCGCCAGAGCGGTCTTTTCAACCGGGCTCCACATGACCGGACGCAGGCCGCGATACAGCCCGCCGTTCAGCAGGAACTGCCCGATCTCGCCCACGATCGCGGCTTCGGACGAGAAATCCATCGTGGCGTAGCGTCGCGCCCATTCGGCTTGCACGCCGAGACGCTTGAATTCCGCCATCTGCACGTCGAGCCAGCGCCCGGCCCATTCGCGACATTCGGCGCGGAACTGCAGGACCGGAACCGCGTCCTTGTCCTTCTTCGCCTTGCGATATTCTTCCTCGATCTTCCATTCGATCGGAAGCCCGTGACAGTCCCAGCCCGGAACGTAATGCACCGCGTAGCCCGACATACGGTGGCTGCGGTTGATCACGTCCTTGAGAATCTTGTTCAGCGCGTGGCCGATATGGAGATGACCGTTGGCGTAGGGCGGTCCGTCATGCAGCGTGAAAACAGGCCTGCCTTTGGCCGCGTCGGCGATCTTCCGATCAAGCTCCAGCGCGTCCCAGCGCGCCAGCAGATCCGGCTCGCGCGTCGGCAGGTTGCCGCGCATCGGAAAGGACGTGACCGGCAGAAAAACCGTCTCCCGGTAAATGTCAGGCGCGGCGTTCCCGTTCGGGCGGGCGGCGTCGGGCTTCTTGTCTCGGGACTCGGTCATCGTCTGGGCCATCTGTCGTGAGGGTCGGCGAAACGCCAACGGGCGGGAACGTCAAGGAGCGGCGAGGCGAGGGATAGGCGCCCCATCGAAGAGTGGTGTTATGCGAAGGTCCATGACCCGCGGTCAAGGCGACGGTCCGCAGCGCGGGACGCGCGCGGGGATTTCCCGTTCGCCCGGAATCACGCTTATGCTGCGGGTCGGCGCAGGACGTCGGGCCACGCAGGCGTCCCGGAGCGCGTCGGTGCGAATATCCGCATGCGTCGTGGCGTCGGAGCGATTGACGATATGAGCACCCACATCACCGGCCAATGCCTTTGCGGCGCGATTACCTACGAGATTACAGGGGAACCGTTGGTTTCAGGGCTGTGCAACTGCACAGATTGCCAGAAGCAGACAGGAAGCTCTTTTTCCCACGTCGTGATTTTCAAGGCCGAAGATTACCGGCAGCACGGCGAAACCGGGAGCCACGATACGCGGGGCGACAGCGGAAATATGGTGACGCGCCATTTCTGCACAAATTGCGGCTCTCCCATCCGCAGCGAAGTTCCGTCGATGAGCCATCTGGCGATCATCAAGGCGGGCACGCTGGAGCATCCGGGCGATTTTCCGCCGTCAGTGGAGCTTTACTGCAAGGACAAGCTGTCCTGGCTTCCGACTCTGGAGAAGGTCGCGCGTTTCGAGAAAGGGGCGGCATAACCGCCGCTTACATTCCTATTTGTTAATGAGGGTTACTGCGCAGGTTGTTCCGAACCTAGCCAGTCGTCCTCGGACGGCGGTTTGTATGACGAGCGTCGCGACACCTGCACTGAATGGCTACGCTGATGCAGCGCAGGTGTGGATTGCGCAGCCCTTCGCATGGGGCAGCATTTCGCGAATGGTCAAACCGAGGCTCTCGTCCGAAAGCTGATGGCTCGCCCCCCTTGAATCCCCTCGTCACACGACGGCACACTCACCCGGAACAGGGGAGAGAGGCCACATGCTGCTGGTTCGGGGCGGAACGGTGATTACGGCGGACTCGTCGCAGCCTGCGGACGTGCTCTGTGGCGACGACGGCGCGATACTTTCGGTTGGGCCCTGTCTGGAGATTCCAACCGGCGCGCAGGTTCTCGACGCGGGCGGCCTGCTGGTCATGCCGGGCGGGATCGACCCGCACACCCATATGGAAATGCCGTTCATGGGGGAGGTCGCGTCCGACGACTTCTTCACCGGCACGGCGGCGGGGCTTGCCGGCGGCACGACCTCCATCATCGACTTCGTGATCCCGGAGCAGGGCGGCTCCCTGATTGACGCCTGGCGCGCGTGGCGGGCCAAGGCCGAGAAAGCGGCGGCGGATTACGGCTTCCACGTCGCCGTCACCCATTGGGACGAGCGCGTCAGCGAGGAGATGGGCGAGCTGGTGCGCGATCACGGCGTGTCGTCGTTCAAGCATTTTATGGCCTACAAGGGCGCGTTGATGGTCGATGACGGCGTGCTGATGCGTTCGCTCGCCCGCGCGTTCGAACTCGGCGCACTGTGCAACATCCACGCGGAGAACGGGGAGGCTGTGGCTTGGCTGCAGGCTGACCTGCTCTCTCGCGGGCTTACGGGGCCGGCGTCGCACGCGGCCTCCCGACCGCCGCTGGTCGAAGGCGAGGCGGCGCAGCGCGTCATCGCCATCGCGGGGGTACATGGAGCGCCCGTCTATATCGTTCATGTCTCGACCGAGGACGCGACCAGAGCCATTGCCGAAGCGCGCGCGCGCGGGCAGCGCGTGTACGGGGAGGTTCTGGCCCAGCATCTGGTGATCGACGACAGCGTCTACAAAACCGACGACTGGCTGTCCTCGGCCCGCCACGTGATGAGCCCGCCCTTTCGGCCTCGCCATCATCTCGACGCGCTATGGGCGGGCCTCGCCTCCGGCACGTTGCAGACGACAGCGACCGATCATTGCTGTTTCTGTGAAGGCGCCAAGCGGAAAGGCGAGAGCGATTTCACGAAAATTCCGAACGGAACGCCGGGTATCGAGGACCGCATGAGCGTGCTTTGGCATCACGGCGTGCGAACCGGCCGCCTGACGCCGCAGGAATTCGTCGCCGTAACCTCGACGAACACGGCGCGGATATTCAACATGCATCCGCGTAAAGGGGTGATCGCCGTTGGCGCGGACGCCGATCTTGTGTTGTGGGACCCGGAGGGAAGCCGCACGATATCGGCGGCTACCCATCATCAGAACGTGGACTACAATGTTTTTGAAGGAATGACTGTGACGGGCCTTGCGCGACATACAATTACTCGCGGCGTTCTGGCGTGGAGCGATGGCGATCTTCGCGCCGTGCGTGGCGCAGGACGGTATATGGAGCGTCCGTGCGGTAATGCGGACATGACGGCGTCCACGCTGCGCGCCGCGGCGCGCGACCCGCTGGTGGTGGCGTGAGCCGCGTGTCCGGCGCGTCGTTGCGCGCGGCGGCGCTTCTTGCCGCGTGCGCTATCGGTCCGCTCTCCGCCTGCGCCCCGAGCAGCGTCGCCCCCACCGTGACGCCGCCTGTCGCGTCTTCCGTTCAGGCGCCTGCGCAGCCGCCCCTTGAGCAGCCCGCCAATGTCGGCGACGCCAAGATCGCGGCGCTCGATTACTACAACAGCGGCCGTTACCTGAAGGACGTCGGGGTTGTCGCGGACGCCGCGCGCGCCTGGGTGCAGGAAGAGGCGCCGCGCGCCAGCAAGCCCGCCATCGTGCTCGACATCGACGAAACGTCGCTCTCGAACTGGCCCATGACCAAGGCTGACGATTTCGGTTATTTCCCCAAAGGGTCGTGCGACGCTCTTCCCGCCGGTCCCTGCGGCGCGGAGGCGTGGGAGCTTTCTGGTAAGGCGAAGGCGTTGCCGCCTATGCTCGCGCTCTATCAGGCGGCGCGAGCCGCCAATGTGGCGGTGTTCTTTGTGACGGGACGGCGCGAGGTTGAGCGGAAATCGACCACGGCTAACCTGCTAAACGCCGGATATCGTGACTTCGCGGCGCTTTATCTCAAGCCGAACGCCATGAAAGTCGCCTCCGCCGCAGACTATAAAACGCCGGTTCGCGAGTCGATCGAAGCGCAGGGATATACGATCATTGCGAATATCGGTGACCAGCCGTCCGATCTCGCGGGTGGTCATGCCGAGAAGACTTTCCTGCTTCCCAACCCGTTCTATAGGGTGCGATAGATCGTTTCGAAATCGGCTCGGGAGCGCCTCCGAGCGGCGGACGGCGCAGGCGTTTCATCCGGGGGGATGGGGAGCGCTTGGGGCGTGCGCTGCAGTCAGTCTGGTTTCGTGCATGTGAGGGGGGATGTATGCGGGACGCCATCAGGTTCTGGCTCGGCGACGAACTGATCACGTTGCGTGACGTCGGGCCGACCGTGACCGCGCTGGACTGGCTGCGTGAGACGCGCGGTCGCAAGGGAACCAAGGAAGGCTGTAACGAAGGCGATTGCGGCGCCTGTACAATCCTTGTGGTGCGCCTGTCGCCTGATGACGGCGCGCCTCAGTGGAACGCGGTCAACGCCTGCATCCAGTTCCTGCCGATGCTGGACGGTGCGCAGGTCTACACCGTTGAGGATTTGCGCGACCCCGCCGGCGCGCTGCACCCGGTTCAGGCGGCGATGGTTGAACAGCATGGATCGCAATGCGGCTTCTGCACGCCGGGATTCGTCATGTCGATGGTCGCATTCCGCAAACGCGCCGCGTCGATGGATCGCCCGCCGACTGACGCCGAGATTGACGATGCGCTGGCCGGAAATCTTTGCCGCTGCACCGGCTACGCGCCGATCGTCCGCGCCATGCGGCAGGCGCTGGACGCAGGCCCGGACCGGTTCGACGCTATCGAGGCCGATATCGCGCAACGCCTCAGCACGCTCACGGACGGGCTGGGCGCAAGTCTGGAGGGAGCGGAAGGGCGCGTCACAATTCCGGTGTCCTCCGACGAACTGGCGGCGGTCATGGCTGCGACCTCGGACGCGCGGATCGTGGCGGGCGCCACGGATGTCGGCCTGTGGGTGACCAAACAGGGTCGCGCGCTGCCGCATGTGGTTTTCATCGGTCAGACGCCCGACCTTAATCGGATCGAATGGACGGAAGCGGGCGTCACGCTCGGCGCCGCCGTCACGTGGAGCCGGGCGGAGGACGCGCTGTGCGCGCTCCAGCCGGGAATGCGCGAGACGATCCGACGGATCGGCGCCCGGCCTGTGCGAAACTCTGGCACTGTGTGCGGCAATATCGCGAATGGATCACCCATCGGGGACGGTCCTCCGCTTCTGATCGCAGCCGGTGCGCAGCTTCTGCTGCGCCGGGGCGATGCGCGTCGGCGGATTCAGCTGGAAAGCTTTTTCGTTGATTACGGCGTGCAGGATCGCGCGCCCGGCGAATTCGTCGAAGGCGTTTTTATCCCGCTTCCGGAGCCCGGAACCCTGTTTGCCGGATATAAAGTCTCCAAACGCTTCGATCAGGATATTTCGGCTGTAATGGCGGGATTTTCCCTGCGTATTGAATGCGGCGTGGTCAACGATGTTCGCCTCGCGTTCGGCGGCATGGCGGGGACCCCCAAGCGGGCTGCTGCTGCGGAGGCTGCGCTTCTGGGCCGTCCATGGGACGAGGCTGCGCTGGGGAAGGCGCGGGAAGCGCTGGCGCAGGACTTCACGCCGCTGAGCGACATGCGCGCAAGCGCCTGGTATCGCCTCGAAGTTGCACGAAATCTTCTGACCCGTTTTCACGTCGAGACGACCGGCGGGGAGCGCGTTTCCGTCTACACTTCCGCGGCGGAGGCCGTCGATGCCTGAAGGCGACATCATCGTAAAAGATAAAACGGTGGACCAGCCGCAGGGACGGGCCTCGCATTCTCTGCGGCATGAAAGCGCGGAACTGCATGTGGCGGGCGCCGCCGCCTATATCGACGATCTGCCCGAGCCAAAGGGCGTGCTGCATCTAGCGCCGGGCCTGTCCACCGTGGCGCGCGGACGCATTCTGTCGATGGATCTCGACGCCGTGCGCGCGGCGCCGGGTGTCGTGCGGGTGCTGACCGCCGCCGACATACCCGGCGAGAACGACGTAAGCCCCGTCGGCAAACACGACGAACCGCTGCTGACCAGCGAAGACGTGTCGTTTTGTGGGCAGTTGCTGTTCGCCGTTGTCGCGCAGACGCGTGCGCAGGCGCGTTCGGCGGCGAGGCTCGCCAAAATCGAATACGAGCGAGAGCCGCCCGTGCTGGACATTGCACAGGCGAAGGCGGCGGGTGGGGATCTTGTCTGGCGCTCTCTGACCATGCGTCGCGGTGATGTAGAGCAAGGCCTGAACGAAGCCCCACGTCGTCTCTCGGGCGAGATTACGATGGGTGGGCAGGAGCATTTCTACCTCGAAGGGCAGGCCGCAATGGCGATCCCCGGCGAAGACGGGGAGATGCGCGTCTGGTCCTCCACCCAGCACCCGACTGAAACGCAGGTGATGATCACCCACGTCCTCGATTTGCCGAGTGCGCTGGTGACGGTCGAGGTCCGCCGGATGGGCGGGGGCTTCGGCGGAAAGGAGACGCAGGCTAACGCCGTCGCCTGCCTCGCGGCGCTGGCGGCGTCTCTGACTGGCAGACCTGCCAAGATGCGCCTCGACCGGGACGACGACATGATGTCAACCGGCAAGCGGCACGATTTTCACATTGAATACGACGTCGGCTTTGACGACGATGGCCGGATACGCGCCGTAGACATGACACTGGCCGCACGTTGCGGCTGGTCGGCTGATCTGTCAGGGCCGGTGACGGACCGTGCTCTGTTTCATGCTGATAACGCCTATTACTATCCCGATGTGCGGCTGCGCTCCCTGCCGCTGCGCACCAACACGCAGTCGAACACCGCCTATCGCGGCTTCGGCGGGCCGCAGGGCATTGGCGGCGCGGAGCGGGTGATTGAGGAAATCGCGTACGCCACCGGCCTTGATCCGCTCGAAGTGCGTCTGCGCAACGTCTATGAGTCCGGGACGCCGCGCGACGTCACGCCGTATCATATGCAGGTCGAGGACTCGATCGCAGCCGACATCATGAAAGCGCTTGCAAAAGACTGCGAGTATTTTGAAAGAAAGCAGGAGGCGCGACGCTTCAATTCCGGCAGCCGCTTCATCAGGCGTGGACTCGCACTGACTCCGGTCAAGTTCGGCATCGCGTTCACCGCCACGCATTACAATCAGGCCGGCGCGCTGGTGCATATCTACACGGATGGATCCGTGCAGGTGAACCATGGCGGGTGCGAGATGGGGCAGGGGCTCCATACGAAGATGACGCAGGTCGTCATGCGCGAACTGGCGCTCGACGCGTCGCGCGTGCGCATCACAGCGACCAACACCGGCAAGGTTCCGAACACCTCCGCCACGGCGGCGTCGTCGGGCGCGGACCTCAACGGAATGGCGGTGCTTGATGCGGTCACGCGGATCAAGACGCGCCTGGTCGCGTTCGCCGCTGAAAAATGGAAAGTCGCCGAAGACGCCGTCACGTTCGGCGCGAACGGCGTCAGCGTCGGCGATCGCACCATCCCGTTTCCAGAACTCGTGAAAGCGGCTTACTTCGCACGGATTTCCCTGTCCTCCACCGGTTTTTACAAAACGCCGAAAATTCACTGGGATCAGGACACCGGCCGCGGCCGCCCTTTTCTTTACTTCGCCTATGGCGCTGCCTGTTCGGAGGTCGCGGTCGATCTGTTGACCGGGGAGATGCGGATCGAGCGGGTCGATATCCTTCACGACGCGGGTCGATCGCTCAATCCGGCCATAGACATAGGACAGGTGGAGGGCGCGTTCGTGCAGGGCGCGGGCTGGCTGACGACCGAGGAACTGGTGTGGGACGCCTCCGGCCGCCTGCGGACGCATGCGCCGAGCACTTACAAGATCCCCGGCTGTTCCGATCGCCCTCGCATCTTCAACGTAAGGCTGCTCGACGAAGCCCCCAACCGCGAGGAGACGATCTTCCGCTCCAAGGCAGTGGGCGAACCCCCGTTCGTGCATGGTTTCTCTGTCCTGCATGCGATTTCTGACGCGCTGGCCAGCATCGACGATTACCGCACATGCCCGCGCCTCGACGCGCCAGCTACGCCCGAGATGATCCTGCGTTGCGCCGCCAGATTGCGGGAGGTCGCGGCCTCCCGCCCGGCTTCCGCGCCTTCAGATGGATGAGCAACTCGCAGCGCTGCGCCGCTGGCGGGACGCCAGCCGTCCGGTCGCCTGTGTGACCATCATGCGAGCGCAGGGCTCATCGCCGCGCGAGGCCGGAGCCTTCATGCTGGTGAACGCTGACTCCACAAGCGGCACCATTGGCGGCGGCGAGCTGGAGTGGCGCGCGACGAGCGCGGCGCGAGAGGCGCTCTGTTCCGACGTGGGACCAAGGACGTTGTCTGTGCCTCTGGGACCGGAAATCGGACAGTGCTGCGGCGGGCGCGTCGATCTGCGCATCGAACGGCTCGACGCGAACGGTTTTGATGCGCTCGAACGCTCGCTCCTGCAGGAACGTGCGCGGCGTCCCACGCTGATCCTTTTCGGGGCGGGCCATGTCGGTCGTGCGCTGGCGTCATCATTGTCGGCGCTGCCTCTGCGCCTGATCTGGGCGGACTCACGGTCTGAGGAATTCGGAACTATTCCTCAAGGCGTGGAAATCGAGGACACTGGCGACTGGGAACGCATCGTCGCTGACGCGCCCTCGGGTTCAGGCGCCCTCGTGCTCACGCACAGCCATGCTCTGGACGCGTTGATCGTCGCGGCGCTACTTGAGCGTGGAGATTTCGCCTATGTCGGCATGATCGGTTCGGTGACGAAACGCCGTCAGTTCGAAAGCAGTTTTCGCGAAATCGGCCTGTCTGACGAGCGTATCGTAACGCTGGTCTGTCCGATCGGCGATCGCGGCGTGCGCGACAAGCGGCCCGAAGTGATCGCGGCCCTTGTCACCGCCGAAATCGTCGAACGCCTGCTGCACGCCCAACTTTTGGAGAGAGCGTTGTAATGGACTGGCGTCTTGGACGCGTGCTGCGGTTGCATGACCGGGCGCTTTTGTATTTTGACGCCGTGCGTGAGCACGGTTCCATTCGCGAGGCCGCCCGCCAACTCAACGTGACGCCGTCCGCGTTGACGCGGCAGCTGGGGCAGATGGAGGCGGAGATCGGCGCGCCGCTGTTCGATCGGTTGCCGGGCGGCATGGCCCTGACGGCGGCCGGGGAACTTGTCGCCCGCCATATCGTCACGGTCGTTCAGGACGCCACGCGCACCGACGAACGCCTTGCTGCGCTCAGGGGCGCGAGGGCCGGGAGCATCAGGATCATGGCCGTGTCCGGGGTTATGGGCGGCCTGCTCGTGCGTGTGCTCCAGCGCATGATGACGCGTCATCCCGGCGTCAACCTTCATGTAGAGCCCGGGGCGCCTGACATGATTGCCGACGCGCTCGCGCAGGGGCGGACTGATCTGGGGGTGGCCTTCTCGATGCCGCCGACGAACGACCTCATGCCGGTCGCAAGAGTCAATTTCCCTCTGGGCGTTCTGGCTCCCGTTGGCCATCCGATCGCGGGGAAGGCGGCGGTGACGATGGCGGAATGCGTCACGCATCGCCTGATCCTTCCGTCACGCTCTCTTTCGCTGCAATGGGTTCTGCAGCCGCTTCTTCGGCCTTACTGGGACAAACTGGACGTGGTGCTGGAGACGGGTTCGATTGAGTTGATGAACCGGATGGCGGCGGCGGGCGCGGGGATCGCGTTCCAGTCGCCTCTGGCGCTGGAGCCGGGCGACACCGGGCTGGTGCATGTGCCTCTGGACGATGCGAACGCGGTGACTGATCTGGGCGTCTATGTCCGGGAAGCCCGCTGGTTGCCTCCGGCGCTTGAAAGTCTTGTGGAAGAGATGCGAGAGGCGTTGGAGGAAACCGCCGGAGGGGTGTCGTAGGGAGAACTGGTTCCGCTAGGTAGTTTGCCCGCAGTGCTCTTTAATGGCGTCCGAGGCCTCTGCCGCAATAAGGCAGATTGTGATGGCGGGTTCATCCCGCAAACGGGCGGAACCGCCTCTTCGTTGCGGGGAAATCGATCCACCCCGTCCATTTCATCCGATCGGACGGTATCCTAAAACGTCCCGACAAATCGGTCCGGCAGCCGCCAGAGAGCGTCGCCAGAAAGGTGCAGATCGATCTTGTAAAGTTCTTCAGTTCGGGACTTTGCGCTCTCCATCACGCGCGCAAGCCATTCGCGCAGGGCCGGATCGTTCTCTCCCAGAACAATGTCGTCACGACGTTCCAGCCCCGCCATACCGGAAAGCATGGCGTCCCAGCGATCATCCGCCATGCGCTGGTGCATCCCGGCGTCATGTCGTTTCCATGGCTGTGTGCGCGTGCGGGCCAGACGCGCCAGCCCGGCGTCGCGGTCGGCGTAACGAAGGTGAAAGAGATAGAGATTGTCGAAGCGCGGGGGCGCGTCGATGCAGTGGAAACCCGGCGCCCATGACACAGGCTGGCGAATCAGAACGGGTTTGCACATGGCGCTTGAAAACCGCAGCCACCGACGCTGTTCGCTGACCGGGCGGCTCCAGTCCATCGTCGGCTCTTCGCTGGACGGGTGGATGACGTCGAAGCCTATGGCGGTTCTGATGCCGTCCCGCTCCACGGACGCGGCGTAGCTGAGTAGTGAGTTGTATCGCGCGGGGTCAGCTACCAGCAATTCATCAATGTCGACGTAGACCACCGCGTCGTACCAGCACAGCAAAGAGGCGCAGAAGCAGGAGAGGAACCCTCCTCGCATCTTGTCATCCTGCGGCGATCGGGGGATGCGCACGACGTTCACATCTCCCAGATCGGAAACGCTTCCATCGGTCGAGCCGTGATCGATGACGTAACATCGGGCATCCCCGACCTGCGCCGCGTAATGACGGCGCCAGACAGAGACCAGGTCGCCTTCATTATAGGTCATGGTGACGATAGCGAGGGGAGACCGTGATGACATGGGACCGCCTGCTGCGCGCTGTTTCGACGCCTGCCGCGTCCGCCGCCACGTTCCCGCAATTGATCGCCCCGGCTCACCGAGCAAAGGGACGCGACGCTCAGCCGTCAAGCCGCGATGGCTCGACATTGGTTGAAATAGTCGTCTGAAATTTAAGAAATTCCCGGCCGATGGTAGCGGCGGACGGATTTGAACCGCCGACCAAGGGATTATGATTCCCCTGCTCTACCGCTGAGCTACGCCGCCATCGCGCCGGTGGTGGGTGAACTATCCGCGTGGCCCGGCCAAGTCAAGGCGCAGAGGCTTCATGACGTCGCCGAAGCCCGAAGATGCGAGTGTTTCAGCCCGTAATAGCGGTAAATTCCGGCGCCCAACGCGAAATAGCAGGTAAGGAGAATCGCAGGCGTCGGATTCCCCGCGAGCAGATCCCTCACCACATCGATGAACAGCGGCCCGACCATGATCAGGCAGAAAGCTATGCCAAGAGCAGGCGCAATGCCGATCCACACGCCGCGAATCCGGACGCCGCCCAGCGGCACCCGAAATGGCCGAATCGCGTCGGGACGTGCGTTCCGGTCCCATATGACGGTCAGGCACACCACGCCAAAGGCGGACGCCGTGCCGATGCTCACCAGATCGCTGATGATGTCGATCGGAAGAAAGGCCGTCGCGAGCGCCACGGTCGCGCCAAGAATGATCGCGCCCTTCCACGGGGTGCGGAAGCGGGGATGCAGGATGCAGAAGGCGGGGGGCAGCAACCCGTCACGGGCGATCGTAAAGAAAATCCGGCTCTGGCCGTACAGCAGCCCGAACAGGACGGAGCACAGTCCGATCACCGCGCCTACTTTCACGAGAAGCGCCAGCCACGGCCAACCAATCGCGTCGACTGCGAGCGCCAGCGGGTCTGCGACGTCCAGTGTTCTCCATGGCACCACACCGATCAGCACGGCCGCGACGCAGATGTAAACGACGGTGCAGATCAACAGAGACCCGATAACGCCAATCGGAATGTCTCGGCGCGGGTTTCGCGCTTCGGAGGAGGCCGTCGAGACGGCTTCGAAGCCGACATAGGCGAAGAAGATGATGGAGGCTGCGCGGAAAATGCCGGGAATTCCGTAATGAAATGATCCTTCCGACGGCGGGATGAAGGGCGTCCAATAAGCCGGGTGGATGGCGCGAAGGCCGACGATCATGAAAATCAGCAACACGCCGACCTTCAGAATGACGATCGCCGTGTTGATGCGCACCGATTCCTCGACACCCATCACCAGAAACACAGTGACAAACAGAACCACGCCTGCGCCGACAAGATCGATGTGCTGCCCCACGGAGGCGCGCATCCCGGCTGGGGTCATCGTCGTCTGGATGAGCGTCGTATGCAGGGCGGCGGGCACATGGACGCCCAGATCGCCGAGAAGACTGACGGCGTAGCCTGAAAAGCCTGACGCTACGCCAGCGCAGGAGATTCCGTATTCCAGTAGCAGCAGCCAGCCGACCCACCACGCCGCACGTTCGCCCAACGAGACATAGGCGTAGCTGTAGGCGGATCCGGAGACCGGCATTGCCGAAGCCAGTTCGCCATAGGACAGCGCCGTAAACAGGCAGGCGAGGCCCGCTATGACGAAAGACAGGAGGATGGCCGGTCCGGCGTAATTGGCGGCGGCCGTGCCGGTCATCACATAGATGCCCGCTCCGATGGTCGAACCGACGCCAAGCATGGTCAGCTGCACGGGGCCGAGGCTGCGGCGAAGGCCGTGACTCTCGTTCTCCCTTTCAATCGTCTCGACCGACTTCCGGAGCGCGCCCCGGGTGAAAAAACTCTTGTCGGTCGGCGAGGCGGGCGCGCCGTCGGACCGCAGGCCGGGCTGTGGGCTGGGCATGGTCGTCGACTTGTCTCCATCTATGCGCGAGAGCGCCGCTTACAGGGTGGCGGCCGCATCAATCACGGGAACTGGAGTCAGCCCCGCACGCACGACGTCGCCGCCGCGCTCCATCGGAACGTTATCCTACAGGAACAAACGTGCAAACGAAGAACGACGCTGCCCAACGCCACGCCAGGGGAAGCGGGCGGGCGAAAGCGTCGCCGTTGCGCGGCGTGGCCGGTCTTACAGCGCGCCGCCGAGTATCGCCAGCGCGCCCAGACCGACCGCGATGCAGTAATAGGCGAACGGCGCGAGCGCCCAGTTGTCGTGATTGCGGAAATACCGCATCAGCGCGGCCGTGCTGATCAGTGCGGTGATTCCGGAGACGATCGCCGCGATCAGACCGATCTGTATCTGCTCGTGGCTGATGGTCATGTGGCGCATCTTCATCACCTGATGCGCCGTCGCCGCTAGGATAACCGGCTCGGCCATCAGGAATGAGAAACGCGCCGCTACGTCATGATGCAGGCCACGCAGCAGGCCGCCCGCGATCGTCGCGCCGGAGCGGGAGAGGCCCGGGAACAGGGCCAGGCATTGGAAGCAGCCGATGATCAGCGCGTCGCGCGAGGTCAGGCTGGCGATGGGGCGATCCGAGATATCTGCGCCAATCCGGCCGCGCAGGCGCTCGACGGACAGCAGCAGCAATCCGTTCAGCACGAGAAAGCCCGCAGCGGCCATAGGCGCGCCGAACAGATGCTTCAGAAGATGATCGAACAGGCCGCCCACGATGATCGCCGGGATTGTGGCGATGACCAGCAACATGATGATCTTGAGGCTCTCCACCCGTCGCTGCGCGTTGTCGAACCCGAAAAGGCCGCGGAAAATCGCTGCCCAGTCACGCCAGAAGAACACGAACAGCGCGACCGAGGTCCCTAGATGGAGCATCACGAGGAACGGGAGGAAAGTCTCGTCGTTTTCGTTGAAGGGCCAGTGAAGAAGCGCGGGAAGCAGAACCGCATGCCCGAGACTGCTGACAGGGAAGAGCTCCGTCGCCCCCTGGAGAATAGCGATCACGAGGGCCTGTATCAGCGTCATGCGGCAATCCGGTTTGTGAGGGGCTAATGGACACGGCGTGGACGCGCCGGGGCGCTTCCGTGCAGGACCGCCGGGCATAAGTATTAGACCGCCCTTGAAGGGAGCGATACCTGTCGGCGCGCCGATTCTGGACGGTGCGACGCTTGACGGCGAAGGGGGCGCTCACGCTTACTCCGCCGTGAGACGCGCTGGCGTCGGTTTGACGAGGGGACGACATCTCATGGCGATACGCAGAAAAGGCGGTCCGCTGCTGTTCAGCACGGCAGTGATCGCGCTTACCGCTGGATTCGCCTTGTACGCGCATGGCCTGCAGACTGGCTTCGGCGCGAAACGTTACCCTCTCTCTGCCCGCTTCATTTCGGCGAATGGTCTTGCCCCCGGGGCGGATGTGATGATTTCCGGCGTTCCTGTGGGTCGCGTCGATACGATTCGCCTCAATCCGGCCAGCGCAATGGCGGAGGTGGCGTTTGAGGTTGACGACCGTTTGCATTTCCCGACAGACAGCACGCTCTCCGTAGGCAGCGCCACGATGTCGGGCGACAACGCATTGATCATCGAACCGGGCGCTTCCTCCGTATTGACCAAGGCGGGGGACGTGCTTGGCAATACACGCGAGCCTATGAGTCTCGAGCAGCAGGTGAGCAATTACATTTTTGGTAACGGCGGTTTGCCGGATTAACCTGAAAATGAAATGAACTGGTGTCTAAAGAAAATCCCTTAGTTAATTAATTTATCATGAATAATATTCTGTATCGCCTTTTGTATGAGAAAACGCGAAGTTGAAAGTGTCTGAATCGGCTCTTCCACCCCTCTCGGGGAGTAAAGTGAGTCTTAGGCGCACTTCTGATCATTAAGCTGTAAAAGTTAAAATCATTTAAAATCAATGTTTTGCGTATATATTTTGAAAGAAAAAATTAAGCGAACGGGAGGTCGAATGAGTCACCACGAGCAGGCCGCGCCGCAATGTTCAGAGGCTCTTCAAGCACGGAACTGGTAAGTATATTTTTCAATAAAACCAGTTGATTACAGTCAGTCATTAAGTGGGTAGGAGCGCATCAGGCGTCGCTGTTCGCGCCACAGCCTTACGCCTTCTCTGACCGAACAGGATTTCCAGCCGGCTCGTTTCTTCTTCGCGCCAATCCGAAAACTCTCGCCGTAGTGGTGAAACTGCGTGGCGTAGGCCTCCCGCAACGTGGTGGCGGCGTCCCATATATGCGTCGCTTCTGAACCGACACCGTTGATCTCGATGATTTCGAAGCCCTCGCCCCGGCGGAGTGCTTCTACTGACTCAAATTTCACATCTACACGCCCGAAGTGAAAGTCAGGAATGTCGGTCATGATCCGGTCGAGCGCGGCCACGAGCGCAGGCGTGATGTCGGTTGCGCCGTTGCGGAACACAGATCCCTTGCAGTGATTGCCGGTGAACACCAGGGGAAGCCCTGCGCCCTGAGGCAACACTTCAGTCAGGCGCTCGGACAGGCGTTCGCGATAAAGATGCGGCACCAGGCGTGTGCGCGGATCGGAGAGCAGTAACTGTTCGACTGTCGAAACCCCGTCGCCTGTGAGAAACGGCACGTCCTTGTAGGTGATGGAACTGATGCGTCCGGTCGGCTCGTCGGGATGTCGAATGTAGAACAGCCCGGCTTCGTGCTCGTAAGGAATCAGCCGCTGGATGATCAGACGCACTCCACGAGGAAAAGCCGCCAGCGCGTCGGCCAACGCTTTCCGCGTTCGCACGAGCTTGACCCCGGTTCCGTTGCATCCGATGTCGGGCTTCACCACCACGGGCAAGCTAAGGGACGCCGCCGCCAGAGCGGTCTCGGCGCGTTTTAGATCCTCAGAATCCGTGTCGAGAATGACGTAGGGTGCGATCCACGGACGTGCGACAGGGCCGGCCATGTCCAGAATGGATGTCTTGCTCTCTCCGCACAGCCCGCCAGTCGCGATCCGCGGATTGGCCGCCGTAGGCAGGCCAAAATCGCGATAACGCAAACCCATCATGATCCAGTAGGCGACGATGGGCGTATAAAACAGCCAGCCGGGCCAGAACTCGAAAAAGCTGACCGGTCCGCCAGCTTCACGAGTTGCCGCCGACCGACTCTCGTGTTTTGGCGACGCTTTGCCCTGCAACGCGCGGGTAGCCAAAACGCCGTAATCAGGAACGTCGGAAGAGGCTGCGAAATCACGGGGCGCGCGGGGCATAAAGGTCATGAGCAAATCCGTATCGTGTTTCGATCGGTCGAGGTTCTCGTCGTCAGGCGTGTTTTCCGCCGCCAGAAATATGCCGGCCGACAAAAACAATCGCGGCAAGAAAACCAATGACGCCGAGCCAGCGCCATGCCCCCAGTGCGTCGAGTAGGGGTCTGCCGACGTGAAGCGATAGCGCAAACAGCGCGCTTGTCCAAAACAGCGTGGCGATTGCGGTCGCCAGCATGAAGATGAGGAACCCTGCGCCGAAGAACCCGGACGCCGTGTAGACGGGAAGACGCGTTCCGGGAATGAACCGGCAGATGAACACCACCCGGAACAACGCGGCTCCGCGCCACCAGAGAGCTCCACCTTCCGGGGCGGTGGGAGCGAATCGCCTTTTGATCTGGGCCGACCACCCGCCTGAATCATCGGTGGTCACTGGCATCTGACGAGTCTTTTCCGCAGGCGCCCAACGCCGTGCGGGCGGCCAGAAAGCGGCCAGGCGGCCAAGCCCGTAAAGACCGGCGTCGCCGATGATGATTCCCACGTATAGCGCCGAAAGAGCGAGCGGCCACGCGATAAGGCCGTCGCCAACAGCGATCGCCGTAAGCAAGGTCGCGCCGTCCTCAAGGATGAAAGTCGCCAGTAGAATCGCCACTGCCTGCAACGCAGGGTCGTGGACAGAAACGGCCAGCCAGGAAGAAAGGGAAGGAAGCGACATGCGCGCTCTTTGCACGATCGGGCGTTCGCTGGCCAATCGCCGCCGGGGCGCCTGAGCAGAGCGTGAGGCAGATCCCTCGCGTGATCCGTGCGCTCCCTTGCTGCGTCGCCGCGCTTCCGCCATAAATCTGGGGACACAGAGCGGGTGCGCGCGCCTTGCATGGTGGCGTGCTGAGCAATGCAGCGACAGGATCATGTTTTGAAATCCGCTACATCCAGAACCTCATCTCGCCCCTCTACACGCGCTTCCGCCGCCCGGGCCCTCAAGCAGAAGCCGTCAACCACAAAACTCGATCCGAAACCGGGAACGTCGCGTGGAAAAGGCGTTCCGGCCGCATTCGGCGGCAAGCGCGTTGCGCCTGCTGCCGACGAGGGTTCGCCAGCGCCCGGTGCGATGCGTGACGGAACGCCCACCGCGTTGTTCTACTTCGACCGAGAATGGTACGCGGCGGCCTACCCTGACGTTGCGGCCGCTGGTGTCGATCCCGCGACGCATTTCATGGAGTGCGGCTGGCGGGAAGGGCGGAACCCAAACCCGCATTTCGACTGCAACGCGTATCTGGAAGCGAATCCCGACGTGCTCGCGGCGCAGCTCAATCCCTTCGTTCATTTCATCATGTATGGCGTCTGTGAACGCCGCATCCTTCGTCCGGAAGAGAACTGACGATGTCCACGTCCGAGCCTCTCAACGCGTCAGCGCAAGCCGGAACACGTAAGCAGATCGAACGGCGGGCTGTTTCGCGCGCTCTGCTGGGCGGCGTGGCGGCTCTGTCTGTCGCGCCTCGACCGGTTTTTGCGCGGGCAGTCGCTCATCGCGCGGCGGCGCCCAGCGGTGCGGGCGCTTACGACGCATTTCTTGCCGGGGTCCACAGCCAGGCGGTCGGCATGGGCCTGTCGTCGTCGCTGGTGACCGAAGCGCTGGCGCTGACGCAACGACCGAATGCGAAGGTGTTGGAGCTCGATCGCCATCAGCCGGAGTTCACGCTTACCTGGGCGCAGTATCGAGCCAAAGTGCTCAGCACCGGAAAAATAGACGCCGGAAAAGCAGCCTACGCGACAAATCGGGCGCTGATCAGCCAGGTTTCCGCGCGCTTCAGCGTGGACGAGACGCCCATTATGGGAATTTGGGGGCTTGAGTCCTACTACGGAAAGCTGACCGGCCATTTCAATGTCATCGACGCTCTTGCGACGCTTGCCTTCGACGGGCGCCGCGCTGCGTTTTTCCGATCTGAGTTGCTCAAGGCGCTGAAAATACTGAATGAACGTGGCATCCCGCCATCCGGCATGGTTGGAAGTTACGCCGGGGCGATGGGGCAGCCGCAATTCATGCCCAGCGCCTATCTGAGCTACGCTCATTCTTTCGGTAGCAATGGTCCTGCAAATATCTGGACAAGCGTGCCCGACGTTTTGGCGTCTATCGCAAACTACCTTTCACGCTGTGGCTGGCTGTCTGGCGAACCGTGGGGGCAGCCGGTTCAGGCGCCGGACACGTTGCAGCAGGCGGACATTGGGCGCGAGCATAAGCGTTCGCTGGCTCAATGGATGGCGGCTGGAGTGCGGCGTCAGGACGGCGGCCGTTTTTCGCACGAAGATGTGACTGGCGCTATCGTGCGGCCTGACGGGCCGGGCGGCGAGGCGTTCATGGTTTATCATAATTTCGATGTGATTCGCCGCTACAACCCCTCAGACTATTACGCACTGGGCGTCGGTCTGATGGGCCTGATGACGACATGATTTCCGCTGGCGCCGTGCGTCGGGCGCCAGGTGCGCCCCGACAAGCCGTGAGGCGAGGCGCGGGGAGCCTGACGTTGAGCAGCGCACTTGGCGCGTCGGCGCTTGGTCTGGTTTCCTGCCGCCAAGTCTCGCCGCCGCCGATCGCGCATCCGCACTACGTCGTGGGCGCGGCCTATCAGGCGGACGGCCTCTGGCGGTATCCGCGTGAAGAATTTTCCTATCGGGAAACGGGGCTCGCCGTGGTGGACGCGGGGACCCGCCCCGCGGGGACAACCGCCGACGGCGAGGTCTACGATCCGCAGGCGATGGCGGGGTCGCACCCGACGCTGCAACTGCCGGTGGACGTCACTGTCCGCAATCTGGAAAATGGGCGTGAGATCGACGTGCGCCTCGATGATCGTGGTCCAGCCAGACGGGGACGACTGATCTCGCTCACGCCTCGCGCGGCGGCGGCTCTGGGCATGGGCGCCGGGCTTGCGCGCGTGGAAGTGGAAGAGATCGAGGCGTCAAGTCGAGGATACGCCGAAACGCTGCCGGGCGGCCCCATGCTGGCGTTGCAGGCGGCGCCAGTCACGACCGTAACGCGGCAAGACCTGCCGCCGCCGGGGAGGTCTCTGTCTGGCGTTGCGCCTGCCGACCCGAGGGCTGGCGCGTCTGAGGCCGCTGTGGCGGGCGTAATCGCCTTGCCTCGTTTTCCTGTGTCATATCGGCAGGGATTTCCACGCCCCGGTGGACTATGGGTAGAGACTGGACGTTTCACCCAGCGGCGTTACGCCTCGATGGAGGCGATTCGCGCCGGGGGAACCGTGTGGCCCAGTTCAGCCGGAAGCGGTCCGGCCTGGACGGTGCGCGTCGGCCCCTTCAACGGGGTGGACGAGGCGGACGCTGCTCTGGACCGCGCACTGGCGATCGGGTTAACCGGCGCTCATATCGTCGTCGAATAGGATTTGAACGTGCAGACCCGACGCATACTTCTCGCCAGCGGCGCAGCCGCCCTTGCCGGTGGCGTTTCCGGCGTTTCTGGAAACCTTGAAGCGGCTTTGGCCGCGCACCCGCGTCGTGGCGGTCATGCTGCGCACAAGCCCGCAGCGTCGAAGGCAGGCGATGACGACGCTGCTGCCGTTGCAGCGGGCGGTCCGCCTGCGACGACGCCAATTGGGCCGGTGGACACCGTCGCCCGCTGGGTGTGCATCGTCGACTTCAATTCCGGCATCGTGTTGATGGAGAAGGCGGCGGACGAGCGGATGCCGCCGTCGTCCCTCACCAAGATGATGACCGCCTATGTCGTGTTCGGAATGCTGCAGTCCGGCAGGCTGAAGCTTGACCAGTCCCTGCCGGTCAGCGAGCGCGCCTGGCGTATGCAGGGTTCGAAGATGTTCGTGCCGCTCGGCGAAAGCGTGGCGGTCGAGGAACTGATTCAGGGAATGCTCATCCAGTCGGGCAACGACGCGTGCATCGTGCTGGCGGAGGGTATTTCGGGGTCGGAGGAGCAGTTCGTCGCGCTGATGAACGACACCGCCGCGAAGCTCGGCATGACCAACAGCCACTTCATGAACTCGACCGGCTGGCCTGCTGAAGGCCACTACATGTCCGCGAGAGACGTTTCCACCATTGCGACGCATCTGATCAGGGATTTTCCGCAGTATTACCATTATTTTTCAGAAAAAGATTTTAAGTTCAACAAGATAAGTCAGGGCAACCGTAACGTTCTGGTCGACAAGGGCCTGGCCGACGGGTTGAAGACCGGACACACCGACGCTGGCGGCTTTGGGCTTTGCGCGTCCTCACTTCGTGGCGATCGTCGCGTCGTCATGGCGTTGAACGGCATGGCCTCTTCGAATGAGCGCGCGCATGAGGGAGAACGCCTGTTGTCGTGGGCGTTCGCGAATTTTGAGACCGCGACGATCGTCCGTAAGGGACAGATCGTAGATCAGGCGCCGGTCTGGATGGGCGAAGCGAGAACCGTGCCGGTCGCTGTGGCGCGTGACGTCACCATGGTTCTGCCTCATGGCTGGCAATCTCGCGTTCAGGTCGGCGTGGATTATTCATCCCCGTTGATCGCGCCGGTTGCGGCGGGGCAGGAGATCGGACGCCTGACCGTGACGATCGCAGGCGCTCCAGCGGCAGTTCCGCCAGCGCCGAGCCCGGCGCCAGCTGCGGGTGGCGTGGCGCCGATCGCCCCCCAACCGCCTGCGGCGACGTCTCTCTCCGTTCCACTGATCGCAAGCGATGGCACGAGGAAGCTCGGTTTTGGCGGGCGTGTCGCTTATCGCCTGGGATTGGGCGGACACTGAAGAGACGTAACCAGGGTGTAGTTATGCATGGCGTTGTTTTTGAAATAAAAAATCACGCCATGTAGGGCGGCTTACAATAGTCCCATTTGCCGTCGGCTCTTTCCGTTGGCGTTGCACCCGGCTAATTTTTTTATGAAGAAAAATTTGTAAAAAATTGTTTTTAAATCAATTTATCAACAATTTTCCTCTACTCATTCGATCGCTCTGCAAAGGCGGCGACAAAAACTGAACAAACTTCGCCTCGATGGTGCGGTGGGTAATGGAGCAGCAATGACGCGGGGCGCTTTCATCACACTCGAAGGAGGCGAAGGCGCGGGCAAGTCTACGCAGCTTCGCGCTTTGGCCCCGGTGCTGACCCGCATGGGATATGACGTGCTGACGACCCGGGAACCCGGCGGTTCGCCTGCGGCCGAGGCGTTGCGGGAACTGCTGTTGTTCGGCGGCGTCGCGTTTTCGTTGCGTGCTGAAATCATGGCCCATTTCGCGGCTCGCTGTGATCACGTCGACAACGTGATCCGTCCGGCGATCGAGGCGGGACGGATCGTTTTGTGCGATCGTTTTTTTGACTCAACGATGGCGTACCAAGGATATGGGCAGGGACGCGCCGATCCGGACGTCCTCGCGCTTATCGCGCGTCTGAGCCGCGAGGTTGGACTCGTCCCGGATATCACTATCCTGTTTGAAGTCGCTCCAGCCATAGGGCGTCGCCGGATCGAGGCCCGTGCGGCGGCCGTAACCGGCGGTGTGGCGACTCTCGATCGTTACGAGCAGGCTGATCCGTCTTTTCACTTGCGGGTGGCGGAGGGATTCGCCGCAGTCGCTTCGTCGGAGCCGGGGCGTTTTCTTCGCGTATCCTCCGACGCCGACAGCCCGGAGACCATCACCGCCGCCGTCGCCAGTCGGATCGAATCTTTTCTGAAGGCGCGGTAGAGATGGCCGCGCCCAGAGGTTCGCGGTCCAGGGCCGCCAGCGCGGCTCCGATAGCGACGGAAGAGCGCCCGCTCGACAAGGCGCGAAGAGCTTCTCTGTCCCTGACGGGACATGAGGCCAGCCTGAGCGCCTTCAGAAATGCGTTTACGACCGGCAGGCTTCATCACGCCTGGTTGCTGACCGGACCGGAGGGCGTAGGCAAGGCGGCTCTGGCCTTTCGCATGGCCCGAATCCTGCTGAACGCGGAAGATGCGGCGTCTTCGGCGGGCAGGCAGGTGACGGCGGGCTCCCACCCGGACCTTCTGGCCATCGGCCGCAGCTACGACGAGAAAAAGCAACGTTTTCGTGGTGAAATCGTCGCCGATGAGATTCGGCCGATTGGCGCCTTTCTCCATCGCACGGCCGCCGAGGGCGGGTGGCGGGTGGTGTTGGTCGACAACGTCGACGCGATGAACCGCAACGCGGCGAACGCGCTGCTTAAGGTGCTTGAGGAACCGCCCAATCGGGCGATTCTGCTGCTTACCTGTGCGACGCCGGGCCGCCTCCTGCCCACTATTCGCAGCAGGTGCCGGACGTTGACTGTGCCGCCGTTGGACGAGGCGTCGGTGCGCGCCGTTCTGATGCGCGAGGCGAGCGATGCTGAGCCGTCCGAGATCGAGCGCGTGCTCCCGCTCGCGCAGGGATCGCCGGGGCGCGCGATCGCGTTGCTTGCTGACAAAGGCGGTGCGTTGGCTGGTGTCGCTCAGGAAGCGTTGGCTGGCATGAGCGTCGCGCGGATGCTCGACGTTGCAGAGGGAATAGCCCGCAGCGACGTGGGATTCCCGCTTTTCTTCACGCTTCTGGCGGACGTTCTGGCGGCGGCGACGCGGCGGGCCGGACGGCTGGAGGAAAGCGCGGCGCTGGCTGAACGCTGGACGAATGTGGGCCGCATCCGATCGGAGACGGAACGCTTTAATCTGGATAAGCATGAAGCGGTCATCGAGGCGCTGTCTGTCGCTGGCGGGCGCTAGTTGCGACGAGTGGGCGGTCTCCGGGCGTCTGCGCTGTCCATGGGGGATGGAATGCGGTGGTAATCTGTTGAGCTGACAGCTGAACCGTCGTCTGAAGACGGCGGCTGCATGGAGAACATGCCGCCGGGCCTCGCGAGAGGCGTCTGCATCCGGTATGAGTGACTTTTATCGACAAACATGCAGCAGGTCCGGCGAATCGCCTCGCCTCGCACGTAACCCATCGACCAAAGCAACCGGGAAGCCAAGAGCAGACATGAGCGGCCGTTTCTATGTGACCACCCCGATCTACTATGTGAATGGCGCGCCCCATATCGGCCACGCCTACACATCGATCGCCGCCGACATCGTCGCGCGCTTCAACCGTCTTTCCGGCAAGGACGTGTTTTTCCTGACTGGCACGGACGAACACGGTCAGAAGGTCGAGCAGGCCGCTCTGGCCGCCGGGGAAGATCCGCAGGCGTTCACGGACCGCTTCGCCGCCGAGTTCCGCGCGGTCGCCGACGTCATGGGAATCTCTTACGACGACTTCATTCGTACGACGGAGCCCCGCCACAAGGCGGGAGCGCAGGCGTTGTGGGAGAAAGTCGCCGCCGGCGGAGATATCTATCTTGGAGCGTACGAGGGCTGGTACGCCCTGCGCGACGAGGCATTTTACGGCGAAGACGAACTGGTCACGCGACCTGACGGAACGAAGGTCGCCCCATCTGGCGCGCCGGTCGAATGGATGCGCGAACCATCCTATTTCTTCCGGCTGTCAGCGTATCAGGACCGACTGCTGGAGCTATACGACAAGCATCCGCAATTTATCGGTCCCGTCGGACGGAAGAACGAGATTGTCAGCTTCGTGAAGCAGGGCCTTCGCGACCTGTCGATCAGCCGCACCAGCTTCAAATGGGGTGTGCCGGTGCCGGGCGACGAAGACCACGTCATGTATGTGTGGTTCGACGCTCTCGCCAATTACCTGACTGCCCTGGGGTATCCCGATACGTCGGCGCCCCGCATGGTGTTCTGGCCCGCGAACCTGCACATGGTCGGCAAGGACATCGCCCGTTTCCATACGGTTTACTGGCCCGCCTTCCTGATGGCCGCCGGGATCGATCTTCCGTCGATGGTGTTCTCGAACGGCTGGTGGACGGTCGAGGGCGAGAAGATGAGCAAGTCCGTGGGCAACGTGATCGACCCGCGTGATCTTGTCGCGGAGTTCGGTCTCGATGCAGTGCGGTTCTTCCTGATTCGCGAAGTGCCTTTCGGTGGAGATTCAGACCTTTCCAGACGTTCCCTGATATCCAGAATGAACGTTGAGCTGGCCAACGACCTAGGCAATCTGGCGCAGCGGACGCTGTCGCTGATCGCACGCAATTGCGGCGGCGTCCTGCCGGAACGCGGCCCGCTTACGGAAGCGGATACGCATCTGTTCGGCCAGGCATCGATCTTGCCGTCGGTGATGGCGGAGCAGATCGGCCGCATCGCCCTTACGGACGCGCTGGAGGAAACGTGGAAGCTGATCCGCGCCTGCAACGCCTACATCGACCATCAGGCGCCGTGGGCTCTGAAGAAGACCGACCCGGTGAGAATGGAAGCGGTCCTTCGCGTTCTGGCCGACGCCCTGCGCGTCATCGCGACGGTCCTGCAGCCATATATGCCGGACAGCATGGACAAGATGCTGACCCAGCTTGGCGTCACGACGGATGAGCGGACGCTTGCCGCGCTGGATGCGCCGCTTCCGGGCGGCCGCGTTCTTCCGAAGCCCGAAGGTATTTTCCCGCGCTTCGTCGAGCCTGAAGCAGGAACTGCCCAATGACGGCTCAGGGGACGGGTCATACTGCGGGCTTGATAGACTCGCATTGTCACCTCGATCATTTTTCGGACGAGGAACTGCCTTTGCTGCTGGATCGCGCACGGGAAGCCGGGCTGGACGGCATGGTGACGATCGGCACGCGGCTGTCTCTCCAACATGAGCAGAAGGCGCTGACCCGTCACTCCCGACCTGACCTCGCGATCTGGTGCTCGATCGGCACGCATCCGGACCATGTGGATGAAGAAGAGACGCCAGAAGCCGCG
Source organism: Acetobacter nitrogenifigens DSM 23921 = NBRC 105050 (assembly GCF_000429165.1). GTDB lineage: Bacteria > Pseudomonadota > Alphaproteobacteria > Acetobacterales > Acetobacteraceae > Acetobacter > Acetobacter nitrogenifigens. The sequence continues at coordinate 53,641 of NZ_AUBI01000013.1, read as the reverse complement.
CGGATAGCGGAACTCGCCGACGCGCCGGAAGTCGTGGCGATCGGGGAAAGTGGGCTCGATTATTTTCATGGGGCGCCGGAGATGCGCCCGCTTCAGCAAGCGAGTTTCCGGGCGCATATCCACGCCGCTCGTCTGGCCGGCCTGCCGCTGGTCATTCACGCGCGTCAGGCTGACGACGACGTCGCAGCGGTTCTGGAGGACGAGACGGAGACGCGCGGCGCTTTTCCGTTCCTGCTGCACTGCTTTGCGTCCGGGCCGGATCTGGCGGGCAGGGCGCTCGCTCTTGGCGGCTATCTGAGTTTTTCGGGAATCGCGACATTCCCGAAGTCTTCGGAACTGCGCGACATCGCGCGTATCGTGCCGCACGATCGCCTGCTGGTGGAGACGGATTCTCCGTATCTCGCGCCGGCGCCGAAGCGTGGGAAACGTAATGAGCCATCTTACGTCGCCTTCACTGCCGCGACGGTGGCGGATACGGTCGGGCTCGAGCCTGCGGCCTTCGCGGACGTCACGACCGCGAATTTTCATCGCCTGTTCACCAAAGCTCGACGACCGGCGCCTTAAAAGCGACGCCATCAAATTTTGCGAAGAGGACGTATGTGTGACTGACGGACGGAAGGCGCGGTGAGCATACGGTTGAACATCGCGGTTCTTGGGTGCGGAGGCTCGTCGGGCGTGCCGCAGATCGGAGGGCCAGATGGGCGTGGTGAGTGGGGTTCCTGCGATCCTGCTGAACCGCGGAACCGCAGGACGAGATCATCCATCGTCCTGACCGGGCCGGATGGACGGCGCATACTGGTCGATACCGGTCCGGATTTACGCGCCCAGCTGCTGGCGAATGGAATTGGCGTCATCGACGCGATTTTCTACACGCACGCCCACGCTGATCATATCGCGGGTCTGGACGACGTGAGGCCGCTTAACTGGGCCGCCGGGCGGGCGATCGAGGCATTTGGAACTTCGGCGACGCTGGATGAGGTGCGGACGCGCTTCGATTACGCATTCCGACCATGGACCACGAAAGATTTCTTCCGGCCGGGCGTCGTGGCGCGGCCAATCATGGCCGGGCAGGTTCTGGACATAGCAGGACTTTCGCTGACCGTGTTCGAGCAGGATCATGGAAAGCTGAACTCACTGGGCTTCCGCTGCGGCTCGTTTGCTTACTGCACAGATGTTGCTTCTTTTACGGATGATGTCCTGACGCTTCTTGAAGGCGTCGACACCTGGATGGTGGATTGCTTCCAGCTCAAGCCGCACTCCGCCCATGGCTGGCTCGAGCGTGTTGTAGAATGGGCGGCACGTATCCGCCCTCGGCGCACGATTCTCACGCATCTTGGAACTGCCATGGATTGGGCGTGGATGCAGCGTGAACTGCCCGACGGAATCGAAGCGGCTTTCGACGGAATGACCTTCTCAGTGGAAGGCGGAGCGCTGTCGCCGCAACGTCCTGACGTGGAATGATGGCGTCTGACGCCAGGGCCTGACAGGCGCCGCAGCCATGAAGACGGGAGCGGCGCGTGGAGCTTGAAAGCGGCGGTCAGGCTTGCCGACTCCCGTTTCGTCCGCCCACATGTTCCGCGACTCGCAAGATACGCGGCCCCCAAGAGCGGGGACCGGATGAATAATTATCAAGCCTTTGAATTTTAAGCCGAATACTCGACGTTCGCGCCGAATTATCTTGTGACCCGCAAGGGGCGTTCGCGATTTTTCTTGAAAATGGCGGCGGGGTTTCGATAGCGTGACCACACAAAGGTCAGATCGAACCGGATCGTTTGCCTGTTTTTGCTCATAAAGACAAGATCGTCCGAGCGCTTTTCATAATGTCTTCATGGCGAACATGGAAAGGGAGAAACAGGCCGACGCAGGCGGCAAGCGCGCCGAAGGCCGAGCGGAGGAAAGCCCGTCTGGCTCGCCCCGAACGAAACAGCACGACAGGACATGTTGCGCCGCGCCGCGCGCAGGACAGGAGATTCTGGACCACCGTTCTTATTCGGCGCGATGACATGAACAGTGTCATCCGCCCTCGCGGAGATCGATATTGATGGCTTCTGTGTCGAACGTTTTCTCTCTCGCCACTGCGATGCGCGACCGCCATCGCGAGACTGAAATGAGCCTTTCAGACTATCTGGAACTCTGCCGCGACGATCCTTCCTGCTACGCCAGCGCCGCCGAGCGCATGCTCAAGGCGATCGGCGAACCGGAGATGGTCGACACCTCCCGCGACGTGCGTCTGTCCCGCATCTTTATGAACCGCACGGTGCGCGTGTATCCGGCCTTCGAAGATTTTTACGGCATGGAAGAGACGATCGAGCAGATTGTCGGCTTCTTCCGCCACGCAGCGCAGGGGTTGGAGGAGCGGAAGCAGATTCTCTATCTGCTTGGCCCGGTCGGGGGCGGCAAGTCGTCTTTGGGCGAGCGGGTCAAGACCCTGATGGAGCGCGAACCCATCTACATCCTGAAAGCCGGTAGGCATCTCAGCCCGGTGTTCGAGAGTCCGCTAGGTCTGTTCGACCCCTTCTCGATGGGAGAGGCGCTCGAGCGGGATTATGGCATTCCCCGGCGGGTGCTGACGGGAATCGCCAGCCCCTGGGCGTTGAAACGGCTTGAGGAATTCGACGGCGACCTTTCGCGCTTCACGGTCGTAAAGCTGCATCCGTCCAAGCTGAGGCAGATCGGCATAGCCAAGACCGAGCCGGGGGACGACAACAACCAGGACGTCTCGGCATTGGTCGGCAAAGTCGATATCCGGCAGTTGGAGCATTTCAGCCAGAACGATCCCGACGCCTACAGCTTTTCCGGGGGACTCAACCGCGCCAATCAGGGCGTCCTCGAATTCGTGGAGATGTTCAAGGCGCCGATCAAGATGCTTCATCCCCTGCTGACGGCGACGCAGGAGGGGAACTATGTCGGCACAGAGAATATCGGCTCCATTCCCTTCACAGGCGTTATCCTGGCGCACTCGAATGAGGCGGAGTGGCAGACCTTCCGTAACAACCGCACGAACGAGGCGTTCCTTGACCGTGTCTGCGTCATCAAGGTGCCCTACTGCCTGCGAGTGATGGAAGAGTCGAAGATTTACGAGAAGCTGATCACGTCGTCTGCGCTCAGTGAGGCTCCTCTCGCGCCGAATACGCTCGATATGCTCGCGCGGTTCGCGGTTCTCTCGCGTCTGAAATCTCATCCGAATTCCACACAATATGCGAAGATGCGCGTCTATGACGGAGAGAACATCCGCGAGACGGATCCCAAGGCCCGCACTATGCAGGAATATCGGGACTCCGCAGGCGTCGACGAAGGCATGGACGGCATTTCGACGCGCTTCGCCTACAAGGTGCTCTCCGCAACGTTCAATCATGACTCGACCGAGATATCGGCCGACCCGGTGCATCTGATGTACGTGCTGGAGCATGCGGTCAGACGGGAGCAGTTTCCGGCGGAGGTGGAGGCGAACTATCTCGCGACGCTCAAATCGGAACTGGCTGGCCGTTACGCGGAATTTCTTGGCAACGAAATCCAGAAGGCCTACCTGGAAAGCTACAACGACTACGGACAGAACCTTTTTGACCGGTATCTCGACTATGCCGACGCGTGGATAGAAGACCAGGATTTCAAGGACCCGGACACCGGGCAGATGCTCAATCGCGATCTTCTTAATGCAGAACTGACGAAGATTGAAAAACCTGCGGGAATCGCCAACCCGAAGGATTTTCGTAATGAAGTCGTGAAGTTTTCGCTTCGCGCGCGGGCGTCGAACGGGGGGCGGAACCCGTCGTGGACTTCCTATGAAAAAATCCGTGACGTGATCGAGAAGCGTATGTTTAGCCAGGTGGAAGATCTTCTGCCTGTCATCAGTTTTGGATCGAAGAAAGACGGGGAGACCGAACGAAAACACGACGAGTTCGTCGAGCGTATGGTGGCGCGTGGTTACACGGAGCGGCAGGTCCGACGTCTGGTCGAATGGTATATGCGCGTGAAGCAATCTGCCTGAGTGTCGCTTTCGGAAGGTCATGCCCCTTGGAAATCATCGACAGACGCTCGAACCCGCACGGTAAACATCTGGAAAATAGAAGACGCGCTCTGACAAGGGCGCGGGATGCGGTGCAACGCGCCGTTCGCGACGCTGTTGCGAATGGGAAAATCAGGGAGGCCGGGCAGGGAAGCGCTGTGTCGATTCCAGCTGATGCGCTGCATGAGCCCAGCTTTCATCGTATTTTTACGTCGGGGTCTCGCAACATCGTCCTGTCGGGCAACCACGAATTTTCCCGTGGAGACAAGATTCGCAGGCCGCCAGGAGGCTCTGGCAAGGGTGGCTCGGGAGGCGGCAACGCCAGCGACGAAGGTGGGGGGGAAGACAGTTACCGGTTCCTCTTGTCACGTGATGAGTTTCTGGACCTTTTCTTCGGCGACCTCGAACTGCCTGATCTGGTGAAACGAGAGATTGCGACGACAGAGGTAACGGCGCCGAGCCGCGCGGGTCTGAGTAACGATGGCTCCCCATCGCAACTCGATCTCGGGCGCACCATGCGTTACTCGATGGCGCGTCGTATTGGCCTCGGACGTCCGAAACCGGAGGAGTTGATCGAAATCGAGGCGCGTATCGCCGCCCTCGAGGAGAGCCGCCCGCTCTCAGCCGCCGACGTTGATGAACTCGAGGTGCTGAGGGAACGGCGAAGCGTGCTGCGGCAGCGGCTGAACCGCATCCCGTGGGTCGATCCTGTCGATTTGCGCTACAGGCGGTTTGCGCAAACGCCAAAGCCTTCGACGCGGGCCGTGATGTTCTGCGTCATGGACGTCTCGGGCTCGATGACGGAACGGATGAAGGATCTGGCGAAGCAGTTCTTCCTGCTGCTGCACGTGTTTCTCGAGAAACGTTACAAGACGCTTGACGTCGTGTTCATCCGCCACGCGGAAACAGCTGAAGAGGTCGATGAGGAAACGTTCTTCAACGACCCAAGAACCGGTGGCACTGTGGTCTCGACGGCGCTGGAAGAATTGCTCCGGGTGCAGAAAGCGCGATATCTGTCGCAGCACTGGAACATCTATGTCGCTCAGGCGTCCGATGGCGACAATTCCACCTCCGACACGCCAAGGACAGCTGAGCTTCTGGAAAGTGGAGTGCTGCCGCTCGTGCAGTACTACGCCTACATCGAAGTGATGGGATCAGGGGCGATCATCAGGGGCGACACCGATCTGTGGCGCACCTATCGCGGGATCGCGGCGCGGAATGAGCATCTTGCGATCCGACAGGTTTCTGATCGCAAGGAGATATTCCCGGTTTTCCGGGAGTTGTTCGCACGACGTCCTGCAACGCAGGGGGCTGGCGCATGAGTGGAGCGATGGAGAAGGCGACGGGCGGTAAAGGGTTGCTGTATCAGGGAGCGGAATGGAATTTCCGCATTATCCGCGACTGCTATGACGCCATCGAGGAAATAGCCGAAAAAGAGTTGGGCCTCGACGTTTTCCCCAACCGGATCGAGATCATCACGTCCGAGCAGATGCTTGATGTCTACACCACCAGCGGCATGCCGCTGACCTATCAGCACTGGTCGCACGGGAAGCGCTTCGTCAGCCACGAAAATGCCTATCGGCGCGGCCTGATGGGACTGGCTTACGAGGTGGTGATCAACTCCAACCCCTGCATCAGCTATCTGATGGAGGAGAACAGCGCGACGATGCAGGCGCTGGTCATCGCGCACGCGGCCTTCGGCCATAATCATTTCTTCAAAAACAACCGGCTTTTTCAGGAATGGACGGATCCGTCGCAGATTCTGAACTATCTGGAGTTCGCACGCGGTTATATCGCGCGCTGCGAGGAAGCGCATGGGCAGGAGGCGGTAGAGCGCATTCTTGACGCCGCGCACGCGTTGCAGAATCAGGGCGTGCATCGGCACAGCGGCGCCAGGCGGATCGACTTGCGGGCGGAGCAGGACCGCGCCCGAGAGCGGCGCGCGCATGAGGACCGGTCTTACAACGATCTCTGGCGCACCCTTCCTGTTTCGGAAGGCGCCGCCCCGCCGCGTGAGCACGAGCGCGACGCCCTGCGTCGGAAATTTGGACTGCCCGAAGAAAACATACTGTATTTCCTTGAAAAACACGCTCCGAGGTTGGCGGCGTGGGAGCGCGAGATCATCCGTATCGTGCGGTTGATCTCGCAGTATTTTTACCCTCAACCGCAACTCAAGTTGATGAACGAAGGCTGCGCGACCTGGGTTCATGACCGGATCATGACTCGTCTGCATGAACTTGGCCGTATCGATGACGCTGCGTTCATGGAGGCGATTCATTCGACTACGAACGTGATCACCCAACCGGGTTATGAGCAGGGATCAACCAGTTTCAACCCGTATGCGCTCGGCTTCGCGATGATGAAGGACATCGCGCGTGTTTGCGTCGACCCGACCGAGGAGGACCGGCGCTGGAGCCCGGACATCGCGGGTAATGGCGATCCCCTAGGAACGTTGCGGCACGCCTGGGCGGAATATCGGGACGAAAGCTTCGTGCTGCAGTTTCTGTCGCCACGCGTCATGCGCGAATTCCGCATGTTCCGCCTTCTGGACGATACCCGGGAACCTTATCTGCTGGTCGACGCCATTCACGACGAACATGGCTATCGCGACATAAGGAGGACTGTCGCCGCGTCATACGACCCGTCCACATTCTATGCCGAGCTTGAAATCGTGGATGTCGATATCCTTGGAGACCGTACCCTTCGCCTCGAACACAGGACCAGGAGCGGGCAGTTGCTGGCTGAAGACGATATGAAGCTTACGTTGAGGGGGTTGGCCAATCTTTGGGGCTATCGGGTCGTTCTGGACGAAATCGACGCGCCGAGCGGCAAGGTTCTGGCGTCGCACGAGGCGAACGCGTCGACTGGTGGGTGACTGGGCGGCATTGCGGCGCTGAATCTCGTTCCCGTACGTGAGTAAGCAGTTGTTCGGCATCGGAGGCGAGTTGCCTTCGAGCATGGGCCTCGTGCTTTGATGTTGCGTCTGGATGAGAGAAGGAATCGGAAACGGGTGAAGTGACATTGAATCGTTGGGCTGTCCCAGCGGAATTTCAACCACGGATCGACCGGTCACTTCTGAAAACGAGGCCTCCTTTTTCGCCGCGATTCTCGAACGGCGGTTATCAAGGTCTAAAATAGTCCGGCGCCCATAAATCATATATTTCGAGTGACGGACCTCTCCTGCGGTGGTTTCGAACGCGACTTACCCGGCGGCTTCCACCGCCGGTCGCGCGCCGGGGCGTCCGAGCAAGGCTTTGATTCGGTCCTTCAGCGAAGGGGGCAGGGCGACCCTGAACGCGATCCGGGCAAGCAACGTTGGCGCCTTTCTCCAACCGGCCAAACGGAACGCATCTTTGAAACGTCCTGCGAACGCCATGCGGATCGCAGCCGACATAAGGGCTTCCTGGAAGGCTCCATAATTGGCGGACCCGCAGGTCGTCTGTCCTGCCGCAACCGCCTGTCTGATAAACGTAACGTCGGTCCCGTCAGGCTCGAAAGGCCGGTAATAGCAAAGTTCTAGAAGTTTTGCCGAAACAGCCAGACGAAGCCAGCGGCGTTCATCGCTCGATGTTCGTGCAGCGGTCAGCGTCATCATGTCCTGAAGCGAAGCGGTCTGGCTGATGCCGCGCAGCAGCGTCTCGTTAAAATCGATGTCCGGTCTGTTTTCCAACCGCCGTTGCGCCGAGAGCGCGGCAAGCTGCGACCACATCGCCGCCTGTCGACCGCGAACGATCGAGGAACTCGAAATGCTGTCGTCGTGAATTCTGTAGGAGCCGAGGCAATCCTGCAGGTTGTGCAACCGCCCAACGGTGCGAAGACGCCAGTAGAGATCGGAGTCCTCAGCCACCTGCAAGAGACGGTAACCACCGGCGGCCTTCACGGCAGCCAGGCGCGCCATCAAAAGCGGTTGCAAGATATAAGGCTCCACCGCAGGGATGGCGCGCGCGTCCGCCTTGTCTGGATCTTTCCTTGTCGAGACTGTGCCGAGCAGGGCGCCATTGGCGTCAATATGGCGCGCACGTGCGGATACGGCGACGCAGTCGGGATTGCTTTCCAGATAGGCGAGTTCCATTGCAAAACGGTTCGGGTCGGACAGATCGTCCGCGTCATGGCGCGCGAGATACGGCGCGACGCAAAGCGCGAGGCCGGCGTTTAGCGCGGAGACGATTCCGCCGTTCGCCTGTCTGAGCACGACGATCCGCGTATCCTTCGCAGCAAGACGCTCAAGAATATCCGGCGTATCGTCCGTTGAGCCGTCGTCGACGATAATAAGGCGAAAATCCCTGATGGTCTGGGCGAGAATGCTGTCGATTGTCGATTCGATAAAGCGTCCAGCGTTGTAGGCGGACATAAGGACGTCGATTTTGGGCGGAGACATTCTCTCTCCCTTGTTTTGCAGAGCGACGGGCGCGCGCGGGATGATGAGGAAAGATTGCATGGTCGGCGCCGCTGGTCACGCTTTCTAAAAACAGGCTATATTCTATAAAACGATACGATCCGGCCGTGTGTTCGGCGCGGTGCCCGGTCGCTTGCGTTTCACCTGAAGTTTCTGAACACTTAATGCCCGTGCGTTACAGGAGCCAGCGTCCGCATGACCAAGACAGCCGGCGGGTTTGCCGATATGCGGATCGCCCCGCAAAAAGCTGATTACGCCATCGGTCATCTTCCCCACGCGCGTCCTTCGGGAAATACCGAGGCTTCGTTGTGGAGCGAGCGCGTCCCACCTCCGTGCGACAGCTACGGCGAACCTGCGCTTCCTGCCGAAGCGTGGAGACGGCTTCTTGATGATACAGCGCCACCAGCGGACGACGTGTCGGCTCTTGCCGCAATAATCTCGCTCGCAATGCCCAGGAACGAACGCCCTGAAGCGCTCGCGGGAACGCTGGTGTCACGCTTCGGCTCTCTCGCCGCCGTTTTGACGGCTTCGGAACAGGCTTTGCGTTCTGTCGCGGGCGTTGGCTCGCACCTCATTTCAGCCCTGTGCGTCGTGCGTGACGCTGCGCTACGCGTCCATCGCGCCGGGCTGCAGGACATTGATGTCCTGTCGAATCGGGAACGCTTGTATGCCTACCTTTCCGCCGTTCTTGCGCGGGAGACGATAGAGCAGTTCCGCGTTCTGTTCCTCGGCTCGGACGATCGCCTCATCGCGGACGAGGCGCAGGCGCGAGGCACCGTCAACCACACACCAGTTTACCCAAGGGAAGTGGTGAGAAGGGCACTGGAGGTAGGCGCGGTGTGCATCGTGCTGGTCCACAACCACCCGAGCGGCGACCCGACCCCGTCGCAGGACGACGTGGCCATGACGCGACAGGTGACGTCCGCGGCGGCTGTGCTTGGTCTTACGGTGCGCGATCATATCATCGTTGGAAATGGACGTTGGCTTAGTTTCTCGGACGCCGGGTTGTTGTAGACGCCCACTGGCCGATTCTCATCCCGCTGGGCGTCGCATGGAGAAACCGCCCGAAGAGCGGTCATGAAAATGCTTGCGAAACGGGGTCTTCGTCGGGCGAATGATCTTGTCGGGGCAGGCTCGCTCCGGCGGTAAACGTAACGCAAATCCGCTGCACAAACGGCTGTTGACGCGTCGGGCGCACGGGGAGCGCCCGAATAAATATGGCGTCGCTTCGTGTTCCGACGATGAATCGGTCAGGCTCCAGATATTCGCTGAACGCATGAATGATCGCCGTCAGAGGCGGCGCAGCTTGACTGCGCGGCCCGGCGCACTATCACTGGCGGCACATCAAGAGTTGGGCCGACGCCCGACGCCAACCTGCCGTCCGGGCAAGGTGGCGCTTCCGAAAGGGAGGATGCGGCCACGCCGGCAATCAAACGGAGTCCGCCACAGCGTCAGTCCAGATAAAAGCAGGACGACGCAGGACAAGATGCCTATAAAGATCCCTGATAATCTCCCGGCCCGCGCCACTCTGGAGGCGGAGGGCGTCATGGTCATGGGGGAAACTGACGCGATCCGCCAGGATATCCGGCCGCTCCGCATAGGCCTGCTTAATCTCATGCCCAACAAGATCAGCACTGAAACGCAGATTGCGCGGCTTATTGGCGCGACGCCTTTGCAGGTCGAGTTAAGCCTTGTGAGCATCACCGGCCACGTGTCGCGGCATACCGCAGCCGATCACATGACATCATTCTATCGTCCGTGGAGCGCCGTTCGTCAGGAACGTTTCGATGGTTTCATCGTGACGGGAGCGCCGGTAGAGCGCCTGCCTTTCGAAGCTGTGACGTATTGGGACGAGTTGCGGCGGATTTTCGACTGGACGCAGACCAACGTGCATCACACGCTGACAATCTGTTGGGCGGCTCAGGCTGCGGCGCGGCATTTCCATGGCATGCCGAAGCACCTGTTGCCGGAAAAGGCGTTCGGGATATTCGATCACGCCATCCTGGCGCCGGCGTCTCCGTATCTCGTGGGCTTCTCTGACGAGGCGGCGATACCCGTTTCCCGCTGGACGGAAGTGCGACGCGAGGACATTCCGTCCGCCTGCGGTCTCGAGGTTCTGGCCGAAAGCGCGGAGACGGGGCTGTGCATGCTCGATAACCGGCCGCATCGCATGCTCCATATGTTCAACCATCTGGAGTATGACGCCCGCTCGTTGGCCAGCGAGTATTTCAGGGACAGGGAGTTGGACCCGGCGACGGCGCTGCCCTGTAATTATTTCCCCAACAATGACCCTTCTCGTAAACCGTCGAACAGTTGGCGCAGCCATGCGCACCTGTTGGCGGCGAACTGGATCAACCATATCTACCAGACGACTCCGTTCGACTTGTCAGCTGTTGGACGGGAACAGCGCTCGCAGGAGATGGCCGGGCGCGCGTGAGGCGATCAGGTAGGCGTATCTGCAAGCATTGCTACGCGGATACGGGGCCGCTTTATAGCCTGAGATGTTCCGAGTCGGTCCGTCGATTTGATCCTACAGGCTGCGTTCCAGCGAAAGCGCGCCGCAGTTCAGGTTCGCTACGGCGTTTGCATCGGCCTCCTCAGGCGCTGGACGCCCGAGAAAATATCCTTGCACCTCGACGCAACCCACATCGCGCACTTGTTGCAGGTGTTGCTGCGTCTCGACGCCTTCGGCCACCGTCGTCACGCCGAGCGTGTGACCAAGTCGTGCGATCATATTGACGATGGCCGCGCTTTCGGGACGGTGAGCGGCTTCTCGCACGAACGAACCGTCGATCTTGATCTTGTCGAAAGGAAACGAGCGAAGGTGAGAGAGAGAGGAAAACCCGGTTCCGAAATCGTCGAGAGCTACGCGCACCCCCATGGCGCGCACTGCCCGAAGCTCCGACACGCAGTCGATTTCCTCGCTGAGCAGCGCTGTCTCGGTCACTTCAAGTTCGAGCCGGTGATTCTCCAGCCCGCTTTGGGTAAGCACCCGTTCCAATACGGGCAGGAGCGTTCCCTGACCTAATTGTCGGGCGGAAACATTGACCGCGACCGTCTCCTTGTTGGGCCAGGTCTGCGCCGTTCTGCACGCTTCGAGCAGAACGAATTCTCCAAGTTGATGGATAAGACCGCACTGCTCGGCGACGGGGATAAACTCTCCAGGGGATACCCATCCACGTTGGGCGTGATGCCAGCGAACCAGAGCCTCTCGGGCCACGACCTGACCCGATTCAAGGTTCGTTATCGGTTGGTAGAATACGAACATGCCGGAGCGTGTCTCGAGCGCCTCGCGGAGGTCGTTTTCAAGTCGAACGCGTTCGAGAAGGCATTCGGCCATGGCGTCGGTGAAAATTTTGACTGTTCTGCGTCCCGCAGCCTTGGCGTTGTAAAGTGCGATGTCGGAGTGCGCGATCAGGACATCGGCGGCTGAGCCATGATCCGGAGCGATCGCGAGGCCGACGGAGGCTCCGATCTGTACGACGACGCCAGATGACAGCCGATAAGGAGCGCTGAGGGTTTCGATCAGTGCGCGTGCGAAAGCGATCAGGGATTCATGATGCGTATCGTCGATGATCAGCGCGAATTCGTCGCCGCCAAGCCGCGCCACCACGGCGTTGCGGCGTCCGGCTTCCGTGATAAGACGTTCCGCGACGAGCTTGAGCAGATCGTCGCCCGCGACGTGCCCATATGAGTCGTTAACGAATTTGAAACCGTCCAGATCTAGGTAAAGCAGGGCGAATTCTGGCTCAGGTACGGCGAGACGCTCTTCTATGCGTTCAAAGAAGGTCGCGCGATTCGGCAAACCGGTCAGGGAATCGTAATGCGCGAGTAGAAGGATACTCTCTTCGGCGGCGACTTCGCGGGTGGCGAGGAACCACATGAGCATCGGCCCGATATAGCGTCCTGTCGCGTCTTCCAGAGCAGTGGCCCGCATGTCGATCACTTCGAAGCCGATGCGGATGCGTTCGCTGTGCGGCAAGTTGGCTGCGTCGGCGAACAGGGCTTTATGCCACTCGGGGTCCCTGTAGAGAATGTCGAGGCCAGCACCGACGAGACCACCAGGATCGACGGCCGGCGCATTGAAAATCGTCGCGAGGGAATGCTCCGCCAGGCGGTTTGCGTAGGTCACGGAGAAATTGGAGGCGTCGACCGTCATGACCGCGACCGGAAGAGTGTCGAGCATAGCCTGCAACCGTTCGCCATCGCGCCATCGGGAAGATGCCTCCGGGCGCATGCTTCCTGCGTGGGAGGTCGCGGCGCTCAGGCTGCCGCTGGCGGCCATAGCGCGTCGACGGTTGAAGCGGTCTGCAATCAAGTGTTCGGTCTCTTTTTGGGATGTATGAAGGGGCTCATGTCGCCATTGGCCATGAAAGTTTCCATGCACATTCAGCCGACGACGCCGTCAAAAGATAGCTTGAGACAAGTCTATTTTTTTGACAGCAACGGGAACTCCGGGTGGGTTTTGAACTATGCAGCATGCACTTGACAAGATACGTAAAATTTTACCCTGGGCAGACTGGCCGCTAGATGCGACTTCACGGCGGCGCCGAGGCCTGATACTTTCTTGTTGTAAATGGTTTTTTAGTGGTGCGTCGAGAAACTCGACCCAACGTTCCTGTAAAAATCTTAATTTAAAATCACATCGGCAAAAAAAATAACGAAAAACTACCGAATGCGGGCGCGCCGACAGATCGCGACGCGCCCGGTCTGCTCAAAACCGCGACGGTGTGTACGGATGGGGATCAATATAAGGCGTTTCCCCGTTCATCATTTCGGCAAGCAGTCGCCCTGTAGCCGGGCCGAGTGTGAAGCCCTGATGCGCGTGACCGAAGTGCAGCCACAACCCCGGATGGGAAGCCGCTGCGCCGACGACAGGCAGCATATCCGGCGTGCATGGACGATTCCCGAGCCACGGGGCGTCTTCTACCGCTCGTCCGAGATCGAAGAGTTCGCGCGCGCGCGCTTCAGCGCCGACGAGTTGTCTGGGAGAGGGCGCGGCGCCCAGTTTTGCGAATTCCGCGCCGGTCGTGACGCGCGTACCCCGTTTGGCGGGCACCACCACCATGCCAGCGACCGGATCCATCACGGGCGTGTTGAGACGAACGTCGGGTTTGTAATGCAGATGGTAGCCGCGCTTGATGAACAGCGGGTAGTCGTATCCCAGCTTCGTCATCAACTGATCTGACCAGGGGCCCAGAGCTATCACGGCCGAGGAGGCGTCGATCGATCCCGCATCTGTGCCGACAGTCCAGGACGAGCCCTTGCGGGCTAGCGTCATAGCGTCGCCCTGCACGATCTTGCCGCCCTCGCGCTCGAACAGCGCCGCGTATCGCTTCACGAGTTCGCCCGGATCGCGAACTAGCCACGGATCCGTCCAGTGAATGGCGCCCGCCATCCTGACCCGCAAGGCGGGTTCGCTGGCAGCCAAAGCATCTGCATCGAGAGCGACGGAATTGACTCCGAACTCCCGTTGCAGCCGACGGGCCGACGTTGTCTGGGCGTCAAAATCAGCCTCGGTCGGAATAAGCTGCTTGAACCCTACGCGCGCAAGCAGATCCTCGGCTCCCGCAGCTTCGATCATCGGGGCGTGTTCGGACAGGCAATGGCGGATCAGCGCCTCATAGCTGCGGACGATCGAGCGATAACGACCCGGTCGGCTGTTCAGCCAGTAACGCGCCAGAGGCCTGACCAGCCCCGGCATCGCGTCCCAATGATACGTCGCCGAATTGTCACGTCCGAGACCGATGCGGGCGAGCATCCGTATATCGTGAGGGAATTCATGCGGCTCGACGCACTCACGCTGTATAAGGCAGGCGTTCCCGTAGGACGTTTCTTCGCCGGGCCCCCGGCGGTCGACGAGGGTGACTTCAAATCCCCGTTGCAGCAGATGCCACGCAACGCCGACGCCGCACATGCCGCCGCCAAGAACCAGTACGCTTCTACCCGCCATGTTTACTCCAGCCGCTTGATATGACGCGGCGCAGCACGCGTCCGGCGTTTGAACACAAAAGAAAGGCGCGACCTGTCGAATCGGGTGCGCCGCCTCAGCAGGTCGTCTCGTAACGATATCGCACTGATAAAGTCTGGGCGAAAGGCCTCACCCTCGCAGGAAGCGATGAACGCAGGCTTGCCGCCGCTGTTGGCGGTCTATGCTCGTCGTGCGACGTTCGGGCGAGAGACATCACTACGGACACGCGTGCATGAAGCGGATCGTGATACTGACGGGCGCAGGCGTCAGCCGGGAATCGGGGCTTGAGACGTTTCGCGATGACGGTGGGATATGGTCGCAGGTCAAGCTGGAGGACGTGTGTTCTCCTGAAGGCTTCCTTCGCGATCCAGCTATGGTCGACGCGTTCTATAATAAACGGCGACAGGAGTTGCGCGGCGTTTCGCCAAACGCCGCGCATCAGGCGTTGGCGGAGCTTGAGAACGCTTACCGCGACGAGCCGGAGGATGCGTTCCTGCTTGTTACCCAGAATATCGACGACCTGCATGAACGCGGCGGATCACGAGCCCCCATCCATATGCATGGCGAACTTTTACGCCTGCGCTGCATGAACTGTGGCGTGACGCCTGAGTGGACCGACGACTGCGATCGCACCACGCGGTGTCCGGCGTGTCAGGAGATGACGCTCCGCCCCGACGTCGTCTGGTTTGGAGAAATGCCTCTCCATATGGAGCGCATCCTCCGCGCCCTGCGCTGTTGCGACGTGTTTGTGGCCATTGGCACATCGGCGACTGTCTACCCGGCGGCTGGCTTCGTGCAGGAGGCGTCCGGACATGCGCATACCATCGAACTGAATCTCGTCCCGTCCGACGCGGCTGCGTTGTTCGACGAGGGGGATTATGGCGCAGCCACGAAGGTAGTCCCACGCTTCGTCCGGGATTTTCTGACTGCATGACACACGTCCCTGCAGGTGTGGTCTGGTGAGCGAGGCGGCGCTGGAGGCGCTCGTGCGGGATATCCGCGCCTGCACGGTGTGCGCTGGCGAGTTGCCTCTCGGTCCGCGCCCGGTGCTTCACGTATCGACCACTGCGCGTCTGCTGATCGCCGGGCAGGCGCCCGGCACAAAGGTGCACGCGAGCGGACAGTCGTTCACCGATGCATCGGGGGACCGCCTCAGGGAGTGGCTTCAGATGGATAACGCGATGTTTTATGACGTACGGCGCGTCGCGATCCTTCCTATGGGTTTCTGTTACCCGGGGCGTCTGCCGCGTGGCGGCGACAGGCCGCCACGGCCGGAATGTGCGCCGCTCTGGCGTGACAGGGTTCTGGCGTTTATGCCCGATATCCGTCTGACGCTGCTGGTCGGCGCCTATGCCCAGAACCATGTTTTAGGGCCGGGAAACGTCACCGCACGGGTGCTGGATTTTCGCTCTTTCCTCCCGCGTTACTTTCCGCTGCCGCATCCGTCCTGGCGGACCACCGGTTGGGAGCGCCGCTCTCCGTGGTTTGGAGAAGACGTGTTGCCGGCGCTGCGCGAAGCGGTGAGGCAGGCGCTAGACTGACTGGACTGCATCCTTCACGCCGGTGGCGTGAGCACGTCCCGCGCGAAGCCAATGACGCCGCCGGCCGCGATTTGCACGCCGATGCACAGAAGGATCAGAGCTGCGAGGCGGCTGAGAATACGGGTTCCCGTGACGCCGAGAATTTCCGTCAGGCGTTCGGCATAGGCGTAAGCGATCCAGACAGTGATCGCCACGACCCCAGCGGCAAGGGAAATTCCAGTGCTATAGGATAGAAAATGTGATCCGGCGTCACCCGAACTCAACGTGATCGCCACGGCGATGCTTCCTGGGCCGACCGTAAACGGCATGGTCAATGGGAAGAAAGCGATGTCGTTCCACTGTGGAGAGGTTATGGGGCGGCCTGCTTCCAGAGCCTGCTTTTCGCGGCGAGCTTCTGTTGTTTCTGGGCTTTGCAACATCGCCCACGCACGAACTGCGACCACCATGCCGCCCGAGACGCGCAGCGCATTGATGGTGACGCCGAAAAAGCTCAGCACGGCGCTGCCTATCCATACAGAGGCCAGCAGCAGCACGAACGAGTAAAGAGCCACAGTCCGCGCAATCGTGGCGCGCTCTACGCGTGAGCGTTCTCCTGTCGCCTGCAGGAAGATAATTGAGGCGCCCAGTGGATTGACGATGGAGAACAGGGCAGGGAAGGCGAGCAGAAAGCTGTCCCGCACGATGAGCGCTGTTTCGACCGGGTGAACAGGAACGTGGGGCATTACCGCCACGAGCGTCTCCGCCAACCGACGGCATGATGCGCCTCAGTCTCGAAATCGATCATACGGCCTATAGTCACGTCCGCCCGCTACAAAAGGTGATCGTTGATTTGTAGCGGGCCGTCGGTTTCGCGCAAGCGCTATTCATCAGGTGCGCAAGTGAGGGTAACGGGAAGTGCGCAAAGATATCGCGAGGCGCATTGCTGATGAGCGATGCATGTTCTCCGGCGTGGATGCTCCGAAGAACATGGGCAGGTCAATCGAAGTGCTTGCGAAGTGTGAAGAACACCATACGCGGCGCCCCGGCCTGAAGCGTTTGGAAAGTGCCCGAAGGATCGGAGTTCTCGAAACCGTTGCTGCCAACGGTCGCAACATAGTGCTTGTCGAACAGGTTGGTGACGTTGACCTGCGCATCGAGCCCACGGAGGAACCAGTTGGAGCTCTGGAAGCGGTAGCCGACGTTAAGGTTGAAGATCACGTTGCCCGGAACATACGCGTCGTTCGTGTAGGTGTAGTAACGGCGATCCTGGAACTGCATCAGCACGTTGCCCCAGATAGCGCCGTCGTCGTAGCCGAGCTGCAGGTTGGCGAGGTTACGGGGCATCGCGACGACGTTTTTGCCCTTGATCCGAGCCGACATCACGCCGTTGGAATAAACATTGTTATTATAGAACGAATTATTGAAGGCGTATGACCCGAACAGTGACCAGTTGCGCGCGAATATCCAGTTGAAGGCCATATCCACGCCGCGCGCGGTGACGCCGCCGACATTGGAGAGAACCGACGCGTTGCCCTGAATGCCCACGCCTTGCGTTACTGCCAGCAGACGGTTCTGGAACTCGACGTAATATCCAGTGATTGACGCCTGAATAACGCGGTTGTGGAAGCGATAACCCAGTTCTTCCGTGTTCGACATTTCCGGTTTCAGCTTTCCTTTGAGGACATGAAAGCCGGCGGTGGTTGTTGAGAATGGCCCGGAAGTCTGGGCGCTGTCGTACGCCGCCATGTTGCGGGCGTAGTCTGCGAAAAGTTCGTTGTTCTGATTGATACGATAATTGACGCCGACCTGCGGCAGGAAGCCGTTGGTGCTGTTGAGTGAACCCGAAGGATAGGTCGTGGCGAGAGGCGTGCCCAGATAGTTGCCGTTCATGGCTCGCGCGTTGTTATCGACGATAAGGGACTTGAAGCCGTAATTGACCTTCAGGTTGGGCGTGACGCGCCAGGTGTCCCCAATATGAACCTGATACGTCCTGGTGTTGAACGCGCTCTGCCATTGGGTCTCAAAGGAATTACCTTTGTACCAATGGATTGAATCAGGCGTGCCGTTCTGACCCAGGGGGTAGAACCGGCGAGCCTGTTCGAAGTTGTTGTTTTCAAACCAGAAACCGCCCTCGATCGTATGGTTGCCGATTTTGTATGTCAGGCTACCGATAAAACCTGCGCGGTGAATATCGTATTCCGTTGTGCGGACTGAAAGGGGCGAACCGCCGAGCGCTGCGGGCGTGGCGTTGTAAGGGGTCACCCAGACGCCTTCGCCGGAGTTTGTATGACCGTATCCCGTGATCGAGCCTTTGAGGCGGTCGGTGATGTCGAAATCGAGCTTGCCATAACCCATTGCGTCCTGACGAAGTCCGGCCGCGTTGTAATAGGTGGTGTCCTGATTCTCGATCCCAGCCGGAAACGCCGTTCCGTTTTGGTATGCGGACCCGATCTGCTTGGCGAGCGAATAGTTCCCGGTGATATTGTCCAGTCTGTACCCATAACGTCTGATCATCGAGAGCGACAGATCCTGATAATCGTTCTCTGCGCGCTTGGACCAGTCGCCGAACAAGGTCAGTTTTACGTGCTCGCCAAAGGGCTGAATGAATTTGGCGTTGGCCTGATCCTGAATCTGGACGCCGTCACCCTTCCACTTGTTCGCGCCCTGATGATCGTAAGAGACATAAAACCGTCCGCCACCTGGCAGTTCGCCGCTGTTGACGCGGGCAAATGTCCGCCACGTTGCGGCTGAACCTACTGTGCCGGATACATCGACTCCAAATTTTTTGGTCGGATCGATCGACGTAAACTGCAACGCACCGCCAAGGTCGTTCGAGGCGGCGACGCCGATAGATCCTGCGCCCTGGGTCAGGGTAGCCGGGCCATTGTTTTCGGTCTGGAGTGCGCGTCCTATGGAAAGACCGTTGTCGTTGCCATAGGCGAGGTTTCCAAGCGGAATTCCGTCCATCGTGAAGCCGAGGCGACTCTGATCAAAGCCTCGAATGATGATCTGCTGCGACCACTCGTAAGACCCAAGCGGATCTGACGACGTGAACATCACGCCCGGGAGCTTGGATAACGCTTTGAAAGGGCTGGTGCCGGGGACATATTGCTGGATCGCGGTGTGGCTGATGGTCTGCGTCTCTTTCGATGCGCCAGCACCGAGCACAACGATAGATTCGCTTCCGGCGGCCTCCGCGCGCGACGCAGATGAGTTAGGTGCGGGGTGCGCAGAGTGGGCTGCCGTCGTGACTGGACGATCATTGGGCTGAGTCGACACCGGAGGCTGATATGCGTGGCTTCGGTTTGTCGAGCGCTTCGCCTTGTGCTGCGCCGTCGTCGGGCTCTGGCCATAAGACGCAGTCGTTGCAAACAAAACAGCCGCCCCGGTAAGGCACGTGGTAATCGCTAATGTTAATTTCATCGGTGTCCGCAGCTCTTTCGCCCAGGGATACCCCCTGCGGCGGCGGAAGATAGATTTGCGGGGGCAACGAGTCCTGTGATCGTTTTATGACGCTGGTTGGGGCGGCGGGGGGATTTATGGCGTCAGTGCGTATGCGAACGAGTGACGCTGTTCTTTCTGGGAGCGGTCGGTACACAAGAGGCGGCGAAAGCCTGCCTCGTGGTCGAGTTATTCGGGAAATAAACAAGGCCGTTGAAGCTATTTACCCCGTAGGGGCTGAGTGTTCTTCCTATTGTTTGGCGTAAATCAACTGTATGCGAAGATATTTCTTGTTATATTTTCAATGTAAGTTTTCCAGTATTTCAAAGCAAGTAGATAGCAGCCGCTTGGGCGTCACGCATTGCTCCTAAATGCCCTCGCGGAGACTCGGCCGTGCGTCATATATGATCCACTCTGACCGTAATGGGTCGAGTGCGGAGCCGCCAACGCAGCGTCGCTGAGCAAACGAACAACATAACTTTGAATTGTCATGGCCTGTTGCAGCAATTCCTTGTTACGCTCTAGCGTGTCGTTGAGACGTGTCACCGCATCCGAGACTTCTACGGCGCAGCAGGCGTCAGTGGAGCCATCCGCGCGCTCGCAAATTGGAGCTAATCGCGACAGTCCTGCAAGTGCGGCCTCTTTCTTTGACAGCAGTGCAGTCGCGGCCGGAATATCGCCTGCGGCAAGATTCGCGTTCTCTTCCTCGACCACCGAAAGAACAGTTTCGATCGCCACAAGCATATTGTCAGTCATCTTTTTTTTCCTGCATCGCCAGAATCTGCCGGTAGATCGAGCGCGCCAGCCCAAGGCCGCCGCTTTTCTCCATTTCCTTGGCCATTTCGGTGATCAACATTGGTTTGAACGCCGCCTCTCCGGCGCCTCCGCCAAAAAGCTCTTTCGATTCATCCACTGTTGCGAACATTGGTTGAAGAAATTGTGCAGTCGTCATCGCCTCAAAGTCGGTCGCAGCCTTCCAGGCTTTCGCGTCGACGGGACCTTCTGCCGAGCCCGGAAGGAGCAGGGTTCCGGCGGAAGTAGCCTCATCTGCGTTCCAATTTGTGGGCGCCTTTGCGGATTGGGGCAGAGGGGACGCCGTCCCGCGATTGTCCGAACGTGCATCGCCGTAGGAGGTGGCCGAAATGATGGTCATCGAACTTCCAGATCCGCTTGCAGGGCGCCGTCCGCCTTGATGGCCTGAAGAATGGAAATCATGTCGCGCGGCCCGACGCCGAGAGAATTAAGGCCAGCGACGAGGTCTCCCAAAGTGGGGCTGTTTCGCAAAACACCCAACTTGGCGTTGTTGCCGTTGTTGACGTTTATGTTCGTGCGAGGAACCACGGCTGTCGTGCCGTTCGAAAGTGGCCCAGGCTGCGACACCATAGGCGTCTCCGTCACCTGGATTGTCAGATTGCCCTGCGCGATTGCGACAGTGCTGATACGGACATCGTTTCCGATGACGATTGTGCCGCTGGCGTCATCGACGACGACTTTGGCGAGCGTATCCGGTTCGACCATCAGGTCTCCGATCCGATACAGCGCTTCCATGCGGTCTCTGGCGCTGAGATCGAGCGCTATCGTGCGTGGGTCTTCGACTGAGGCCACGGCGCCGCGCAACGCCGCATTGATCACTTGCGCGACGCGTGTCGCGGTCGTGAAATCCGGGTTTCTCAATGACAGGTGAATGAGTTTTCTGTTCGCAAGGTCAACGGGAACCTCACGCTCGACAATGGCGCCGTTGGCGATATGCCCGTTGGTCGGGATGTTGTGCACGATTGACGCCGCCGCGCCCCTCGCAGCGAAAGCATTGGTCGCGAGAGAGCCCTGTGCGACTGCGTAGACCTCGCCATCGGCGGCCATCAATGGCGTCACCAGAAGCGTTCCCCCCGTAAGATCGCTGGCGTCGCCAGTTGCGGAAACGGTCACGTCGATTCGCCCGCCGCCATGCGAAAACGGCGGGAGGTCGGCCGTCACCATCACGGCCGCAACGTCGTGCGTCTGAAGCTGGATTTCCTGATCGCGGATGTTCACGCCAAGGCGGTTGAGCATGCTGATCAGCGTTTCGCGGGTAAACAGCACGTTCGTCAGCTTGTCGCCGGTTCCATGGAGGCCGACGACAAGCCCGTATCCTATAAGCTGGTTGCTTCGCACGCCTTCATAATCGGCAATATCCTTGATGCGAACCCGCGCGGCCTGCGCGCTAGCGCTGAAGAGACAGGCCCATCCGACCATCAACCCCGCCATTACGCGACGCCGTGCAGGCGTCAGGTAAATCTGCGCTTTGCCTAAGGGAAGGAACATGCCGATTTTTGCCACTCGTCAACTTTTTCAGAGGACACTATGCGGACGAAGAGCAAACAATTCCTCAACGAGCATGACGGGACGGACGATGTCGGAGAGAGGCGCTTCAGCGGTTAGTGAAGGCCGTCGCAGGTCACGTCGATCGCCAGTCGGGTAGTTTTTATGACCACGCTTCATCCTATCGGACGCGCGCCACTTTATACGGGGAGGAAAATCACCCCGAGGAAATCTGTGGTCCCGGGATTCACGCTCGACGGCCCCAATGAAGAGATGGCCGTCGCCTCTTCCACGAATCTTGCGCCGTCGGGTCTACTCGCCCTCCAGGAACTGGAGGCGCAGGGTGATGAGCGAGTTCCTGCAAGCAGGACACGAGCCGACATGACGTGGGGAAAGGACGCCACCGACGCGCTTCGGTCCCTGCAACTGGCCTTGTTGTATGACGGCGACGTGTGTTTCGCGTTCACTTCCCTGAACCGGCTTCTTGAACGCGCGCCTCCCGTCGCGGAGGCAGGCCTGCATGACGTCATTGAAGAGATCCGGGTGCGCGTCGCTGTCGAAGCGGCGAAAGCCGAGCGATGGGCTGCGCGCCTGCGCGCGCCCGGCGTTCATGAGCCGACGAGCGACGGGTCGTTTTCGTTATCGAGCAAGTGAACCGCCTTTCGTCGCTGAGGACCTTCTGTGCGATTCGTGCTTGGCGGGGCGGAAAGGCGAGGGTATAAGCCGCGCATTATTGGGCTTTTTCCGGCCCATGAGCGGAGACGCCACTCATGATCACACTTCCTCCGGATTATACGCCATCCGAAGCCGAAGAATTCATGAACCCCCTGCAGGTTGAATACTTCCGGCAAAGATTGCTGAAATGGCGGGCCGACCTGCTCAAGGAGGCCGGAGGCACCTTGGCCAGCCTGTCTGAAGGCGGGATTCACGAAGCAGACGTCACAGACCGCGCCAGCGTTGAAACTGATCGCGCGCTTGAGCTTCGAACCCGTGACCGGGCGCGCAAGCTGATCGGCAAGATCAATCTGGCGCTGCAACGCGTCGACAATGGATCCTACGGTTATTGCGAGGAAACTGGCGAGCCGATCGGCCTGAAACGCCTTGACGCACGTCCGATCGCCACTCTGTCGATCGAGGCGCAGGAACGTCACGAACGGATGGAGAAAATCCACCGCGACGACTGACCTCGGCGAAAAAAATCTGCCGAAACGGTGGTTTCGAGGGTTGCGGCGAAGAGCCACAGGCTGTAGCTACCCCCTCACTCCGGCGCTGCTGTAGCTCAGTGGTAGAGCACTCCCTTGGTAAGGGAGAGGTCGACAGTTCAATCCTGTCCAGCAGCACCATGATTTCATTAGATATTTTAATTGCATCGATATGAGTTTCTGTGTCGGGTGGCGCATGGAACTCACAGTGAAATGGCTGAGCCTGCTTGGTTTGTCGCTGGCCCGTCCAGGCAAAGCGACCGGAGACCCTGCGAATACGAGTTCGATTGCCGTGGCCACGGGCGAGCGTTGCCTATGTCGTCTTCCCAATCATCAATCACATCATGCACATGCAAGACTCATGGACGATGTGTTACAGATGCCGTATCCGGATCGGATATTCACCGGGGCGTGACGCCGCTCGCCTCAACGCTCCAGGACAGCGCTGCCGATGATCGGAATGGTCGCCCGCCAGGTGACGGGACTGCGGCCATTGGCGGAAGATCATGACCGATATCGTTCCAACAGGTCTGGACGAACAACTCGCCCGGGACGTCACCGTCGACATCGCTGCGTCCAAGGGGCGTGGTCGCCGGCTGACGTGGCGTTTCTTCCTGTTCATGGCGCCCGTGCTTTTTGACACCGTCCTGCAATCGCTTTCGGGGACAATCGGTAATATCTATGTCGGTCGCCTGTTGGGACCGCATGATCTGGCCGCGGCCAGTGCATTCTATCCGATGTTTCTCGTGTTTATCTCCTGCGCCGTGGGGTTGGGGACGGGCGCGAGCATTCTGGTCGGCCAGAACTGGGGCGCGGGCGATCAGGGCGAAGCGCGCACTGTCGCGTCGGCGGCGCTGGGCGTCGCTTTTGCGCTAGGGTTCGCGATCTGCGTCTTTGGTCAGGTCTCCATCCGCCCCTTGCTGGTCCTTTTTGGGACTCCTGCGGACGTTCTGGATCATGCGGTCCGATACGCCGCTGCGATTCTGATGGGCGCGCCGGGGCTCATTTTACTGGTGGTTACGGCTATCATCCTTCGGGGCGCTGGCGACAGCGTGCGTCCTCTGGTGATGATGATCGTCCAGATTCTGACATCGCTCCTGCTGACGCCCATCCTGATCGAGGGGAGGTTCGGAGCGCCCGTGCTTGGCGTCGCCGGTTCCGCGGCGGCGGCCGTTATCGGCTGGGTCGTGGCCCTGATCGTTGTCGGTATCTGGCTCAGGCTGTCCCGTCATGCGTTGGCGCCAGATCTTGAAATGGCGCGGCAAATTTTTGCTCCGTGGCGGGTGCTTCGTCCGATACTGCTGCTCGGCTTTCCCACGATGGTCGAAATCATGACAATGGGCGTTGCGGAGATCGCTCTGGTTGGCAGGATCAACAGCTTCGGATCCGATATGACTGCGGCTTACGGGCTGTTCGTCCAGACGCTCACCTATATTGAATATCCCGGCATGGCGGTCGGTATCACTGTCTCCGTTCTTTCCGCTCACGCCATTGGGGCGCGTGACGAAAAGGAAGCGCGCGCGGTGTTGCGCCTCGGTTTTTGCGTGGCGTTAGCGCTGGCCGGAGGGCTTGCGGCGTTCGTGACGTTGGATCCCGCGTTGATCGCGTCGCTGTTCACTTCCGACGCGCATGTGGTTGCTCTTGCGTCACATGCGTTTCGTGTCGTGATGTGGAGCGCAACGCCGCTCGCGCTGGCTGGCGTGCTCGGGTCCGCCATGCGCGCCAGCGGTGACGCGGTTGGGCCGATGGCTCTTCTTCTTGGCGCGATCATCTGCGTCGAATTGCCTGCCGGATATATCGCGGCTCACCTTTATGGCGCGTCGGGAGTGTGGTTCGGTTATCCGGCCAGTTTTTCCGCCATGTTCGTCTTTACGGCACTTTACTGGGCGATCCGCTGGCGTCATCGGTCTCTAACGCCTATTACGTAACGCACTGTTTCCAATGTTCGATCGAACCTCGGGGATGGTTCGTCGTTGACTCCCTTGTGAACCGCAGGGCTGCCGTGTTCACCACCGCGTGACGCATGGCCCTGTTATGAATAGATTGCCGCCGACTGACGTCCATTGCGCCCCCCGTCAGGAGCAGGCGCCCCAGTGAGAGGAAGCCGGACTCTTGGCCTCGCACGAGATTGTCGATCCGACTGAACAGACCGGCCGGACAACCCGACAACGCCTCGTTCAAATTGGCGTACCCCTCCTCAGCGTTGCGTTGATCCTTGCCACCATCGGCGGGATCGGCCTGCATACCTATCGTTCGACCCGAGCCGGGGTTTTGGGTCTGACGCATGATCTGCTCGACTCAGTGCAGCGATATGTCGTGCAGGACGTGACGGGGTATCTGTCTGCGGCGACGACAGGCGCTTCCTTCGCGCAGGATTTTATTGGCCACGCTCGGTCGGCGTCGAAAGATATCGCATTCTACGCCTATGGCGGCTCGATGCTCCGCCTGGTGCCACAGTTGCAGTCTTTTTACCTGGGGGATGAGAAGGGGGGCTTCATTCTGATCGAGCGGGATCCGCACGGAAAGGGGATGGAGTACACCCAATTACGCCCCGGAGCCGATGGTGCGGACGGTGTGTTCCATCATGATTTTTATGATGAGCACGGCAAGCTGCTTCGCTCAGAAGAAAATCCCGCCGATCACTACGATCCACGCGACCGCGGTTGGTTCAAGAGCGCCATTGGCAAGGACGAGATTTCATGGTCGTCGCCGACATTGTACGAGACGACGAAGCAACTGGTCATCACCAGTTCAATCGGACTCACGGGAACTGACGGCAGCAAGTATGTGTTCGCGATCAATACGTCGCTGAATCTGTTGAGCCAGTTCATCGATGGCCTCAAGATTGGCAAAAGCGGCAAGGCGATTATCCTGGACAGCACCGGGCATATTATCGCCGGGCACGATTTCTCCCGGATTGTCGCTCGCGCCCATGGCGATCCGTCTCAGATGCTTCTGGACCCCAAGACGCAATCCACGTTTCTGCAGGTGTATGACCGTTTCCGGGTGCGGGGCGTTGGATCTCATGCATTCAAGTCCGGCGGCAAAAACTATATAGGCATCGCTGAAAATCTGCCGACGACCGATGGCTGGGTTTTGCTGATGGTCGCGCCGGAAAGCGACTTCGCTGCATTTGCGCGGACCAGCGGACGTGAGAGCATCCAGTTCTCGGCTATCATTGTCGCACTTGCCGCGATTCTCGCGGGACTTCTGGCGCATCAGAGCAGAAAGACCGATCGCGCCAATCGGGAGTTGAAGCGGCAGAAAATGCAGACGGCCTCCGAAGCGGATGCACTGCAACGTTTGGCTGATACTCCGGACCTTTTTGACGGGGCCAGCGAACCTCTGTCGTTGACCGAGGCGTTAGCGAGAACCAGTCATGCCCGGCGGGTCGCGATCTGGCGCCTGCTTCACGATGGAACGGCGTTGATATGCGACGACAGTTACGACAGTTCGCTTGACGCTCATTCCGGTGGTTTCGAACTTTCCCGCAATGAGTTGGAAGAGTTTTTCAAACTTCTGGATGCGGGCGAAGCGGTGAACGTTGCGGTGGCCAGCAGGGATCAGAAAACCGCTGGTTTCTCCCGCCTGATGATGCGTGAGGCCGGAACGACGTCTCTGATCGTGCATCCGATCCGGGGAACAAGCCACGGAGCTTCCGGCGTGATAGGTATGATGACGCTCGAGGACGCCGTGTTTGCGCCGCATCTGGTTTATTTTGTCGACATCGTTGCGGCGCTCGCGGCCGTCAGGTTCGGCGCCGCGGCCGAAACGACTGCCGTGACGAGTGAGTCCGAACTTCTCGCGCCTGCTCCTGCTGGATTGTCCACGCCAAGGTTCGATGAAGCGCTTGTGCGTCCGCCTGTGGTGGCCGGCCAGACGACGCCGGGCGCCTTTCCCAGCGTCGCTGTGATGGTGATCACCTTCAGCGATCCGGTGATGGAGAGCGGGGAGAGGCCGGAGGCGCTTCTCAAGCTGATCGACCAGATCGCCACGGAAGTTCAGAATATCGCGCGGACGCACGAGCTTTTCTCGGTCAAGGTGGCTGGTCACAGGTTGATCTGCGTCGCGGGGTGCACTGCGGAACCGGACCCCAGTGCGATCAGACGTTTGGCTGAGGCGGCGCTAGCGCTGCGTGAGCGCTGCGTGATGCTGCTCTCGGCAGCGAATATCGAACCCATTTTCAGCATCGGGATGGATTTTGGTCCGGCTCTGGGTGGTGAGTTGGGGCAGGAACCTAAAACGTTCAATCTCTGGGGGGAGACTGTCACTCTGGCTGAGCTGATGGCGCAGGGCGCCCCGGACGTCGGCACGATTGAGGTGACCGAACGGGTCTATCAGGCCTTGCGCGATCGTTACCTGTTCCGCAGCCGTGGTTCGTTCTATGCGCCAGGTTCGGGAATTGGGCGCGTCTACGTGCTCGCCACGCGGCGATGAGCGACGATCAGCCAGACACGCCGCCAACCGACGGCGGGAGCCAGCGCGACGGGGAGGCTTTTGCCGGGACGGCTGGCGGCGCCGAACGTCCTGACGAGGAGTGCGTCGCGCATTACGCTCGCGACGATAATCAACCGAACGAGAACGCCCTTTCCGGCAAGATACGGGTGTTTCTGGCCTTCATCGGCAGCGTAACCCGTCATCGGGTGTGGTTTCTCCTGATTATGCTGGGGACGATTTGGGGCGTTCTGCACGAAAGCGTTCGTCCTAACACCTGGCGTCGGACCGTCCGTTACGAATTTCGTACGACGCTTGGTGAGGTCGCTGGCGGGGGGCTTGTGGCGACGCTCGTCACTGGCACGCTGACCGGGTTAGGGGGCGTGTCGCAGGCTATCTACTGGCTTGGGTTCGCCGGGATGTCGAAGATGACGGGCCCGCTGCTGGTGACCGTTATCGTACGTGAAATCGCGCCCATTCTGGTGGGCGTGCTTATGCTCGGACGCAGCGGGATGCTGGCGCTTACCGAATTGGGGATGCTTACGACCGGCGGGCAGGTCAAGTCGATGCAGGCGGAAGGCGTCGATCCTTTCTTGTTACTGGTGCTGCCGCGTACTCTGGCCTTCACCGTGTCGGGCTTTACGCTTGGCATACTGTTCTCCGTAGCGTCGCTTGCTACCGGTTATGTCGTCAGTCGTGCCTCTGGGGCGATTTCTAACTCCATCTGGTCGTTTTTTTACGACGTCGTCACGGCCATGACGCCAGCCGATTACATCCTCATCCCGCTGAAGTTCATCGTCGTTGGATTTCTGGTGGGGCTCGGTTGTTGCGTCAGCGGTCTGACGGCGAGCAGCGAAGACACGGTGTCGACAATGTTGCCGCGGGGCTTTTCGAGAGGAATGCTGATCGTCATGGCCGTAAGCGTCCTGTTCAGCCTGAAATTGTGAGGGAGACCGGCTGTGTCGCAAGAAGAGTCGCCTCAATTGGCTGGGCACGCCATGAAACGGACGGTTGGCGCCGTGCTGGAGTTGTCCGGGGCGACCTTGTTGCAGGAAGGCGCGGCTTTGCCGCCGTTGCCGCTGACCATGAGGCTGATGCCGGGCGAGTGCATGGTCATTGAAACGCGCGATATGGGACGAGCCACCATGTTCGCTGATTTGTGTGCAGGAATGCTCGATCTTCGGGCCGGAACTGTGCGTTTTCTTGGTCTGGACTGGAGCGCGTTGGGTGACCGCCGTGCGAACGCCCTGCGTGGACGAATCGGGCGCATTACGCGTCGTCCAAACTGGAGCGGCTTGTTTGGCGCGCATATGCAGATGATGCTCAAGGAACTTCACCACACGAACCGTTCCATAGAGGACCTTACGGCAGAGGCCGTGCGGCTTGGGGAACGTTTCGGACTTCCGGGCATTCCAGTAGATGCGCCGGGAAGATTGTCCGACGCAGATCTGGCTCGCATGACCTGCGTCAGGGGGTTTCTTGGAAAACCAAGGTTGTTGCTGCTTGAAGATCCCCTTGAAACCACTGCGGTCGATCTGTCGACGCCATTCCTTGAATCGTTGACCGAGGCGCGTGACCGCGGCGCGTCGGTTATCTGGTTCGGCCGAACTTCATCGACGTGGCGTGAGTATCGTCGCGCGGTGACCTCCCAGTGGCGGCTTGCGGACGACGGATTGCTAACGGTACGGATACGCTGATGTTCCAGATCAGATTACGGCAGAACAGAAGCCGCCCTCTCATCCGTCTTCGTTATGCCGACGAATGGGTCGGGCTGCTCGTATTGATCAGCACCCTGCTGTTTGCGGGCGCAGTCGTCGAGGCGGGCGTGCTCAGTGACTGGCTTAGCCCGCCAGCCAGCCTGCGCGTCATTCTGCCGAATTCAGGCGTGGGCGGGCTTACGGTCGGCGGCGATGTGCAGATTCTCGGCGCGCACGCGGGAACGATCCGGGCCATCCGGTTGAATCCGTCGGGGGCGATGTATGCGATCGTGGATCTCGATCCTCAGGTCGAGCCCTTCATCCGCCGCGATAGCCAAGCTGTCATTCGA
Organism: Acetobacter nitrogenifigens DSM 23921 = NBRC 105050; assembly: GCF_000429165.1. Lineage (GTDB taxonomy): Bacteria > Pseudomonadota > Alphaproteobacteria > Acetobacterales > Acetobacteraceae > Acetobacter > Acetobacter nitrogenifigens. Next base: position 24,326 of record NZ_AUBI01000013.1, on the reverse strand, counting down.
AAGCAGTTCGTGGTGGCCGGCGCCAGTTATCTGGATCTGACGCGCGGTTCGGGCGAGCCCATGAACTGGAATTACGCGGTCATCAACGCGACAACAGAGCCTAGCCCCACTGATATGATCACCCAGACCCTGAAAGACATTCAGGCGCAGGTCATGCCAGCCATCGCCAATGCTCGGCATATGACGGGCGAACTCGACGCCATCGTCACCGATATCCACGCGGGCAAGGGGAACGTCGGAGAGCTTCTTACGAATGACCAGCTGATCAGGCAGGCAGAATCGACGATCGTGTCCCTGAACGACGTCATCAACCGGTTGCGCCCGGAAGAAGAGCAGGTGAAGGCCATTCTTGCGAAATCCGACGCTTCAATGGCGAATGTGCAGTCGGCGACCAACGATCTTAAAAATGCTACGCCGCGTCTGCCTTCAATCGCCAGGAACGTCGATGAAAGTCTTGCCGATTTCCCTGCGTTGATGACCCAGGCCCAGATGTCGCTCTATAATCTTCAGAAACTGACGGAGCAGTTGCGCGGTTTGTGGCTTCTGGGTGGCCACACGACTTCCACGGAACACCGTCTGCCCGCTCGCACGGTGTCCCCATGAGGACGATTCACCCCCGCTCGCGGTTTGTCGGCGTCCCGATTGTGGCGGCTCTGTTTTTGACGTCGTCTCTATTGGGATGCGGCGGCGCACAGCCGGACGACACGGTGAAGCAGCAGAATGACGAATACGTTCAGGCTATGGATTCCGGCCAGAACGCCCTCGCTATCGAGCGTTATTCGGTGGCGGAGCAACAGTATCGGATGGCCACGCGGCTGGCCGTGCGCCATGACGATGCGGCTGCGATCGCAGATGCGTCTTTCAATCTGGCTGTCACGCAGCTTGCGGCAGGTGAGCCTGAGAACGCCCTTGCTACTGTGCGCGAAGCGCGCGAGGCGTTGTCTTTGCGCGCTTCATCTGACGTCGTGACGCCGGAGCGCGGGACCAAAGGGAAAGCAGGCGTTACCCGCCCGGACACAGGAGGTCTGAACCTTGTGAGCGCTGCGGCGCTTTACCGGCTTGGACGATATGATGAGGCTGCGCGCAGCGCGGCGCAGGCTCGTACGAGTTCTATTCATGACGTGGCGCTTCGCGCTGCTTTTCTCGGCGGCCTGATTGCCTCGGATCGAGGCGATATCAGGACGCTCGCCGCCAGTATTCAGACGCTTGCGAGCGCACCCCGCCCGCATACGGCGGTTCTAAAAGGGGATCTCGCGGAACTTCGCGCCCGCGCGTCGCTTTCCTCGTCGCCATCAGAAGCCATGTCTCTGGCTGCTGAGTCCGTTGCATCGCGCCAGAGTACTGGCGAGTATCGCGCTATGGCGCGCGCTTTGGTGGTCGAAGCCCATGCCGCTCGCGCGGCAGGTCATAACGATGTGGCGGCGTCTCTGCTGGCGCGTGCGGCTCAAAGCGTAGCGGCGCGCTCGGATGGCGCCCAGGCTCCGGACGCTCTCGCGTTGCAACTTTCGCAGGAAGCGGCGATACCTTTTGCGCTTGAGCCGTTCGACGCGAAGAAGATGACAGATGACATTACCCCCCCTTAAAATCGGCAATTGGATTTTGACTTCGTCTGGGACGAGGGTAAGCGGTGCGATAAGGCGGCTGTGTTTGGTCGCGCTGGTCGCAGTGGCTCTTCTCCCCGCGGCATGTTCTGACGAGCAGGAACACACGACGCTACATCCTAAACATCATCACGGGCAGCGTGCGCCGACCTGGTATAAACCGCCTCCGATCTGACGCTTCATGATCGGGGCGGCCGCCATCTCTACTTTGAAAGATGCAGGCCGACCGCAGCCGCAATTGCTACGAAGCTTGAACTTACTGCGCTTTGGATCGCGGGGCCGTCCGACGCCTCGAAATACTGGTCGGGAGAGGACGCGCAAGCCTGCATTGTCGGGCCGAGATTCGCACTGATCGGCGCCACCAGCGTTGAGTATTGTGAATCTGTTGGAATCGGATAGTAATGCGCCCATATAGAAAAAATATTGATTCCGGAATTTTTCAAAGCGTCGCATTGGCTGGAGTAAGCGACGTCCAGCGACCGCCCGTAATCGACATAAGGGCCGGGGAGGTCCTCAGCCCCGTCTGACAAAAAGACCAGAAATGTTCGCATCTTCGTCGGAGATGAGCCGTCGCCGACATTCGTGATTGATGACAAAGCTGAGCTGAGAGCTTTCTGGGTGTACGTGTAGCCATAGTTGTACGTCGCCCATGGCAATACCGTCTCGATGTCGATGTTCTCGGCGGCGGTCAGCGCTGACGAAAGGTTCGTCGTCGGAGCCAGCGCCTGCGTAAAGTTCGTGCCGAATGTATCTATGGCGACGGTAAAATGTGTGGTGTCGTTTCCGGTGTACTCATCCAACTGAGTGATGAAGTCTTCGACAGCCTGACTAACATAATCGATTTTCAGGGAAATTCCCGCGGCCTTTGCAATTGCGCGTTTGTCGCACACGCTTGCGCTGTTGGATGAGCCCCCATGATGGCGATTGCCGCCTCCTGACGACGCTACGCAGTTGGTGGTGACGGATGAGTAAGAATTGGGGTCATGACAGGCGAACGCGCATTGTATCTGCTTGTTCGATTGCAATGCGGCGATCGCGGTCGAGGTGCCGCCGATCCCCATCGAGTTCGAGACATCGATGAGAAACACGACCTGATAGTAGGAACTGCCGAGAGCGACCGTAGCGGTTGATGTCACAGTCACCGGCGTCGAGCTGATTCCGAAGATCGAGCCGAACAACAATGACTGGTTGTAGGTCAGGGTTATTGTCACCGTTACAACATTCGCGGCGCTCACTGTTGTCGAGATGCTCAGGTCCGGGGAAGATATCAGGCCTGACGTCAAATAATTGCCGCTGATAAAAGATTGCGCAGCAGATGAGGCTGCCGCCTGTGCGTCGGATGTCCTGCCGGAGGAAGATTCCGCAGCTGCTACAGAAAGATTTCCGCTCTTCGCCGCAGCAAGGGCGGCAGCATCGCTGATCGATTGCAGCGACGTCTGTGCGCCACGCACGCGTGAAATATCAATCGCGGCGCCCATCGCCGTTATCACAGGCAATGCGCAGAACGCGGTGAGTATGACGACATTGCCGCCGCGCGCCCGCGCCAGGCTGAGCAGCATCTCACACACGCATTTCCGGAGGCGATGCAACCCGTTAGGCAGTTGACGATTTCGGCGCTTGGACATGAACCCTGACTTCGTTGCCGCAGTTTGGGCTGGCCGATCGGTAGTTGCTGAGCCGACGGATGCCGGGTCGACATAGAACGGTCAGAAAGGGCTCACGAATGGTGGGTCGACGCAGTGTGCTTGCGCCCGAATGTCGCGAAACCTTCGGAACTAGCCGTAGGCCCCGAAGGTAAAAAAAGGGTGATGGAAGAGCGCGACGTGCGGACATCCACCGATGCGCCCCGCCATGCCTCCCCGAAGAAAGGGGAGAGGGGTCAAAATCAGGCTATTGTGGCGTCGACATCCCCGTGGCGCCGCAGCAGCGCTTCGCTGGCCTCGTTCAGGCCAAGCAATGTCACGCCGTGCCCCCGAGCGCGAAGTTTCTCCACGATGGTCTCCACTGAACCAACAGATGTGATGTCCCAAAGATGGGCGCCCCGAAGGTCGATAACGACATCTCGAGGCGGAGCGGGGGCAGCGCCGGATGGTTCGGCAGAATCGTCGTAATCGATCGATTCCTCCAGAAGCTCTGCTGATGCGAAGAAAATTTCGCCGCGCACGACGTATTTCCGCGCGCCAGAGACGGGATCGAGCGTCCTTTCCACGCGAAGCATGGATGAGACGTTGGAAGCGAAGAATACGCCGCTCAGCAAAACGCCTACGGCGACGCCCGCAGCAAGGTCGCTGGTTGCGACCACGACTGCAACGGTGCTGAGCATCACCGTGCTCGCCAGTTTCGGATGCGCGACCAATTCACGCAACGACGCCCATGAGAACGTGCTGATCGACACCATGATCATGATGGCGACAAGAGCCGCGACCGGTATGCGAGCGATGAACGGACGAAGCGCGACGATCAGGACGAGCAGAAAAACCCCGGCCATCAATGTTGAGAGGCGTCCCCGTCCGCCGTAACGAACATTGCCTACTGTCTGACCGATCATCCCGCATCCGCCGATTCCGCCGAACGCTCCGGCTGCAAAGTTGGCCAGCCCAAGTCCGACGCTCTCGCGGCGCTTGTTCGACGTCGTTCCCGTCATGTCGTCGACGACTCGCGCGGTCATCAGGCTTTCGAGCAACCCGACCATCGCCATAGCGAACGCGTAAGGGGCCACGACGCCCAGCGTCTGCAAAGTCAGGGGGAGGTGAGGGAAGCCCGGCGTCGGTAGGCCGTCCGGAAGGCGGCCAAGGTCCGCCACAGTCTCCACCGGCATCGGATACATCGTGACGATCACGGTAAGAACCACGATGCAGATGAGCGGGGAGGGTATGGCCGTAAATGCCTTGGGCACGAGATAAATAATCGCGAGACCCAGCGCGATCAGCGCGTATGTCTGCCACGATACGCCGATCATATGCGGTGTCTGGGCGTAGAAGATCAGGATAGCCAGGGCGTTTACGAATCCCGTGCGAACTGAACGCGCCACGAAGCGCATCAGGACATGGACCCGCAGCAAGCCGAAGGCCACCTGGATTGCGCCGCACAACAGCGTCGCCGCGAAGAGGTATTGCACTCCGTGCGTATGCACCAGTCCGGCCGCGACCAGCGCGACCGACCCTGCAGCGGCGGAGATCATGGCGGGACGTCCGCCAGCGAACGCGATGACCACGCTGATGACGAAGGAGGCGTAAAGGCCGACCGAAGGGTCGACGCCTGCGGCCGACGCAAATGCGATCACTTCCGGGATCAGTGCGAACGTCGCGACCATTCCGGCCAGACATTCGCGTACAGGAGACACAGTCGAACCGCGCCAGCCGCTCATGAGCGACGCCAGAGCCATGACAAAATTCCTTTAGAACCTTGTTCGCTCAGGGGCGCCTGAGCGAATAAAAAACCATGAAAAACAATGAAATGAACCTGCGGCCAGCCGGCTGCGTCCATGGATGTCGCCTGTAACGACAGAGTAGTCGATGATGGCCCTCGTTTTCATGTCGCGCGGGGCGAAGGCGATCAGCGGAGCCGATGTCCAGCCTCCGGCCTCTCTTACGCAGACTGACGCTCTGCGACCATCTTCCGCAACGCGACGCCCACCCGTTCGACCACCGGAGACCAGTCGCCCAGACGATCCTGCCTTATGATCGTCAAATCTGGATACCAGACACTGTCCTCCCGTCCAGACAACCATCGCCAACAATTGTCGAAACGGTCCATCAGCAACACGCGACGTCCCAATGCGCCCGCCAGATGAACGACGGAGGTGTCCACAGACACCAGTACGTCGAGCCCCATCATCAGCGCCGCCGTGTCGTCCATGTCATGCAGTTCGTCAGTCGGATCATATAGCCGCATGCCTTCCGGCGGATCGAACGCCTCCCTGGCGTAAGGGCCTTTCTGCAGACTGATGAGATTGACGCCCTCTACGGCAGCCAGCGGGGCCATCGCCGCCAGCGAGGCTGATCGTTTCCGGTCCACCATATGTGCGGGGGTATGATGTGGGCGCGGCGATCCGCCCCACACCAGACCGACATTCAGCTTGCCGTTACGCGGGAGCAGGCGGCTTTTCTCGGCCACCTTGGTCGGATCGGCGCTCAGATACGGGACCGGATCGCCCATGGCGTCAGGCGTTCCCACCAGCGCGCGCGGCAGGCTTATGAACGGGCAGTGCCAGTCGAATGGGGGAACGTCGCCCCCGACCTGCACTATGGCGACTCCTTCCACACGCCGACACACATGCTCCAGAGAATCTGGTACCCATAAGTGCGTGATCGCGCCACGACGGGCGAGGGCAGGGATGAAGCGCAGATACATCAGCGTATCGCCCAGCCCTTCCTCCTGCGTGATCAGGATGCGCTTCCCCCGAATATCCACGTCTGGTCCGATTGGCGGGAGAAGCTTGTCTTGCGGGAGGCTGGTATGATTCGGCAGCTTGAGGCGCCACTCGTGCTCGGACCATCCTTGCGCGAAACGCCCGGCCTTGAGCAGCGCCACGGAATGGTTGAGCCGTATCTGTGCGTCAGTCGGCTTTTCGGCGATGGCCGACCGATACAGGTCCAGCGCTTCCTCCGGCCTGTTGAGAGCGGAAAGCAGGCACGCGAGATTGGAGAGCGCGCTGGCGTTATTCGGCGTAAGTTTGAGCACGGACTGGAACATCGCCAGCGCCGTTTCGGTCTCTCCGCGCTCCGCACGGGCGATCGCCATCAGGTTGAGCGTCAGCGGATTATATGGGCGGAGGCGCAGGCCATGTTCGAGAACGCCGATGGCGTCGTCAAAACGCCCCATCTGACATAGCACGTCGCCCAGCGCGTCGTGAATGCGTGCATCTTCGGGCGTCAAGGCGAGCATGGCGCGCACGGCCCGTTCTGCGTCCGGCCGCATGTCGAAGCGTGCGAAAAGTTCTACAACGTCATGGGCGGGATGCTTGGCGCCGACATTGGCCAAAGCCGCGTTGACAAGCAGTGGCGCGGCAAGATCGAATTGTCGACTTCCGGCGTATGCGAACCCGAGCAGCAGATCGACGCGGTGGTCGCCCTGCCCTGAATAGGGCAGGAGGGCGTCACGCGTCGCTTCGAAGCGACCCTCCTGAACTTCGGCGTAGGCCCGACGCACGATAGCGTCGACGACGCTGGGCCCCAAATGCTCGGGAGAGGGCGGAGAAGACCGCGTCATGACGCGCCGATTGCTCCGTCAGGCCGCCTTCATGACCGCCGTCAAAGACTGCAGCACGTCGGCCGGCTCTTTCTTCTCCAGCACAGCGACCTCCGCGACGAAGCGCTCTTGCGCAGCTTCGAAAAGCTTGCGTTCGCTGAAGCTGCCGTCGAGGCTGTCGACATTGCGGCGAAGATCACGAAGAACCTCTGCGATCTGGACGAGATCGCCCGAGTTGATCTTCTCCTGATATGCGACCGCGCGGCGCGCCCACATGCCTTTGCTGACGTGCGGCTTGCCCTTGATGATCGCCATCGCCTTGTCGACAATCTCGCGCGAAACGATCTTCCGCAGGCCAGCTTTCCGAGCCTTCGTCAGAGGGATGCGGAGCGTCATCTGGTTGCCCGGGAAGGAAATCTGGATCACCTCCAGTTGCGTTCCCGCGATCTCATCCACGCCGATGCGATCGACGCGCCCTACGCCGTGCGCCGCATAGACAATCGAATCGCCCTCTTTGAAAGGGTCTTCGTCCTTGACTTTGGTTTTCGCTTGAGCAGCTGTGGTGGCGGCCGCCGTACGCGCCATGGCGTCCGTAACCCCGCCTTTGGGGGGAGATCTGAATGTGTTCATGGGACTTGTCCCTAGCACAAAAACACGCTCATGTCTTGGGTGGCCTGCTGACCGGATACCGGGCTTCCCGTCCTCCCTGTACGTCGGCAGTTCCGCAGCGAGTTCAGTAACAGCTGAAAACCCCTTTCTTTCGGCCCTGTGGGCGCCGTGGCGGACAAAGGTTAGTCGTCCGCCTTTGCTGACGTAAACTTTGGAGAAGGCGTCCCTCTTGAAACTCCGAAGCGTCCGCAGGGCGATGCGATTCCCGCTTGGGCTCAGCGCAGTACTCCGCCTGCGGGGGCGAGGGGTGGCTTCGGAGTTTCCTTTATGGACTGCAGCAGGTCGATCTCGATCGTTCGGGCCATGGCTTCCATCGGAAGGGCATGCACGGAATCGATGAAAGGATCTTCAAGATCCGCTCCGATCTTGTCCAGCACGACGAATAGCAGGCCCACAAGCGACGAGCCGAGAGGGGTGATCCAGCCCAGCGTTTGTACCGTTGACAGGGGCAGGACGATGCAGAACACGTTCGCCAACACTTTTGGAACCGCCGAAAACTGGACGGGCAGGGGTGTGTTGCGTATCCGCTCCAGCCCTCCCTGTGCATTGGCGAGGTCAGACAGAATGCGATCAATCTGGCCGTGCAGAGCCCCGTCGATGCCCAGCTTCGTGGATTCCTCGGTCACGCCGAGGCCGATCTGGAAGAGGATACCATTGGGCTGATTGCGCCAGCCTTTTATTCGTTCCGCCATGTCCTGAGGCAGCAGTCGGTTCACGTCCTCGGAAGCGTCGACGCTGCCCAGAGCTTGCCGCAAGGCATGTGGGTAGGCCGCCATCGCCATGACGAGGTCCGCACGCCCGCCCAGAATAGTGCCCGCCTGGCGTCCGAGCGAACGGCTATTGTTGGTGATGGAGCCCCATAATGCTCGCCCTTCCCACCATCTTGCGTAGGCGCTGTTGTTGCGAACGCCCATAAACAGGGCGATCGCCGATCCGATCAGAGAGATCGGAAGGGCTGGCTGCTCCATCCACTCCTGATGAAAAACCTGAAACAGGATGACTACGAGAAAGTCCCACGCGCCAAGCACTAGAAGCGTCCACATGCTTTCGCGTAGCAGCACGCTTAAACCGATACGTTTATTGACGATCATTCCGCTGTCCGTCCTCCTGTGGGCGATTGCATCAACGCCCTAACGTATTCAAGTGTCGTCTGGTCGTGCGCGTGTTGACAGAATTTCACGAAATCAGGCCTGCGCGCACTCTCGTCTCTACGGGGCGACGGATGAGGTCAAGCTTCCAAGCCGCTGCCCGGTCAAGGCGTTCGCACAGGCTGGCGTCCTTCGCAATGCCGCCTTTCGCGTCTCTGGCGTCAGGCCATAGTTTGTCATTCGTGGGTCACGCTAAACATTGGCTCCTAACGTTTGGCGTTCTCGCCTGGAAACTGGATGTTCCTCACGGCGCTCGGATAATTGAGCATGCCATCGCTCGGTTTCCTGCGTAGTATGTTGAATCGATCAGAGAGGGAGATCTGACTATGGCGCTCACAACCCACTCCGAGCATATTTGCGCAGGCGGGCGTGTCGGATTTTACAGCCATCAGTCGGACCAGTTGGGGCTGGTAGCGCGCTTCGGCGCCTTTATTCCGTCTCGGGCGCAAAGCGGTCAGCGCGTTCCTGCGCTCTACGTGTTGGCTGGACTGACATGCAATCATGAAACTTTTCTTACTAAATCAGGAATAATCCGATTCGCTGCAGAGCGTGGTTTCGCAGTCATCGCTCCCGACACTTCGCCTCGGGGCGCTGGTGTCGCAGGGGAGGGAGACAGTTGGGACCTTGGGCTGGCAGCCGGTTTTTACCTTGACGCGACGCAGACGCCCTGGCGGGCGCATTATCGCATGGGGAGTTATCTGAGCCGGGAACTGCCTGAACTTACATCCACCGTCATGCCCATAGACGGCGAACGACTGGGCTTGATGGGGCATTCCATGGGTGGACACGGTGCGCTTGTGCACGCGCTTCGGGCGCCCGGACTCTGGAAGTCGGTTTCTGCTTTCGCGCCGATCGTTCATCCTGCCGCCGTTCCCTGGGGAGAAAAAGCGTTCACGGCTTATCTCGGCGCCAACCGCTCAGGCTGGGCCGATCACGATGCTACGTTGCTCATTGCATCAGGCCATCGTCACCCACATACGATCCTGATCGATCAGGGTGTAGCCGACCAGTTTCTCGACACTCAATTACGTCCGCAAGAGATCGAGAAAGCCGCCCAATTGGCGGGTCAGCCAATGAGCGTGCGTCTTCACGAGGGCTATGACCACTCGTACTGGTTCATACAGTCTTTCATCGAAGATCACGTGACGCACCACGCCGCGATCCTGACCGCGTAAGCTCGGTAGTCAGAATCCGGTGTCGCGCACGTCTTTTAGTTGGTAATAGTCTAAATTATTCGACGCGTGAATGTTAGCGCCGAATTAAAATGTCCTCTTTGGGCCGAATAGAAATGTCCTCCCTGCCGGTTTTGGCGTTAGTGTGGCATCGCCATGGGTGTGCGGTTTGGGAGGCCGGACATGGGACTGGTGCTGATGAATGATCGAGATCTGCGCCGGGTTGGCGCGCTGGCCGAGGTGCTGTGCGGATCCCGCACGACAGGCGGCTGATCTTCTGGGGATCACGACGCGCCAGATGCGTCGCCTTCTGGAACGCCTGCGTGATCGCGGCGCCGGCGGCTTTAGCCTCGAAAGCGAGAGGGTTGATGTTGCCGAGAAATGAAAGACGCCGTGTGGGCCATGTCTGTCGCCAGAGCAACCTGGTCTTCAGACTTTTGAAGAAGGTCTCCACGGCGGCATTGTCAAAGCAGTTTCCCTTGCCGGACATGGTTGGCATCATCCAGCATTCCGTCAGTTTTTTCTGGAAATCGTGTGAGCAATATTGGCTGCCGCGATCAGAGTGGAAAATACAGCCACGCGACGGATCGCGCAGTCGCACCGCCATATCGAGCGCCCGGATAGCGAGATCCTTTTTCATCCGGTCGCTTGCCGCCCAGCCAATGACGCATCGACTTAACAGGTCGATGACCACGGCGAGGTAGAGTCATCCTTCGGTGGTCCATATATAGCTGACATCGCCTGCCCATTCTCGGTTGGGTGCGTGGGCCAGGAAGTCGCCGTCCAGAACATTGGCAGCAACACCACGGGAATGACGGCTGTCAGTTGTGACCGTGTGGCGACTGGTGCGCATTCGGCGAATCCCGTTGAGTTTCATCAGCCGCCCCACACGACATTCGCCGACATCGAGCCCCGCCTCCGTGAGTTCCATGGTGATCCGAGGACGACCATAGGTGGAGTTGCTCAGGACAAAATGCTCCCGGATGTGCGCCAGAACCTTCAAATCGGTGCGCTGGCGTTGGCAAACGGGCCTGGAAATCCACGCGATAACCACGTGTCGATACACGCACACACGACACAGGCTCGCGATCGACTAACGGCTGCGATGCTCACGGACGAGGGCGAACCTCATGCCTTTTGGCTCGCGAAAAACTGCGCGGCTTTTTTAAGATTTCCCTCTTCTCCCGCAGAACGCGGTTCTCTAGGCGTAGGCGCTCGTTCTCCCGCACAAGACGGCCTGCGGCTAAGGCGCTGACAGATAAGAGGCCCGTTACTGCGAAACCCAGTGTCCCAATGTTGATTTGCCAATCCCCAACTCTGCCGCCACGCGGGTCCGTGACGAACCGCTGCTCAAGTGCAATCCTTACCGCTTCACGGCGAAATTCTTCTGTGTGCGTCACCGCCATGGTCTCGCATATCCACCGATGCGAACTTAAAACGCCCAGTCAACCGGCACAAAACCGTAGCAAGTCCACACTCGGCTGGGTCTGGTCAGCTGCCGCCATTTTGGTCTGCTTCACCTGCGACTCCTCCCCCGGGAGTGGCGGCAACTTTGCCAGCGTCGCCTGCCGTGTCATTCCTCTTTGAGAGGTTCGTGCTGGTGCCGATTGTTATTTCAGCGCTCTGCTTGCCGAGGTTGGCGTCATCCGATGCAGCATGGTCCATTGTTTCTGAAACAGATTTTTGAAATTCGGCCTGCGCCTGGTTTTTTTCGATTGCTCCAGAATCCAACTTCTTTGCGATTGCGTTTCTTGACGATTTTATAGACGTAATCACGGATTGATCGTAACCCGCTTTCGTCGCCATAATAGTATCGGCATTATTGAGACATTTTGCATGTGAATAGTAGTTTTCGGGAGTGTTTTTTTGAATTCTGTCGCACTCCTTGTATGCTTTGTTATGTTCATTAACGGCGGCCTGCTCAGTACATGCCGGAAGAGAGATTATGGCGGCGACCAGAAAAATATTCTTCACACTGAACTCCGTTTAAACCGACATGAAACATTCCATTGTATGATCAGGAGGTCAAATACGCATCCGACCACGCCTGAGAAAACGATTGCTACATATCGCAAACTGGCAGCAGTCTCGATGAATTCCTTGTGTTAACGTGCTGTTTCGGTGGGGTATGCTCATTGCGCTTATAAGATGCACGCCAGCAATTCGGGATCATGAGTCGGAGCGTGCAGGCTGACGGCGCTCTGACCTGGATAAGCCATGGCGAGGTGTGTTGAATTCGTTCGGAAAACGACTAACACTGCGTGGATCAAGCAAGGAGCATGAGCCATGGAGCGACGCGCCTTCAATTCGGTTCTGGCTGGGCTGGGGCTCTCCCTTGGCGGCGGGCATGTCAGACCGACCGCCGGGGCGACACCGGCGAACGTGGAGAGCTTTATTCTGCGCGCGAATGATTGGGTGCCGAACAATCCGGCATTGCCGGTCATCATGTATCGTAACGCCATGTCGGTGGGTGGGGAGGATCCTGCGGCCGCATTTGAGGTCTTGTTTCAGGCTAACGGATGGCCGCCCCGGTGGCGAAATGGCGTTTATTCTTTTCACCACTATCATACACTAGGACATGAGGTTTTGGGATTTTCCGGAGGATCGGCAAGACTTATTCTTGGCGGCCCCGGGGCGCGTGAGGTGCAAGTACAGGCAGGAGATATCGTTGTTCTGCCCGCTGGCGTCGGGCACATGAATCTTGGTTCTGATGCGGCCTTCGAAGTTGTCGGCGCCTACCCTCCGGGTCAGGAATTCGACATTGTCAGGAGAGCGCCTGACAATGACCAGCGAACCCGTTTGGCGAGTTTGCCTTTTCCTTCGTCGGACCCCGTGCAGGGGGTGGACGGTGCGCTCAGCAGATTATGGAAATACTAATGAAAGCCCTAAAACGCCGTACCGCGCTCGGCATGATATCTGCCGCAGCCATTCTTGCTTTCGCATATCGAGGGCACGCAGAACCGCCTCGCCTAAAGATTGGCATGATCGGGGCAGGGCAGGTGGGTACGACGCTTGCGCGCCTGTGGATCGGGTCTGGATATCCGGTAATGCTTTCGGCCCGCTCGCTGGACGAGGCGAAGCTTGCGGCTGTGCAACTCGGCCCCCTCGCGTCTGCTGGCACGCCGGAGCAGGCGGCGAAGTTTGGCGACGTCGTTGTGCTGGCTGTGCCGTATCGTGCTATCCCCGCGCTTGGTCAGAAATTGGGTGCGCTGGTGAAGGGTAAAACTTTACTCGATCCAAGCAATTTCTATTCCTTTCGGGATGGAGCGATCGCTGAGACTGCCGCCCGCGATGGCGCCGGCCCAACGACTCAGCGGTATTTTCCTGGCGCACATGTCGTGCGCGGGTTCAACTCGATTGATATGAGCGCCCTCGGCGCCGAGGCGCATCGTGCGGAGCCCAGGCTCGCCATTCCGGTCGCAGGGGATGATCCTGCAGCTGTAGACAATGTCTCGGGGCTTGTGCGGGCCGCGGGATTTGATCCGGTCGTCACGGGCGACCTCGCCAGTTCGGTCCTGTTTCAGCCCGGCGGCCCTGCCTTTGAAGTGAAGAAGGACGTTGCTGGCTTGAAAGCGGCGTTGTCTCAGCCATAGATGTCGTGCGGCAGGGGGGTGTCACAGCTCTATCCCCGCAAGGTTCTCGACCCGGGCGATGTGCATGCAAATGAAACCTGTTTAAAGGCTTTTAGCGGAATTTGACGCGTCGCGGTTACGGCTTTGGGGGTAATCGGAAGGTCGGTTATCGGAGAGAGATGACCAAAACCAGTCCCGCGCAGCGTTCCTGCTTATTGTGGCTACCGCCTCTCAAACTGGACAGTCTCGCCTCCTGTTCGGTGTCTGAAGAGCGGAAGCTAACCGGGCGCTGTCATGGCAGATAAAAATTTGCGCACAGCGGTCTATGCGCATACTATGCGCATAAGGAGAACGTCGATGACTTCATCTTACGCTACATATGACACCAATGCTCCGCGACGCCCGATCAATCTGTCGCTCAACTCGGACCTGATTGCTCAGGTCCGCAGCCTGACGCCTAACGTCTCAGGAACCGTCGAGGAATTATTGGCTTCTTATGTCCAGAGCGCTCGCTCGCAGCGCGACGAAGCAGCGAGGCAGCTCAATAGTGTACTGGACGCCGTTAATGCCCTACACAGCGTGCATGGCTTCCTCAGTGATGAGTTTTCGACGCTGTAACTCATGCCGCAATTCGCCATCTACCCTAATCCCGGCCGCAATCGCGACATTCTGTTCGTGGTTCAGGTGCAGAGCAGCCGTCTTGACCGCAGTGTGGGACGAGTTGTCATTCCCCTTGTCCGACTGACGCCGGGCGCCCCGCCAGATCACGCTCTGACCCCACATATGACTGTGGAAGGGAAGGCGGTTTTCGCCAACCCGTTCGACCTTGCGACGGTGCCGGCGAACCGACTGGGTCCGTTGCTGGGCTTCGTAATCGAATCCGAGCGGGATGCACTACTGCACGCGATCGACGAACTTGTCAGCCGGGCCTGACAGTTCCGGTATGGCTCTTCGTTTCGGTCATACGGCATTACCGAACCGCGTTTCGTAAAGCAGATGGTGTGGATGGCTCCTGCTCACGGCATCTGAATGTCAAAGTGTGAGAAACGGATTCTGCGTCGGCCGGATGCACTTGATGCGTCAACAAGTGCATAAGACATGAACCTGCCCGGGTTCGATTTTCATGCTCTCAGGGGATATACACCGGTCCGTTATACCGTTCATGTAAACGGGCCCTGGTGCATTACCTTCGAGTTCTCAGGCGGCGACGCCTATGTTCTTGACTTTGAACAACACCATTAAGAGGTAAGCATGGCTCGCATCGTTAGTCGCTGCCCGACGCATCCAGGCGCATTGCTGCGCGAAGACGTTATTCCCGCCACAGAGCGGAGCAAAGCCGAGATTGCACGGTTGCTCGGGATTTCCCGGCAGCATCTTTATGACATTCTCGCCGAGCGCAAGCCGGTCAGCCCTGAAGTCGGGGTGCGTTTGGGCAAACTCTTCGGGAATGGGCCTGGTCTCTGGATCCGGATGCAGGCCGCATATGATGAGTGGTAGGCCGCGCGCGCCGTCGACGTGTCGAACATCCCCACACTGCATGCAGCGGCGTCATCCCATCATGGTGCGCTGTAATTGCACTCAAGACGTGTTCTTTGAGATAGAAGATGACAATTGCTGCGATATGGGTTGCTGACATGAATGTATGGGCGCAGCGGTCATATCTTGCGGTTATCTGCCATCAGTCTTTCTGCTGTGCAAATATGTTTTCGATTCTTCTTGGGACGAATATACGTTGTGAGGTGCTGTCACGTTAACTGGCGAGTGGTATTGGAAGGCGTTTGAGTGATTTTTCAGGCGGGGAGAGCGATCGCGCCATTCCATTGAGCAAACGCGCTGAGAAGGTGCAGATGTCGGGCTATGGCGTTGTTGATTGAGGCTGGTGGAACGAAGGCGTTACGCACGGCGGAGAAGACTGCGACGAAGCGCAGACAGCCTCGCACCGTTGCATGGCGCGATCGCGCTTTCGCAAGGGCAGATGCGAATTCTCCGCCATGTTGCTCAGGCTTTGTGAGATCTGTGTTCCACATAGGGCACGGCCTGACGCTTTGCTGTTCCGTATGATTTCAGTTTGTCGGTAATCATGCGTTCTGGTCCGGCGCCCTGCTTCCTGAGAAGCCGTGTCAGCAGCCGCCTCGCCGTTTTCGTGTTGCGTCGTCTTTGCGGGATTTCATCAAGAACGTAGCCGTCCTGATCGACAGCACGCCACAGCCAGTGCGGCTGGCCGCCGATCACGATACGGACTTCGTCAGGATGCCAGATATCCCCGTGTTTGGCGGGTTTGCGGCGCAACGACCGGGCAAATACGCACCGAATTTCCTCCTCCCACGGCAGATCGTCTCATACGACACGACAATCCCGCGCTCGAGAAGCATCTCTTCGATCAGACGAAAGCTCAGCGGAAACCGGAAATACAGCCACACTGTATGCGCAATCAACTCACGTGGAAAACGATGCGTTTATAGCTTGCTGCAGTCGTGCTCATGCCGCCCGCTTACCATGCCTGCGTTTATGTGACATCACCGTTCGTGATCGTGTCGGCAGAGCCCGTATATTGCCGCCCCACACCGCAGGACGCCTGACCCTTCTTCAGAAAACCGGTCTTATCGATGACCAGCACGCCATCATCAGTGCCCGCCCCCCAGAAGCGCCTGCTGCCGCCATGGACCAAGATCTCCTGCGACTTCCGCTCGCGTCCAGCCCGTCTTGCGTGGTTCATAGCCAATCAGAACGTCCAGGCAGGCACACGCAGAGGCCGCAACACGCTTCTGCGTAAACAACGGCGTGATCCGCTCCCTGGCGGACCGAAGCCCGGACGCCCACAAACCCAGCGTCTCTTCAACTGACGCGCCGCCACTCATCATATCCTGAATCATAGTTGCCGAAAGATTCAGAACTCAACACAAAAAGCAACTGTAGTGCTAACTGCTAAATATAATTTGGCGATGCCACACGGCACTCTTTAAAGTAACGTACAAAACTCTCAACAATGGCCGAGTTTTCTGCCGACACATCCTTGATTTCCGACGGATCCTCAAGAAGATCGAAAAGTTGGATTTTTCCTCCCCCGACAGGTTTCACGGCTTTCCAGCGCCCATGTCGCGCAGCTTGCCAAAAAGATGGTTCATATGTTTCCCAATAGAGATAGCGGGATGCGATTCTCCCACGAGCGAGAAGAACTGGAGAGATATCCGCTCCATCCATATCCGGATACAAACGACCGTCGCCCGCAAGTGCGACTGCGGTCGGCAGGAAATCAGGGTGGTAAACCGGCTCATCGCTGACTGAACCAGCCCGAATGTGCCCCGGCCATGAAACTATCAAGGGCACCCGAATTCCCCCTTCGTAAAGGTCGCGCTTGTATCCCCGGAGAGATCCATGCGAATCAAAAAATTCCACCACTTCAGTTTGTTCCGCAGTAGGTTCCGACCGAGGACCGTGGTCGGAGGACACAAAAATCACGGTATCTTTTTCAAGACCAGCCTCCCGAACCGTCTGCACCACGGCGCCGACGCCGGCATCGAGAAACTCAATCATTGCTGCATAATTTTTTTCATACTCGCCCCACGGATGTCCTGCGTAGGATCCGGTCGTGGGGGTGATATGCGGACTGTGCGGGGCGTTGTAAGCTAAGGTCAGAAAGAAAGGCGATTTTTGATTCTTGCGTATGAAATCACAAGCCTGATCGGTACATATGTCTGTTTCATAGACAGCTTGTTTCCCGTTGGCGTTCTCTGGAATGTTCCCCAGTTTTTCTCCGGAATACCACTGCGTTGGAAAGTAACCCTGAGTTGTTTCCGTTTGGGTCAACCAGCCATGAAACTCCTGAAAACCGTGCCGTGTGGGGATTGCGTTGGGGTCGTATCCGTCAAGATGCCATTTACCGACCAATCCGGTCATATATCCTGCTTCGGCCATAGCAGTCGCCACCGTTTTTTCACCGGGAGCAAGGCCGATGCGTCTAACAGACTCTTTTCCGCGTTTTCCGATAATCCCGCCCTGTAGAGCAAAATTATCGCGAATTGTTGAGTGACCCATGTTCTTGCCTGTCATAAGAGCGCAGCGCGACGGTGAACAAATCGGGGCGCCGCCGTAAGCGCTGTTGAAGAGCATGCCGTTGGCGGCCAGCGCGTCGATATTGGGAGTGCGGATCTTCTTTTGACCATAGCAACCGAGGTCGTAAACACCGAGATCATCAGCAATGATATAGATTATATTTGGACGTCGCCGCGGCTGAGGACCGGCGTGCGCAATGGATGGAAGCGCCGCCGCCATCGTCGCTTGCGCGGTGGTGGATAAAAGTGCGCGTCGGGTAAGCGTCGTCATTGAGTTTCCAGTCATTGTTTTCATCAAATTTCGTGCGCATTCGCAACATCGGCAGCACAGCGAAAGCCAAGATGGCATAAAGAGCTATCGGGCCCAGTGCGTGTCCTTGCGGCGACACGGTAGCGATTGCAGTAGGAAGCGTGGCACAGATAAGAACCGCCGCGAATGACGTGATCGATCCCGTCATTCGGCCCTTGCGGGTTTTTTCGCGTCGCATCGGTTGCAGCCATATGCCAGTTTGTGCTCCAGAAATCTGAACACCACTCCCACACATTCCCGGTCATGTTGAACAGCCCGTAGCCGTTAGGCTCAAACGCGTCCACAGGCGCGGTTCCCGCATAGCCATCCTTGGCTACATCTGCATCCGGAAAAATTCCCTGCCAGGTATTGCTTCGATGGTGTCCATTAGGCGTCAATTCGTCGCCCCACGGGTATACGGCGCCACTTAATCCACCCCGGGCGGCGACCTCCCATTCACTCTCTGTGGGCAGGCGCTTTCCTTTCCAGACTGCATAAGCCTGCGCATCGTTCCAGGAAACATGCACGACGGGCTGTCGCTCCCGCCCGGTGATGTGCGACCCTCTTCCCTCTGGTCGTCTCCAGAAGGCGCTGCGAACTGCGCGCCACCAGGGTGCGCCGGGCAACCTTGCCGACAATACGTCGCGACGGGCGGAAGGTCGCACGTCGGTGTGAAACACAAACGACCAGCCAAGGCGCTCTGCTTCGGTTTTGTAACCGGTGGCGGCCACGAAGACAGCGAAGTCCTGGTTGGTCACGCAGAAGCGATCCATGAGGAAGGCGTTTATCTCAATCTGTCTGACTGGTCCCTCTCCGTCCGCAATGTGCGCCTGCGAGCCTTCGTATCCGATCTCGTAAAGGCCTCCCGGAATGAAGGCCATGTCGGATGGATCGAAAGCGGTAACTCGGCGCGACGTTCCTTCTTGGGAGGGGCGACCGCAGTTGACACCATTGGGACGGGCTACCGGCCTACCAGTAACTGATGGTGGCGGCGTCGGCGTAATCTGGTCCCGGGTAGGGGAGCAGCACGGCTTCACCGGTTTCTCTATTTGGCTTTCAGGCATGAACAATGGCGCTTTCACAAACGCAGGCGGACAGTGCCACCAAATGCGAGCGGCATACCCACCTGAGCCGTAAGGGGTGAACCTCCAGCCAGTAGTGTGAAGTACTTTTTATCCGTGGCGTTATGAATCCAGCCAGAGACGTCCCATTTTCGGTCTTCGCTACGAAGTCCGAAGGTCAGATTCAACAGTGCGTAACCATTAATCCGGCTGTAGATTGAATCATTGGTGGCGGCGAAGAACGAGGATTGCATTGTGTATGTCGCGCCGCCGTAAGCCATGAGGTTGACGCCTCCGACATGTCCGACAGCATGCTGATAATCAAAACCAAGAACTCCGACCCATTTTGGAACGAGAGCCAGGCGAGAGCCTGTAAAATTACAAGATTTATTATACGAGTTCTCTATCGCGCAGGGGGCGCTTGCGAATGAATTATAATATGCGTCGTCGTAAGTGGCGGATGCGAACATGGAGAGATTCGAAGTCGGGTTGTAGCGCAGATCCGCCTCGAAGCCTCGCGTAATAGCAGATTTGGCGTTGGCGAGGTATGTCAGCGCGAGACCCGCGTTGTTATACTGGACTATCGACGTCTGGTAATTGTGATCCACCATCCAGAACGCATCTGCATTGAAAGTGATTTTTCCGTTCAGGAAAGTGCTCTTATACCCAATCTCATAGTTGTCTAGATATTCCGATTTGACAGTCGCGGGAACATTGGACGCAAGCCCGATCAGGAGCACGCCTCCGGATTTTTCTCCCCTCGAATAAGTGCCATAGACCAATTGGGTGGGAGTGACGTGATAACTGACCGTCATCTGGCCAGAGACCAGCCCATTGTCGTGCTTCAATGCCTGATACGGGTCGGCAGCAAGCTGTGCGGCGCGCTGTTGTAGCACGGTTGCTTTTTGCGAGGCATTCAGACCCGTGACATTTCCTCCGCCATTCAGATACTGGAGGAAGCTTCCGTTTTTTGTCTCATATGTGTACCGAAAGCCTCCCGTTATATCCAGACGAGGCGACGCGTGCCATGTCGCGTTGGCGTAAGCGGAGTACGCGTTCGTAGTTGGCTTTTCATTGGAGAGGACGCTTAGCCCGTTCAATGCCCTGTCCGTCAGGGCGATGGATTCCGGAGTTGCCGACGCAGACGCGCTGTAGGCCGCGTACTGCGAACCATACGTTTTGCGCGAATGGTCTTTGACTTCCTGCCACAAATAGAACAGGCCCCCGCTATACTCGAACCGGCGATGAGATGGCGACGTGATCCGAAATTCTTGCGTGAATTGCCGTTGGTAATTTTGGGCCTGATTGGCTGCGTAAATGTCTATACCCGTCGAATCCGAATCCAGGCTTGGATAGAAATTCCATATCGATCCGGCAGAGATGGATGACAAGGTATAGCCGTGCAAATTGTAGTCAGCATGCATGCTCAGGTTCGCGTCCTCTGACCGGATCATTTGCTGACTGTTGATATCGGTCCCCAACCCATAAGGGTTAGCCGTGGGAATCTTGTAACCTACGCGCTGAGCCGCCTGAATGTAGGTGCTGGAGATCGGGTTTCCGTTGCCGTAGCGGGTGACTGTGCCGTTGTAAAGTCCTACGCCCATACTGTTGGAGTTATGGTTATATCCGCCGACAATACGAATTTGGAGATTGCCGTCATCGTCGGGACGAAGGAGAAGTTGCCCTCTCACGCCACGATCCAGATACCCATAAATTGTGTTGTTAGTGTAAATGTTTTTAACGTACCCACCGAGAGCAGACTGGAAATAATCCACGCTGAACGCGGCTTTTTCAGAGTGTCCTAAAGCCTGGGAGTAATCGGCCTTGATCATATATTCGCCGTAATTTCCCGCCTGCGCTTCCAGCTCCGCTCTGCGTCGAAATGAGGGGAGTCGCGTTTCGATCTGGATTGCTCCCGACGTCGTATCGATGCCGCCCAGCGTGCCTTGCGGTCCCTTAAGAACGGTCACGCTTTCCAACTCTGGAATGTCAAAAAGCGCGGTACCCGGCCGCGCCTGATATATGCCGTCGATGTAGACGGCCGCGCCGTTTTCGAGGCCATCTGTGCCCGTCGAAGCGGCTCCGAGGCCCCTGATGTTAATGGTTGTATTACGCAGGTTCGCCGACTGAAATTGTACACTTGGCTGAAGCCGTATAGCTTCCTGCAGGTTCGTGATCTGGTTAAGCTCAATCTGCTGCTTGTCGACTGTTGTAGAGGCGACAGGCTTGTTCTGCAGGTGAATGCGTGTGGAGCGCATTCCGCGGGCCTCTATGTGCTCGACGTTCTCGGCCTTGCGCACGGCTGCGGAAGATTGTGGCGCCGCTGGCTCGGGGCCTGGGTTGGGCGCGGTTTTGGCAGTCGTAGCCTCCCGCCCGATCGCCAGACTTCCGTCGGCTTGTGTTCTGGGCGAGAGATTCGTTCCCGCCAGTGCTGCGTTCACCGCCTGCAATGGGGTCAGGAATCCTCGGATTGGACCGGCCTTAAGGCCCGCTGTGAGCGTCGGTGAGAAGCCTATATGCGAGTGACTCTGCGCCGAAATGCGGATCAGTGTTTCGGCTAGAGGCGCCGAAGGCAAAGCAAAATGATAAGCCCTCGGTGTTTCCGCCAGCGCGTGCCGCCCGGCTACCCCTGCTATCATCAGCGATGCGACGACCCGATTCCATCGCCTGATTTTTGTCATATCTTTCCGCACTCTCGGTCACGTTTAGGTTGTTTCAACCATAGAGAGTGGTGAGATAAAAAAACTGACACCAAAAAGAGAAAAAAATAAATATACTAATTTATATCGTGTTTATGTGATCAGGATATCGCTGTGAGGAGAACGGTCCTGAACGGCAGGTGACTAATCTGGATTGGGAAGTCGGCGCCGAGCTGTCCCAGGGTGCGGTCGACCTGCAGAAGCGAAAACACGCCTGCAGCGGGTATGTCCGCCGCCCTCGGCGACATCACGATGTGTCCATCCCAGTAGGGACGCAGGCCAACTACAATATCGCGAAGCGTGCCGCTTTCGACGACAAGGTCCCCTCCGGTCCACGCTCTCACATCGTCCCACAGCGACGTAGTCCTGAGCATGCCCGACGGGCACATTGCGACCGTGCAACCCGCTGGGATAGGCACCAATTGCCCCTTCTGACCGTGTACCGCGACCGGAGTGTCCGCAGCTGAAACAGCGAGCGAGTGAGACGACGCGCTCGCCTGAAAAGGCGCTGAAATCGTCTCGACCGCGCCCATTCGTGTTTCCACACGAATAGCAGCGGACAGTCGTGATTCGCCAGGTTCAAACAGAACGGTCCCATGCCTGAGGCGGACAAGAGAGACGCCTTGCTCGTGACGGATGTCGACAGCCGTTCTCGGCGCCAGGGTAATCCGTGACGACGCGGCGAGCTCAATCCGACTGATTTGTGCGGTCGCCGTATGAACGTCTGCCCCCATGCCCGGCAAGTCGATGTCATTGTCTCTGGCGACATATACTCCGCCGCCTGCGAGCGCGGCTGCTGTCGCCGTCCTCATCAGAAAGCTGCGACGGTTGATACGCCGCTCGTATGCTTTTCCGACTTTGGCCGCGCCCAGTTGTCGCCGCATTTCGGCTAATGTGCGATCTAGAGCATCTGGGGACGGTATATTGTCGGGCATTGGGGGCAGTCCTTCTATGCGTCGCTCAAATTTGCACGGCATTTCTGTTCTGATATAGCAATATATTTTCGGACCATGCTGATCGAAACCCCTAGGTGCTTCGCGATTTCTGCATGTGTTTTTCCATCCATACGATGCATTACGAAGGCCAATCTCGCTCGTGGTGCCAGTGTAGCAAGCGCGGCGTCGATTGCGCGGACTTCCTGAAGATGGCTGACGACCACTTCAGGTGAAGCGCTGGATGTTTCGGGTACGCGGGATAAAGCCTCGAGATAGGTTTGTTCCAACATACCTCGCCCTCGGAGCTCCCCGATCAGGCGCCTCGCGACAACAAGAAGGTAGGCCCGCGGAGACAGGAGAGTGTCAACGTTCCGGCTGCGCGCGACCCGCGCAAAGACCTCCGACGCAGCATCTTCGCCACGTTCGGCGCTTCCGAGCTTGCGTCCAAGGTAACGTGCGAGCCACGGGAAATTTTGTCTGAAAAGGGCCGCCAGTTCGCGTGACCCTTCCACGCTTCGGAACGCTCCTTCAGTCATAACGGATAGCCGTCACGGCAGCCGCGACGTGCATACGCGCACGCACCCTGTGTGTAGGTAGTGGGGCTCATACATTTATGCACTTAATATAGTAGTTTAATTTTTATCATACGATATCATTATACAGTATATTAATATAACGACAAATATGTGTTTTTTAAAATCTCTGGAGCGTCGTCGGTGAGCTGTGCAGACGCGCATTCGCCCTCCCTCACATTAGACGGCATTTCGCGGCAGACACGCCGCGAAGTTCACCTTATGGACCCGAGTCTCCTGTGTTGCTATGTGGGGTGAAGCCGTACGGCGTGCCGTCAGTTGATCGCTGAGCGTGTGTCGTGAGAGTTGTGCTTTCTGGCTGGCCGTTCTGATTGTTTCTCCGGTTTCAGGGGAGCAACAGATGCGGCGATATGGCTTGCGCAATGACCGGTGGGAACAGATAAAAGACGTTCTTCCCCGTCGTGAAGACCATGTTGGCGGAACAACTGCGGATAATCGTCTGTTCGTAGAGGCCGTGTTGTATCGCTACCGTGGCGTGATCTTCTTTTGCGCTTCGGCAACAGGAAGAATGTCCACCGGCGCGTGCGTCGCTGGTGCGAAAGTGGTGTTATCGAGAGGATATTTCGTCATCTGGCGGCGGATCACGACAATGAACACATGATGATCGACTGTACGATTGTCCAGGCGCATCAGGCCATCGAACGATCCCGGAGCGGTCTGACCACAACATCCATGTCACCTGCGATGCGCTTGGGGACCCGGTGGACCTCGATATCACACAGGGTCAGGACGCCGACATCACTCAGGCCGAGCCGCTTCTGGAAAAAGTCGAGCTTAATGCCTTTCTCGCCGACAAGATTTACCACGCAGGCAGTCCGATAGACCATTTGACACAACGTCGAAGTACACCGGTCATCCTGCCCAAAAGAAACGGGACGGTGCAACGGGAAACAGACTTTGCTCTTTACAGGGAGCGAAACGTGATCGAAGAATTCTTTAATAAACTCGAGCAGTTCCACGCTATCGCAACCCGCTACGACAAACTGAAATCAACTTTCCTCGCAGCCGTGCAGTTCACTTCAGTGATCATCCTCCTTAACTAGGGCCTGTTAGGTCTTGAAAGACGGAGCGCACTGCATAGCTCTTTGTCATGAGCATGATACAGTCTGTATTTTCCGATGATGCATGGTCGATCTGGGAACCTCTGATCGAGACGGTTCGTCCGAAAGGCAAAACCCCGCCTCGCGATCTGCGACGGACCATGTCAGCGATTTTCTGGCGCCATCAGAACGGCGCGAAATGGCGCTCCATTCCTGCTGAACTCGGCCCCTGGTGGACGGCAGCCCAACTCTTCATCCGCTGGGCAAAGCTCGGCGTCTGGCAGGCTCTGTTTGAACAGGCGAAG